>JAFIGU010000106.1 GCA_017849555.1 Sphingomonas sp. | reverse complement strand
GTTGCTCTCCATTCGATGCTTGGGCCCGGTGTCAATCGTGAGCCCGTTTCTCCATCTTATCGGGGAGCAACCACCTCGCCAGCTTGTACGCCGGAACTTCAACGGAGGGCGAATCGCGCCGCGATTATCCCATGTTTTAGGCTGCGCTTTTTGCGTCACCAGCGGCGGGAATTGCGGCGACTTCTGCCCGGCGGCTAAGGATTCCCTCAAATCGGTTCTAACTGGCTTGGGCTGGATGGTTAGTTCTCGATCCGCATTCGATGACAGGAAACAGTTAGCCGCCGTTCAATGGCCGCGATTAAATCTGCCGGATCGTACCGAGCTGAAGCCAAACCCACTCTGGGTTTTGATCGTCCTCCGCCCAAACGCGAACGCTGAGCCGTCCGCTGAAAACGGGTACATTAAGGTAGCGGAACGTGCTGCTGTCCATCAAGGTGACGATACCGCTCGGGGCATCAATGGTCCCGTCGAATAATGGTGCTCCACCAGCTTCGCAGGCTTCGTCCGAAACCGTGACAAGCGAAGCGCCATCTACGGAGGCCAAGACCCAGAAAGCCAGACAGTCATGAGTTGCGGTGACGAATGACGCGCCAGTGTCTGGCGGGATCGAAACGACAGGCGCGGCATCGGCTAAGAAAAGGATCGGGTGCGCCGTTTCGACCTGCATCTGCAATCTAGCCATGCGCTGCGCTACCCTGCCTCGTTCCTCGGGCCAGTTGTAAGCAGCGCCTTTCAGACTGCGCAAGTATCAGTCGCAACGGCGTAGAATGGGGGGCGCTAGCGGACCTCGATCCGCCACAGCGCGAGATCAGCACGCGTAGCGGCCTAACGGCTTGTCTCGATTTCGAACGCCAATATCGGTTGACGCCGCGACGAATTTGTTCCTATCCTGTTCGCGTTGGTCTCTGGCAGGAAGCGCGGCTGGCGGGATAACCGTCGAGAGCGAGCGAACCTGCTACGGCGAGGCGACGGCGCAAGTCGTCACCCCGATTGAGCGGCAAGGGCCGAAAGGTTCCGCTGCTGAGTTCAGCGCCCGCTTGCCTGATGTTACTATGAGAGCCGGAACCTTTATCGTTAGGGGTACCTGTCGAACGGCTACTCGCTTTAGTTACACCGGGAGGTGGGAGGGCCGCGCGGCAATTCGCCTCTTGCCTAACGCCTTAAAAACGTTAGACTTTCAGGGAGGAGACCGTGATGCGCGAACCATGCAAAAACGTGCCAACCCGGCACGGGCCGACCAGCGGCGCTTCGCGGCAATTCTGGTCGGACTGGCTCTGGCAGGAAGCGCGGCTGGCGGGATAACCGTCGAGAGCGAGCGAACCTGCTACGGCGAGGCGACGGCGCAAGTCGTCACCCCGATTGAGCGGCAAGGGCCGAAAGGTTCCGCTGCTGAGTTCAGCGCTCCGTCAGGCGGGTGAGGTTAATCGACAGGACCCCAAAGACGCGTGGCATCTGACCTTATCAAAGCAGTCCGAAACTTAAAAAACTTGGAGCGCGCATGGAGCGTGATCCGGCGAAACGGACGCGCGTCGAAATCCGAGGAAGTTCGACTCGAGTTGGAAGTCTTCGCCGAAGACGCGCCGACCAACTTGCGATCGATCAAATCTCGTCTCGGACACAATTCCTTCAAGTTCGATCTCGCTAAGGGCATCCCCATCCCCAAGCTCGACGACCAAGGAAAAAAGACTGGGAAGTTCAGGCCGGTCGTGCTCGCGTCGGTCGAGAGTCGTATCGTTCAGAGAGCGATTCTCAACGTATTGCTTGAAGTCCCTGCACTGAAGCCATTTATTCGGACATCTTACAGTTTCGGCGGCATCAGGGGTGAACGCGGATCTAAGAAAGACGGTCTCGGTCGCGCCGAATCGGTTTCGGCGGTACCGGCAGCGATCAAGGCGGTCCTCGCCGAGATAGGCGTCGGCGCAAAATTTGTCGCTAGTGCAGATATCAGATCATTCTTTACGCGAATCTCGAAGGAAGCCGTAACGAAGATTATCGCGACTGTAGTCGACGATGACGAGCTCATTGCATTGTTTCGGCAGGCCATCGACGTTGAGTTGTCCAATATGGCACAGCTCAGGGACAAGGCGGTTGATTTCCCTATCGAAGATATCGGCGTTGCTCAGGGCAACTCCCTTTCGCCACTCCTCGGAAACATCATTCTTGCCGACTTTGACCAAGTGATGAACGAAGGTGACTGTCGGTGTATCCGGTATATCGATGATTTTATCATTCTTGCGCCGTCAAAGGCTGCCGCAACTTCGCGCCTACGAAAAGCCGAAGGTTTGCTCAAAGAGCTCGGAATGGAGCTCTCTCCAGAAAAAAGCTCGAAGGGCGGAATATCAATTGATGCTGGGTTTGATTTCCTCGGTATAAATATTTCTCCGGGAGCGGTTCGACCCGGCACGAAGGCTCAAAGCAAGATACTGCGTTCGATACAATCGGCTTTTGAGGAAAGCCTTAAAGCGATGCGCGGTATTCAGCACGGCCAACCTTTCGATCGAGCATGCTCTCTTTCAAACACGTTGAAGAGGGTCGACGGAATGGTCGACGGCTGGGGAAAGCACTACTGGTTCTGCAACGATACGCAGGTTTTCTCAAACCTCGACATCAAAATTAGCGAAAGCATCCGCCGCTATCTCGGTGAATATGCCGCGATCCGCGCAGAGACCCCCGCGACCAGCCACCAGCGAATGCTAGGAGTTTCTGAACTCAGCAGCATCGCCCGCGAGCCCTTCGATTTCCCGGTGACCAGCAAACGGAAGGCAGAGCGCGACAAAAAGTTCGCGGTGAGCCGTTCATCGAGAGAAGCTTTATCTTCTTAGTCGAATTGGCAAATATCACGGCGCTACGGCGGCCCCTCGAGGATCGACACCGCTCGGCCGAGGGCTTCCGGGCACCCTTAGCGTTCGCGCGCTCACGATACGCTGCCGCCCCCAATTATCCAGCTCTCACATCCCGCCGAGGCCGCTGAGCGCCGAAGCAGTACTCGCAGTTAATGTCAGATAGCGATGACGAGCGGGGCAAAATTCCGGTCTCTAGTGAGGCAGTCAATTACCATGGCGAGATAAAAGGGGCGCCAGTCAGCGCCCCTTATGTGATTGTAAGATTGATATAATTTCGTCTGGCGCGAGGCAAAGCCGTCTGGCGTTTCCTCAAAAATTTCGCGGATTTCAGCACAAAATGCGTCTGGCACCCACGGAATTCTCCCGATTTCAACGGCAGACACGAATACCGTCGGAGAAAGAACCGGAATGGGTGCATCACCGTGCCGCCAGACGGTTGGGACCAGATCTTGCGACAGCTTGGCGCTGGGAATCCGGTCTGCTACATTAGGATTGCGCTGCGCAAAGGGCGGCGCCGGGACTGGTAATCCCGCTTGTCAGCTCGCTCGGAAGCCTTCGGTTTCCGGGGTGCCATCGCGTATGTCCAGACCTTCGGGTTAAAGGCGGCGGCGCATGTGACAAGCATGTTACCAGCCCCGGCGGCTCTCGCGCCCAGTGCGCGGGAGTTCGGGAGCATACCGCATCCACCCGTCACTTCCGTCAAACCGCAAGGATGCGGAACGGAGGTGCATATGGCGTCCCTTGCCCCCACCACATCGCGCCGGGCGCTGCTCGGCGCACTCACCGCGGTCACAGCCGGCGCGACCGCGCCGACCTGGCGCACCGCGCTGACGCGCGTTCAGCGCGCCTATGACGACGATCCCATCACATTGACGCGGACTCCCAGTGGCCGCGACCTGAGCCGGGCGCGCTATCGCCGCGCGGAGGAATTCTTTCCCACCGGCTCGCCCCACTCGGGAATGGATCACCGCGACTTCCTCTATCGCGCGGGCATCACCGCCCAGCTCGGCCTCTCATCGCATCTGCTCGATGTGGGTTTCCCCGACGCGTGGTGCGCACGCCATATCGGCCTGCGCGTCGCCAAATCGCTCGCTTACGCCAATGCAACCGGGCTGGGTCACGAATGCCCGGAGATGGCGCGGCTGGCCGATGTCTTGTCGCCCTACAACAAATGGAACGAGCCCCACCTGTTCGGTCCGTCCCCAAGCGACCGAGGCTTCGCCCCCAAGGAAATCGAGACTCTCCTACTCGCGCTGCTGGATCGCGTGCGTCTCGTGACCGGCCACCCCCAACGGCGAGCCCGGATCATAAGGGAGCAGCGTCATGGATGAGGACTACGAGACCAAACTTGCCGCCTACAACGTCGCGCTCGAAGCCCTGCCGACGCTTGCGAGAGCCGTCTTTTTAACAATCCGAGACAGCGGGAGGCCGTACCGAGAAATCGCTGCATCGCTTGGGCTGCAGACAGAGGAAATCAAGGAAATGATGACCTATTCGGTCACCCGCATCGCCCAGACGGTACTCGATAATCGCTCAACCGAAGATAGCCTCATATTTAAGCCCACGACAGATATCCTGATGGCCGAGCGCCGGCTGTTCTCGACCTACAAAGCATACCTGTATCGCAAGGGCACGCTCAGCTTCGAGGATTGGCTACGACAGATCGGGCCAGCCGCAAAACCACGCCTGATGGGGTGGTTGAGATGGTAGCCGCCAGCCTCGCACCTAGCCGATTCAACGCTAGCCTTGTCCATTTCTTCTTTTTCATCGCCCGGCTGCGACGGAAAGGCTGGCGAAGGAAAGGGCTATTCGCGATGGACGACTCGCGCGGGATAATCGCCCAATGCCACGGCCCCGCGACCTACGTGCGCCGACCGCATCCGAGCAGCTTTCGGCGCTGCTCGGCTTTCCCTGCCGCTTGGGCAGGCCGCCCAAGCTTGACCTCTCCGCATGGACGGTCAGCGATAACTGGCCCGACCCCGTGCCCATTACCGAGGCGGAAGTCGCCATATTTGAGCGCTGGTTCCGCGACCTGTTCGATGAGATGCTTGGCCCCGACCAATGACTCGATACTGAGGAGTCCGCCATGACGGTCCCGCTTCG
This sequence comes from Sphingomonas sp., assembly GCA_017849555.1. Classification (GTDB taxonomy): domain Bacteria; phylum Pseudomonadota; class Alphaproteobacteria; order Sphingomonadales; family Sphingomonadaceae; genus Sphingomonas; species Sphingomonas lycopersici. Next base: position 8,515 of record JAFIGU010000106.1, on the reverse strand, counting down.
CGCCGCCCTCTATCTGCGCGTCTCGACCGCGCGACAGGCCGAGCATGATGTCTCGATCCCCGATCAGCGGCGACAGGGCGAAGCCTATTGCGAGTCGCGCGGGCTTTCGCTGGTCGAAACCTTCGTGGAGCCGGGCGCGTCCGCCACCAACGACCGCCGCCCCGAGTTCCAGCGGATGATCGAGGCGGGCACGTCAAAGCCTGCCCCGTTCGATGTCGTCGTGGTTCACAGCTTCTCGCGCTTCTTCCGCGATCACTTCGAGCTTGAGTTCTACGTCCGCAAGCTGGCGAAAAACGGGGTGAAGCTCGTCTCGATCACGCAGGAGATGGGCGACGATCCGATGCACGTCATGATGCGGCAGATCATGGCGCTGTTCGATGAATATCAGTCCAAGGAAAACGCCAAGCACGTTATCCGGGCCTTGAAGGAGAATGCCCGGCAAGGGTTCTGGAACGGCTCGTTGCCGCCGATCGGTTATCGGACGATCGCGGCCGAGACGCGCGGTGCCAAGGTCAAGAAGAAGCTGGAAATCGACCCGCTCCATGCCGACACGGTTCGGCTGATCTATCGCCTCGCGCTGGAGGGCGACGGCACCACCGGCCAGATGGGCGTCAAGAACATCGTCTCCTACCTCAATAGCCGTCGTATCTTCACCCGCGACGGCGGCCGGTGGGGCATCGGGCAGGTTCACCGCATCCTGACCCGGCGCACCTACATGGGTGAGCATGAGTTCAACAAACGCACCAAGACCAAGACGCTCAAGCCCGTCGCCGAGATCGTCACGGTTGTGGTCCCGCCGATTATCGACCCCGAGACGTTCGAGGCGGTGCAGGCGCTGCTCAAGGCCCGCAACCCCAAGGTGATGCCATCCCGCGTCATCAGCGGGCCGACCATGCTTACCGGCCTGATCCATTGCGCCAAGTGTGGCGGGGCCATGACCATCCGTACGGGCAAGGGCGGGCGCTACCGCTATTACGCCTGCTCGACCAAGGCGAGGCAGGGGCCAACCGCCTGCACCGGCATGGCGGTGCCGATGGAGAAGCTGGACGATCTCGTCGTCAAGCACCTTGAGGAGCGGCTGTTACGCCCCGAGCGGTTGGAAACCATCCTCGCCGCCGTTCTCGATCGCCGGCAGGAGCAGGGCGAACGTCGCCGGGAGCATATCGCCGAACTCAACAAGCGCGCTGCCGAATCAGAACTGCGCCTCAAGCGGCTTTACGACGCGATCGAGGCCGGGGTGACTGATATCAATGACCCGGCGCTCAAGGACCGCATCGACGGCCTCAAGGCCGTTCGTGACCAAGCTAAGGCCGATGCTGAGCGGGCACAGGCAATGCTAGACAGTTCGGGTAGCAAGGCCGTCACACCCGCAATGATCGAGCGGTTCGCCGAGACTGCCCGCCAGCGCATCCGGCTTGAAGGCGGTGGATATCGCCGCGACCATTTGCGCGCGCTCGCCCAGCGGGTTGAGGTCGCGGAAGGCGAGGTGCGTATCATTGGATCGAAGACCCGGCTGCTACAAACGCTTCTCGGAAAGCCCGGCGTAAACGCGGTGCCCGTTCAGGGACTTAAGTGGCGGAGAGGGTGGGATTCGAACCCACGGTACCCGTAAAGGCACAACGGTTTTCGAGACCGTCCCAATCGACCACTCTGGCACCTCTCCGCGAGGTCGTCCGCTGGTGGCGCTTGGCGGCGCCGGCGGGGCGATCGAGGGCGGGCCTCTAGCGGCATTGTTTCGACCGCGCAAGCCGCCCATTGCCCCTTCCGCCGGACACACTAGATTAGCCTCATGAGTATCAAGGCCGCCTCGTCCCCTACGCCCCCCGCCGCCATCGCCCCGCCGATCGCCCATGCGCGATTCGCGATCGGCGACGTGGTGCGCCACCGCATGTTCGATTTCCGCGGCGTGGTGTTCGACGTCGATCCGGTCTTCAACAACAGCGACGAATGGTATGAGGCGATCCCGGAGAAGATCCGGCCGCGCAAGGACCAGCCCTTCTACCACCTGCTCGCGGAAAACGCCGAATCGACCTATGTCGCTTATGTCAGCCAGCAGAATCTGGTCCCCGACGACAGCGACGAGCCGATCGACCACCCCGCGATCGCCGGGCTGTTCACCGACTTCGCCGACGGGCGCTACAATCTGCGCCGCGAACACCGGCACTAGGCTCAGCTTTCGTCACCCCGGCCTTGAGCCGGGTCCATCGGGAGGCAAGCGCGGAGCAAGAGGCTCTGGCCGTGGAGCGTGCGGCACAATGGACCCCGGCCCAAGGCCGGGGTGACGGCGGAAGCAGAATCCACCTCACCCGAGATTATCGGATGTCGAGTCCCGTGCGAGATTGCCGGCTCCACAAAAATGCGCTGCCAGCGTATTTTCCAACCCGCCACACCGGTTGACAGAATCACCGCGCTAGCTTAACCGCGCCGCTTCTCCCGACGGGCACGCCCGTTCGGGCAATTGCATTTGGAAAGTGATGAGGGCCATGTTCGCAGTCGTGCGCACGGGCGGCAAGCAATATCGCGTCGCCGCCGGAGACAAGATCGTCGTCGAGAAGATCGAGGGCGATGCCGGATCGACGGTCACGCTCGGCGACGTGCTGCTCGCAGGCGAAGGCGCCGAGCTGAAGCCGACCAGCGGCCTCACCGTCGCCGCGGAGATCGTGGCGCAGGCGAAGGGCGAGAAGGTCATCGTCTTCAAGAAGCGTCGCCGTCACAATTATCGTCGCCGCAACGGCCATCGTCAGCAGCACACGATCCTCAAGATCGTCTCGATCGGCGCCGCCGAGAAGAAGGCTGCGAAGAAGGCCGCCGCGAAGCCCGAGGGCGATGCCGCCCAGGCCGCCGAAGCGTAAGGAGTAGATCGCAATGGCACATAAGAAGGCAGGCGGTTCGTCGCGTAACGGTCGTGATTCGGCCGGTCGTCGCCTCGGCGTGAAGAAGTTCGGCGGGCAGGAAGCCGTCGCCGGCAACATCCTCGTGCGCCAGCGCGGGACCAAATTCTATCCGGGCCGCAACGTGGGCATGGGCAAGGACCATACCCTGTTCGCGCTCGTCGATGGCCGCGTCGTATTCCACGACGGCAAGCTTGGCCGCAAATTCTGCTCGGTCGAGATTATGGCGCAAGCGGCCGAATAACATCGGGTAACCAGCCGGGTTGCCCACCAGGGCGACCCGGGTTCCGCGCATCGGAACCAGCCAGACAAGGGAGACGGGTCCGCCCCGGCTCCCTTTTTTCGTGCTCCCATTCAACCACTTGTGTCGTTTTCCCGTCATCAACACGGGCTAGCGGCGCGAACAGGTGAGGAGAGCGACGATGTTCGCGCGGACGAGTAGATTGACGTTACGGCCGTGGTGGCCGGAGGATGCCGCGACGCTGACGGCGACGATCGCGCATGAGGCGGTCGCCAAGAAGCTGGCGCGGATGCCGTGGCCCTATGCGCTCGACGATGCGGAAGCATTCCTGTCGCTGCCGCGTGGCGCGACCGAGCCGCGCTTCGCGATCCTCGCGCATGACGGCGATTACCCGCGGCTGATCGGCAGTATCGGGCTGCATCGCGGCGAGCAGGTGCACGAACTGGGCTATTGGCTGACGCCGAACGCCTGGGGCCGCGGCTATGCCACCGAGGCGGGACGGATCGTGATCGAGCAGGCGCGCCACGCGCTGCGGCTGAAGCGGATCGAGGCGAGCCATCACCTCGACAATCTCGCCTCGCGCAAGGTGCTGACCAAGCTGGGCTTCCGCGAGGTGCGCCGCGAGCCGCATTATTCGGTCGCGCATCGCGGCAATGTCGATTGCGCGGTGCTGGCGCTCGATCTCGACGACAATGGTGCGGACATGAGGTCGCTGCCGATCGCGGCCTGAACCCGTGTCCCCGCCTGCGCGGGGACACGAAGACCCCGGCGACTCCGCCACCCTCGTTAAACCGCTCCCCCGCCCCGCGGGACCAACTCCACGATTGTATTTCCCCTGCAAAGCGCCGAGAGCCGTCATATGTCCGTCACCCCCCTCCCCGCGCGCAAGCGGCTGAGCCCCGAGGAATCGCGCGAGGCCGCGCTCGAAGCGGCGCGCGATCTGCTCGTCGAGGTCGGCCCGCAGGCGGTGACGCTCAAGGCGGTCGCGGCGCGGATCGGGCGGACCCACGCCAATCTGCTCCACCATTTCGGCTCGGCGGACGGGTTGCGCCAGGCGCTGATCGTCAGGATGGCCGACTTCATCAGCGGCACGATCCGCGAGGCGGTATTGCGCCAGCGCGATACCGATCAGGAGCCGGCCGAGATCGTCGGGCTCGCCTTCGACGCGTTCGACACCGGCGGTGCCGGCGCGCTGGCGAGCTGGATGATCCTGACCGGCAACGAGGACGCGCTCGACCCGATCTTTCAGGCGATCCACGATCTGGTCGACGAGCTTGCCGCCGATCATTCCAAGGACGAGCGCCCGATCGCCGACGAAACCCTGCAACTGGTGCTGATGGCGCTGGGCGACGCGCTGTTCGGCGCGCCGCTTACCCGCGCGCTCGGCCTTCCCCGCGATCGCGCGCGCCACCTTGCGCGCGAGATGCTGCTTCACGACCGGATCAACTGACGTGCATTTTCTCGACCAGGCCAAGATTTTCGTCCGCTCGGGCGCCGGCGGCCCCGGCGCGGTGAGCTTCCGCCGCGAAAAGTTCATCGAATATGGCGGGCCCGACGGCGGCAACGGCGGCAAGGGCGGCGACATCGTGTTCGAGGCGGTCGCCGGGCTCAATACGCTGATCGATTTCCGCTACACCCAGCATTTCCGCGCGCCGCGCGGGCAAGGCGGTTCGGGCTCGAACCGCACCGGCGCGGGCGGCGAGGATCTGGTGATCAAGGTGCCGGTCGGCACGCAGATCCTCGCGGACGACGAGGAGCGGACGCTGCTGCTCGATATGGTCGAGGTCGGCCAGCGCGAGATGTTCCTGCGCGGCGGCGACGGCGGGCGCGGCAACGCCAGCTACAAGACCTCGACCAACCGCGCGCCGCGCCAGCACGGCACCGGCTGGCCCTCGTCCGAGGCGTGGGTGTGGCTGCGGCTCAAGCTGCTCGCCGATGCCGGGCTGGTCGGGCTGCCCAATGCGGGCAAATCGACCTTCATCAACGCGGTGACCAACGCGCAGGCCAAGGTCGGCGCCTATGCCTTCACCACCACCCGGCCGCAGCTCGGCGTGGTGCGGCACAAGCAGCGCGAATTCGTCATCGCCGACATTCCGGGGCTGATCGAGGGCGCGGCCGAGGGCGCGGGGATCGGCGATCGCTTCCTCGGGCATATCGAGCGCTGCCGCGTGCTGCTCCACCTGGTCGATGCCAACGATCCCGACGTGGCGAACAGCTATCGCATCGTGCGCGACGAGCTCGAAGCCTATGGCGCGGGGCTCGACGAAAAGCCGGTGGTGGTGGCGCTCAACAAGATCGACACGCTCGACGACGAACTGATCGCCGCGCTCTCCGGCGAGCTGGAGGAAGCGAGCGGCGCGCCGGTGATCCCGATCTCGGGCGCGAGCGGGATCGGCGTCGACTGGGCGCTCGACCGGCTGATCGAGGCGATCGGGCCGGAACACGGCAAGGTCAGCGAGGACGACGAGGGCGAGGATACGCTCGACTGGTCGCCCGTTTAAGGACACCGGGGTGAAAAACTTCCGTTCGCCCTGAGCTTGTCGAAGGGCTGCACTTCCTCTTCCGAAGAAAAGTGCAGGGCTTCGACAGGCTCAGCCCGAACGGGGAGAGGTATCCCCCTTTTGCGCAACGCGCTCAATGCCGCCGGTGCGGCACCTGCACCAGCGGCCCCTTGGCGGCCTTGAACAACTCCCCGAGGAACGCCAGCCGCTGGCGCGACAGTTCCGGATCGGTCGCCTTGGGCCAGGCGCTGAGGATCACCACCACCGTCTTGCTCGCGCGATCGATCGTGATGCTCTGCCCGAACACCCCGACCGCGCCGAATCGGCCCTCGGGATAGGTCCACCATTGATAGCCATAGCCGAACCCCGGCCCGCGCCCGGTATCGGCGTGGGGCTTGCTCGCCTCGGCGAACCATTCGGGGGCGACGATGCCGTGCCCCTCCTCCATCGCCAATTGCCCCATCCGCGCATAATCGCGCAGCGAGACCGAGATGCAGCAGCCGCCGATCTCATGCCCCGCCGGGTCGGTCATCCAGAAGGCGTCGCTGCTCATGCCGTAGCGCTGCCACACCTTCTCGGTGAGATAATTGGCGAGCGGCTGCTTGATCGCATTGCCGACCAGCACCCCGATCAGATTGGTCTCGCCGGTCTTATAGACCCATTTGCTCCCCGGCGCGGCCTCGCGCGGCAGGGTGCGCATATAAGCGACGGTCGGATCCACCCCGGCCGGCGCCGGGGTCGAGAACATCCGCACCACATCGGATTTGGGATCGGTATAATCCTCGTTCCACTTGACCCCGGAGGTCATCGTGAGGAGTTGCGCGATCGTCACCCCGTCATAGGCGCTGCCCGCGAGATCGGGGATGTAGCGCGTCACCGGCTCGTCGACCGATTTGATATAGCCGTCGCGGATCGCCGCGCCGACCAAAGTCGAGGTGAAGGATTTGGCGACGGAGAAGCTCGTCCAGCGCCCGTCGCGGTCGAGCCCGCGCGCATAGCGCTCGAGCCGCACCGCGCCCTGCTGGAGCACGATCAGCCCCGCGACATTCTGCGCCTTGATGAAGGCATCGACCGTCGCCGCCGCGATCGGCAACGGCGGCCCCGGCGGCAGCGCGAGCGGCTTCTTCGCCGCGTGCACGACATGGCCGGGGAAGAGTTTTTCCATGTGCGGGAAATTCTGGTCGCGCTGCTCCTGGTTCCAGAACAGCACCTCCGCCGCGGCGCGCTCGACATGCGCGCGATTTTCCGCGGTGAGCGGGACGCCGCCCTCGACTGCCTGCTGCGGCTGATGCTGCTGCGGCGCCGGCAGCGATTGCGCGCCAACAGCACCCGGCGCCGCGCCCGCCAGCAACGTCGCCGCGATCAGACCGGTCCAGCGCATCCCTTTTCCCCCTTCACCAATGTCACTTGTGCGACATCGATTCCGCCCCCGCGGAATCCTCCCTCGCAATACATCAGATAATAGCGCCACAAGTCGACGAAATTCTGGTCAAACCGCGCGGGCAGCCGCGCTTCCGCCACCGCGGCGTCGAAGCGCACGCGCCATTGCCGCAGCGTTTCGGCATAATCGGCGCCGAAGCCGGTGCGATCGCGCCAGTCCAGCCCCTGCGCCTCGGCCAGCGCACGGAACCGGCTTTCGGAGATCAGCAGCCCGCCGGGGAAGATATAGCGCTGGATGAAATCGGTGTTGCGCGCATAGGCATCCCACACATCGTCGGCGATCGCGATCAGCTGGATCGCGGCACGGCCGCCCGGTCTCAGCGCGCGGGCGATCGCGGCGAGATAATCGGGCCAATATTCCTGCCCCACCGCCTCGACCATCTCGATGCTCGCGACGGCATCGTAAGTGCCCGTGACGTCGCGATAATCGACCAGCGACACCTCGACCGGCAAGCCCGCGGTGCGCTGTTCGACCACCGCCTTCTGCTCGGCCGACAGCGTGATCGCGTGGACGCTCGCCCCAGCTTGCGCCGCCGTCAGCGCGAAGCTGCCCCAGCCGCAGCCGATCTCGAGCACGCGATCGCCAGCGCCGGCACCGGTGCGCGCGAGGATCGCGGCGAGCTTGCGGCGCTGCGCCTGCTCCAGCGTGTCGCCGGGGGCGAAGATCGCGCTCGAATAGGTCAGGGTCGGGTCGAGCCATTCGGCGTAGAAATCGTTGCCGAGGTCGTAATGCGCGGTGATGTTGCGCTTCGCGCCGCGGCGATCGTTGCGGCGCGCGGCGTGGAACAGCCGCGCTGCGATCCGGGCGAGCCCCTTGGCGCGCCCGACATCGCCCAAGGTGGCGCGGTTGCGCATGAACAGATCGAAGATCGGCACCGGATCGGGGCTCGACCAGTCGCCCGCCGCCCAGCCCTCATACCAGCCGATCGATCCGGCGAATGCGAGCCGCCGCAGCGCGCGCCAGCGGTGGATCGCGACGGTCGCCACCGGCGCCCCGCCGCGCCCACCGAGCAACCGCCGCGTCCCGTCCGGCAACACGGTGTCGATCGCGCCGACCGCGAGCCCGGCGTCGATCCGATCGAGGATGCGATGATACAAAGGCGCGACGATGCGCGCGATGCGGCCGCCCTCGCGCGGCACTCCGCTCACTCCCAAGCCCTTGTCCACGCTCGCGCCTTTGCACCGGCTGAGGCGTCAGCGGAAGGGAGAAAGCGCGCGCCGTGGTTTCTCCCGCCCCCGGCCCCCTCTTCTCCCCTCCTTGGTGAAGGAAGGGGCTGGGGATGGGCGGCTATAGGGGTTACCGACGCGCTTCCTCGCAGGCCAACCGACCCCCGCCCCCTTGTATGTTGAAGGTTGCCCGATCTGATTGGAGGATGGGGTGATCGCCGGGGGTGGCCACCCCCGGCGATCGGGCGGGTGGGGCCGTCGACCCCTTGGTGAAT
>JAFIGU010000105.1 GCA_017849555.1 Sphingomonas sp. | reverse complement strand
ACGGCGCCGCGCTCGATGCGGCGCGGCGCGAGACGGTGGAGGCGCTCGCCGCACGGCTCGCGGCGCAGCCGGCGGGCGATTTCCCGCGCGCCGCCTTGTCGCTGGAGGGCTGGGCGGGCGACGCGGCGCAGCTTGCGCGCCAGCTCCGCGACGGCCGCGCGCGCGATGCCGCCGCCGGGCGCACGCTGGCGGGGCCGCATCGCGTCGACCTCACGGTGCTACATCTCGAAAAGGATCGCGCCGCCGCGCTCGCCTCGACCGGCGAGCAAAAGGCGCTGCTGCTCGGCATCGTGCTCGCGCATGCCGATCTCGTCGCGGCGCGCACCGGTGCGGCGCCGCTGCTGTTGCTCGACGAAGTGGCGGCGCATCTCGATCCCGGCCGCCGCGCCGCTTTGTTCGCGCGGCTCGCCGGGCGCGGGCAGGTGTGGATGACCGGCACCGAACCTGCGCTCTTCGCCGATATCGACGCCGACGCGACGCGGATCGCGTTAACGGCCTAGCGCGCCCGCACAAACGTCCGTTCGCCCCTGAGCTTGTCGAAGGGCTGCACTTCTTTCGGCGGAAGAGAAGCGCAGGGCTTCGACAGGCTCGGCCCGAACGGGAGAGGTCGGTCCGGTGTAACACACGATGCCCGCAGGGCTTTACCCGGCCGGCCACGCCGCTACGCTGTGCCGATGGAGCGGGTGGAAAGGATCGCCGCGGCCCACCCGAACGAGTGGCGCGGCGGCTGGCGGGTGATCGCTGCGGCGATGATCGGCAACGGCTTCGGGCCGGGCATGTACCAGAATCTGTCGAGCCTGTTCGTGCCCGGGATGACCGCGGCATTCGACTGGACCCGTGGCGATATCGCCACCGCCGCCGGCATCGGGCTGATCGGCGCGCTCGGCGTGCCGGCGATCGGGCGGCTCGCGGACCGGCTCGGCGCCCGCCCGGTGATCGTCGGCGCGACCTTGCTGCTCGCCGCGACGCTGGCCGGTTTCGCGACGCTCGGCGGTGCCTTGTGGATCTATCAATTGCTCGTCCTATGCCTTGCGCTCAGCGTCGCGGGGACGAGCGCGGTGGTCTATGGCCGGCTGATCGCGGCGCGGTTCGTCACGCATCGCGGGATCGCGCTGGGGGTCGCGACCTCGGGGCTGTCGCTCTCGACGCTGGTGCTGTCGCCGCTTGTCGCCGGGGTGATCGCGCGGCACGGCTGGCGCGTCGGCTTCGCTGTGCTCGTCGCGCTGGTGCTGGCGGTGGCGTTGCCCGCGGTGCTGCTGCTGTTGCGCGGCGTCGTCGTCGCGCCGGTCCACCGTGCCGGCGAGGCTGAGGATATCGCGCCCGAAACGCTGCTCGCCGGGATGAGCGCGCGCGAGGCGCGGCGCGACGCGCGCTTCTGGCGGCTCGGGCTGGCGGTGGCGCTGGTCAGCCTCGCCAGCGTCGGGCTGATCACCCAGCTCGCGCCGTTCGGCACCGACCGCGGGCTCGGGCTCGAACAGGCAGCGTTGCTCGTCACCGCGTTCGGCGCGAGCCAGATCGTCGGGCGGCTGGCGATGGGGCTGCTGGTCGATCGTTTTCCGGCACGGCTGATCGCTGCCGGCTTCGCCGCGATCTCGGCGGCGGCCTTCGCCGGGTTGCTGCTGCCGGGATCGGGCGTGGCGGGGCTGGCAGCCTTGGTGTTCGCGGCGCTGCTGATGAACGGCGCGGAGAACGATCTGCTGCCGTTCCTCACCGCGCGGCTGTTCGGGCTCCGCGCCTATGGCGAAACCTATGGCGCGCTGCTGACGATGTCGCTGTTCGGCACCGCATCGGGGATCGTGATGTTCGGCCGGCTTTACGACGCTACCGGCAATTATGCCTGGCCGCTGTCGATCGCCGCCGGCGCGCTGGCGCTCGCCGCGCTGCTGTTCCTGACGCTGACCGAGCGACGCGAGGGCGAAGCGCTATAATCGCGTGCCATTTCGCTTTCGTTGCAGCGCCGCAATGCCTATATGATTGGCATGGCAGAACCCCAGAATTCGGAATATGGCGCTTCCTCGATCAAGGTGCTGAAGGGCCTGGACGCGGTGCGCAAGCGCCCCGGCATGTATATCGGCGATACCGACGACGGATCGGGCCTCCACCATATGGTGTTCGAGGTCTCCGACAATGCGATCGACGAGGCGCTCGCCGGGCATTGCGACCGCATCGACATCATGCTCAACGCCGATGGATCGGTCTCGGTCACAGACAACGGCCGCGGCATCCCGACCGGTATCCACCCGGAAGAGGGCGTTTCGGCGGCCGAGGTCATCATGACCCAGCTCCACGCCGGGGGTAAGTTCGAGAATACCTCGGACGACAATGCCTATAAGGTTTCGGGCGGGCTCCACGGGGTCGGCGTCAGCGTGGTCAACGCGCTGAGCGAATGGCTCGATCTCACGATCTGGCGCGACGGCGAGGAGCATTATATGCGCTTCGCCCACGGCGATGCGGTCGCCCCGCTCAAGGTGGTCGGCAAGGCCGAAGGGAAGAAGGGGACGCGCGTCACCTTCCTGCCCTCGCCCGCGACGTTCAAGATCACCGAATTCGATTTCGAGAAGCTCGAGCATCGCTATCGCGAGCTCGCGTTCCTCAATTCGGGGGTCCGCCTGTTCCTCACCGATGCGCGGCACGAGGAGCCCAAGACGGTCGAGCTTTACTATGAGGGCGGGATCGCCGCTTTCGTGAAGTGGCTCGATCGCGCCAAGCAGCCGCTGATGCCCGATCCGATCGCGATCACCGGCCACCGTGACGATATCGGGATCGACGTCGCGCTGGAGTGGAACGACAGCTATTACGAAAACGTCCTCTGCTTCACCAACAACATCCCGCAGCGCGACGGCGGCACCCATCTCGCCGCATTCCGCTCGGCGCTGACCCGCACGCTCAACGGCTATGCCGAAAAGTCGGGCATCCTGAAGAAGGAGAAGGTCAACCTTACCGGCGACGATATGCGCGAGGGGCTGACCGCGATCGTCTCGGTCAAATTGCCCGATCCCAAATTCTCCTCGCAGACCAAGGACAAACTGGTCAGTTCCGAGGTGCGCCAGCCGCTCGAAAGCCTGATGGCGGACAAGATGGCCGAATGGCTGGAGGAAAATCCGGCGCATGCGCGGACGATCATCCAGAAGATCATCGACGCCGCCGCCGCGCGCGAAGCCGCGCGCAAGGCGCGCGACGCGAGCCGCAAATCGGTGATGGGAGTCGCGAGCCTGCCGGGCAAGCTCGCCGACTGCCAGGAGAAGGATCCGGCCAAGTCCGAATTGTTCATCGTCGAGGGCGATTCGGCCGGCGGCTCGGCCAAGCAGGGCCGCGACCGGCATTTCCAGGCGATCCTCCCGCTGCGCGGCAAGATCCTCAACGTCGAGCGCGCGCGGTTCGATCGCATGCTCTCATCGCGCGAGATCGGCACGCTGATCCAGGCGATGGGCACCGGGATCGGGCGCGACGAATTCAACGCCGAGAAACTGCGCTACCACAAGATCGTCATCATGACCGACGCCGACGTCGACGGCGCGCATATCCGCACGCTTCTGCTGACCTTCTTCTACCGCCAGGTGCCCGAACTGATCGAGCGCGGGCATCTCTATATCGCGCAGCCGCCGCTCTATAAGGCGACGCGCGGCCGGTCCGAGGTCTATCTCAAGGACGAAAAGGCGCTCGACGATTATCTCGTCGATGCCGGCGTCAACGCGATGGTGTTCGAAACCGCGGGCGGCGCGCGCTCGGGGCAGGATCTCGCGGCGCTGCTCGATCATGCGCGGCGGATGCGCACGCTGATGCGCTATGTCCCGCGGCGCTACGATCCGGTGATCATCGAGGCGCTCGCGCTGGCCGGCGCGCTCGATCCCGAGCTGAGCCGCGCCGGACGCGAGGCGACCGTCGCGGAGGTTTCGCGGCGGCTCGACGCAGGCGATCGCGAGGCGACCTGGTCGGCGCGGTTGACCGAGGACGGCGGGATCCATTTCGAGCGGCTGTGGCGCGGGGTGACCGACCATCATGTCGTCGAGGCGGCGTTCATCGCTTCGGCCGAGGCGCGCAAGCTCCACACGCTGGCTGCTGAACAGGCCGAAACCTTCGCGGCGGCGGGCAAGCTCGTTCCCAACAAGGGCGCGCCGCAGGCCGAGGAAACCACGTCGGGCGACGAGGAAGAGGGCGAGCAGGCGGCAGCGACCGTGGGGATCGGCAAGGGCGAGACGCTCGTCGCGCGGCCGTCGCAACTGCTCGAGGCGGTGCTCGCAGCGGGGCGCAAGGGGCTTGCGATCCAGCGCTACAAGGGGCTGGGCGAAATGAACCCCGAGCAATTGTGGGAAACCACGCTCGATCCGTCCAACCGCTCGATGCTCAAGGTGGCGATCGATCAGGCCGATGTCGCCGACGAGATCTTCACCCGGCTGATGGGCGACGTGGTCGAGCCGCGCCGCGAGTTCATCCAGGAGAATGCGCTGTCGGTGGCGAACCTCGACGTTTGATTCGACGGCCTACCCACCCCGTTCGGGCTGAGCCTGTCGAAGCCCTGCACTTTTCTTCCGAAGAAAGTGCAGCCCTTCGACAAGCTCAGGGCGAACGGCGGTGCGTTAATGCAGCGCGATCTCCTTGCCGCCCTTCACCACTCCGACGACATGCTCCAGCGCGCGGATATCGGTGAGCGGATCGCCTTCGACCGCGATCATATCGGCATAATGGCCGGGCGACAGCGCGCCGACGTCGGCGCTTTTGCCGAGCAGCGCCGCCGACACCACCGTGGCGGACTGGATCGCCTGCATCGGGGTCATGCCGTAGCGCACCATATAGGCGAATTGCCGCGCGTTGAGCCCGTGGGGATAGACCCCGGCATCGGTGCCGAACGATAATTTCACCCCGAGTTTCACCGCTTTGGCGAAACCCTGTCGTTGCGCCTCGGTCGTCTCGCGGTTCTTGCGGAGATATTCCGCCGGCCAGCCCGCCTTGGTCCCCTCGGCGTCGATCCAGTCGCCGTCGAAGATGTCCATATCGAGCCACACCCCGGAATCACGCGCCATTTTGAGCCCTTCGTCGTCGATCAGGCTGGCATGCTCGATCGAGCGCGCGCCGGCGCGGATCGCGGCCTTCACCCCCTCGGCGCCGTGCGCATGGGCGATGCAATAGCTGCCGTGGCGCTTCGCCGCGTCGCACGCGGCCTTCATCTCCTCGGGAGTCAGTTCGAGCGCACCGGGAGTCGAGCCGACCGCGAGCACCGCGCCGGTGGCGATCATCTTGATGAAATCGGCGCCGCGGCCGAACAGCATGTCGACCGCGTTGCGCGCGTCGTCGGCGTTGCGGACGTAACCCAGCTTCATATCGTCGGGCACCGGCACGTCGGGTGCCGCGCCGGTCACCGCGCCGCCGCCGTTGGGGATCGTGATATAGGCGCCCGCCACCACCATCCGCGGCCCCTCCACGTCGCCGGCCTCGATCGCATCGCGCAACGCGACGTCGGAAAGCCCGCGGAACACCCCGACGTCGCGGACCGTGGTGAACCCGGCCTGCAGCGTCTCGCGCGCGCGCCGCGCGCCCTTCAGGATCGTCGCGGTGGCGCTGTGGTGGAGCGGCTCGGCCGGGTCGCTGCTGTCGGCCCAGCCGTCGGCGACATGCGTGTGGCAATCGATCAGCCCGGGAAGCACGGTCAGCTTCGACCAGTCGATCAGCACCGCGGTCGCCGGCGGCGGGGTCCACGGCTGTACCGCGGTGACGCGCCCGTCGGTGATTTCGATGCGCTGGTTGGTCAGCACGCGGCCGCTTTCGGGATCGATCAGCCGCCCGGCCAGCACGTAGCGCGTCTCCGCCTGGGCGCCAGACGCTGCCGCCAGCGCCAGCGCCAATCCGATCAGTCTCATGCTTGCTTCCCCCTTCGCGGCTGCGCGTTCCTTGCTTGTCGCGATTTCCCAGTCGGCAGGTGATTTCACCCGCCTCGAAATCGCTCTATGCCAGCTTCATGCTAGAGATGCGCCCTGATTGCGAACGCTGCGGCGTCGATTTGCCGGCGGATGAGGGCGGTGCCTTCATCTGCTCGTTCGAATGCACCTTCTGCGCCGAATGCGCCGACCAGCTCGACGAGGTCTGCCCCAATTGCGGCGGCGAATTGCTCGACCGGCCGGCGCGGGTCGGCGCGGCGCTGAAGAAATTCCCGGGCGCGACCGAACGCCGTTTCAAAGGGTGACCGCGATGACGCCGCGCGTGCTGATCGTCGCCGGCTCCGATTCGGGCGGCGGCGCGGGGATCCAGGCCGATATCCGCACGGTGACGATGCTCGGCGGTCATGCGATGACCGCGATCGCCGCGATCACCGCGCAGAACACTTTGGGGGTGCAGGCGATCCACGCCGTCCCGCCCGAAATGGTCGTCGCGCAGATGAACAGCGTGATCGACGATATCGGGGTCGATGCGGTGAAGATCGGGATGATCGGCGCGGCCGAGACCGCCGCGGCGGTGGCGACGGTGCTCGAAGCGCTGCCGGGCGTGCCGATCGTGTTCGACCCGGTGATGGTTGCGACCTCGGGGGCGGTATTGGCCGACGCGGCGACGGTCGAGGCGTTCGAACGGCTGATGCGGATCGCGACGCTCGTCACCCCCAATCTGCCCGAGGCGGCGGCGCTCGGCGGGGTGGAGGCGATCCGCGCGCACGGTGCTGCGGTGCTGCTCAAGGGCGGGCATGATGCGGGCGATGTGATCGCCGACACGCTGATCGCCGCGGACGGCACGCGCCAAACCTGGCAGGCGGTGCGAATCGAGACGGTCCACACCCACGGCACCGGCTGCACCCTTGCCAGCGCGATCGCCACCGGCGTGGCGCGCGGGCTGCCTTTGGCCGAGGCGGTGGCGCGCGCGCGGTTGTTCGTGCGGATCGCGCTGTGCGAGGCGCCCGGCTTCGGCGCGGGGCACGGCCCGATGGGGCATCATCGAGTACGGCTCGACAATGATCTCGGCGCGCCGACCCCCAATCAGATTACCTTGCCCGCGACCGATCATGCCGCGAGCTTCGCTTTCTATCGCGCGCTTGGTCTCACGCCGATCGTCGACAGCGACGCACGTTATGCGCGATTCGAAAGCGCTGGCGGCACGACCTTGTCGATCGAGGCGGCGGCTGAAGTCGGGGGGCGGGCGATTGTGTTCATAGAGGTGGCCGATCTCGACGCCGCGGTCGCCGTTGCCCGCGCGCAGGGCATCGAGGTGGCGGACCCGGTCGATCAATCATGGGGGTGGCGCGAGGCGCGGCTCGCCGATCCGGCGGGCAATGCGCTCTGCCTTTATAGCGCTGGCGAGAATCGGCGTTTCCCGCCATGGCGGCTGACATGCCCGGACTGAAGCACGAGCGCCTCTTCCCCTTTCCCGTCGCGGGGGTCGACGAGGCAGGGCGCGGGCCGCTTGCCGGGCCGGTGGTCGCCGCAGCGGTGATCCTGCCCGCCAAGGGCGTGCCCCGCGGGATCGACGATTCGAAGAAACTCACCGCCGCGACCCGCGCCACATTGTGCGCGCGGATCACCGGCTGCGCGACGGTCGGCATCGGGGTGGTCGAGGCCGAGGAGATCGATACGCTCAACATCCACTGGGCGACGATGAAGGCGATGACGCTCGCGGTGGATGCGGTGGCGGCGACGCTCGGCCATGCGCCGGGGCATGTGCTGGTCGACGGCAACCGCCTGCCGCGCTGGGATTATCTCGCGACCGCCTTGGTCGGCGGCGACGCCTTGTCGCTGTCGATCGCCGCGGCGTCGATCGTCGCCAAGCACCACCGCGACGAGATCATGTTGCGCCACCACGCGGATTATCCGCATTACGGCTGGGCCTCGAACAAGGGCTATGGCAGCGCGGCGCATCTGCGCGCGCTCGACGAACATGGCCCGTCGCCGCTGCATCGACGCAGCTTCGCGCCGGTCGCGCAGGCTTTTTTGGTGTCGTGAGGCGCGATTCGGGGTGCCGAATGAGCCTGAGGTGAAAAAAATTGCTATCGTTCCGGGCGGTGAGTCTTTCGCGTCACACCGCGAGATGTTGAGTCAAGCGACGCGGGCGGGACTCAACATCTGCCGGCGGACTCGTAATGTTCCACTTCGTTAACGTTTTCGCAACGCGGTTCGTTAACCAATGATCGCTTGACGGATTCCACATCCTTCGCGCTTCTGGCGCTTCACGAAGGGGGTATGCATGGGGGTCATCGAGAAGATTGCGGCGAAGCGCGGGCAGGTCGATGCCGGCGTCGCGGCCGATGCGGCGGTGCTGCCGCTCGATCAGATCCTGATGGGCGATTGCATCGCGATGATGCGCGCGCTGCCGGCCAAGTCGGTCGACATGATCTTCGCCGATCCGCCCTACAATTTGCAGCTCGGCGGTGAATTGTTCCGCCCGGACGGCAGCCATGTCGATGCGGTCACCGACGATTGGGACAAGTTCGATACCTTCGCGGCCTATGACGCCTTCACCCGCGCCTGGCTGAAGGAAGCGCACCGCATCCTCAAGGATAATGGCACGATCTGGGTGATCGGCAGCTATCACAACATCTTCCGCGTCGGTGCGGCGGTGCAGGATCTCGGTTATTGGATCCTCAACGACATCATCTGGCGCAAGGCCAATCCGATGCCGAACTTCCGCGGCACGCGCTTCACCAACGCGCATGAAACGCTGATCTGGGCGTCGAAGGGCGAGAAGTCGAAATATACCTTCAACTATCGCAGCATGAAGACGCTCAACGACGAGCTGCAGATGCGCTCGGACTGGGAATTCCCGATCTGCGGCGGGCAGGAGCGGCTCAAGCGCAACGGGCAGAAGGTTCATCCGACGCAAAAGCCGGAAGCGTTGCTCTATCGCATCCTGCTCGCCTGCACCAAGCCGGGCGACGTGGTGCTCGATCCGTTCTTCGGCACCGGCACGACCGGCGCGGTGGCGAAGCGGCTCGGGCGGCACTGGATCGGGATCGAGCGCGAGCCGGGCTATTGCTCGGCGGCGATCGAACGCATCACCGACGCGCTGCCGCTCGACGAATCGGCGCTGTCGACGATGCAGTCGCCCAAGCAGCAGCCCAAGGTGGCGTTCGGCGTGCTGGTCGAGAATGCGATGCTTCCCGCCGGCAGCGTGCTGACCGACGCCAAGCGCCGCTTCCGCGCGACGGTTCGCGCCGACGGCAGCCTTGCCGGCGAATGCGGGACGATCGGTTCGATCCACAAGCTCGGCGCGACCTTGCAGAATGCGCCGGCGTGCAACGGTTGGACCTTCTGGCATTATGAGGCCGAGGACGGGCTTAAGCCGATCGACGCGCTGCGGCAGAATTACCTGCTCGCGACGCAGATTTAGGGACGAGATTCCCTCTCCCCGTTCGGGCTGAGCCTGTCGAAGCCCTGCACTTTCTTCCGACGAAGAAGTACAGCCCTTCGACAAGCTCAGGGCGAACGGGGGAGTTCGGTGAAACGAATGTCTAACCTGCACCTCCGCCCGATCCATTTCGTCGACACACCGGTCGGGCTACCCGAGGGCACGGTCGTAAGGCTTGCGGGCGGGATGCAGTGGTTCGCGGCTTACGAATTGCGCGAAGGCGGCACCCGGCGGATCGTCGCCGTCGCCGACATACAGAACCACGGCGAGCGTGCCGCGCTGCTCCACCAGCGCGTCACCGCGCCGCGCGCGCCGCTCACGCTGGGTGAGCGCATCTTGCGTTTCGATCAGCCGGTGGTCGCCGGCATCCTCAACGTGACCCCCGATAGTTTCTCCGACGGCGGGGCGCATCATGACGATCCGGCCGGCGCTGCGGCGGCGGGGATCGATATGCTCGCGGCGGGCGCGGGGCTGATCGATCTCGGCGGCGAATCGACCCGCCCTGGCGCGCCGCTGGTCTGGGAAGGCGACGAGGCCAAGCGGGTCGCGCCGGTGATCGAGCGGCTCGCGGCGGCGGGCGCGTTGGTTTCGATCGACACCCGCAAGGCGCCGGTGATGGAAGCCGCGCTCGCGGCGGGCGCGACGATCGTCAACGACGTGTCGGCGCTGCTGTGGGACGATCGTTCGGCGGGCGTCGTGGCGCGCGCGGGGTGCCCGGTGATCCTGATGCACTCGCCCGATCCGAAACAGGGGCCGCACGGCGGCACCGGCTATGCCGATGTGGTGGGCGAGGTGTTCGACTGGCTCGAGGCGCGGATCGCCGCTGCGGTTTCGGCCGGCATCGATCGCGCGCACATCATGGTCGATCCGGGGATCGGCTTCGGCAAGTCGCTGGCGGACAATCTCGCGTTGATCAACGATCTCGCGCTGTTCCACGGGCTCGGCTGCCCGATCATGCTCGGCGCGAGCCGCAAAAGGATGATCGGCGCACTGTCCAACGAGGCGCCGGTGCGCGAGCGGTTGGGCGGTTCGATCGCGCTGGCGCTGAAGGGCGCAGAGGCCGGCGTGCAGCTGCTGCGCGTCCATGACGTCGCCGAGACGGTGCAGGCGCTGCGCGTGTGGCGTGGCCTGCGCGATCGCGCCTTGCTAGGCTGAGCCGCGATGCTCGACCTTATCTGCCTCGATGCCGACGATACGCTTTGGCACAATATGCGCTTCTTCGCCGCGGCAGAGGAGGCGTTACTGGCGATGCTCGCGCCGTTCGCCGACGCCGGTATCGCGCGCGAGGCAATGGCCGCGGCCGAGCTGCGCAATCTCGCGCATTATGGATATGGCGCGAAAAGCTTTACGCTCTCGATGATCGAGGCGGCGCTCGATCTGGGCGGCGATGCGCTGCCGCTTTCGGCGATCCGCGAGATATTGGCGGCGGGAAAGACCTTGCTCGCGCATCCGGTCGAGCTGTTCGAGGGGATCGAGGACACGCTCGATCAGCTTGCCGCGCGTGCGCGGCTGGTGCTCGTCACCAAGGGCGATCTGCTCCACCAGGAAACCAAGCTCGCCGCCTCGGGGCTGGGCAGCCGGTTCGCCGGGATCGAGATCGTCAGCGACAAGACCCCCGACACGTTCCGCCGGCTGTTCGCGCGTTATGACGCACGGCCCGAACGCTGCGTGATGGCGGGCGATTCGATGCGCTCGGATGTGCTGCCCGCGCTCGCCGCGGGGGCATGGGCGGTATTCATCCCGCAGGCCGGCGCCTGGGCGCATGAGGCGGCCGCGCCCCCGGAGGATCGCGCGCGCTTCGCGACGCTCGACCGGCTGGCCGATCTGCCGGCGTGGATCGACCGGATCGCCTGACCGTCGTCCAGCTTGCGCTGGGGTGACGGCCGCCAGTTAGGCCGCGTTGTCGATGCCGAGTTCGACCAGCTTGCGATAGAGCGTCGAGCGCCCGATCCCGAGCCGGCGCGCGACTTCGGTCATACGGCCGCGATAATGGCCGATCGCGAGGCGAATCACGTCGGCCTCGATTTCCTCGAGCGAGCGCAGATGCCCGTCGGTGCGGAATAAGGTGACCCCGCCCGAGGTGCTGATCTGCTGCGCGTGCGACGGATGGCCGCGACGCCCGGCGAGCGCGGCGATCTGTGGGAAGTCACCCCGCGTCAGCGCGTCGCCCTCGCACAGCACCGCGGCGCGGAACAAGGCGTTCTGGAGCTGGCGGACGTTGCCCGGCCAATCATATTCGACGAGCAGCGCGAGCGCGTCGTCGGTGATGCCGAACTGGCGCAGCCCGGGCTGGCGCGCGATTCGCGCGAGCAGGTGGCGCGCGAGCGCCGGGATATCGCCGGTGCGATCGCGCAACGGCGGGATCGTCACCTGCACCGCATTGAGCCGGTAATAGAGATCCTCGCGGAACCGCCCTGCCTCGACCTCCTCGATCAGCCGGCGGTTGGTCGCGGCGATCACGCGGACGTCGACCTCGCGCGCATGATGCGCGCCGATCGGCTGCACCTCGCCGGTTTCGAGCACGCGGAGCAGTTTGACCTGCGCGTCGAGCGGCATTTCGCCGACCTCGTCGATGAAGATCGTGCCGCCGTCCGCCTCGACGAATTTGCCGGTCTTGCGATCGAACGCCCCGGTAAAGGCGCCGCTTTCATGCCCGAACAGCTCGCTTTCGACCTGATTCGCCGGGGTGGTGCCGCAATTGACCGTGACCATCGGCTTGCGATTGCGCGGCGAAGCGGCGTGGATCGCCTCCGCCACCACTTCCTTGCCGACCCCGCTTTCGCCGTCGATCAGCACAGCGACGCGCGCGCGCGCGGCCTTGGCCGCGATCGCCAGCGCGGCGCGGAAATCGGGGGCGGAGCCGACGATCTCGTCGAACCCGAGCATCGCCGGGATCTTTTCGGTGAGGGGGCGCAACTCGCCCGCCTCGGTGCCGGCGACCGCCGCCTCGAGCGCGGCGAGCAGCCGTTCAGGCGCGAGCGGCTTGACCAGGAAATCGGTCGCCCCGGCGCGCATCGCCGACACGGCATGCGCGACCGAGCCGTTGGCGGTCATCATCAGCACGGGCAAAGCCGGGCGGCGGCTGCGCAGCTCGGCGATCAACTCGCTGGCATCCTCGTCCTCGTCCCAATGATCGAGCAGGATGGCGTCGAGCTGCATCCCTTCCTGCGTGCCGAGCGTCGCGATCGCCATGTCGCCGTCGTCGGCGAACACCGTGCGCCAACCGCCACGCGCCGCCAACGCCGCGACAAGGCGGCGTTGTGCCGCCTCATTCTCGATCAGCATTAAGAGCCGTTGACCGTTGCGCGTCATAATCTGTCCCGTTCCGATACGGGAGAGACAGATAGGCCGCTACGGGTAAACGGTCGCTTAAGCAGCAATATTGCGTTCGACTTGGGGTTGAGGCGTTGAACATGCCCCGATAAGGGGGCAATGCGAATCGGGGGAAGCGAGAGGACGCGATGGCCGACAAGTCCGACATGAAAGCACATGTGACGACCTACACCGGCGTCATGAGCCTGCTGAAATGGGGTACGCTGGGCGTGGCGCTGATCGCAGCGCTCGTGATCTGGTTGATCCACTGACCGGCATGAAGATCGCCGTTCTCAAGGAGACTGCTCCCGGCGAACGGCGTGTTGCCGCCACGCCGGAAACGGTCAAGAAGTTCGTTGCGCTCGGCGCCGAACTCGCCGTCGAGCGCGATGCCGGCGCCTCAGCCGCTTTCGCCGATCAGGGCTATGCCGATGCCGGCGCGACGATCGGCGATCGCGCCAGCGTCGTGCAGGGCGCGGATATCGTGCTCGGGGTGCAGGGGCCCGACGTCGCCAGCCTGACCGGGGCGAAGCCGGGGGCGTGGGTCGTTGCCGGGCTGAACCCGTTCGGCGATCGAGCGCGGGTCGATGCTTATGCATCGGCCGGGTTCGAGGCGCTGGCGATGGAATTCATGCCGCGCATCACGCGTGCGCAGTCGATGGATATCCTGTCGTCGCAGTCGAACCTCGCGGGCTATAAGGCGGTGCTCGATGCGGCGGCCGAATATGGCCGCGCCTTTCCGATGATGATGACCGCGGCGGGCACGGTCTCGGCCGCGAAATGCTTCGTGATGGGGGTCGGCGTCGCCGGGCTGCAGGCGATCGCCACCGCGCGGCGGCTCGGCGCGCAGGTCTCGGCGACCGACGTGCGTTCGGCGACCAAGGAACAGATCCTCTCGCTCGGCGCCAAACCGATCTTCGTCGAGAATGTCGCCGGGATCGAAGGCGAAGGCTCGGGGGGCTATGCCACCGAAATGTCGCCCGAATATCAGAAGGCCCAGGCCGAATTGGTGTCGGGCCACCTCGCCAAGCAGGATATCGTCATCACCACCGCGCTGATCCCGGGGCGCCCCGCGCCGCGGCTGATCAGCGATGCGCAGCTCGCGACGATGCGGCCGGGCAGCGTGATCGTCGACCTCGCGGTCGAGCAGGGCGGCAATGTCGAGGGCGCGGTCGCCGGCGAGGTGGTCGAGCGTCATGGCGTCAAGATCGTCGGGCATCGCAACGTGCCGTCGCGGCTGCCGGCCGACGCCTCCGCGCTCTTCTCGCGCAACCTGTTCAACTTCCTGTCAGCCTTTTGGGACAAGGATCAGGGCCGGCCCGTGCTTGATGCCGAGATCGGCGACGCGATCCGGCTGACCAAGGACGGCAAGGTCGTGAACGAAAGGCTTGCGGGATGATGTTGGCGTTGTTGTTGCTCGCGGCGAATGCGTCGGTGCCGGCGGCGGAGCGTCGGCCGGTCGATGTGCGCTCCACCAGCGACGACGCGCTGACGCAGCGGCTGTCCGACGCGCTGACCCGGAGCCTGGGGAGCGCCAAGCGGTTGCGCCCGGCAGAGGGCGACGACAAGACCGGGCTGTCGCTGGTCATCCTCGGCAGCGTCACCCCGAAGGGCGACCGGTTCGATTATATGGTCGATCTGGTGAAGCCGGGCGACAATCTGTCGTCGCAGCGGCTGGCGTCGATGAGCGGCACGTGCCGCGAGGAGCAGATCGCGCGCTGCGCGGCGGACATCGTTTCCAAGGCCGAGCGCAAGGTGAAGGACTGAGCCATGGATTTCATCGCGATTCTGTCGATCTTCGTGCTGGCGTGTTTTGTCGGCTATTATGTCGTCTGGTCGGTCACCCCCGCGCTGCACACCCCGCTGATGGCGGTGACCAACGCGATTTCCTCGGTGATCATCGTCGGCGCGCTGATCGCTGCGGCGGCATCGGGCAGCCTGGGGTCGAAATGGCTCGGGCTGGTCGCGGTGACGCTGGCCAGCGTCAATATCTTCGGCGGCTTCGCCGTCACCCAGCGGATGCTGGCGATGTACAAGAAGAAAGAGCGGCCGGCGGCCGCCAAACACTGACGCGTCGCCCCGGCGGATAAGCCGGGGTCTATCCGCAGGCGTGCCGGGGGCACGAAATCCCGGCGCCGGCCGGGATGACGAGGGGGAAGATGAATGGAACACGTCGCGGTAAATCCCTGGGCGGCTCTGGCCTATCTGATTGCCGGCGTGTGCTTCATCCTTGCATTGCGCGGGCTGTCGAGCCCGACATCGAGCCAGCGCGGGAACCGCTTCGGCATGATCGGCATGGCGCTGGCGCTGATCACCACGCTGATCACGCATGTGCCGACGATCCATGTGCTGGTGGTCGGTCAGGCGGAGGATGTCGATTATTGGGCGATATTCAGCCGCGTCGACCCGCTCGCGTTGCTCGAGATCCTCGCCGCGATCGGCGTCGGCGCCGCGATCGGTCTCACCACCGCGCGCAAGATCGCGATGACCGCGATGCCGCAGCTCGTCGCCGCCTTCCACAGCCTCGTCGGCATGGCCGCGGTGCTCGTCGCCTGCGCCGCCTATCTCAACCCGGCGGCGTTCGGGATCGTCGACCCGTTCGGCCAGATCCTCACCGTCAGCCGGATCGAAATGGGGCTCGGCGTCGCGATCGGCGCGATCACCTTCTCCGGCTCGGTCATCGCCTTCGCCAAATTGAACGGCAATATGGGCGGCGCGCCGATCATGTTGCCGGGGCGGCATGTGATCAATCTTGGGGTGCTCGCCGGCATCCTGCTGCTGATCGCCTATTTCACCCAGGATCAGGCGCCGTGGGTGTTCTGGACGGTGACCTTGCTGTCGTTCGCGATCGGCTTCCTGCTGATCATCCCGATCGGCGGCGCCGACATGCCGGTCGTCGTGTCGATGCTCAACAGCTATTCGGGGTGGGCCGCGGCGGCGATGGGGTTCACGCTGCACAACACCGCGATGATCATCACCGGCGCGCTGGTCGGCTCGTCGGGCGCGATCCTGTCCTACATCATGTGCCGCGCGATGAACCGCAGCTTCATCAGCGTGATCGCGGGCGGGTTCGGCGCCGAGGCGGCCTCGACCGGCGGCGCGGCCAAGGTCGATCGCCCGTGGAAGCGCGGCTCGGCCGAGGATGCCGCCTTCCTGATGTCGCAGGCCGAACAGGTGATTATCGTTCCCGGCTACGGCATGGCGGTGGCGCAGGCGCAGCACGCGCTGCGCGAGATGGGCGACAAGCTCAAGGAACATGGCGTCCGCGTCAAATATGCCATCCATCCGGTCGCCGGGCGCATGCCGGGGCATATGAACGTGCTGCTCGCCGAGGCGAACGTGCCCTATGACGAGGTGTTCGAGCTCGAGGACATCAACTCCGAATTCGCGCAGACCGACGTCGCCTTCGTCATCGGCGCCAATGACGTGACCAACCCGGCGGCGAAGACCGACAAATCCTCGCCGATCTACGGCATGCCGGTGCTCGATGTCGAAAAGGCCAAGACGGTGCTGTTCGTGAAGCGCTCGATGGGCGGTGTCGGCTATGCCGGCGTCGACAACGACGTCTTCTATATGGACAATACGATGATGCTCCTCGCCGACGCCAAGAAGATGGTCGAGGAAATCGTCAAGTCGCTCGACTGATCCCTCGCGCAGTCGCCTCCGTTTCGGAGGCATTTTTCCTTTCCCCCCGATGTCCACAGTCCGAATCGGAGCTTGATGCGCTGCGCCGCCGAAGCGGCATGCGTAACCTGTATCCGATCGTTTAAGCTCGGAGGATCGGAATGCTGGAGGGGGAAGGGCGCACCGCCGCGACGCGTGCGCCGTTCGACGCGCTGATCGTCGCGACACCGGATTTCGCGCGCGATCGGTCGCTGCGCAACGTGGTGGAGACGACGGGCGGCCGCGTGCTCGCCAGCGTCAGCTGGGACGAGGCGGTTGCGCGCGTCGAGGCGACCGTCGTCGCGCCGCTGCTGCTGCTCGATACGGCCGGGGCGGATGATGAGCAGCTCGCCGCGGCGCTCTATCGCATCGACGGTATCGCTACCGGGCGAGGACTGGCGATCGTCGCTGGATTGACGACGGCGCAGATCGATATCGCGAGCGCGGGACTGGTCGGGCCGCAGGTCGCGTTGCTGTGCGATCCCACGTCGCTCGATTGGGTCGGGGCGGTGGCGGCGTGGCGCGCGCTCGACGGCCTGCCGCTTCACGATCGCGTCGCCGAGAGCGAGGCGGCGCGGCTGGCGCGGCTCAACGAGGAAGTCGCCCGAATCGCCGATGTGCTCGCCCGGCTCAGCCGACCGCGCGAGGCGCGCGATTCGGTCGCCGACATGCAATTCGCTTTCGCAGCGCGTGGGCGGGAGCCACCGGCGATCGATCCCGCCGAGGTTCGCCAGGTCATTCGCGCGCGGCGGTTGCGCGATCGCCAGTTCGGCAAGGGCCTGTTCGAGGATCCGGCGTGGGACATGATGCTCGATCTGTTCGCGGCGCAGCTCGAGCGCGCGCAGGTTTCGGTCTCGAGCCTGTGCATCGCCGCCGCCGTCCCGCCGACCACCGCCTTGCGCTGGATCACGCGGATGACCGAGGCGGGGCTGTTCGAGCGACAGCCCGACCCCTTCGACCGCCGGCGCGCGTTCATGGCATTGTCGCCGCGCGGGCTGGAAGGGATGCGCAATTATGTCGCGGCGGCGCGCGCGATGGGGTTGCCCCTGGTCTGACCGGCATTGAACACTTGCGATGCGGCGCCGGCTCTGTCATCCGGCGCGCTCCCGTGGGCGGTTAGCTCAGTTGGTAGAGCATCTCGTTTACACCGAGAGGGTCGGCGGTTCGAGCCCGTCACCGCCCACCACGGTTCTTTCAGCGCCCGATCAATCCGCGCAGTTCGGCGATCGTCCCGCGCGCGAAGACGAACAGCCACCCGCCATAGACCAATGCCCCCGCCGCGACGAGGATCGCGAGCTGCGGCAGCGCGGGGAGCGGGGGCAGCAGCGCGGCGATACCCGTCACCGCCAGCGCCATCGCCAGCGCGGCGGCGAACGGCGTGGCGATCGCATCGGCGAGCCCGCGCGCGGTCACCCCGATCACCGGCAGCGCGCGCCAGCATGAGGCGACGAGATAGAGCGGATAAGCGGCGATCCACGCCCAGCCGAGCCCGACCGGCCCCCAGCGTACCGCGACCAGGAAGGCACAGGCGAGGATTGCCGCACCGACCGCGCCGTTGCGCACCCCGATTCCGGGGCGGCCACGCGCGTCGCACGCCGGGGTGAGCAACACCTGCAGCGTCATGAACGGCATTGCGCAGGCGAGCAGCCGCACGACGGGAATCGCCTCGGCCCATTTGTCGCCGAGCATCGTCAGCACCAAGGGCTCGGCGGTGATCGCCAGCCCGGTATAGAAAGGCAATGCGACGAGCATGATCACGCGCACCGCCTTGACGAAGGCGGCAGCGGTCGCGGCGGGATCGTGCTGGATGCGCGCATAAGCCGAGAAAGCCACTTCGTTGAGCGGCGGCACGAATTTCGAGACGAAGATCTGCGTCAGGAACAGGCTGGTGGTATAGATGCCCAGCATGTGCGGGGTGAAATGGCGCCCGGCGATGAACACGTCGGCCTGGCTCTGGAGGAACCAGAAGAGCTGGCTCGCTGCCATCATCCCGCCGAATCGCGCCAGCCCGCCCGCGCCGCGGAAATCGAACGACGGCCACACCAGGACACGCGCGGCGATCGTCAGCCCGATCGCGCGGGTACCGAACAACGCCATCGGCGCGAACACCAATGTCCACACCCCCCAGCCGGCGAGCGCACCGCCCAACGCGGTCGACGCGCTGACGATCGATGCGACGATATTGACCTTGGCCTGGCGGCGGAAATCCATCTCGCGGTTGAGCACCGCATAAGGGAGCGCGATGAACGGCGTCGCGATATAGAGCAGGCTCTGGACGCGCAGCAGCGCCGCCACCTCGGGCTGGCGATAATAGCTTGCCGCGACCGGCGCGATCAGCAGCTGCGCGATCGCCAGCGTGGCGTTGAGCGCGATCAGCATCCCGAACAGCTGGCGAACCTCGTGGTGCGAGACGCTCTCGCGCTGCACCAGCCCGCTCGCCAGTCCGTAGCCGTTGAGCATGTTGAGGAACACCAGCACGACGCCGGTCATCGCATAGAGCCCGTAATCGTGCGGGCTGAGGATCCGAATCACCAGAAAGGTCGCCGCCCATTGCACGAGCTGGGCGACGATCTGGCTCCCCGAACGCCAGATGACCGCGTTGCGCACCTGTCGGGCGAACGATTCTCGGGGCTGATTCGATTGATTCGCGGCGGCTTCCATCCCGACCGCGGTAGCCGATCCGGCTTCACAACGGGTTAAAATGGCGGATTTCCTTGGTTTTTCGATGACGGAAACAAAATTGCAAAATAGTGTTTGACGGCTCGGGTGAGCGGGCATAGAAGCCACCTCACCGACGGGGCGGGCCACACGGACCGCTTGATCGGGGCAGCGAAAACGCAGGCGCCAGGGTGCTCCACGAAAAATGGGGTGAGACCGGGCGTCGGTTTTTGTCGGCTCTTTGACATTGTGATTTAGATGAAGGGACATGT
>JAFIGU010000104.1 GCA_017849555.1 Sphingomonas sp. | reverse complement strand
GCTGACAGTGGAAGATCATGCATCCCGGCGCGATAAGCATCGAACGCATAGGCGGCCCACCGGCCCGAGGGCGAGAAGTTGAACTCCAGATACGCCGCCCCCTCGCCCGGCATCACGAACAGCTCGAAGCAGGTCGCCTTCCACAATTCGTCGGCGCGCTCGAGCGCGGCGGGCGCGGGCCAGATCACCGCATCGGCCCCATCGACCGCATAGCGCAGACACGTTTCGCTACCGTTCCGCTCCAGCTCTACGCTTACTCCGCGCACCCGAAGCGGCGGGAAATCGGGGTGCGGGATCAGGGTGAAAGACGCCATATCGACAGCACCCTAGGAAAAGCGCGCGCGAATCGCTATGTGGCGCGCTTCCCTATGGCAACCAAACTCCCCTCCCCGCCCCGCGTGGGCATGGTTTCGCTCGGCTGTCCGAAGAACCTCGTCGACAGCGAGCGCATCCTCACCCAGCTGCGCGCCGACGGCTATCAGATGTCGCCCGACTATGCCGGGGCCGATGTCGTGCTGGTCAACACCTGCGGCTTTCTCGATTCGGCCAAGGAGGAAAGCCTCGAGGCGATCGGCGAGGCGATCGCGGAGAACGGCCGCGTCATCGTCACCGGCTGCATGGGCAAGGAAGCCGAGGTGATCCGCGCGCGCTTCCCCGATGTGCTCGCGATCACCGGCGCGCATGAGTATGAGCAGGTCGTCGAGGCGGTGCACGAGGCCGCGCCGGCGAGTATCTCGCCCTATGTCGATCTGATCCCCGATGCGGGGCTCAAGCTCACCCCGCGCCATTACAGCTATCTCAAGATTTCGGAGGGCTGCAACCACCGCTGCGCCTTTTGCATCATCCCCTCGCTGCGCGGCGATCTGGTCAGCCGGCGTCCCGATGCTATCCTGCGCGAGGCGGAAAAGCTGGTCGCGGCGGGGACCAAGGAATTGCTGGTCATCAGCCAGGATACCTCGGCCTACGGCGTCGATCTGCGCCACAAATCCTGGCCGTGGAAGGGCGGCGAGGTGCGCGCGCATATGACCGACCTGGCGCGCGAGCTCGGCCGGATCGCGCCCTGGGTGCGGTTGCATTACGTCTATCCCTATCCGCACGTCGATCAGGTGATCCCGCTGATGGCGGAGGGGCTGGTGCTGCCCTATCTCGACATTCCGTTCCAGCACGCCAGCCGCGCGGTGCTCAAGGCGATGAAGCGCCCGGCGAACGAGGCCAAAGTGCTCGAACGGATCCGCGGCTGGCGCGAGATCTGCCCCGATATCGCGATTCGCTCGACCTTCGTCGTCGGCTTCCCCGGCGAGACCGAGGACGATTTCCGCTATCTGCTCGACTGGCTCGACGAGGCGCAGCTCGATCGCGTCGGCGCGTTCCGCTTCGAGCCGGTCGAGGGCGCCGCGGCCAATGCGCTGCCCGATCCGGTCCCCGAGGCGGTGAAGGAAGAGCGCTATGCCCGGGTGATGGAGAAAACCGCGGCGATTTCCGCCGCCAAGCTGCAGGCGAAGATCGGGCGCACGCTGGAGGTGATCATCGACGCGGTGGGCGAAGACGGCGGCGCGACCGGCCGTTCGGCCGCCGATGCGCCCGATATCGACGGCGAGGTGAATCTGCGCGACGCTGGCAGCCTGTCGCCGGGCGATATCGTCAAGGTGACGATCGAGGACGCCGACGACCACGATCTGTTCGGCGCGCCGGTGTCTGCGCCCTAACTGGGCGCTTGACCGCTTCGGCGGCGCTGCTAATAGGCCCCCTCGCTTCGGCGATAAACGCCTTGGGGCGGAGTAGCTCAGCTGGTTAGAGCAGCGGAATCATAATCCGCGTGTCGGGGGTTCAAGTCCCTCCTCCGCTACCATTTCCTATCCGAACATATGACGCGACAGCGGCGCCCACGGGCCGCCGCGATACCACCAGGCGGCGAGCCCGGTGATCGTCAGCGGCCGCGCGCGGAAACCCGCGCGCATCGCCGCGAGCAATGCGCGCGCCTCGGCCGCTTCGACCTTGTTCTGGATCGTCACGTGCGGGCGCCAGCCGGCCATATCCTGCGGCACGAGCAGCCCGGTGAACCCCTCCGCCAGCCGCGCGCGAATCGCCGCGAGCCCCTCGCTCTCGATTCGCCACGCGACCCCGCGGCCCAACGAATAGGGCTCGCGCAAGGTGGCGGCGGGCGGGGCGACATGACGCGTCTCCGCCGCCAGCCGCTGCCTCACCTCCGCCTCGATTGACGGCGGGAGGTGGTGGAACAAGGTGAGATGCGCCGATACCTGATTGCGCGCGGGCGGATAATGCGCCCGGCGCAGCGCCTCGAACCACGCCTGATCGCCCGCGCCGAACAAGGCGGTGACGACGATCGGCGCGGTCAAATCTCGATCTGCGTGCCCAGTTCGACCACGCGATTGGTCGGCAGGCGGAAGAATTCCATCGCGCTTTCCGCGTTGCGCAGCATCCAGGCGAACAATTTCTCGCGCCAGATCATCATCCCCGGCCGCTCCGAGGGCAGCAGCGTCTGCCGCGACAGGAAGAAGCTGGTGTCGATCATGCGGATGTCGACCCCGCCGCAGCCGTGGAAGGTTTTGAGCGCGGCGGGCACGTCGGGCGCCTCCATGAAGCCGTAGCGCAGGATCACGCGGTGGAAGCCCTGCCCGAGATCGTCGTGCATGAAACGATCGTTCTCGGGGAAATAGGGCATGTCGGTGACCTTGACGGTCAGCAGGATCACCCGCTCGTGGAGCACGCGATTGTGCTTCAGATTGTGGAGCAAGGCGTGGGGCACGCCCTCCGGGGTCGAGGTCATGAACACCGCGGTGCCCGGCACGCGCGTCGCCGATGTGGCGGCGGAGCCGATGAACACCTTGATCGGCATCGCGCCCTCGCGCATCCGCTGGATCATCAGCTTGCGCCCCGTCGCCCAGGTGGTGAGCATGACGAAGCAGATCGCCGCGACGAGCAGCGGGAACCAGCCGCCGTCGAGCACCTTGGTCAGGTTGGACGAGAAATACAGCCCGTCGATGATGACGAAGGTGCCGACGAACGGCACCACCACCCACAGCGGCCAATGCCATACGCGATAGATCAGCACCCCGATCATGCAGGTGGAGATGAACATCGTGCCGGTCACCGCGATGCCATAGGCCGCGGCGAGGTTCGACGATTCGCGGAAGCCGAAGATCAGCAGCAGCACCATCGTCATCAGCGCCCAATTGACCGAGGCGATATAGATTTGCCCCGCTTCGGACGCGCTGGTGTGGCTGATGCGCAGACGCGGCATCAGCCCGAGCTGGATCGCCTGATGCACCACCGAATAGCAGCCGGTGATCACCGCCTGGCTGGCGATCACCGTCGCGACGGTGGCGAGGATGACGAGCGGCAGGCGCCAGGCCTCATTGGCCATCAGGAAGAAGGGATTCTCCGCCGCGGCAGGGTTGGCGAGCAGCAGCGCGCCCTGCCCGAGATAGTTGAGCATCAGCGCCGGGAAGACGAACCACATCCACGCGAGCGCGATCGGGCGGCGCCCGAAATGCCCCATATCGGCATAAAGCGCCTCCGCCCCGGTCAGCGCGAGCACGACCGAGCCGAGCGCGAGGAAGGCCAGCCGCCCGTCGTCTGCCGCGAACCGCACCGCCCAGCGCGGATCGAGCGCGAGCAGGATATGCGGCTGTTGCAGGATATGGATCAGCCCGAGCACGCCGAGCGTGACGAAATAGACCGCCATGATCGGGCCGAACAATTTGCCCACCCGCGCGGTGCCGACCGACTGGAGGTAGAACAGCCCGACGAGGATCGCGACCGCGATCGGGATGACGAAATGGCTGAACCCCTGCTCGACCGTCGCGAGCCCCTCGACCGCCGACAGCACCGACACCGCCGGGGTGATCATGCAATCGCCGAAGAACAGGGCGCTGGCGAGCACACCGAGCATGACGAGGCTCGGCCCCCATCTCTTGCCCGCGCCGCTGCGGCGCTGGATCAGCGCGAGCAGCGCGAGGCTGCCGCCCTCGCCTTCATTATCCGCGCGCAGGATGACCATCACATATTTGAACGTGACGATCAGCACGAGCGACCAGAAGACGAGGCTGACGACCCCGAAGATGTGGAGCTGGTCGACCGTCAGCGGGTGATGGCCGACGAACACCTCCTTCATCGCGTAGAGCGGGCTGGTGCCGATGTCGCCATAGACGACGCCGATCGCCCCGACAGCCAGCTTCGCCAGGCTGTCGCGTCGATGATCGTGCGCGCTGAGCACGCCCGCGGTTTGAGTTGTGGTCACGAAATAATCGCAGAAACCGGAATCACGGCAGAAAACCCGCAATCGCCTTTGAGGCGCCGCGCCTAGCATGCTGCCCCTACCCCCGCAACAGCGCGACGGCGCGTTGATGTGGGGATCGCCCGCGACTGTTGCAAGCGTGCCGGATCGGGGCAAAGTTCACGAAGTTCACACGAGTGACGGTTGCGGGGACAGCGACAATCTTTGGGCTATCTATCTGAATACAAACGTTTATCTACACCCGTCACCCCGGCCCTGAGCCGGGGTCCGTCAGGAGGCAGGCGCGGCGCAGGAGGCTCCAGCCGCAGAGCGTGCGGCACGATGGACCCCGCTTCAGGCCGGGGTGACGGTGGGCGTAAAATGCGGCCTGCCCGAGACCTCAGCGCGGGGGCGGCGCCGCGCCCTGTTGCTGCGCGAGCTGCATCACGCGCTCCAGCACCGCCAATTGCCGTGCGATTTCCTGCTGATAGTCCGATTTCGGGGCGGACAGCGCCAGCGCGCGGTGCCACAAGGGCACCGCCGCGGCGAAATCGCCGGCGCGGAGAAAGGCCAGCCCCATATAGTAAGGCGGCGCCGGATGCTTGGGCGCCAGCCGCATCGCCTGGCGGAATGCCGCCAGCGCCGCGGGGGACATGCGATCACCGTCATGCAGCGCGAAATTGGTGCCGAGCTGGGTCCACAGAATATAGCTGTGCGGAATCGCGCGGATCCCGCCGAGCACCACCTGAGTCGCCGCGGCGGTATCGCCGGTGCGCAGCATCGCATCCGACGCGACGAGATAGGCGCCGTCGGCGGTGAAGCGCCCGCCCATCAGCCGATCGCGCAACGCGATCACCTCGGGCTCGACCGCCACCGCCCGGGTGCTCGGGGTCGCGGGATGCGCCGGAAGCCCCGGCCGCCCCTGCCACGCATAGCCCGTCGCGCCGAGGAACAGCGCCGCCCCAGCGATCGACCAGGCGAGCCGCGGCAGCCGGAACGCGACCAGCGCACCGAAGGCGAGCGCGCCGAGCAGCGCGAGGATCAGATAGCCGGTCATTGCGCGAGCGTCTTCGTCTCGTGCATCTTCCCGGCGATCTCGGGCGGCATATATTTCTCGTCATGCTTGGCGAGCAAATTGGTCGCGACGAACGATCCGTCGGGGCGGAACTCGCCCTCCGCCACCACGCCCGATTTTTCCTTGAACAGATCGGGGGCGATGCCGGTGAAGGTGACCGGGGTGGTGGCGCGGCCGTCGGTGACGACGAAATGGATCGTCACCCCGTCCGCCGCGCGCTTGAGCGACCCCGCCTCGACCATCCCGCCGAGCCGCACCGCCTTGCCGAGCGGCAGGGTCTGCGCGGTCACGTCGGAGGGGGCGTAGAAGAAGGCGGCGCGATCCTTGAGCGCGGACAGCGCGAGCAGCCCCGCGCCGACGATCGCCGCCACCGCCAGCAACGCCAGCGTCAGCCGTTGATGCTTGGCCTTCATTTTTCCGCCTTGCGCATCGCGCGCCAGCTCCACAGCGCGACCAACGCCGCGCCGCCCAGCGTCACCGCATAAGCCGCGATCACGAACGGCCAGGGGCTCATTGCGCAGCCCGCCGGCGCATCCGCGCCTCCGCCTTGGCCTGCGCCAGAATCGCGCGCATCCGCATCAGCACGATGCCGGCGAACAACAAAGTGAAGCCCGCGAGCATGATCGGCAGCGGCCAGATCAGCGACGGATCGATCGACGAGCCGGTCAGCCCGATGCTCGGCCCCTGATGCAGCGTGTTCCACCACACCACCGAATAACGGATGATCGGCAGCAGCACGGTGCCCGCGATCCCGAACAATGCCGGGATACGCCCGTCGCCGCCGCGCTCGCGATCGGCGCGCGCCAGCGCAATATAGCCGAGATAGACGAAGAACAGCAGCAGCATCGAGGTGAGCCGCCCGTCCCATTGCCAATAGGTGCCCCAGGTCGGCCGTCCCCAGATCGCACCGGTCACGAGACAGATCAGCGCGAACGCCGCCCCCGGCACCGCGATCGCGCGCGCCGCGACATCGGCAAGCGGGTGGCGCCAGACGAGATAGGCGACGCTGGAGAGCGCGATCCCGCTCCACCCGCCCATCCCGAGCCAGGCGGCGGGGACATGGATGTAGAGGATACGCACCGTCTCGCCCTGCAGATAATCGGGCGGGGTCTGCGTCAGCCCCGCCCAGCAGCCGAGCGCGATCAGCGCGACGCCGAGCCACGTCACCACCGGGGTGAGCGGCCGGGCCAGCTTGAGGAAGCGAGCGGGATTGGCGAAGGCATGAAGCGCGGGCACGATCCTGCGCCAATATGGCAAGATCGCACGGCCGTCACCCCTATAGCATCAGGCGCGAAACAAGACCCGGTCTCGCCGAGCCCAGCCCCGCCTTTCACCCCGGCGCAGGCCGGGGTCCAGCATCGGGCCGATCGTAACTGGACCCCGGCCTTCGCCGGGGTGGTACGCTCTTCCAGACTGGGCTCCCGCCTTCGCGGGAGCCCAGTTAGGGCGCGCGGGACTTCACCCGCGCCCGATCAGCCGCTGCGCGATACGGTCCGCCACTTCCGACGAGGGATCGCCGGTCGCGTCGCTTTCGTCCCACACCTGATCGAGTCGCACGGGGATGCGGGCGATGCGCGCGCGCACTTCGGCCTCGTCGCCGGCGCCGAGATATTCGAGCCCGACATTGATGATCCCGCCCGCGTTGATCACATAATCGGGGGCGTAGACGATGCCGCGCTCGTGGATGCGCCGCCCGTCCTCGCGCGTCGCGAGCTGGTTGTTCGCCCCGCCCGCGACGACCTTCGCCTTCAGCGCCGCGATCGAGGTTTCGGTGAGGATCGCGCCCAACGCATTGGGGCTGACCAGATCGACGTCGAGCGACAGAATGTCGGCGGTCGCCGCGACGCTCGCGCCCAGCTCCGCCGCGAGCGCCTCGGCGCGCGCCGTATCGACGTCCGCCAGCGTCAGCACCGCGCCGTCCTTGGCGAGCAGTCGCGCCAGCCCGCCGCCGACCGAGCCGACGCCCTGCACCGCGACGCGCACGCCCTTCATGTCGACCGCGCCGAGCCCGCGCTTCGCCGCCGCCTTGACCCCGAGATAGACCCCCATTGCGGTATAAGGCCCGGGATCACCGCCCGCCGCCCCGCTCGCCACCGGCAGGCCGGAGACGTAACGCGTCTCGCCCGCGATGACCTTCATCCGCGCCTCGGACATGCCGACATCTTCCGCAGTGACATAGCGCCCGCCGAGCGATTCGACGACGCGGCCGAATGCCTTGAGCTGCGCCTCGGTGATCGTCGCACCCGGCGCATCGGCGAGCACGACGCCCTTGCCGCCGCCCAGCGCCAGCCCGGCCATCGCATTCTTGTAGCTCATCCCGCGCGACAGGCGCAGCGCGTCGGTGATCGCGCCGTCGGTGTTCGCATAATGCCAGAAGCGCACGCCGCCCGCCGCCGGCCCGAGCGCGGTGGAGTGAATCGCGATAATCGCGTGAAGCCCCGACGCCGGATCGGTGAACAGGTGGACGCCTTCATGGGCGTCGAAATCCGGGAAGCCCCAGTCCATCGTCTTCATCCCTCCATAACCGCACGCAATGAAAGTGCGTCATGGCGCAATAATATTATCAGCCAGCGAACGCCAGCCAATTCGCGAGGATGAGGGAAAATGGGGCGATCGACGGGACTTGAACCCGCGACCCTCGGTACCACAAACCGATGCTCTAACCAACTGAGCTACGATCGCCGCAATGGATGCGCGCCCTAGCGGGGGTGCGGGCATCTGGTCAAGCTATCAGAGCGCGTTCGTTTCGTCATTCCCGTTCGGATCGGACGAAAAGCCCCGGTTCCGCTCCCTTCCCTGATGAAGGGAGGGTTGGGGGTGGGTGGTTATGGGGGGCACCGATCCGCTTCCTCGCAGGCCAACCCACCCCCGGCCCCTCCCCTGTTCAAGGGAGGGGAGAAGGAAGCGGATGACGCGCCACACGGGTCAGAACCGCCCTTCGATCGCCAATTGCATTCCCTGCGGCGTCTGGACGAAGCCGAAGCCCTGCAACCGCGCGACCTGCGTCGGGTCGCTCGTCGCGAGCGTCAGATCGGTACGATAGCGGCCGTCGCGCCAGATGCGAATCGTCGAGCCCTCGCCCGCCGGGCTGGTCAGCGGCAGCAGCAAAGCGGTGCCGTCGCAGCGCGGGGTGCCGCTCATGGTCGTCGGGATGCGTTGCCCGGCGACATCGCCGGTCAGCAGCGCGCGCACCCGCCCCTCGGCGCGCTCGCAGGTGTCGCCGGCATAGCCGACGCTCACATCGTCCAGCTCCAGCGTCGTCACCGGGACGGGCGAAAAGGCGTTGCCGACCGGCAGACTGGCGGTGACATGGCTCAGCCCGATATTGTGCCGCGTCACGTCGATCGCGCCGCTCAACCGCGATCCGGCGGCGCCGTCGGGGGCGGCGAGCACGATCCGCGCATGCCCGATCAGCAACGGCAGCGGCGAGACCCGCGCGGCGAGCTCGCCCAACGCGATCTGGCCGAATCGCGCCTCGACCATCCGGCCCGACCAGATGCTGCCGGTCACCTCGCGCGCGGTCATCCCCGCCTCGGCGACCCCGAACCACGCCAGCGCCAGCCGCAACGGCAGGGTCACGATCAGCGCCACCACCAGGATCGCCGCGAACAATGTGCCGCGCCCGATATTGAGGCGGAATCCGCTCACGGCCGCCGCGCCTTCAACGTGAGTTGCGCGGCGACGGTGCCGTCGCCGTTGGCGGTGATCGTCGCGCCGTCGATCAGCACGCCGTCCGCCTCCAGCCCGGCAAGCCAGCCGAGCAAGGCGCCGGCCTTCGCGCTGCCGATCGAGGTGCGCACGCTGTCGGCGCCGGTATCGACCCCGGCGAGCGTGAAGCCGGCGGCCTCGGCGCGTTCGCGCACCGCATCGGCGAGCGGCGCGCCGAGCGGCTGCGGATGGCCGCGCTGGATCGCGTGGATCGCGTTGACCGTCGTCTGCGTCTGGCCGAGCCGTATCACCGCATCGTCATAGCGTTCGCGCGAGCTGGCGAGCCCGTCCTGCACCGGGCGGATCACCGCGACCCAGACGATCGTCACCGCGAGCAGCCCGAGCATGATAAGGATCAGCCAGCGTTCGCGCGGCGCGCGGGCGTCGAACCATGTCTTCCACCGGGTCATCGTATCCGCACCGTCACATCGCCCTTCAGCCGCCCGCCGGCCGATTCGAACGCCCCCGGCGTCACCGCGAACCCCGCGTCGCGCAGCCGCGCCTGGACCGCATTGGCCTCGGCATCGCTCTGCGCGATCAGGGTGATGCGCAAATCGCCGTTGGACTGGAAATCGAGCGCGCTCGCCTCGCTGCCCGGGGTCGCGCGAATCGCGGCGAGCGCCGCCGCGACGGTGCGGGTGAAGCCCTGCCCCGGCCCGCGCAGATGCGCGAGCCGCAGATCGAGCTTGGCGGCAAGATCGCCGTCGGCGGTCACCCCGCGCGCCAGCCCCTGCCGCGCGAGCGAATCGGCCTGCGCGTCGAGCCGGCTGGCGGCGAGCGAATAACGCGTGATCCGCACGAGGTCGGTCGCCAGCAGCGCGAGCAGGAGCAGCGCGACGAGCAGCCCCAGCCGCCGCACCAGCGGCCAGTTGATCTCGCGCCGCCGGATGCGCGCGAACGGCCCCTGCCGCAGGTTGAGCGCCGGCGCGGCGACCGCGGCGACCAGCGCGCGATCGAGCGCCTCGCGTTCGAGCGTCTCGGTCGCCGCGCCGGCGGTGACCAATTCGGTCAGCTGCGGCTCGTCGGCGAACCCGCTCGACGCGCCGCGCACCACCGATTGCCCGCCGAGATCGGCACGGACGAAGCCTTCCTCGGGCACCGGGAGCAGCAGCGGCGCGGGCACCACCACCGCGGGGTCGATCCCCAGCCCGCGCAGCCCGTCGAGCCAGCCGCGCATCCGATCGATCGCGACCACGCCGATCGCGCGCTCGTCGTCATCGGTCTCGCCGACCGCGACATGGAGCTGATCCTGCGGCGCGGCACAGGCGTCGTTGACCACGATCCGCGCCGCGGTGGCGGCCTGCGCCTGCGTGCGTGCGGGCAAGGCGGCCCAGTGCAACGTCACCGCATCGGCGGGGGCGACCGCGACCACCGGGGCGTCGTCCGCCTCGGGCACGCCCTGGCCACGCGCGGTGACCACATCGCCCTCGATCCGCAGCCAGCGCCACGGATCGCCGACGCGCGGCGGCAGAAAGAGCAGGGTCGCCGTCACGGTGCTGTCCTAGTCAAGTTTGGACCCTCATCACCCCATTGCCGCGATACGAGCCGCGCGGGAAGTGTGCTTGCGTCGATAAGCCCGCGTTCCTGCATCGAAACCTGCCCCAGCCTAACGTCTACGGTGAGCGCGAACCAGTGCGTCGTGACATCCGCCTGCTCCTGCGCGCGCTGATCCGCGGTGATCCCCGACAGCCCCGGCGCCTTCCAGATCGCATCGCGATCGGCATAGCCGTCGGGCGGGCGCCGCATGAGCAGCGCGCGCGCCTGCCCGACGCTCATCGTATCGGGCAGCAGCATCGCGAACAGCGCCGCCTGTTCGGGCAGCAAGGTGTTGAAATTGATCACCGATCGTTCGGCGGCCGGCAGCGTGCAGATCCACGGGCGCAGCCGCGTGTAGGTCACGGCGGAAACCCCGGCGACCGCGCGTAACTCGCTCGGATCGGCCATCAATGTGGCGCCGGTGCGATAGCCCGGCTGCCCGCCAAGATAGGCTGAATCCTCCGCGCCGCCGGGCAAGGGGGTATCATCGCTGTCGATCCAGTCCGCGGTCGCCGCGGCGATTCTCCCGCCGTTGGGCACGTCGATCAGCCGCATCAACCGCGCGAACTGCTCGACCGCCGGGGGGTTGGCGGCATAGCGCCCGTCGCCGCCCCGGGTAACCAGGCTATTGAGATTGAAGCAATTACCGCCGTCGACCACCCGCGCGATCGCGGTCCCGTCGGGCACCGGCAGCGGGAACGGGCGGTTATACCAGCCGCCGGCGAGCGTGACCTTGCTCGCATCGCGCTGCAGCAGCGCGGTAATCCGCGTCGTCGCCAGCGTCTCGGCCGCCTGCGCATAGGCGCGCGCGCGATCGAGCATGATCGCATTGCCGCCGAGCCGGGTCGACAGGCGCAATTTCTCCAGCCCGGTCGCGGCCATCACCGCGATCACCGCGACGAGCAGCAGCACCGTCAGCAGCGCCGCGCCGCGCTCGCGCGCGGGGGGATCGATGCGCTTACCGGCCATGTTCGGCTTCCGGCGGCCCCTGTTCGTATCCGGTGCCGACGAGGAACAACTGGCGCAACATCGTGCCGTTGCGGCGGGTGACAGTCAGTTCCACCGCCTGCGGCAAGGCCGCACCCTGCGTGCCGTCCCAGCGATCGCTCCACGCCCCGCGAAAGCGATAGCGCAGCGTCATCGCGCGCACGTCGCTGAGCATCGCGCCGGGCGGATAGGGCTCGGCGCCATCGAGCATCGGATAAGCGACGCGATCGATCGCCTCCTCTTCGAGCCGATATTCGACCTTTTGCAGCGACGGCCGCGCGGCGCCGTCGAGATTGCTCCACCCGCCGCGCACCAGCCGCACCGACGTGCCGGTGCCGACGAAGGCGGGCTGCATCACGCCGCGCTCGTCGCGATTGGGGCGTTCGACCGCCTGTGCGAAATCGGCGGACAGGATCGACGAAAGCCGCTCGACCGAATCCACATCGTCGAGCCGCGCCACCGCCGCGCCCTGCGCGCGGATGCTGAACGATAGCAACGCCACCCCCGCCGCCGCGATCATCCCGAAGATCAGCATCGCGATCAGCACTTCGACCAAAGTGAAGCCGTGTTCGGCGGAGCGCCCGGCGGGGGGCGTGAAGCCGTGTTCGGCGGAGCGCCGACACGGGGGCGTGAAGCCGTGTTCGGCGGAATGCTCGCCGCGCGCGAAATAGAGGCCGTTCGCCCTGAGCCCGTCGAAGGGCGTCCTGCCGTCCGTGAGCGAGGGCCGCCCCTCGACAGGCTCAGAGCGAACGGGGGTGGACGGCATTTGCCTTGAGGTAGGTTGCTGGACCCCGGCTTTCGCCGGGGTGGAGGGGAAAGGCGCTCTCATCGTGCCGCCACCGCGTCGGGCGGGCGAACCATCGTCAGCCGGCCGAGCACGCGCCCGTCGCGATCGGCGACCGAGACGTCGACGCGCATCACTTGCCCGTCGCCGATCGCGCGCACGTCGCGGACCCAATGCCAGTCGCGGCCGCCGTTCTGCTCATTGCCCTCGGCCTTGCCGGCCACCGGGGGCACGGTATCGGTGACCGCCTCGACCGCGACGTTGCGCGCGACGATCTGCGCCAGCAATGTCGAATCGAGCATCCCGGTCGAGCGGATCGTCGCACCCTCCAGCCGCACCAGCGCGAGCGCGGCGAGGCTGAATACGGTCAGCGCGACCATGATCTCGATCAAGGTGAAGCCGGCGGAATTGTGCTCCCGCGAAAGCGGTAGGCCAGACTGGGTCCCCGCCTTCGCCGGGACACAAGGAAGGGCGCGCACCGGATCGGGGCCGGGGCGACGCGGGGTAGCGCACGCCCTAGCCATCGACGTTCACCGTGCCGTCGGGATAGATCGTCACCGTCGCGCGCGCGCGTTCGCGCAGCAGCGGGATCGTCACCGGGCGATCGGCGGCGCCGGTGGTGTCGAAGGTGACGCGCGAACGCTCGGGGACGGCCACCGTCGTGCCGCGGCCCCATTCGGTCGCGCGCAGCGGCTTGTCGTCAATCGCGATCCAGCGGCCAGCCTCCCAACGATCGAAGCCATAGCCGCGCGGGGTGACCCACACGCTCGTCGGTCGCGCCTCGACGATCGCGCCGTCGCGCGCAGCACGGACGCGCACCGCAAAGCGCGCGCCCTCGTCAAGCACGCGGCCGCGCGGATCGGGCAAGGCCAGCACCGCCACCGCCGACGCCAGCGCGATCACGACGACGACGATCATCAACTCGATCAGGGTGAAGCCGGCGGAATTGCGCTCCCGCGAAGGCGGGAGCCCAGACCGGGTCCCCGCCTTCGCGGGGACACAAGGAACGACGCGCACCGGCGCAAGGCCGGGGTGACGGGTGGTGTGCCCCCCGCTCTTATTGCCAGGAGCCGATATCGGCATCGACGCCCTCGCCGCCTTCCTTGCCGTCGGCACCGAGGCTCCACACGTCGGCGGCGGAATGTTTCCCCGGCGATGCATAGAGATAGGGCCGGTTCCACGGATCGTTCGGCAGCTTCTTCAGATAGCCGCCGGCCTGATAGCGCCCCGCATCGACCCCCGACGGCGCGGTGACCAGCGCGCCGAGCCCCTGCGTCGTCGTCGGATAGCTGCCGACCTGGAGCTTATACATTTCGAGCGCCTGCTCGATATTGGCGATATCCGCCTTGGCTTTCTGGATCCGCGCGGTGTCGCCCGAGGGCAGCACGTTGATCGCGACGATCGTCGCGAGCAGCCCGATGATGACGATCACCACCATCAGCTCGACCAGGGTGAACCCCTCCTCGCTCTTGCGGCGGCGCTTTTTCTGTTCGGTCGACATCGGATTCCTCATTGGCCTGCAAGCGTGTTGAGCTGGAGAATCGGCAGCAGGATCGACAGCACGATCGTCGCCACCACGCCACCCATTATCACGATGATCGCAGGCTCGAGCAGCGAAAGCGCGGTGGCGGTGAAACGATCGAATTCGCGTTCGAGATAATCGGCGGCGCGCTCAAGCATCTCGTCGAGCCGCCCCGCCGCCTCGCCCGACGCGGCGAGATAGGTGAGCAGCGGCGGGAACACCCCGGTGCGCCGCATCGCGCCCGAGAGGCTGCCGCCGCCCCGGATCGCCTCGGTAATCTCCTCCGAGGCGAGCTTGAGCCGGCGGTTGTGGATCGTCCCCCCGGTCAGCGCGAGCCCTTCGAGCAGCGGCAGCCGGCTCGCGACCATCGTCGCCAGCGTCCGCGCCATCCGCGCCGCATGAAGATCGCGCAGCAGCCGCCCGACGAACGGCACGCGCAGCAGGCGCGTATCGAACGCGAGCCGGATCGGCGGCTGGCGCAGCGCAAGCCACGCCAGCGCGCCGAGCGCGGCGAGCACGATCAGCATCGCCCACCACCAGCCGACCAGCAGGTGCGAAATCCCGATCACGATCCGCGTCAGCAGCGGCAATTGCTGCCCCACGGTATCGAATTGCTCGACCACCTGCGGCACGACGAACGCCATCAGCGCCAGCACCACGCCCATCGCCACGACCGCAAGGATCGCGGGATACGTGAGCGCAGTCAGCATCTTGCCGCGGATTTCCGCCTGCCGTTCGAGCAATAGCGCAAGCCGGTCGAGGATCGTCGGCAAGGTGCCCGAGCTTTCGCCTGCCGCGACCATCGCGCGATAGAGCGAGGGAAAACTGCGCGGCTCGCGCGCCATCGCATCGGCCAGCCGCCGCCCCTCGACCACGCCGGCATGGACTTGCGAGACGATCGCGCGGACGCTTTCCTGCTCGGTCTGGCGGGTGATCGTGCGGAGCGATTCCTCGAGCGGCGAGACGCGGTTCAACGTCGCGAGCTGGCGGGTGAACAACGTGAGCTGCTTGGTCGACATGCGCGCGCTGAGGATGCGCAGCCCGAACAACGGCCGCCCGCGCGCGGCACGCCCCGCCCCCGGCTCGACCTTGACGACATAGAGCCGCCGCCGATCGAGCATCGCGCGCGCCGCCTCGGCATCGGGCGCCGCGATATGCCCACGCGTCTCGTTGCCGCGCTTGTCGATCGCGAGATAGTCGAAATCAGCCACGGCAGATGGCGACGCCGGATAGCGCGGCGTTAGATCGCGCTTCCCTATGCCCCGTTCGGGCTGAGCTTGTCGAAGCCCTGCCCTTTTCTGCCGACGAAGAAGGGCAGCCCTTCGACGAGCTCAGGGCGAACGGATCGT
Organism: Sphingomonas sp.; assembly: GCA_017849555.1. GTDB lineage: Bacteria > Pseudomonadota > Alphaproteobacteria > Sphingomonadales > Sphingomonadaceae > Sphingomonas > Sphingomonas lycopersici. Next base: position 25,131 of record JAFIGU010000104.1, on the reverse strand, counting down.
GGTTGGCGTCCGATGCCTCAAACATCGAGCACCTCTTCCACGTCCATCGCATCGCGCCGCGAGACGCGTACCGCTTCCTCGGGGGTGGTCACCCCCTGCTCGACCAGCCGCCGCGCCGCATCGGCCAGCGTCTCGTTGACCGCGAAGGCGTGGCGCGCGATCGCCACTTCGTCGGCGCCTTCGTTGATGAGGCGACGGATCGTATCGTCGACGCGCACCGCCTCGAACACCCCGACGCGCCCCTTATAACCGGTATGCGCGCATTCGCCGCAGCCGACCGGCTCGTAGACGATCGTATCCGCCGGGATGCCGAGCAGGCTCGACACGCTGTCCCCCGCCGGCACCGCGTGACGGCACACCGGGCACAGCCGCCGCACCAGCCGCTGCGCCACCACCGCGCGCAGCGTGGAGGCGAGCAGGAACGGCTCGACCTTCATGTCGCGCATCCGGGTGATCGCGCCGACCGCGTCATTGGTGTGGACGGTCGAGAGCACGAGATGCCCGGTGAGCGACGCCTGCACCGCGATCTCGGCGGTTTCGCGGTCGCGGATTTCGCCGACCATCACCACATCGGGGTCCTGCCGCAGGATCGCGCGCAGCCCCGCGGCGAAGGTCAGCCCGACGCGCGGGTTGATCTGCGTCTGCCCCACCCCGTCGACCGCATATTCGACCGGGTCCTCGACCGTCAGGATATTGCGCGCGCCGTCGTTGAGCATGCGCAGCGCGGCATAGAGCGTGGTGGTCTTGCCGCTGCCGGTCGGGCCGGTGACGAGCACGATCCCGTTGGGCTCGTGGATCGCATGATCGATCAGATTGTGCATCCGCTCGCTCATCCCGAGCGCGTCGAGATCGATCCCGGCATTCTCCTTGTCGAGAATACGCAGCACCACCCGCTCCCCCGCGCGGCTCGGCAAAGTGGAGACGCGCACGTCGAGCAATTTGCCGCCCAATGTCAGCCCCATGCGCCCGTCCTGCGGCACGCGGCGCTCGGCGATGTCGAGCCGCGCCATCACCTTGATGCGGCTGACCACCACCGGGGCGACATGCGGCGGCATCCGCAACGTCTCGCGCAGCACGCCGTCGATCCGCATCCGGACGACCAGCCCGGTCTCATAGGGCTCGATATGGATATCGCTGACATTGTGCCGCGCGGCATCGGCGATCACGCCGTTGATCAGCCGGATCGCGGGGGCGTCATCGGCGGTGTCGAGCAGGTCTTCGGCGGTCGGGATGCCGTCGGCCAGCAGATCAAGCTCGTCGCCCATCCCCACCGCGGCCAGCGCGGTCGCCTGTCCGTCCATCGCATAGATATTGCCGAGCAGCCGGTCGAACGCGGCTTTCTCCAGCACCTCGACATCGAACGGGCGCCCGACGACGCGCCGCACCTCGATCAGCGCCGCGGCGTCGGCGCCGTCGCGCAGCGCGACGCGCTCGCCGTCGAAGATCACCCCGAAGCGGCGTGCAAAGGCATAAGGCAGCTGGACCGGCGGGACGATGCCGGCAAGCGGCGCGGCACCCTCGTCGACCGGAGGCAGCGGCGCTTCCTCGGCCGGCGCGGTCATCGCTCCTTCCCGTGCTTGATCACCGTGGTCGAGCTGCGCTGCACCGGCACGTTGACCCGCGGGTCCTCGATATTGCCGGGGATCGGGGCGGACGGGATCGGCGGCGCCGCGCCCATATAATCGCGCACCAGCTCGTCGATCGACGGCTCGCGCGACGGGTCCGACAGGCCCTGCTTGAGCCGGAGATAGCCGTAGCGCTGCTCGGTCACGCGGCGATTGTCCTCCGGGGTGCGCAGGATCGTCGGGCGGATGAATACCATCAGATTGGTCTTGGTGCGCGTCTTGGCCTTCGAGCGGAACAGCTGGCCGAGCCCCGGAATGTCCCCGAGCAGCGGAATTTTCTCGATCGTCCGCCGCTCGTTATCGTCGAGCAGCCCGCCGATGATCGCGATCTGCCCGTCGTCGACGGTCAGCGTCGTCTCCACCTCGCGCTTGTTGAGGATCAGATCCGAATTGTCGCTGGAAACCGGCCCGGCGATCGAGCTGACCTGCTGGTGCAGGAACAATTTGATCGACCCCGACGAATTGACCTGCGGCCGCACCTCGAGCTGGATGCCGACATTCTCGCGCTGGACGGTGCGGAAGGCATTGTCGAAATTCTGGCTCAGCGCCTGCCCCGTGGTGATCGGGATTTCCTGCCCGACGAGGATGCGCGCTTCCTGATTGTCGAGCGTGATCAGGCTCGGCGCCTGGAGCAGATTCGACGTATTGTCCGATTTCACCGCGTTGATGATCGCGCCGAAGATCGTGTCGCCGATCTTCCCGCCCCAGCCGGCAAGCCCGCCGCTCGTCCCGAGAATCGAATTGACTGCCTGTTGCGCCAGCGCGTCGCTGATCGAATTGTTGGTCTGGGTGACGGTGGTGGTGCCGTTGACCGTCGTCGTCGTCGTGGCGAGCTGACGCGCGCCGATCGCGCCCGCGACGGTGAGCAGATTGGGCGCCGAGCTGGAGAAGCTCGTCGCGCCGAACGCCCCGCCCTTCAGATTGCCGAGCAGGAACTGGAAGCCGAGCTTGTTCGCGGTGGTATCCGAAACCTCGGCGACGATCGCCTCGACCAGCACCTGTTCGCGCCGCGTATCGAGCTGGCGCACCACCTCCGAAAGCTGGCGCTGGATGTCCGCCGGGGCGGCGATGACGATCGCATTCGCCCCGGTGAAGCGCGTCACCACCGCCGGCGCGCGCCCGCCCTGGGCGCTAATCGCCGCCTGCCCCGCCGCCCCGCCGCCGGGGGCGGCCTGCGACTGGGTCTGCGACGGCGCCATCGCCATCGGCGCATTGTTGCCCGAACGCCCGCCGCCGTTGGCCGAGGTGCCGCCGAAATTCGATTGCGACAGCGTGTTCTGCGGAATCTGGTCGGGCGCCTGGCCGACGAGTTGCTGGAGCACCGGGAGCAGTTGCGCGGCATCGGCGTGCTCGAGGAAGACGACGCGGATCTCGGTGCCGCTCTTGGCCTTTTGATCGAGATCGAGCGCGACCTGCGCCAGCCGCGCGACGGTGGAGGGATCGCCGCGCAGCGCGATCGAATTGGCGCCGTCGACCGCGACCACGCTGGTCGGCTGCCCGCCGCCCGCCGCCGGATTGCCGACCAGCGCCTGGAGCGCGGTGGCGACGTCGCGCGCGCCGGCGTTCTTGAGCGCGATCACCCGCGTCGCGGCACCGTCGGTATCGATCCGCTTGAGCACCTCGCGCACGCGGCGGACGTTATCCGCAAAATCGGCGACGACGAGCGAATTGCCGCCGCGATTGGCGGTGAGCGACCCTTGCGGGCTGACCAGCGGCCGCACCGTATCGACCGCCGATTGCGCGTCGATCGAACGCAGCCGGACGATCTCGGTCACGAACTGGTTGCGCGCCGCGCCGGAGAGCCCGACGCGCCCCGGCTGGGCGGCGGCATTTTCCATCGGCTGGACGCGCAACGCGCCGTTGCTGGTCGGCACCGCGACCAGCCCGTTGGCACGCAGCGTCGAGAGGAACACCTCGAAATATTCGGATTTGCTCAGCGGGCGATCGGTCACCACCGTCACCTTGCCCTGCACGCGGCCGTCGATGATGAACACGCGGCCGGTCACCTTCGCCGCATCGGCGATGAAGGCGCGGATATCGGCGTCGCGCACGTTGAGCGTGGTCTGCGCGGCGACCGGGGCGGCAAGCGCCAGTGCGATGCCGCTGGCGAAACAAAGCAGCCTCATTGCGGCGCCACCGCAAGGCTGAGCGGGATCGACTGGCCGTCGCGCTGCACGGTCAGCGAGAGCGTGCCGCCACCATTCAACCCGCCGGCGATGATATCCAGATCGGCCGGATTGCTGATCGACCGACCCCCAACTGCGGTGATGATGTCACCCTCCTTCAATCCGGCGGCGCGAAACGCGGCGCCGGAACCTTGCGAACGTACGACGAGGCCGGCGATCTTGCCGCCCTCGATACGCGGCACGAAACCGACCTCGGCGCGGAACCGACTAATCGTGATCCCGCCCCCCGGCGGGGGGTTGCCCGCCACCGGCGGCGGCACGGCGCCCGGCGCCGGCGCGACGCCAGGCGACGCCGCATTCGCCGTCCCGGCCGACTGATCGAGGAACAGATCCTCGCGCGCACCGCCGCGATCGATCGTCACATGATCGAACGCGACTTCCTTCAGCGTCACCCCGGGGATGATCTCCTCTCCGACGGCGACGCTTTTCTGGATGCCGTCGGGACCGGCGATGATCGCCGAGCCGCGCCCGCTGGCCTCGTCGACGCGCGTGCCGAACAAGGTCAGGCGCAGCGAGGTGACCACGGCCGGCGCATCGCCGCCGCCCTCCAACCGATAGAAAGGATCGAACCCGCGCAGCACGTCGCCCGGCGCGGCGGGGATCGTCGGCACGCTCGCGCGCCATTCGCCGACCGGGGCGACCGGCGTCACCGCTACCCACACCAGCCGCGCGGCCTGAAAAGCGAGCAGCCCGAGCAGGACCAGCTCGGCCGCCGAATAGACGCTGGGGATCGGCAATCTCTGCATGATCGCCCGCGCCCGGGCGTCGAACTTCAACTTCATCTAACGCCCATCCCGCGCACCCCACGGCGCGACACTACCGCGAGACGGGCGGCTTGGGTATAGTTATCAGACGATAAAGCCCTGCATCGCACCGCGATCTCGCGGCAACACGGCGAGAATTGCCCCGTAATGAGGATCGGCCGCGCGCGATTTCATGCGCGGTTCATCGCGGGGCACGGCGCGGCTTGTCCGCTGCTATGACGCCAATGCCGCCGACATCGCAGGATGACGTTCCACGCATCACGCCTGCTACATATCACCTAAGGCCTTCCGCCACGGGCGTCGCGCTTGCCGCCCGAGATCCCGGCTTGGGCTGGGATGACAGGGCCATGCAAAGAAAAAACCGGCCGGTCCGATTGGACCGACCGGCTTTCATTTCCGTGGACCGGAAAGCGTCTTAGGCAGTCGCGAGCGTCGTGCTGCGACGGCGACGCATCGCGCCGGCCACACCGCCGAAGCCGAGGATCATCAGACCCCAGGTCGCCGGCTCGGGAACCCCGCCCGAGCTGAGCGAGAAGGTGCCCTGATAGTCGCGCGCCGACCCACCGGTCTGGCCGATACGGCCGGCATAGGTGTAGCCGCCGACCAGATTGGTCGTGCCGCGCGTCCAGTCGAACGAGTCGAGCGTGTACTTCACGCCGTTGAGGATGCCCGAACCGGTGAGCCCGACGAACTCCTGGGTGCCCGGGGTGTACTTCCCGGTGAGCGTGAGGGACTTGCCCGCCTCGGTCAGCACCAGCGTGAGGTTATAATAAGGATCGGAGTTGGTGTAGTGGGCGCTCGCCCCCGTCGGCCAACCGTCACCGGTGATCTGGAAGTCGCCGTCGGTCGCCAGACCACCCAGCGAAATCCCCGAGAAATTGTCGTTCGAGTTCACGTAACCCTGGTCGGTGGGGTGACGGATGAACAGGTTGTAGAAGCTGTCAGCGGTCGTGTTCCACACCGTACCCGTCGGGCCGGTGACCGATGCGGACGTCAGCACCGGGACGGCCGATGCCGGCAGGGCAGCGAACGCGACGGCAGCAGCAGTGATCTTCAGAAAAGCACGCATATACGATCCCCTATTTGTGAGCGCGGGCAAGCGACCGTGGTTGATCTTGTGGCTTGGCAGTCAAATACCTGAGCGCCAAATTGGTTTCAACGAGATTAACCAAAATTGCCCGATAAATCTTCGGCATAGGAGGTCCCGCTTTGGGACAAGCATTTGCCGTGGCGGCGGGGGATATGACGGGCGTGCCGGTCGGGTCGTTCAGCGGGGCTCGGAAGCTGCGCGACGCGGCGCTGGTGCCGGGCTTGTCGAAGGGCGCGCCCCTCGAACGGCGGGGGCGGGGCGGCGACAAGGCAGGCGCGAATGAGGATAAGGTCGGCCGGATTTGGAGCGTCGGGCCAGCACGGATCGGCTTTCAGGACTCCGCTGCCCTTAATCCGCGCGCGCGCCCTGCGCCGGAGTGGTGGTCCCCCATCGTGTGTCCCGCGAAGGGCCCGCATCAAAGTATTACTTTGATGGGAACCCAAGCCGGGGACCCGGTCTGGGCTCCCGCCTTCGCGGGAGCACAATTCGCGGAGCACAATTCGCGGAAGCACAAGGGGACGGCAAGCGACCGGCGATCCCAGCCTTTCGCGGGGATGACGGGTTCCCGAACCGCCGGCGCCTATCCCGTGGTTGGAGAAATCAGCCGAGCGCGGGCGCTGTCTTGCGCCGAACGCGCATCGTGCCTGCCACCGCGCCGAGACCGATGATCATCATCGCCCAGGTCGACGGCTCGGGGACCGAGGCCGCACTGAGCGTGAACGCGCCCTGATAATCGGACAACGAACCGCTCGGCTGGCCGGCATAAGTGGCGCTGCCTACGCTATACGAACCGACTAGGTTCGACATGCCGCGCATCCAGTTGAAATTGGTCAGCGTGTATTCCACGCCCTCGAAACGCGCCGTGGCGTTGGTCACCGTGAACGCGCCCGTCGCGCCGTCGAGATTGCCGCTCAACCATTGCGACACCCCGTCGTGAGCGATTTCGACCGCCAGATTGTAGACGGGGTCGGAATTGCCGCTCCTGCTGTTCGTCGGAAAGCCGTCCCCGATCAGCAGATAGTCCGACGCCCGGTTCGTAAAGATATGCGTCGGCGAAAAATCGTCGTTCGGATTCACCTGCTTGCCGACAGGATGCTGGATGAACAGCGTATAGTTGTTATCGACCGCGGTGTTCCAAGTCGTTCCGGTATCACTACCGGAAACGGTGATCGGGGTGATCATTAGCGGCGTGGCGACAGCCGGGATAGCAGTAAAAACACCTGAAACGGCGGCAGCTTTCAGAAACATGCGCATGATCATCCCCTGTCACTAATTCCGAACGCGCGACGCCTGATTGTGGTTTCTCTTCTGCGATCAGGGGGGTATTTTCAGGACTTCCTACAATCAAGGAAGGTTAACGACAATTTACGATGATACAATTTGCGAGTTCCCGCCTTCCACCGCCGCAAATCACTGCAGCCACGGCGAAAAATAACAAAAACCCGCCGATCGGGATCGATCGACGGGCTTTGCTGAAATGGTGGGCGCGACAGGGATTGAACCTGTGACCCCACCCGTGTGAAGGGTGTGCTCTACCGCTGAGCTACGCGCCCGATCGCCCTGAGGGCCAAACCGGAAGCGGGCCTTTAGGCGCGGGAATCGCGCCTGTCCAGCCCGCGATCATTTCAGTTGAGAGAATCCTTCAAAACCTTCCCGGCCTTGAACTTGGGCTGGGTCGAGGCCTTGATCGTCATCGGCTCGCCGGTGCGCGGGTTGCGCCCGGTGGACGCCTTGCGCTTGGAGACCGCGAACGTGCCAAAGCCCACCAGGCGCACTTCGTCGCCCTTCTTCAGGCTGGCCGAGATGGTGTCGAACACGGCCTCGACAGCCCGGCTGGCATCACCCTTGCCGAGGCCGGAAGCGTTCGCCACCGCCGCGATCAGTTCCTGCTTGTTCATGTCCAGTAACCCCCATGTGCTGGAAAGTGGGATATAAAAATGGATTCGCGGCCACGCGGCCGATCCGCACAGTAATGCGCGTGGTTCGTCTGCTGTCAAACGAATCCGCCAAGATCGCGACGAACACCCTCCGCGACGGACCTATCTGGCCCGCCGCGGATGAGTCGTTGTCAATGATGCAACTCGCCACCGGCCGGCGCAATAGGCGCCGGCGGCAGGGCCGCCAGTTCATCCGCATCGGTCCAATCGATCGCTTCGAGCGGATCGGTCAGCGCGAGTCGCAGCACCTCGTCGACGTGCGAAACGGGGATGATTTTCAGCCCCTCGCGGATGTTCTTGGGGATTTCGGCGAGATCCTTCTCATTCTCCTGCGGGATCAGCACCGTCTCGATCCCGCCGCGCAGCGCGGCGAGCAGCTTTTCCTTCAACCCGCCGATCGGCAGCACGCGGCCGCGCAGCGTGACCTCGCCGGTCATCGCCACCTCGCGCCGCACCGGCACCCCGGTGAGCGTCGAGACGATCGAGGTGACGATCCCGATCCCCGCCGACGGCCCGTCCTTGGGCACCGCGCCCTCGGGCAAGTGGATGTGGATGTCCTTGCGGTTGAACAGGCTCGGCTTGATCCCGAACGAGGGCGCGCGCGCCTGGACGAAGCTGAAGGCGGCCTGGACCGATTCCTTCATCACGTCGCCGAGCTTGCCGGTGGTCTTCACCGCGCCCTTGCCGGGTACGGTGACGCTCTCGATCGTCAGCAATTCGCCGCCCACCTCGGTCCAGGCGAGCCCGGTGACCGCGCCGATCTGATTCTCCTGCTCGGACAGGCCGTGGCGATATTTCTGCACCCCGGCGAATTCGTGGAGGTTTTCCGGCGTGATCGTCACCGTCGTGGCCTTGCCCTCAAGGATCCGGCGCAGCGCCTTGCGGACCAATTTGGCGATCTCGCGTTCGAGCGTGCGCACCCCGGCCTCGCGGGTGTAGCGCTGGATCAGCGCGCGCAGCCCCTCGTTGGTCAGCGTGAACTCGCCGTCCTTGAGCCCGTGCGCCTCGACCTGCTTGGCGATCAGGTGCCGCTCGGCGATCTCGACCTTCTCGTCCTCGGTATAGCCTTCGAGGCGGATGATCTCCATCCGATCGAGCAGCGGCTGCGGCAGATTCAGCGTGTTCGCGGTGGTGACGAACATCACGTCCGAAAGATCGATGTCGATCTCCAGATAGTGATCGTTGAACTTGCTGTTCTGTTCGGGGTCGAGCACCTCGAGCAGCGCCGAGGCGGGATCGCCACGGAAATCCTGCCCGAGCTTGTCGATTTCATCGAGCAGGAACAGCGGGTTCGACGTCCCTGCCTTGCGCAAATTGGTGACGATCTTGCCCGGCAGCGAGCCGATATAGGTCCGCCGGTGGCCGCGGATCTCGGCCTCGTCGCGCACCCCGCCCAGCGACTGGCGGATGAATTCGCGCCCGGTCGCCTTGGCGATCGACTTGCCCAAGCTGGTCTTGCCCACGCCCGGCGGGCCGACGAGGCACAGGATCGGTCCTTTCAGCTTGTTGGTCCGCGCCTGCACCGCGAGATATTCGACGATGCGGTCCTTGACCTTCTCGAGCGCGTAATGATCCTCGTCGAGGATCGCCTGCGCCGCGGCGATGTCCTTCTTGAGCTTGGACTTCTTGCCCCACGGCAGCCCAAGCAGCACGTCGAGATAATTGCGCACCACCGTCGCCTCGGCGGACATCGGCGCCATCGTCTTGAGCTTCTTGAGCTCGGCGGTGGCCTTGGCGCGCGCTTCCTTCGACAGGCGGAGCGTGGCGATCTTCTGGGTCAGCTCGGCGATCTCGTCGCCCTCGCCGTCCTCGCCCTCATTGCCCAGCTCGCGCTGGATCGCCTTGAGCTGCTCGTTGAGATAATATTCGCGCTGCGTCTTCTCCATCTGGCGCTTGACGCGGCTCTTGATCTTGCGCTCGACCTGCAGCACGCCGAGCTCGCCCTCCATGAAGGCATAGACCATCTCCAGCCGCTTGGCCGGATCGGTCTCGACCAGCAGCGACTGCTTGTCGGCGACCTTGATCGCGATATTGCCGGCCACCGCATCGGCGAGGCGCGCCGCCTCCTCGATCTCGGCGAGCTGCACCGCGGTCTCCGCCGGCAGCTTGCGGTTGAGCTTGGCGTAATTCTCGAACTGGTCGACCACCGAGCGCATCAGCGCGCTCACCTCGGTGCCTTCGGCCGGCTGGTCGTCGACCGGCGCGACCGTGGCGCTGAGATAGCCGTCGGCCTCGCTCAGCTCGCCGAGCCGGCCGCGCGTCTTGCCCTCGACGAGCACGCGCACCGTGCCGTCGGGGAGCTTGAGGAGCTGGAGGACGGTGGCGGTGACGCCGATGTCGTAGAGATCATCTTCCTTGGGATCGTCCTGCGCGGGATCGAGCTGCGCGACGAGGAAAATCTCCTTGTCGCCGCCCATTGCTGCCTCCAGCGCGGCGACCGACTTGTCGCGGCCGACGAACAACGGCACGATCATCTGGGGGAAGACGACGATGTCACGCAGCGGAAGAACGGGAAAAGTCTGGGTCATGGATACTCCACAGCCGCCCCGGCCGGGCGGCGTTCACGGCTTATATGGTGTCTCGGACGATTGCATCAATCTTGGCGTGCGCCGCGGGTGACGATCCTATTGGCTCTGGCCGCCAACGCCGCCGCCGTTGCCGCCGGGCTGCCGGCAAAGGGGATGCCGCCGCTCACCGAACAAACGCAGCGGTCGGGCGGGCCGATCGACCCCGATCAGGCGAAGCTGGCGTTCGATCACGCCGATCTGTCGTTCGAGGTCTATCCCGACAAACGCCAGTTGAGCGGCATCGCCGCGCTCACCTTCACCGCGCGCGCGGCGACCGATCGCGTCGTGCTCGATCTCGATCGCAACCTGCCGGTCTCGGCGATCGCGGTCGATGACGTCGGGCTGCCCAGGACGGCGTGGCGCAACCCCGAGGGGCGGCTGATGATCGCCCTGCCCCACCCGCTCGCCGCGGGCGCGCGCGCCACGGTGCGGATCAGCTACGGCGGCACCCCGCATGTCGCGCTCAACGCGCCGTGGGACGACGGAATGGTCTGGTCGCGCACCCCCGACAAGCGCGCGTGGGTCGCCTCGACCACCGAGGGTTATGGCTGCGACCTGCTGTGGCCGTGCCTCGATTTTCCGACCGGCGAGCCGGGGTCGGTCGATCTCCACGTCACCGTGCCCAAGGGGCTGAAGGCGCCCGCCAATGGCGTGCTCACCGGCGTCGATACCCTGCCCGACGGCCGGACGCGCTGGAACTGGCACGCGCGCCAGCCCAACACCTATGCGATCGCGCTCAATGTCGGGCCGTATGAGGAATTGTCGGGCAGCTACCACAGCCGCTTCGGCAACACGATCGCGCTGCATTATTGGTATCTGCCCGGCGAGGAGAAGCAGGCGCGCGCGCTGTTCGCCGAATTCGCCCCCGCGCTCGATTTCTTCGAAAGCGTGATCGGCCCCTATCCGTTCGGCGACGAGAAGGTCGGGGTGGTCGAAACCCCGTACAAGGGAATGGAGCACCAGACGATCAACGCCTATGGCAACGAATATGCCAAGGCGCCCGAGGGGTTCGACTGGCTGTTCCAGCACGAATTCGCGCACGAATGGTTCGGCAACCAGATGACCGCCGCCGACTGGGACGATTATTGGCTCCACGAGGGGTTCGCGAGCTACATGCAGCCGCTCTACGGCCGCTGGCGCGAGGGCGAGGCGCGCTACATCGTGCTGCTCGACCAGCAGCGCAATCTGATCGCCAACCGCATGCCCGTCGTCTCCGGCCGGTCGCGCACCGAGGAGGATGTCTACAAGGTCGAACGCGGCGGGCCGGGCGCCGATATCTATTACAAGGCAGGGTGGATGCTTCACACGCTGCGCTGGCTGATCGGCGACCAGGCCTTTTTCGACGCGACGCGCCGGCTGGTCTATGGCCGCCCCGATCCGCGGCCGGGCAATTTCACCCCGCGCTATGCGTCGACCGCCGATTTCGAGCGCGACGTGCATGCGGCGAGCGGGCGCGATCTCGGGTGGTTCTTCGACGCCTATCTGCGCCGCGCCGCGCTCCCCGAACTGGTCGAGACGCGCGACGGTGACCGGCTGACGCTCGAATGGCGCGCGGGCGGGGCGTTTCCGATGCCGATCGAGCTGTCGGTCGACGGCGCGGTGCAGCGCGTGGACCTGCCCGGCGGCAAGGCGGTGCTGACGGTGCCGGCCGGCGCGCAGGTCGTGATCGACCCGATGGCGCGGGTGCTGCGCCGGTCGGAGGCGATCGAGCAATATCAGGCGTGGCGCGACCGACCGACGCCGGCGAAATAGCGGTATCGAACCGGAATCCCCCCTTTCGGACTGAGCGATTGCGGCCTGCCTAATCCGCCGGGCGCAGCATCGACCAGAACAGCGGCCCGCCCTTGGGCACGCGCCATTCGGCGGTCACCTCGAACCCCAGAGCGCGATAGAACCCCAGGTTCCGCTCGGTCGCGGTCTCGAGATAGGCGGGCCAGCGCCCTGCCCCGCGCTCGAGCCCGCCGCGCACCGCGGCGCCGCCCAGCCCGCGCCCCTGCGCCACGGGGTCACAGCCGGCGATATGCAGATACCAATAATCGCCCTTGGGGTGATGCGCCTCCATCGCCTCGGACACGCGCAGCGCCCGCACCACCCCGCCGCCGAGCGCGTGGAGCAGCGCCGGGGCACGGCGCACGATCTCCCACAAAGGCACGTCGGCCTCGCCCGGCGCGCGCCACAGCGTTGCCGCCTCGCCGCCCGGGGTCACGAGCCGCATCCCCCCGGCGTCGCCCTCGAACAACAGGCGGAACAGGCGCGGCAGCCGCTTCGCGCGGTCGACCGGATCGGGGAGGATATAGGAAGTCGCCGGATCGTCGGCGAAAGCACGCGCCAGCATTGCCGCGATCGCATCGCGATCGGCGTGGCTGGCGACGCGCAGCGTCACGGCACCACCGTGACGAACAGATAGACCGCGAAGATCACCAGATGCACCACCCCGCCGAGGATCGTCGTCCGCCCGGTGCCGAGCGACAAGGTGATCGAGAATAATGAAAGCACCAGCAGCGTCAGCCCCTTGGCCCCGATCCCGAGCGCCAGCGGAAGCCCGAGCACCAGCGACACGACCGCGACGCTGGGGATCGTCAGCCCGATCGAGGCGAGTGCGGAGCCGAGCGCGAGGTTGAGGCTGGTCTGCAGCCGGTTGCGCCGCGCCGCGCGCCACGCGGCAAGGCTTTCGGGCGCGAGCACCACCCCGGCGATCACCACGCCGACCACCGCGAGCGGCAGCCCGGCGCCGAGCACCGCCTTCTCGACCGTCGCCGCCAGCCCCTTGGCGAGCAGCACCACCCCGACCAGCGCGACCAACAGCACCCCGAAGGCGGCCCAGGCGGTGCGCGTGGCGGGGGGATCGGCATGCTCCTCCTCCGCGCCGCCCTCGGGGAGGAAATAGCTGCGGTGGCGCACCGTCTGGACGAGGACAAAAGTGCCGTAGAGGATCAGCGAGACGATCGCGACGAACACCAATTGCGACGGAGCATAGGCCGGCCCCGGCGCGCTTTCGACGAAATTGGGCAGAACGAGCGTCAGCACCGACATCGCGACGAGCACGTTGAGCGACGCGGAAACTCCGCGCAGCGTGAAGCGCTGCTCGCGAAACCGCACCCCGCCGCTCAACAGGCAGAGCCCGACGATGCCGTTGACGATGATCATGATCGCCGCGAACACGGTATCGCGCGCCAGCGTCGAGGCATCGCCCGCGTCGGACAGCATCAGGCTGACGATCAGCGACACCTCGATCACCGTCACCGCCACCGCGAGGACCAGCGTGCCGAACGGCTCGCCAACCTTATGCGCCACCACCTCGGCATGATGCACCGCGGCGAGCACGCTGCCGATCAGGATCACCGCCGCGGCGATCGTCCCCAGCGTGCCGAGCTTGGCGAGATTGACGAGCACCGCGACGACGCCGAGCACCGGAAACGCCAACGTCCACCACGGCAGGCCGATGCCCCTGTCGGCCGGCGAGGTTTCCGGCGGCGTGGTGCTGTCGTCGGCGGTCATCGTTCCTCCCGGTTGATTCAGTGGAGGAAAATGCACGAACTGCGCGGTGCTTTCCATTGTTTTGGTGGTGGCGGGGCGCGCTGCCACTCGCACTCCCGTCACTCCGGCCTTGAGCCGGGGTCCATCGGGGGGCGAGCTCCGGCGGCATGAGGGAGCGGCAACCGTGCGTCTACATCCTCGCGAGCGGCTTTTACGGCACGCTTTACGTGGGGGTGACGTCGACCCTCGTCGGCCGCGTGATGCAGCATCGCGAAGTCAGGTTCGGCGGCTTCACCACCGAATATGCGGTGACACGCGTCGCCTGGTACGCGATCGCGGACACTGGACGATGCGATCGCGCCGGAAAAGCGCATCAAACGCCGGCGACGCGACTGGAAGATCGAGCTGATCGAGCGTGACAATCCGCGGTGAGATGATCTGGCGATCGGTCCCGGCTTGCCGCCGTTGCGCGAAAGCCGCTGACCGCAGGGCCTGCGCCCCGATGGATCCCGGCTCAAGGCCGGGGTGACGGAGTAGTTTGGGGCACCCTCAGCTTCAAAGCAAAGCGGGCGCCGCTCACGCGACGCCCGCCTCATTACTCAGGTAAACCGAAAGCGTCAGGCCGCGTCGCCGGCCTTCTTCTTCTCGGCATAGACGCGGATCGGTTCCTTGCGGCCGTCGACCACGTCCTTGTCGATCATCACTTCGTCGACGCCCTCCATCCCGGGCAGGTCGAACATCGTGTCGAGCAAGATGCCTTCGAGGATCGAGCGCAGCCCGCGCGCGCCGGTCTTGCGCTCGATCGCCTTCTTGGCGACCGACACCAGAGCGTCATCGGTGAAGCTCAGCTTCACTTCCTCCATCTCGAACAGCTTCTGATATTGCTTGACCAGCGCATTTTTCGGCTCGGTCAGGATCTTGACCAGCGCCGCCACGTCGAGGTCCTCGAGCGTCGCGACCACCGGCAGACGGCCGACGAATTCGGGGATCAGCCCGAACTTGAGCAGATCCTCCGGTTCGGTCTGGCGCAGCATCTCGCCGGTGCGCTTCTCCTCGGGCGCGGCGACATAGGCGCCGAAGCCGATCGACTTGCCCTGCAGGCGATCGCCGATGATCTTCTCCAGCCCCGAGAAAGCGCCGCCGCAGATGAACAGAATGTTGGTCGTGTCGACCTGGAGGAATTCCTGCTGCGGATGCTTGCGCCCGCCCTGCGGCGGGACCGAGGCGGTGGTGCCCTCCATCAGCTTGAGCAACGCCTGCTGGACGCCCTCGCCCGAAACGTCGCGGGTAATCGAGGGATTCTCCGCCTTGCGGCTGATTTTGTCGATCTCGTCGATATAGACGATCCCGCGCTGCGCGCGCTCGACGTTGTAATCCGACGCCTGGAGCAGCTTGAGGATGATGTTCTCGACATCCTCGCCGACATAGCCCGCCTCGGTCAGCGTCGTCGCATCGGCCATCGTGAACGGCACGTCGAGGATGCGCGCCAGCGTCTGCGCGAGCAAGGTCTTGCCGCAGCCGGTCGGCCCGACGAGCAGGATGTTCGATTTGGCGAGCTCGACATCGGCACCCTTCGCGCCGTGGTTCAGCCGCTTATAGTGATTGTGCACCGCGACCGAGAGCACGCGCTTGGCCTGCTTCTGCCCGATGACATAATCGTCGAGCACGTCGCAGATTTCCTGCGGCGTGGGGACGCCACCGTCCTTCTTGGCGACGAGCGCGGACTTCGTTTCCTCGCGGATGATGTCGTTGCACAGCTCGACGCACTCGTCGCAGATGAAGACCGTCGGGCCGGCGATGAGCTTGCGAACCTCGTGCTGCGACTTGCCGCAGAACGAGCAGTAGAGCGTGCTCTTGGAGTCGCCGCCGGAGAGCTTCGTCATTCAATCAATCCTTTCGCGCTCCCCACCGGGGGAGCGACTTTCGGGCCGGATATGGTAACCCGGCCCGTCACAAAACGGCAATGCCTGAATCTCGGCCGCAATCCCGGCCTGATACTCAGGCGGCTGCCGCAACCTCGTCCGCCGGCGCCGGGCGCTTGTCGAACACCTCGTCGATCAGCCCGAATTCCTTGGCTTCGTCGGCCGACATGAACTTGTCGCGATCCATCGCGCGCTCGATTTCCTCCAGCGGCTTGCCGGTGTACTTCGCATAAAGCGTGTTAAGAAAATGCCGCATGCGCAGGATTTCACGCGCCTGGATCTCGATATCCGCGGCCATGCCCTGCGCCCCGCCCGACGGCTGGTGGATCATGATCCGCGCATTGGTAAGCGCGACGCGCATCCCCGGCTCGCCGGCCGCCAACAGGAACGACCCCATCGACGCCGCCTGACCGATGCACACCGTCCCGACGCGCGGGCGGATATATTGCATCGTGTCGTGGATCGCCATGCCCGCCGTGACGACCCCGCCCGGCGAGTTGATGTACATGAAGATGTCCTTCTTCGGATTTTCCGATTCGAGGAACAGCAGCTGGGCGGTGATCAGGCTGGCCATGCCATCCTCGACCCCGCCGGTGACGAAAACGATTCGCTCGCGGAGCAGCCGCGAGAAGATGTCGAACGAGCGCTCGCCGCGATTCGACTGTTCGATCACGATCGGGACGAGCCCCGCCTGCGTCGGCTGGAGGCCGATTCCCGCGCTGGCCAGCTTGCCCGCGAAATCGCCATTGTCGAACGGATTGTGCATGGAAGACTCTCTTATGCCTTGTGGACCGCCAACATCGGCGCTGCGACAATCGAGTTCAAGGGCGTTGAAGCCCGTGATCGGTAATGCGGTGCAGGACACCTTTGGCGCCGCGATATTCCTCCTGCAACCACGCCCGGTCGATCGCCGGGAGCGGGCCGGCCCGGAATAGCCACACATAGTCGAATCGATCCCGAGGAAACTGCCGGAGCCACGCCGCCAGGTCGTTCCCGCTGCATGTCGTCCCCGCGGGTGCCAGCGTCGCCGACACCACGTCATTATACCCGCGGCCCCAATTGTAGATCGGCCGCATCAACTGGCCGGCAATATTCCATTGGCTGTTCACGAACGCTTCGCGCCGCCCGATGGCGAGGCTGGCGATATGGCTGACGCTGTCGTTGGGCCAATTTTCGCACATGCGCATCGGCGCCAGAACCGCGATCCGGCTTCCCCTGGGCACGCGATCGAGCGCTTTAAGATCGGACGCGATGGCGTCGCTGGTCGCGATCCATCCGATCGTCATCACCGCAAGTCTGACCAGAAACAGGCCGACGCCGAGCAGCGCGATCGCGGATCGTCTTCCGGCGCCGATCGAGCGTAGACCGAGCAGCGCAAAAATCGCGACGACCGGCAGCAGCCGCAAATCGGCGAAGAAGCTCCCCATGATCTGGGTCGGCATCAGCCAGAACAGGATGAAAAGCGCCGCGGCGGCAAGCGTCAACGCCGGCTCGATGGTCACCCACCGCCTCGCGATGAGGAAGGCGACGGCCACCGCGATCACCAACTGGGAGCCCAGATCGAGAAAAATCGATTGATCGCGCAGGACAAAGGCCAGCCAGCGCAATTTGAGCGCGAGATCGAAATTCCCTGTTTCGCCTGCTTCGCCCGCGCTGGCGAGGGTAAACGATATCGGAGTGAGAATGGATAGGCTCGACAAACACGGCCGAACGGCCCGCCAAAATCCACGCCCTCCGCGCCACGCCACCCACGCCGCGGACGCTTCGATCGCGCCGACCCCAAGCACGAATGTCGCCCAGCCCGCGAGATGGCAAAGCCAGACGATGCTCGCGATCAGCGCCAGCCCGATCGAACGGGCCAGCGGCTCGCATCGCCGGATACGGTACCAGAAGACCAACCCCCACAATGCCACCGCCAGCGCCAGCGCGTAATTGATGAATCCGAAGAGCAACGGGAAGGAAAAGACAAAGGGCAGTGCCAGCAATGCAGGGGCCTGGACCGCGCCCGTCGCCGCGATGCTCAGCTGGCGCAGGGCGAGGATCGTTAGCGGGGCAATCAACGCGGTCAGCAGTCGGGCACCGCGCTCGACGCCGATGAGGCCGCCGACCGGCACCATCATCAAATCCTGCCCGAGATTCCCCATGATGCGCCATCGGAAATCGAAGTAGCGGCGCAAGTAATCCGATTGACCATCGTCAATCATGACATAGTAACGCCCGACGTGGCCGTAAAAATCCCCGAGCGGCGGATAGCGCACTAAGATGAAAGGTAAAATAGACAGAAGCGCTAGCGCCCGCCACAAATTGCGCGCAGCCCACCAGTCGCCCGTTCGCGCCGGCCGCCCCCCAACCACCATTGCATGCCCCCCGGCATCAAGCGAATTTCAGGCCTGATACCGTAGCGCTTTTCCATTTCGGCGAAATGGCGGCACACTCTCTTTCCGAAAAACTTTAAGGGAATTTACGTTGCTGTGGTTCAAATGCCCGGCGCGGTAAGCGAAAGATAGGCAAGCCGTCGCATCTCGCGGCGGCCGCGCACCACCGTATCGAGGATTAGCCCGGCGAAACCATTGAGCGCGGCCAGAATTGTCAGCCCCGTCACGAGGATCGCGGTCGGGAAGCGCGGCACCAGCCCGGTCTGCATATAGGTCACCGCGAGCGGCGCGGCGAGAATCAGCGCCACCACCAGCAGCAATGCGCCGATCGCGCCGAAGAACCACAAGGGCCGCTCGATGCGATAGAGCGTGATGATCGTGTTGAGGATGCGCCAGCCGTCGCGATAGGTCGACAGCTTGGAGGTCGATCCCTCGGGCCGCGCAAAATACGGCGTCTCGATCTCGGCGACCGGCATCTTGAGCTCGAGCGCGTGGACGCTGATCTCGGTCTCGATCTCGAACCCTGCCGACAGCACCGGGAAGCTTTTGACGAAGCGTCGCGAGAAGACGCGGTAACCCGAGAGAATGTCGGTGAAACTACGCCCGAACAGGCGCGTCAGCATGCCGGTGAGCAGGGCATTGCCGAAACGGTGGCCGCGGCGATAGGCCTCGGTCGCCTCCCCCACCCGGCTGCCGACGACCATGTCGAGCTGCTCGTCGAGCATCCGCGCGACCAGCGCCGGGGCGGAGGCGGCGTCATAGGTGGCGTCGCCGTCGGCCATCACATAGATGTCGGCATCGACATCGGCGAACATCCGCCGCACAACCGCGCCCTTGCCCTGGATTCGCTCCGACCGGACGATCGCCCCGGCGGCACGCGCCACCTCGATCGTCCGGTCGCGCGAATTATTGTCGTAGACGTAGATCATTGCCTCGGGCAGCGCCGCGCGGAAGCTCTCGATCGTCTGCACGATCGCGGCTTCCTCGTTATAGCAGGGCAACAGGACGGCGATCGTGGGGGTCATTTCGCTCCAATAACAGGATCGCGTGGGGCTTCGACTCTTTTGTGGACTGTCCGCAACCGCTGGCTGCAAACGCACCTGATGCGGCAATGCCGTATTTCTCTTGCTTATATACGGCAATGCCGTATAAGAAAACATGCACACGGTCATCGAGACTAGGGCGTTCATAGCCGCGGCAAAGGATGCTGGCCTGGACGATGACGAACGGACAGCAATCGTTGTGAATGATCGCGGAAGACCCGGGAGCAGGAGAAATCATGCCGGGCTGCGGCGGCGCACGTAAGCTGAGGGTCGCAAGGCCGGGCCAAGGCAAATCGGGTGGTTATCGTGTCGTCACTTATTTCGGCGGTGACACGATCCCGGTCTTCCTGCTGACCGTATTTGGCAAGAACGAAAAAGCGAACCTCACCAAGGCAGAACGGAACGCGCTTGCAGGATTAACCAAGACACTCGCTGCCAGTCTCTCCGCTGAGCAGCCTTACGATCGACCGAAGGACCCACGATGAAAAGCGCATTCGACAAGATCGCAGCCGGGCTGGAAGACGCCATTGCCTATGCAAAAGGTGATGACAGCCGGGGTCGTGTCGCCACCGTGAACGTCAAAGCCGTGCGCGAGGCGACCGCGCTGACGCAGGCGGCGTTCGCCAGGACCTATCATTTCCCGATCGGCACGTTGCGTGATTGGGAACAGGGCCGGCGAAACCCCGACGCCGGATCGGCCATGCTGCTGAAAATGATCCAGGCCGATCCGAAAGGCGTCGAACGAATCATCGCCAAGGTCGCCTGACGCGAAACGGGCGGGGTCGTCCTGCGACGCCCCGCCCGTTCCTTATCCAAATCTGCCGTGCGGCGATCAGGCCTTGTCGGCAGCCTTCTTGGCCGGGGCCTTCTTGGCAGGCTTCGGCGCAGCCTCGGCGTCGTCGGCCTTGGCGGCGGCAGCCTTCTTGGCCGGCGCCTTCTTGGCGGCGGGCTTGGCTTCTTCCTCGGCAGCGGCCGGGGCTTCGTCAGCCTTTGCCGCGGCCTTCTTGGCCGGCGCCTTCTTCGCCGCCGGCGTTTCGGCGGCGTCGTCGCCTGCATCGGCCTTCTTCGCGGCGGCCTTCTTGCGCGGCTTGTGGTTGTCGTGATCGTGGCTGTGCGTGCCGGTCGCGAAACCGTCGTCGCTCTCGATCGCGGCTTCCAGCTCCTCGCGGGTCGCTTCGCGATCGGTGATCTCGGCCTTGTCGAACAGGAAGTCGACGACCTTGTCCTCATAGAGCGGCGCGCGGAGCTGCGCGGCGGCCATCGGCTCCTGCTGGACGTATTGGATGAAGCGCTGCTGATCCTCGCCGCGATACTGCTGCGCAGCCTGGGCGATCAGGCGGTTCATTTCCTGCTGCGTTACCTCGACGCCGTTGGCCTGGCCGATCTCCGAGAGGAGCAGCCCGAGCCGCACGCGACGCTCGGCGATCTTGCGATAATCCTCGCGGTCGTTCTCCAGCTCTTCCATCGCGGCCTTGGGATCGGCCTCATGGGTCGCTTCATGCTCGAGCTGGTGCCAGATCTGGCTGAATTCGGCCTCGACCATCGACGGCGGCACTTCGAAATCGTGGCCCGCAGCGAGCTGATCGAGCAGCTTGCGCTTCATATAGGTGCGGGTGAGACCGTTATGCTCCTGCTCGATCTGCCCCTTGAGCAGCCCACGGAGCTGCTCGAGGCTCTCGAGCCCGAGGTTCTTGGCCAGTTCCTCGTCGATCTGGCTCTCGGCGGCGGTCTTCACCGACTTGACGGTGAGGTCGAAGGTCGCGTCCTTGCCGGCCAATTCCTTCGCCGGATAATCCTCCGGGAAGGTGACCTTGATCTGACGCTCGTCGCCGGTCTTCACGCCGACGACCTGATCCTCGAAGCCCGGGATCAGCCGGCCCGCGCCGAGCTCGATCGCCATATCGGTGCCGGTGCCGCCCTCGAACGCCACACCGTCCATCGTCTTACCGACGAAATCGACGGTCACCTGATCGCCCATCTTCGCCTTGTAGGTCGGCTTGGCGTCTTCCCAGCGCTTCATCTGGTCGGCGAACTTCTTGAGCTGCTCGTCGACCGCCTCGTCGGCGACCGGCACGGTCAGCCGCTCGAGCTTGAGCCCGTCGATCGCCGGGGTCGGCACCTGCGGCAGCACTTCGAGCGCGACCTTGATCTCGGCGTCCTTGCCCGGCTCATAGCCGTCGTTAAGCTCGACCGAGGGCTGCATCGCGGGGCGCAGCTGCTTCTCGGCGATCAGCGACTGCACGCCTTCCTGGATCGAGGTGTTGAGCGCATCCTGCAGCAGCGCCGGGCCGTGCATCTTGCGCACCAGATTCGCCGGCACCTTGCCGGGGCGGAAGCCGGGCATGCGCATCTGCGGCGCGACCCGCTTCAGCTCGGCATCGACCTTCTTCTCGATGTCCTTGGCGGTGATGGTCAGCGTGTAGGCGCGCTTCAGCCCTTCGTTCAACGTCTCGACAGTCTGCATCGTCAGCCTTCGTCTAGAAAATCGGATGAGGTGGTGCCGCCCCGCGAAACGCGCGGGGGACTGGTGCGGGCGAAGGGACTCGAACCCCCACATCTTGCGATACCGGAACCTAAATCCGGCGCGTCTACCAGTTCCGCCACGCCCGCATGGGACACCGCCGAAGTGCGCGCCTCTATACCGCCGGGGTCGCTTCGGCAAGCCGCACGCGGAAACCGCATCGCCGCCGCCGCGTTCCCCACGTGAGAGGAGCCGTCATGGCCGTGTCATCACCACCCCCGCCGCCGTCCGAACCGCCGGGCATCCCGCCGCCGGACCAGCCCGCGCCGCCTGCCCCGCCGCCGCCGGAAATCGATCCGGTGGGGCCGGACGTCGACGTGCCCGATCCCGGTTCACCCGGCGACGATCCCGCCCCGGTGAATCCTGTTTCTGCTGCTTGAAAACGCCTTCCCGGATCAAAGGGAATGGCGCGAGTGACGGGGCTCGAACCCGCGACCTCCGGCGTGACAGGCCGGCGCTCTAACCAACTGAGCTACACCCGCTTGGAAAGCGTGAGGCGCGCCAACTAGGCGGGTGACCCGGGGCTGTCAACAGGGGTTGTTGAACCTTTTTCATCGCGACGCCTGCCGCGGCGTTCCTGGCGGATCAGCGTGCCGTGTTCGAACAGGAAGCCGGCGATGTCCGGCTTGCCCGCCGCGCCCACCACCGTCTGGATGATGACGAGCAGCGGCACCGCAAGAAGTGCGCCCGGCGTCCCCCAGATCCAGCCCCAGAAGCTGATCGAGATGAGAATCATCACCGGGCTGATTGTCAGCCGGTGCCCGACGATCAGCGGGGTCAGCACATTCGCCTCGATCAGATGGCAGGCATACATCACCCCCGGCGCGGCGAGCGCGGTCCACACGTCGCCGAAGGTCATCAGCGCGCCGATCGCGATCAGCAGCGCGGCGATCACCGGCCCGAAATAGGGGATGTAATTGAGCATCGCGACGATCCCGCCCCACATCAGCGGAGACGGCATACCCAGCAGGTGCAACAGCCCCGCAACCACCAGCCCGAGCATGATGTTGATCACGGTGATCGTGCCCAGATAGGAGGAGACGTGATCGACCACGTCCTGGATCACCCGCGCGGTCGCCATCGCCCCGCCGAAGCTGTTCCGGCTGGTGATCACCCGTTCGCGCAGCCGCCGCCAGCCGGAGAGGAAGAAGAAGATCACCAGCACCGCGTAGAACAACTGGATGATCGCCGCCGGCGCCGAGCTCGCGACCAGCTCGAGAATCGAATTGGGCGGCGCGACCGCCGCGGCCGCCGGGGTCGGACGGATCGGGGTCGAGGCGATCTGATGCAGGGTGCGGTTCGCGTATTTTTCGAGGCTCGAATAAAGATCGAGCAGCGGCGCGAGATTTTCCTGGATCCGCCCGATTCGCTTGGGCAATTGGCGGAAGAAGTCGATCGCCGGAAAGACGATCGCCGCCACCACCACATTCGCCGCGACGAGGAACAGCAAGACGCAGATCAGCGCTGACAGCGCCGAGGGGATGCGGCGCCGTTCGAGCCATTCGAGCATCGGGATCAGCGCGATGCCGACGACCAGCGCGATCGTCGTCGGCAGGAAGAATTCCGCCCCTGCCTTGAGCGCGAACGGCGTGCCGATCACCACGCCGATGCCGACGAGCAGGGTCAAAGCGGCGAGCAGCCGATCGCGGCGCAACGCGATCCGCGCATCCTCGATCCCGTCGGCGGTCAGCGGCAGGCCAAAGGCGCCCTCCGCCGGCGGCGCGGGCGGAGCATTGTCGGGCGGCGTGGGGAACCGATTGGCCATGGCCTGACCCTAGGACGGATCGATATTCAGCGGAAACACGATTTTTCCCGCCTCCCCTTCGTCACCCCGGCCCTGCGCCGGGGTCCATCGGGAGGCAGGCGGGAGGCAAGAGGTTCCTGCCAATGCGCGTGAGGCACGACGGATCCCGGCGCAAGGCCGGGATGACGGTGGATCTGGAGAACCAAACCACCCGAATTGCCGCCCATCGAGAACCTCGCTAGCCTCATCTCATGAGCGAAACGATCCTGGTTATCGACGAGGGCACCACCTCCACCCGCGCGATGCTGCTGACGCTTGACGGCCGCTGCCTCGCCACCGAACAGACCGAGCTGACTCAGCATTATCCCCGCCCCGGCTGGGTCGAGCATGATGCCGACGAGATCTGGCGCAAGACGCTGAGCGTCGCGGGGGCGATGGTCGCGCAGGCCGGCGGGCCTTCGCGAGTCGCGGCGATCGGCATCACCAACCAGCGCGAAACGATCGTCTTCTGGGATCGCGAGACCGGCAAGCCGCTCGCTCCGGCGATCGTGTGGCAGGATCGCCGCACCGCCGAAGACTGCCGCGCGCTGCGCGATGCCGGGCACGAGCCGATGGTGCAGGCGCGCACCGGGCTGTTGCTCGATCCCTATTTCTCCGGCTCGAAGATCGGCTGGGCGATGCGCGAATGGCCGCAGCTGCGCGAGGCGGGCGACCGGCTGGCGATCGGGACGATCGAATCGTGGCTGGTGTGGAAGCTCACCGGCGGGGTGCATGTCACCGACGCGAGCAACGCCAGCCGCACCGCGTTGATGGCGCTCGACGGCGGGTGGGACGACGAATTGATCGCGCTGTTCGGCGTGCCGCGCGCCGCTTTGCCCGAGATCGTCGATTGTGCCCGCGAGGTCGGGCGCACCACCTTGTTCGGCGATTCGATCCCGATCACCGGCATGGCCGGCGACCAGCAGGCCGCGACCGCCGGGCAGTCCTGCCTGACGCCGGGGGATACCAAGGCGACCTTCGGCACCGGCGCCTTCGTGCTCACCCAGGCGGGCACCACCCCGCCGCGGTCGGACAACAGGCTGCTCGCCACCGTCGCGTGGCAGATCGGCGGCGAGCGGCATTATGCGCTGGAGGGGTCGGTGTTCGTCGCGGGGAGCCTGATCAAATGGCTGCGCGATTCGCTCGGGCTGATCGCCGATGCGCGCGAGACCGACGCGCTGGCGCGATCGGTGGCGGACAATGCCGGGGTCTATCTCGTCCCCGCGCTCTCCGGGCTCGGCGCGCCGTGGTGGGAACCCGATGCGCGGGCGGCGATCAGCGGGCTTTCCTTCGCCGCGGGCAAGCCGCATGTCGTCCGCGCCGCGCTGGAGGCGATGGCGCATCAGGCGCACGACCTCAAACGTGCCTTCGCCGCCGACGGGCAGGACTGGACCGCGCTGAGGATCGACGGCGGGATGGTCGCCAACGACTGGATGGCGCAGGACCTCGCCGACATGCTCCATGTCACGGTCGAACGCCCGCATTTCGCCGAGACGACCGCGCTGGGCGCGGGGATGCTCGCGGCGGTGGGGCGCGGGTTGTTCGCCGACCTCCACGAAGCACGCGCGATGCGCGGCGAGCGCGAGACGTTTACGCCCGCAATCGACGAAGCGGTGCGCGAGCGGCGGCTGGCCGGGTGGGAGGAAGCGGTGCGGAAGGTCGTGGGGGGTTAAGAGCTACCCGCTTCTCCCCTCCCTTGCACAAGGGAGCATCTGTGATGTTGATCAAGCGGGTCGAGGTATCCATGGCCGGTTTTGAGCGACGAGAGAGTTAGCGAGGACGAGGAGTTTTCGCATGACGGCGGTGATGGCGACTTTGGGTGGTTTTCCGTTGGCGATGAG
>JAFIGU010000103.1 GCA_017849555.1 Sphingomonas sp. | reverse complement strand
GCGGGCGGCTTTTGGCGCCACGCGGCGTCGCGCGTCGATCACGATGCATAATGCATCGCTCTCTCCTTGCTCCTTGCCTGGCGCCAAAATCCGCTCCGTCACGGCGTCGTTCCAATTGAGTTTAGGCCCTAGGTCAACGCGTAATAGCGCAGCACATTGCCGTCCGGCCGCCGCTCGCCCACGCCGATGAAGACATGTTTGGTCAGCCAGTCGTGCTTGCCCACCGGCGTTTCGAACGTGGGGTTGCCGCGCAGATAATAGTCCTGCTGTTCGACCGGCGCGCCGCCACCGAACGCCCAGTCGCGCAGCCGCTGCATCGTGTCCGGCTTACGCCCCCACAGGAAGCCGCGATTGTTGATGAGGATCAGCGTGCCGTCCTCCTCCTCCAGCATGTAGCGCGCGTCGAACACCGCCACGTCGTCGGGCCGGAAATAGGCATAGTCGCCGCCCGACCCCGGCACCGCGCGACCGCGCAGCCGCGGCCCCTCGAAAGTACCGCTCTCGACATAGACCGCGCTGCGATTGCCGCCCATCGGGGTGCCGACGATCGTCTGGACGCGCGGAAAGGCGAGCCGCACCTCCATCGCGAATTCCAGCCGGGGATTGTCGATCGTCGAATAAAGCGCGGTCATCAGCGTAGCTCCAGCGTGCCGCCGTCGACGCGAAGGTCGGCGCCGGTGATGAACGAAGCCTCGTCGGAGGCGAGGAACAGGACGGCGCGGGCCACCTCCTCCGCCGCGCCCATGCGGTGCATCGGAACCGCGGCGATCATCGCTTGGCGCAATCCCTCGACCGCCGCCGCATCCATACCCGGGTTGCGGTTAATCAGCGGGGTTTCGATCGGCCCGGGGCTGACCATGTTGACGCGGATCCCGTCGCCGACCAGTTCCTTCGCCAGGATCCGCACCGTCGCGCGCAGCCCGGCCTTTGCCGAGGCATAAGCGACATTGCCGGCCAGCGCCGCATCCGCCCCGATCGACCCGGTGACGACGATCGCGCCGCCGCGGTCCATCAGCCGCAACGCCTGCTGGATCGCGAAGAAGCAGCCGCGCAGGTTGATCCCGTGAACCTGATCCCATTGCGCCGGGGTCACATCCCTGATCGGCGCGAACCCACCGACACCGGCGTTGACGAACAGCACGTCGACACGCTCGCCCGCCGCGGCCAGCGCGTCGATCAGCGCACTCGTCGCGGCGAGATCGGCAACGTCGCAGGCATGGCCGACCGCGCCGGGGATCGCCGCCACCGCGCTGTCGATCGTCGCGCGGTCCCGCCCGGTCAGCGTCACCCGCGCGCCCTCCCCGGCGAAGGCGCACGCCGCCGCGAGCCCGATGCCGCTGTTGCCGCCGATGACCAGCACGGTCTTGTCCCGGAAACGCATCGCGGCGCTCACCACGGCGGATTGGGATTGGGGCCGGCGGGCGCGATATCCTGGATCACGTCCCAATGCTCGACGATCAACCCGTCGGCGACGCGGAAGATATCGCACACCATCATCCCCGGATCGTCGCGCCAGCGGCGGACGCGATAATGCAGGACGACATGATCGCCATCGACGAAGGCGCGCTTCAGGTCATGTTGCGCATCGGGGTGGCTCGGCCGGATCTCGTCGAGAAACGCCTTCAGCGCGTCGCGCCCCGGCGCGGCGAGCGGGCTGTGCTGGATGTAATCGGCGGCGATGAAGCGATCGACCGGCGCGGAATCGAGCGGCACCAGCACCTCGCGGAACATCGCCAGCACCAGATCGAGATTGCGCTGTTCCTGCGCGCTCCGCGCCATTCGCCGCTCCCCTCCATGTTGTTCAAGGATTCGGCGAAACAATAACGATCGTTAGCTTTTGCCGCAAGCCGCGACGGTCAGGCGAAATCCAGCCAGCCGTGTCGCGCAGCGAAGCGCCAGCCCACGCCGGGCACCAGCCGGAAGCGATCGCGGAACCCGCCGACCAGCGGCGGGCTTGCCGCGGCGGTGAACAGCAGCATCGCGCTGGTCGCGGCGGCATTGGCTTCATCCTCCACCGTCACGACGATATTGCCGGTGATATGCCGCGTGGTGCGCGGCGGCCGCGCGCGGAACGCGGCGAGGATCGCGGCGCGACCGGCGATCGGCGCGTCGGGCGCGCTCGGCCGCGTCATCACGCCATCCTCGGTGTAGAGCGCCGCCACCTCTTCCCACTGCGCCGCATCGTTGAGCGTGGCATAGAGGTTGATGAGCCGCGCGCATTCCCATTCGATCGCGTGGCGCTGTTCCGTCGTCATCGTCGTTTCCCTTCCCGGACGTTCAGGCCGACGCACGGCGCGCGCGGCCCGGGCCGAGTTTGCGCAGCAGCGCGCGCAGCGTCGCTTTCTCGTTCGCGGTCAGCCGTTCGCTCATCCGCGCATCGGATCCGCGCAGATCATCGAGCACCACGCCCAGCCGCTCCTCCGCGCGCGGCAGCAGATGCAGCGCGTTGGTCCGCAGATCGCGCCCCGGCCGCCGCTCGATCAGTTCGCGCGCGACGAGCGAATTGACCAGCTTCATCGCGCTCGACCGGTTGACGCTCAGCGCGCGGCCGAGCGCGGTCTGATCGCATCCCGGATTGGCGCGGATCAGCAGCAGCGCGGTGAGCTTGGCGGGGGTCAGTCCGTGCGGTTCGAGCGCCTGCCGCGCGTCCCCCGTCATCAGCAGATCGGCGCGCTGGACCTGATAGCCGAGTAAAGTATCTAGAACTTCGTCCTGTTTCATGCGGTTGTTGTTCCCTGAAGTCTACGCGGACTGGCAGTTGTGGCGCGCAATGGTATAGCGCCTCATGGCAGACGCAACGCCCGCTCCCGTCAAATCGGCGACCCGCACGCTCGACATCATCGAATATGTCGTCGCGCGCGATCGGCCGGTCGTCGCGCAAGAGATTGCCGCCGCGCTGGCGATCCCGGTCAGCAGCCTGTCCTATCTGCTCAACACGTTGGTCGAGCGCGATTATCTCGCGCGGAGCGGGCGGCGCTACACCGCCGGCCCTGGCCTCGCGCGGCTGCAATCGCGCACCCACGCCTTTTCGCTGGCGGAGCGCGCCGCGCCGCTGGTGCGATCGCTCAGAGTGCAGCTCGACGAGACCGTCTCCTTCTTCGTCCGCCACGGCTGGGAGGTCGAGGCGCTCGTCACCGAGACGAGCGAACAGGCGCTGCGCTATGCGGTGCAGATCGGCACCCGCACCCCGCTTCACGGCTTTTCGGCGGGCAAGGCGATCCTCGCCGCGCTGCCCGATGAGGAGGTGGAAGCGTTTCTCGCCGAAACCGAACGCGCGGCCTTCACCCCGACGACGATCGTGTCGGCCGCGGCGCTGCGCAAGGAGATCGCGGCGATCCGTCGCGACGGCATCGCACGCACCCGCGAGGAACATACCCCCGGCATCCAGGGGATCGGCCGCGCCGCGTTTCTCGACGGCGTGCTGGTCGGGGCGTTCAGCATCGCGATCCCCACCGTGCGCTTCGATGCCGCGGTCGAGCAGCGCGCGGTGGAATTGCTCGGCAAGACCTGCGCATTGCTCGCAGGCTGAGCGGCAGGGAGGGAACGCCCTCCCCGCCGCGCGCCGGCAATTAAGCGGTCTGATGCGTGCGCCAGCTTTCGGCATAGGAATCGCGCGCGACCTCCGAATAAGGCACTGGGCTGACCACCGCCTTGATCTCGGTCTGGACGTGTCGCTCGACGGTCGGCTTGCGCGTGCCGCCGTCGGGTTCGCCCCACAGCAAGGTCACTTCGGTGCCGGCCTCGGCGTGATCGGCGTCCATCATCGCCAGCGTCAGCATCCGGCCTTCGTTGGCGCTATAGCCGATCCACGTCGATAGCCCGACGAGCTTCCCGTCCTTCAGCACCTGGTCATAAGGGTGCATCGAATAGACCGCCGACGGGAATTCCATATATTTGGCGCGGTCGCCTTTGGTGAATTGCGAGCTGATCACCCGCATCAGATCCTCATTGTCGAGCGCCAGCGTCACCTTGCGGCGATGCGGCTGCCCGGCCATCCGCTCCAGCGCGTCGCGGCCGATGAAATCGTGGTCGAACTTGACGAACGGGCCATATCCCAGATCCCACGGCGTCAGATAATAGCCCTCGATCGTATCCGGCACGTAGCTGCCGCCGATCGACGCCTTGCCCTCATAGCTGTTGGCCGACAGCCATTCGCGGAAGGCGCGGGTCCCTTCGCCGCTATAGGTCGCCGGCAAAGGCGACGGGATCCAGCCGGATTCGATCGTGTTCGACGAATAGGTCCGCCCGCCGACCAGCGCGAGGCCGAATTCGCGCCCCGCCTCGATCAGGGCATTGCGCACCACGTCATAATCCGCCCACGGCCCGAACAGCTCGTAACCCGGCTGCCCCGCCATGCCGTGACGCAGCGCGCGCACCTCGCGCCCGGCGATCGACAGCCGAGTCATGTGGAAGAATTTGAGGTCCGGCGGGGTCGCTCCCATCGCCTTCTCCAGCGTCTTCATCGCGTTCGGCCCCTGGAGCTGGAAGCGATAGGAGCGGCGGTTTTCCGGATCGGGGCGGACGGCGGTGCGCTCGTCGCGCGTGACGGTGACGTTCCAATTGCCCGTCGCGGCGTGATATTCGATCCATTCGATCGTCGGCGCACGGCCGACCAGGTTGAACTTCTGCTCGTCGAGATAGAACAGGATCACGTCGCCGATAACATAGCCCTCCGGCGTCACCGGCACGAATTGCTTGGCGCGATCGGGCACGAAGCCCTTGAAGCTGTTGATGCCCAGATAGTTGAGCATGGCAAAGGCATCCGGCCCCTCGACCGCCAGATCGACCATGTGGAACGACTGGTTGAACAGCACGCAGGTCTTCGCCCACGCCTGCTGCTCGCTGCGCCAGTTGGAATATTCCGCGGGGACGCCGGGATAGACGTTGGGCCCGCTCTGCTGATTGCGCAGGAACTCGACGATATCGCCATTGGCGTCGAGCAATTGTTGCAGCGTCTGTTGAGTCACTTTTCCTCTCCTTCAGGAAGATCAGGGTCGATGGGCAAGGCGAGCCAGTCGGCGATCGCGGCGTTGAACGCCGCGGGCCGCTCGGCGGGAAGCATGTGGCCGGCGCCGGGGATCACGACGAGCCGGGCGTGGGGAATCAGCGCAGCGATCGCGCGATGCTGCGCGGGGGGCGACCAGCGATCGTCGGCGCCGACCGCGATCAGCGTCGGCACGGCGACCGCGCCGAGCACGTCCTCGGTCGCCGGGCGCGCCAGCAGCGCGGCGATCTGCGCCTCGAACTTGTCGAGCCCCGCCTCGACGCACATCGCGCGCAACCGGGCGTGGAGCGCATGATCGAACGCGCTCGCCGGCCCGATCATCGGCGGCAACCACGCATCGACCAGCGCCTCGTGCCCCTTCGTCCGCCCCAGATCGCGCAGCCAGTATCTTTTCGCGGCCTCGCCATCGCGCGGCAGGTGCATCCCGGTGCTCGCCAGCGCCAGCCGGGCGACCCGCGCCGGCGCCTGCCGCACGATCTCCACCGCGACCCGCGCGCCCATCGAATGACCGAGCAAGGCGAAGCGCGCCGGCGCTGTCGCGAGCACGCGGCGCGCCATCTCCTCCAACGTCGTCGCATCGCCATAGTCCGCGGCCGCCTGCGCCTGCGGAAAATGGGCGAGCTGCGCGGCGAAAATCCGCTCGTCGCAGATCAGGCCCGGCAGCAGCAGCAAGGGCTCTCCCGACCCTTCGCCTCGAGTTGAATTCGCGTCCATGAAATCTTCATGTACAAGAAGTTTGAACGCGAAGCCAGAGGCTATCCGCGCCCGTCCGCGCCGGCGGCCCTGGTCGCGCCGGCGAGCACCGCATCGAGCAGATCGGTGGCGAGTTGCAGCTGGCTGTTGTCAACCAGCGCGAGCGTTTCGCGCCGCACTTGCGCGAGGATCGGCTTGACCGCCTCGATCACGCGATAGCCTTCCTCGGTCACGTCGATCGTGCGCGAGCGTTTGTCCTGCGGATGCTCGTCGCGGCGGATCAACCCGTCGGCCTCGAGCGCGTTGAGCGTCCGAATCAGCGGCGGCCATGCCATGCCGAGTCGCGCCGAGAGCGTCGTGGTGGTGATCGCCGCATCGGCGAAAGCGAGCGCGAGCAAGGTCTGCCAGCGCGCGCGCGACTGACCGGTCGCGGCACGGATGCGCTCCTCCGAAACCTGGGTCCAGCGCCGCGCGGTCAGCACCAGCTTGCGGGTCAGCCGGAACTCGAGGTCCTCGCGCGATTGCGGCGCGAAGAAATCGGCGTAGCGCCCGGTCGAAAGCTCGAACGGATCGTGGCTCTGGTCTTCGCGCATTCGTTTCCCCCTCCTCCGGTCGGCCGCCTGCCGCCGCGACGAACCGTCTTCGGTCATTTCTAGCACCGCATCTTGACGATGTATGTACCATGATACATAGAATTCTACCAAAGAGGCGCGGCGGCGCCGAAATGAGGAGGGGTAGATGACGCGAATCCTTCGTGCCCGGTCGACTCGAGCGTGGCTCGGCGCCAGCGTGGCCGTATTGGCCTGGCACGCGCTCGCCACCGCCGCTGTGGCGCAATCGGCGCCCGCGGAGGCGCAGCCCGAAGCCGCCGCGCCGGCACCGCACGAGGCCGAGATCGTCGTGACCGGCTCGCGGCTGGGCAGCAATTTCAACGCACCGACCCCGGTCACCGCGGTGACCAACGAGCGCCTCGAAGCGCTGTCGATCACCAATGTCGGCGAAGCGCTGACGCAATTGCCGAGCTTCCGCAGTTCGAGCGGCCCGGCGCAGCAGGCCACCGCCGGCGGCCCGGTCGGCGCGCGGCTGCTCGATCTGCGCGGGCTCGATCCCAGGCTGTGCAAAAACTCATTCGTCTAATCCGCCGCCACCAGCACCGCGACGCGCGTCTCACCCCGCTGGCGTCAGTCGCTCGACACCGAAGGCATTTACTGCATGGAGGATGTTGAAGGCGACAATCGAGAGAGCCGCTT
>JAFIGU010000102.1 GCA_017849555.1 Sphingomonas sp. | reverse complement strand
CTTGTGTCCCCGCGAAGGCGGGGACCCAGTCTGGGCTCCCGCCTTCGCGGGAGCACAATGAGGTTTCGGTGTGATCCCGATCAAACGCACGATGCCCCACCGCGCGGACGCGGTCTGTCAGCAAGGGCTTCATTGCCCCGGCGGCGTACCGGCCGGTGCCGCGCTATTGGCGGCCGGCGCGGGGGCTGCCGGTTTCGGATCGGTAAAGGCCGCCGGGCGCGCCGGGGTCGATGTCGGTGCGGCGGCGGCGCCGGCGGCCGGGGCCGCGGCCGGCGTGCCGGAGACGCGCGCCGAAAGCGCCGCGGCGCTCACCGCGATGCCCTTGATCGGGCGCGATCCGTCGCCGAGCGGCGGCAGCGCCGAGCCGTTGAGCGTCACGGTCAATTTGTCGGGGCGGCCGACGTTGATCTTGGGATCCTTGGCGTCGGCCGGCACGTCGAACTTGTCGCCGGCCTTCATCGTGCCGAGGTACAATGTCTTGTCGTCGGCGTCATAGACGCGCAGCCACACCGCATCGGTCGCGGTGAGCGTGACATGCCCGCTGGCGGGGTTCTGCGCCGCGGCCGGGGTGGCGGTCGGCACCGGGGCGACCACCGCGGGGGCGCTGGCGACGCTCGCGCTCTCCGCGCCGCCGCTGTTGCGCCACATGCCGACCGCGAACCACAGCACCGCGAGCACGACCACCGCGAGCGCAACACCGGCGGCGACGATCACCACCCCGCGCGAGGGCACCCGTGCCGGATCGGCGATCTCATAGGGCTGATATTGCGCGACCGGCCGGCCGATCCGCGCCACTTCCTCGCGCGTGTCGCGCGCCAGCGACACCTCGTCCTCGCCCACCGTGCGGGCATAAGCGCGCACGAACCCCACCGCATAAGTGGGGGAGGGGAGGGAATCGTAGCTGCCGTTCTCGATCGCCTCCAGATGCCGCAGCGGGACGCGGGTGCGCGCCGCAATCTCCGCCAGCGCAAGCTTTTGCTTTTCGCGCGCACTCCGCAGCCGCTCGCCGACCGAGCGGGGAATAAGCGCATTCTGTTCGCCGTTTGCGGCGTCGGTCATGGAAGTCTCCGGCGCGGGCAACGCTCCCTTGCCCGCGATTTTTTCCACCTGTCCCAAAGCCCGACAAGCGTGTCAATCGGGCGGGCCGACGATTGGGACGGATCGACCCAAGTTCCGCGCTTTTCTACCCGTCGCCATACCGGGGCTGACCCGGCACGGCGGCGCGGAAACTCACCCTAATTCGATCCGCTGCGCCGCGGCGAATTCGCTCAGCGCGCCGCGGAAATCACGCGGACCGCTGGCGAGCAGCCGCTGCATCTCCGCGACCACCGCGGCGTGATCGAGCGAACGGACCATCGCCTTGATCGGCCCGACCGCCGCGGGGGTGATCGACAACCGTTCGATCCCCAGCCCGATCAGCGCCATCGCCTCCAGCGGACGCCCGCCCATCTCGCCGCACACCGTCAGCGTCACCCCCGCCGCACGTGCCGGCGCGACGACGCTCGCGACGAAGCGCAGGATCGATGTCGAGAGCCAGTCGTAGCGCTCGGCGAGCTTGGGATTGGCGCGATCGGCGGCGAACAGGAATTGCGTAAGATCATTGGTGCCGACCGACAGGAATTGCAGCTTGGGCAGCAGCAGATCGAGCTGATAGGCAAGGCTCGGCACTTCGAGCATCGCGCCGTAGCGGATCTCGTTGGGCAGGCGGCGGCCGCGCCGCGTCAGCCAGTCGCGCTGCGCCTCGAACAGGTCGCGCGCCTCGTCGAATTCCCACGCTTCGGAGACCATCGGGAACATCACGTTGAGCGTGCGCCCGGCGGCAGCCTCGAGCAGCGCGCGCGCCTGCACCTTCATCAGCCCGTCGCGCTCCAGCCCGAGCCGCAGCGCGCGCCACCCCATCGCCGGGTTTTCCTCGTCGGCGGGATTGTCCTTCAGATAGGGGAGCGCCTTGTCGCCGCCGATATCGATCGTGCGGAACACCACCGGGCGGTCCCCCGCCGCATCGAGCACCTCGCGATACAGCCGCTGCTGCCGCTCGCGCGCGGGGAGGGTGGCGGAAACGAGGAACTGGAATTCGGTGCGGAACAGGCCGATCCCGTCGGCGCCGGTCAGGTCGAGCGACGCCACGTCGTCGCGCAGGCCGGCATTGACCATCACCGTGATGCGCTTCCCGTCGCGGGTTTCCGGCGCGACCTCGCGCAGCGCGGCATAAGCGGCGCGGCGCTTCTGGCGCAGCGCGAGCTTGGCCTCGAACGCCTCCTCCATCGCGCTCGAGGGGCGGACGAGCACCGATCCCTCGCCGACGTCGAGCAGCAGCAGGTCGCCGTCGGCGATCAGCCGCCGCACGTCGCGCACCCGGCCGAGCACCGGCACCCCCATTGCGCGCGCGACGATCGTGACGTGCGCGGTGAGCGAGCCTTCCTCGAGGATCACTCCCTTCAGCCGGCGGCGATCATATTCGAGCAATTCGGCCGGGCCGAGATTGCGCGCGATCAGGATCGTGTCGGTGCGCAGCCCCATTTGCGCCGCGGTGCCCATCTGCCCCGAAACGATCCTGAGCAATCGGTTGGAGAGATCCTCCAGATCGTGCATCCGGTCGGCCAGCAGGGGATCGTCGATCTGGCGCATCCGCTGGCGGGTACGCTGCTGGACGCGCTCGATCGCCGCTTCGGCGGTCAGCCCGGAATCGATCGCCTCGTTGATCCGCCGGCCCCAGCCTTCGTCGTAAGCGAACATCTTATAGGTGGCGAGCACCTCCTCATGCTCGCCGCCGGTGCCGAATTCGGCCTCGCGCGTCATGCGGTCGATCTGCTCGCGCATCTTGTCGAACGCGGCATAGACGCGGTGCCGCTCCGCCTCGATATCCTCGGCGACGGTATGTTCGATCGTGATCCGCGGCTGGTGGAACACGGCATAGCCCGCCGCCATCCCGTCGACCAGCTTCTGCCCCGCGATGCGCACGCTGGCGGTCGATTGCGGGCTCGCCCCGCCGGCGGGGCCGCCGTCGCCGTCGATCAGCCCGGCATTGGCGATCAGTTCGGAAAGGACCATCGCCACCGTCTGCAGCGCTTCGATCTCGACATCGGCATATTTGCGCGCTTCGCTATGCTGGACGGCGAGCACCCCCACCGCCCGTTCGCGGCGGATGATCGGCACCCCGGCGAAGCTGTGGAAACGATCCTCGCCGGTTTCGGGGCGATAGGCGAAATGCGGGTGGCTGGCGGCCTCGTCGAGGTTGAGCACCTCGACATCCTCGGCGATCGTCCCGACCAGCCCCTCGCCCAACGCGAGCTTGGTGACATGGACCGCGCTCGGATCGAGCCCGCGGGTCGCGAACAATTCGAGCACGCCTTCGCGCAGCAAGTAGATCGAACAGACCTCGCTCTCCAGCGCTTCGCCGATAATCTCCGCCACCTGGTTGAGCTTGGCCTGCGCGTTCGAACGCGCGGCCATGACATCGTGGAGGCGGACGAGAATCTCTCGGGCGGAGGCGGCGGCGGAAAGCGGCATAGGGGACAGCTATCAGACCGAAGCCTTGGGTGCCACGCAACATTATGTGCTTTGTAAATTCGAAATGGGTGCTTTGTTCGGGCGTTACTCGCTTCTTCTGCTCCCCTCCCTGGTGAAGGGAGGGATCGGGCGTGGGTTGGCCTGCGAGGAAGCGGATCGGTAACCCCCACCCACCCCCAGCCCCTCCCTTCACCAGGGAGGGGAGCAGAAGAAGAGGGAGGGCGTACGCTCAGTCGAACAACCCGTCCTGCGCCCCCGCGGGCGGGTTGAGCCCGAGGTGCTTCCACCCGCCCGCGTTGAGCATCCGCCCGCGTGCGGTGCGCGCGACGAGGCCGAGCTGGATCAGATAGGGTTCGATCACTTCCTCGATCGTGTCGCGCGGCTCGGACAGGCCGGCGGCGAGCGTTTCCACGCCCACCGGGCCGCCGCGATAAATGTCCGCGATCATCGTCAGATAGCGGCGGTCCATCGCGTCGAGCCCGAGCTGGTCGACCTCCAGCCGGTTGAGCGCGCGATCAGCCGCCTTGGCGTCGACCTCCGCGACCCCGGCGACATTGGCGAAATCGCGCACCCGCCGCAGCAGCCGCCCCGCGATCCGCGGGGTGCCGCGCGCGCGGCGCGCGATCTCCGCCGCGCCGTCGCGCGCGATATGCAGATCGAGCAGCCGCGCCGCGCGCGACACGACATGTTCGAGCTCGTCGATCGTATAGAATTGCAGCCGCACCGGGATGCCGAAACGGTCGCGCAGCGGGGTGGTGAGCAGCCCCTGCCGCGTCGTCGCGCCGACGAGGGTGAAGCGCGGCAGATCGATCCGCACCGATCGCGCCGACGGTCCTTCGCCGATCATCAGATCGAGCGCGCGATCCTCCATCGCGGGATAGAGCACTTCCTCCACCGCGGGCTGGAGGCGGTGGATCTCGTCGATGAACAGCACGTCGCCGTCTTCGAGATTGGTCAGCAGCGCGGCGAGATCGCCCGATTTGGCGATCACCGGCCCCGAGGTGGCGCGGAAGCCGACCCCCATTTCGCGCGCGACGATCTGCGCCAGCGTCGTCTTGCCGAGCCCCGGCGGGCCGAACAGCAGGACATGATCGAGCGCATCGCCGCGCGACTTCGCCGCCTGGATGAACACGCGCAGATTCTCGCGCGCGGCCTTCTGCCCGACGAATTCGTCGAGCGTCTTGGGGCGCAGCGCGGCATCGACATCCTCCGGCCGGCGGGCGGGGGTGATCAGGCGATCGCTGTCGGTCATCGCGCCGCCTTACGCAGCGCGAGCCGCACGAGCGCGTCGAGCGTCGCGCCCGGCCCCAGTTCCTCCTCCGCCGAAGCGACCGCCGCGCTCGCCTCCGCCGGGCGGAAGCCGAGATTGAGCAAAGCCGACACCGCATCCGCCCCTGCGCCGCTCGCCGCCGCCGGCGCAGCGCCGCCGCCCGGGCCGAGCGCGATGCCGCCGGCCTTGTCCTTCAATTCGCGCACGATCCGCTCGGCGAGCTTCGGCCCGACACCATTGGCGCGCGCGACCATCGCCTTATCCTGCGCCGCGATCGCGCGGTTGAGATCGGCGGGTTCGAGCGCGGACAGGATCGCCAGCGCGACCCGCGCGCCGACCCCCTGTACCCCGGTGAGCAGCCGGAACCAGTCGCGCTCCTCGGCACGCGCGAAGCCGACGAGGCGGATGAAATCCTCCCCCACCAGCATCTCGGTGAACAGGATGCACGCCTCGCCGACCGGCCCGATCGCCGCCAATGTGCGCGACGAGGCGCCGACGAGATAGCCGACCCCGCCGACGTCGATCACGGCATAATCAACCCCGGTCGATTCCAGCCGGCCCTTGAGGTGCGCGATCATGAATCGCGGCGGGTGAGAAAGGTGAGGCGCACGCGCATGGCCGGGACATAACCGGAACAGGCGGGCGGCGGAAGCGGCTTTTAATGCCGGGCGTTGCGCATGATCGCACCGCCGTTTCCGCGGTTCGCCGTGATTACAAAGGTTTACTGGCGGTTGATCGCCGGCGATGCGATTATCCGCACTGTAACGACATTCACTTGGCCCCCGGGAGTATGTGGGAGGCACCCCGCCGGTTCGCGCCGGCGGGGTTTTTTTGCGTAGCGCCTGCCTGGTCTCGCTCCCCTCCCTTCCAGGGAGGGGAGAGCCAGCTTCAAACGATCCCCGCGCGCCGGCTGGCAAGGTGATGCGCGTGGGTGATCGCCACCGCGAGCGCGTCGGCGGCGTCGGGCCCGGCGATCTTCGCGCCGGGCAGCAGCCGCGCGACCATCGCGTGAACCTGCGCCTTTTCGGCGTTGCCGACCCCGACCACCGCTTTCTTGACCAGCCGCGCGGCATATTCGCCCGGCTCGATCCCGGCGCGGGCGATCGCGAGCAGCGCG
This sequence comes from Sphingomonas sp., assembly GCA_017849555.1. Lineage (GTDB taxonomy): Bacteria > Pseudomonadota > Alphaproteobacteria > Sphingomonadales > Sphingomonadaceae > Sphingomonas > Sphingomonas lycopersici. The sequence goes on along the minus strand of JAFIGU010000102.1, from coordinate 23,542 downwards.
ATCCCGCGCGCTTGCCCGAGCTTGAGCGTCGATTGCGGGTTGGCGTTGACGAACACCTCCTCCACCGCCGCGGCATCGGGGGCGTGATCGACGATCAGCGCGGCGAGCACCGAATCGAGATACGCCAGCCGCCGCGCCAGCGGTTCGGCGGTATCGGTGGTGATCTTGCCGTTGGCGATATGCGACAACCGGTTGCCCTCGGCGCGGATCAGCCCCCAGCCGGTCGTGCTCAAGCCGGGATCGACGCCGAGAATGATCAAAGCCCCTCCCCTTCAGGGGAGTTGCCGCCCCGTGTGTCCCCGCGAAGGCGGGGCCCCCGTCCCTCGATCACCAGCGTCCTATTCCTTCACCCTGGGTCCCCGCCTTCGCGGGGACACACATGCTCTCAGCCGAGCTTTTCCATCACCTCATCGGAGACTTCGTAATTGCCCCACACCTGCTGGACATCGTCGTCGTCGTCGAGCGTGTCGATCAGCTTGAACAGGGTCGCGGCGTCGCCTTCGTCGACCTGCACGATCGTCTGCGGCCGCCACGCGAGCTTGGCGCCTTCGGGTTCGCCGAGCACCGGCTCGAGCGCGCGTGCGACTTCGTGGAGGTCGGCCTGCGCGGTCCAGATCTCGTGCCCGTCCTCGCTCGACTGGACGTCCTCCGCGCCCGCCTCCAGCGCCGCCTCGAACACCTTTTCCGCGTCGCCCGCGCTCGCCGGATAGGTGATCAGCCCCATGCGATCGAAGCCGTGGCTCACCGAGCCCGACGCGCCGAGGTTGCCGCCGTTCTTGCTTACGGCGGTGCGCACATTGGTCGCGGTGCGGTTGCGGTTGTCGGTCAGCGCCTCGATGATCAGGCTTACCCCGCCGGGGCCGAAGCCCTCGTAGCGCACTTCCTCGTAATTCTCCGCGTCGCCGCGCGTTGCCTTGTCGATCGCGCGCGCGATATTGTCCTTGGGCATCGATGCTGCCTTGGCCGCGTTGACCGCGGCGCGCAGTCGCGGGTTCATGTCGGGATCGGGCGTGCCCATCTTCGCCGCGACGGTGATTTCGCGGCTGAGCTTGGAGAATGCCGCCGAGCGCTTCTTATCCTGCGCGCCCTTGCGGTGCATGATGTTCTTGAACTTGGAATGGCCTGCCATGGGGACTCCGAAAAGCTGTGGCCGCCCCTCTAGGCCTCTGACAAGGCGCGCTCAAGACGCGCGCGATGGCAAAGCCCGCGACGCGGCGCTATGTGGGCGCGGATGACCCACGATCCCTTCGCCCTGTTCGATGCCTGGTATGCCGAGGCGCGCGCGAGCGAGCCGAACGATTCCAATGCGATGGCCCTGGCGACCGCCGACGCCGAAGGGCGCCCGTCGGTGCGCATGGTGCTGCTCAAGGGGCATGGCCGCGACGGCTTCGTTTTCTACACCAACCGCGAGGGGCGCAAGGCCGGCGAGCTCGCGGCGAACCCGCATGCCGCGTTGCTGTTCCACTGGAAATCGCTGCGCCGCCAGATTCGCATCGAGGGCGCGGTGACGCTGGCGAGCGATGCCGAGAGCGACGCCTATTTCGCGACGCGCAGCCGCGATTCGCAGCTCGGCGCCTGGGCCTCGGATCAGTCGCGCCCGCTCGATGCGCGCGCCACCTTTGAGGCGCGCTTCGCGGCGATGGAAACGCGCTTCGCCGGGCAGGACGTGCCGCGCCCGCCCTTCTGGGGCGGGTATCGGGTCGTCCCCGAGCGGATCGAATTCTGGCAGGACCGCGCGCACCGCCTCCACGAGCGCCGGCTGTTCCTCCCGGACGGCGCGGGCGGGTGGAGCGAAGGGTTGCTCTACCCATGACCGGCGAGGAACGCCGCCGCATCATCCCCTTGGCGATGCGCGCCGCGCTCGCCAGCGTGGCGATGGCGACCTCGCTGTTGCTGCTCAAGGGTTATGGCGCGTGGCATACCGGATCGGTGGCGATGCTCGGCTCGCTCGCCGATACCGCGCTCGATCTGCTCGCCAGTCTCGTCACGCTCTACGGCGTCAAGCTCGCCGCCGAGCCCGCCGATCACGATCACCGCTTCGGCCACGGCAAGGCCGAGGCGCTTGCCGCCTTGTTCCAGGTCGCGCTGATCACCGCCTCCGCCGCGGCGATCGCCTGGCGCGCGATCGCCGCGCTGCGCAATCCCGAGCCGACCCACGACGCCGGGCTCGGCATCACCGTGTCGGTGCTGGCGATCGCCGCGACGTTGCTGCTGCTGTGGTATCAGCGGCACATCATCCGCCGCACCGGATCGGTCGCGATCATGGCCGACAATTTGCATTACCAGTCGGATGCGCTGCTCAACGGATCGGTGATCGTCGCGCTGGTGCTCGATCAGCTCGTCGGGTGGAGCTGGGCCGATCCGGTGCTCGGCATCGTCATCGCCTTGTGGCTGGCCTGGGGGGCGTTCCAGGCGTCGAGCCAGGCGATCGACCAGCTGATGGACAAGGAATGGCCCGAGGACCAGCGCGCCGCTTATATCGAGGTCGCCGCGCGCTCGCCGGGGATCCGCGGCATCCACGATTTCCGCACGCGCCGCTCGGGCAGCCACGATTTCGCGCAATTCCATATGGAGGTGGCGGCCGACCTGACCGTCGCCGCGGCGCATGAGATCGTCGTCAACGTCGAGCAGCGGCTGCGCGATGCCTTCCCCAAGGTCGAGGTGCTGATCCACCTCGATCCCGAGGGCTATGTCGATACCGACAATCCCTTGGTCGAGGCGGATGTGACGCCGCACTGGTTCGGCAAGCGGATCTAGGCGCTTCCCTACTTTCCCCCTTCCCTTCCCCAGGGAGGGGAGAAAGTAGGGAAGCGGGAAATCCCCCTATTTCCCCCGTCGCGTCAGCGCCGAGACGCAGCTTGCGCGGTCGATCGCGCTGCCGTCGGGCTCGCGCGCGTCGATATAGGTGACGCGCTGTTCGTTGCCGCGCGGATAGAGATAGGCGTCGAGCACGCAGATGCGGCTCTGGAACTGCAGCTTGCGCGCATCGCCCTCGCGCACGTCGGCGTCGGGCTGGCCGAACAATTTGACCAGCGCGGCGGCATCCTGCCCGATCACGCGTTCGAGCCCGCTCGACGTATAGGGCAGGGCGACCGCCGCGGGGGTCGCCGGCGGCGCGGTGGTCGCGGTCGAGGCGCAGCCCGCCAGCAGCACCGCGCCCGCCAAAATCGAAAACCTCATGTCCGTCCCCGGTGGAAGAAATGCGTTGCCATCGCCGCGCCGAGCACCGGCGCGAGGATGTTGAGCAGCGGAACCACGAACAGCCCGGTCGCCGCAAGCCCGAGCAGGAAGCGCCGCGCGCCGTTCGTCCGGCGCCACGCGCGCAATGTCGCCGCATCCATATGCCGCGCCGCGACCATATCGCCGAGATCGCGCCCGAGCAGCCAGCCGTTGACCGCGAAGAACAACGCCGCGGTGCCCACACCGGTGACGAGCAGTACGCCATAGAGCGGGAGCAGCAGCAGGTTGATCGCCACGACCCGCGCCGCCGATCCCAGCCCCATCATCAGCGCGCGATGCAGCGGCACCGGCCGCGCGCTCGCCAGCGCGGCGGGATAATGCCGCGCCTCGACCGCCGCGACCACCTCGTCGGCGAAGATGCCGATCACCGCGATCGCCACCGCGCGGAACAGGAACCAGAAGGCGAGCGCGAGCCCGACGATCGTCGCGGCGGAGGCGATCTCGTCATGCCATTCGCTTTGCGCGAGCCACGTCTCGACGCCCCACCACAAGCCGACGCCGAGCAGCACGAACAGCGCGAGCGTGAGCAACAGGCTCTTGCCCAGCACGCGCAGGATACGCGGATCGCCCAATTGGGCCACCGACAGGGCGAGTGCGCCGAACATTGTCAAAGGGATGCAACGGCAGCAGGCGGTTGCGCAAGATGCGGCGTCCCCCGCATTCCGTTGTGTCCCCGCCTTCGCGGGAGCACAAGGGTGCCGGGGCGCCGACAGTTGCCCTGATCGGCTTTGCCGCTTAACGCACCGCTCGTTTGCGTTCGCCCAACGGCCGCACCCAGAGATTCGGAGACACCCATTTTGACCAGCCCCAATTACGCCGTGGTGGCGATCGGCAATGCGATCGTCGACATCCTCGCCCCCGCCACCGACGAATTCATCGCCGACAACGGGATGACCAAGGGCGCGATGCAGCTCGTCTTCTCCCCCGAGGAAGCCGATGCTCTCTACGCCAAGATGGGGCCGGGGCAGGAGATTTCGGGCGGATCGGCGGCGAACACGATCGCCGGCATCGCCTCCTTGGGCGGCAAGTGCGGGTTCATCGGGCAGGTCGCCGACGACCAGCTCGGCGCGGTCTTCGCGCACGACATCCGCGCCGCGGGCATCCGCTTCGACACCGCGACGCGCCCCGGCCAGCCGACCACCGGCCGCTGCCTGATCTTCGTCACCCCCGACGGGCAGCGCACGATGAACACCTTCCTCGGCGCGTCGCATTATCTCCCCGCCGCGGCGCTCGACCGCGCGCTGATCGCCGATGCGCATTACCTCTATCTCGAAGGCTATCTGTGGGATCCGGAGGAGCCGCGCGCCGCGATGCGCGCCGCGATCGACGTCGCCCGCGCGGCGGGGCGCAAGGTCGCCTTCACGCTCTCGGCCGAATTCGTCATCGAGCGCCACCGCGGCGCGTTCCACGAGCTGATCGACCACGGGCTGATCGATGTTTTGTTCGCCAATGAGGCGGAAATCATGTCGCTCACCGAAACCGCCGATGTCGAGGCGGCGATCGCCGCGGTGCAGGCGAAGGTGCCGTTGCTCGTCGTGACGCTGAGCGAGCGCGGCGCGCTGGCGATCGCGGGCGGGGAGCGCGTCCACGTCCCCGCCGCCCCGGTCGAGAAGGTGGTCGACACCACCGGCGCGGGCGATCTGTTCGCGGCAGGCTTCCTCCACGCGCAGGCCGAGGGGCGCGATCTCGCGCAATCGCTGCGGCTCGGCGCGATCTGCGCGGCCGAGGTGATCAGCCATTTCGGCGCGCGCCCGCAGGTCGATCTGAAGCAGCTCGCGGCGGAGTCTGTTGGCTGACGATCTGCCCATCCACGCCGTTTTGCCCGATCTGCTCGCCGCCCTGCGCGAGCGATCGGCGGCGGTGCTGGTCGCCCCGCCGGGGGCGGGCAAGACCACCGCGGTCGCCCCGGCGCTGATCGCGGAAGACTGGTGCACGGGCGAGGTGCTGCTGCTCTCGCCCCGCCGGCTCGCCGCACGCGCCGCGGCAGAGCGGATGGCGGCGCTCGCCGGGGAGCCGGTCGGGCGGACCTTCGGCTATGCCACGCGGCTCGACAGCAAGCGTTCCGCGCAGACCCGCGTCACGGTGGTGACCGAGGGCATTTTCGTCGCGCGCATCCAGAGCGACCCCGAACTCGCGGGCATCTCCGCAGTGCTGTTCGATGAAGTCCACGAACGCAGCCTCGACGGCGATTTCGGGCTCGCGCTGGCGATCGATGCGCAGGCAGGATTACGCCCTGATCTCAGGTTATTAGCGATGTCGGCGACGCTCGACGGCGCGCGCTTCGCGCGGCTGCTCGGCGACGCGCCGGTGATCGAGAGCGAGGGGCGGAGCTGGCCGCTCGAACTGCGCTACCTGGGCCGCACCGGCGAGACGCGGATCGAAGACGCCATGGCCGCCGCGGTTCGCCAGGCGTTGCGCGAGACGCAGGACGGGGTGCTCGCCTTCCTCCCCGGCGTCGCCGAGATCGAGCGCACCGCCGAGCGGCTGGAGAATATCCCCGGCGTCACGCTCCACAAGCTCCACGGCAGCCTCGATCCCGCCGCGCAGCGCGCCGCGATCCGCGCCGAGCCGGACGGCGCGCGCAAGCTCGTGCTCGCCACCTCGATCGCCGAGACCAGCCTGACGCTCGACGGGATCGGCGTGGTGGTCGATTCGGGGCTGGCGCGCCGCCCGCGTTACGATCGCGCGGCGGGCATGACGCGGCTCGTCACCGAGCGCGCCAGCCAGGCCGCGGTGACCCAGCGCGCCGGTCGCGCCGCGCGCCAGCGGCCGGGGGTCGCCTATCGCTTGTGGGAAGAGGCGGCGACCGCCGGGCTGCCGCGCTTCGATCCGCCCGAAATCCTGGAGGCGGATCTTTCCGCTTTGGTGCTGGCGAGCGCGATCTGGGGGGTCGCCGATCCGCGCGATCTGGCGTGGATCGACGCGCCGCCCGACGCCGCGGTGGCCGAGGCGCGCGCCCGGCTCGCCGCGCTCGATGCGATCGACGCCGACGGCCGCCCCACCGCGCACGGCCGCGCGGTCGCGGTGCTGCCGATGCCGCCGCGGCTCGCGCATATGCTGATCCGCGCCGGGGAGATCGGGCTGGCCGAGACCGCGGCGGAAGTTGCGGTGCTGCTCGGCGAGCGTGGGCTGGGCGGCAACGACCCCGATCTCGAGCTGAGGCTGCGGCGCTGGCGCGGCGATCGCGGGCGCAAGGCGCAGGACGCGCGCGGCCTCGCGGCGCGCTGGGCGCGGCTTGGGCACGTCGCCCCCAACCCCTCGACCGTTCGCCCTGAGCCTGTCGAAGGGCGTCCTGCCGGTCGTGATGTGAAGACGCCCTTCGACAAGCTCAGCGCGAACGGGTCGGGGGATGCGCATGACGCTCCAGCCGATCGCGCCACTCGTGTGAACTTCGTGAACTTTGGCGACGGGCTCGCGACCTGCATCGCCTTGGCCTTCCCCGATCGCGTCGCGCGTCGCCGCGATGCCTCGGGAGAGCGCTGGGCGTCGGTCGGCGGGCGCGGGTTCAGGCTCGACCCGACATCGCCGCTGGCGCGCAACGAATGGCTCGCGGTGGCCGAGACGCAGGGGATGGCGGCCGGTGCGCGCATCCTTTCGGCGGCGCCGATCGACGCGGCGGCGGTCGAGACGCTGTTCGCCGACCGGATCGAAACCCGCCACACCGCCGAATTCGACCCCGCGAGCGGCGCGGTGCGCCCGTTGCGCGAGCGGCGGCTCGGCGCGGTGCGGCTGTCGAGCGGCCCGGATTCGCACGCCGCGCCCGAAACGATCGCGGCGGCGCTGGTCGAGGGGGTGCGGCGCCACGGCCTCGATCTGCTGCCGTGGAGCGAGGGCGCCCGCGCTTTTCGCGTGCGCGCCGATTATGCCGGGGTGGCGCTCGACGATGAAGCGTTGCTCGCGCGGCTCGACGAATGGCTGCCGGCGGCGGTCGAGGGGCGGCGGCGGCTCGATGCGATCCCGCCGGGCGCGCTGACCGAGGCGATCCGCAACCTGCTCTCGTGGGACGATCTGCAACGCATCGAGCGCGTCGCCCCGGCGCATTTCACCAGCCCGGCGGGCAGCACCCATGCGATCGATTATGGCGCGGAGGGCGGGCCGCGCGTCGAATTGCGCGTGCAGGCGTTGTTCGGGCTCGCCGAGCATCCGGTGGTGGGGGAGGGGCGGGTGCCGCTCGTCCTGTCGCTCACCTCGCCGGCGGGGCGGCCGATCCAGACGACGCGCGATCTGCCCGGTTTCTGGGCGGGAAGCTGGGCGGCGGTGGCGAAGGAAATGCGCGGCCGCTACCCCAAACATCCCTGGCCCGACGATCCCGCGAGCGCCAACGCCACCTTGCGGACGAAAAATGCCGATGCAAGGCGCGCGCAATCGCGATAAGGGAGCCCATCATGCCAACCGCTCGCATCTATCAGCGCCCGAAAAATGCCATGCAATCGGGCAAGTATCGCACCGACCGCTGGGTGCTCGAATTCGAGCCCGCGGAAGCCAAGAAGCCCGATCCGTTGACCGGCTGGGCCGGCAGCGGGGACACGCGCGATCAGGTGCGGCTCGGTTTCCCGACCCGCGAGGCGGCGATCGCTTATGCCGAGCGCGAGGGGCTGGCCTTCACGGTGATCCCTGCGCCCGAACGCAAGCTCAAGCTCCAGGCCTACGCCGACAACTTCCGGTGATCTAACCGCCGTTCCCCCTGAGCTTGTCGAAGGGCAGCCCTTCTTCCTTGGAAGAAAAGTGCAGGGCTTCGACAAGCTCAGGGCGAACGGGAGGGTGATCGCCGCTCGCTAAACCAGCGTATCGGCGAGCAGCAGCAGCATCTTCACGTCGATCGCCACGCCTGCCGCGCGCTTCGCCGCGACGAACGCGGCGACCTCGCGCCGCGGGACGAGATGGACGATGATATTCTCGTCCGCATCGCCGCCGCCTACGCCGGTCTTCACCAGATCGTGCGCGCGGACGAGGGTGAAGCCTTCGCTGACCATCCCGGGCGAGGAATAGAAGAAGCCGAGCGGCTCGATGCGCCCGGCGCGATACCCGGTTTCCTCCTCCAGCTCGCGCGTCGCGGCGGGGCCGACCGCTTCGCCCTCCTGCTCGTCGCCGATCAGCCCGGCGGGCAGTTCGAGGCAATTGCGCCCGAGCGGGACGCGATATTGCTCGACGAGCACCACCTCGTCCGCCGGGGTGATCGCCAGGATCACCGCCGCCTCGATCCCGCGCGCGCGTGAGGCATATTCCCATTTGCCGTCCTTCATCATGCGGATGAAGCGGCCCTGCCAGACGGTTTCTGCTGTCATAAGGTGATGAGTCGATCCGGTAGTTCGTTGGTATCGCCCGGCGTGCGCGGGAAATGTTCGGCGAGGACCAGCCCGATCTGCGCCACCGCCGCGGCCATGCCTTCCGCCGCGCGGCCCTGCTTGAGCGGCCCGATCAGCGCGGCCATCGCCGCGCCCCAGGTCGCATCGGGGACGCGATCGTGGATCGCGGCATCGGCGATGATCTCCGCGCGATGCTCGTCGAGGCTGAGGTAGAGCAGCACCCCGGTCGCGCCGATCGTGCGCTTTTCCGCGGCGGCGCGGAAGATCGCGAGCGCGCGGGCGCGGACGCGGCGTGCCTTGGTCGCGCGCGGGGTCAGCGCCAGCCGCAGCGGCCGCCACGCGAAGACGACGCGGCAGATCAGGAAGACGATGACGAGGACGAACAGCGCGATCGTCAGCACCGCGTTGATCGGCACCGCCGGCGCCCAGGGATCGAGCCATTGATGCAGCCGCTCGATCGGCAACGGGAAGGCGGCGAGCAACGCGATCGCGAGCAGCATCGCCAGCATCGTCCAGTGCAGCGCGACATCGTGATAGGCATCGGACGACCGCGCGACGACGGTGACGATCTCGCCGTCGGTCCCCGCCTCCGCCGTGGTGACCGCCGCGGTCACCGAATCGCGCTCTGCAGCCGTCATCCGCATCACCATCCCCCCGAGGCGCCGCCGCCGCCGCTCGATCCGCCGCCGCCGCCGGTGAAGCCGCCGCCGCCCCAGCCGCCGCCTGAATCATCACCGCCGCCACCACCCCATCCGCCGCGGGTCGCCTCACGACCGATCTCATTGGCGATCGACCACAGGATGATCGGTAACGTGCCGGAGCCGCCGCCTTCGTTATACAGCCGCCCGCGCCCACGCCGCGCGAAGAACAGCAACACGAACACGAGCACCATGCCCCAGAAGATCAACCCGATCGGGATTCCGCCGCCGCCCGTCCGCTGGCGTTGGTGCGTCGCGTCAAATTGTTTGACCGCCGCATCGAGCCGAGCTTGCGCTTCCTCCGGCGAGGCACGGAGCTGGGTGATGATCGCGTCGGTTCCGGCCTGAACGCCGCCGGGCAGATCGCCGGCCTTCACACGCGGGACGACATCGTTGTTGATGATGACGCTGGTCAGTGCATCGGTCAGGACCGGTTCGAGCCCGTAACCGACCTCGATGCGCAGCTTGCGATCGTTGGGCGCGATGATGAACAACGCGCCGTTGTTAACATCCTTCAGGCCGATGCCCCACGCGCGGAACAGCTTGTTGGCATATTCCTCGATCGGATAGCCCTGCAGATCCTTCACCGTCGCGACAACCACCTGCCGCTTGGTATCGCGCTGCAACGCCTCGAGCTTCTGCGTCAGATCGGCCTTCACCGCGTCGGGCAGCACCCCGGCCTCGTCCACCACCAGCCCGGTGAACTTCGGAAAGGTCTGCGCCGCCGCCGGCAGTGCCAGCGTCGCGAGCAACGCGACAAGGAGCGCGAGCAACGCCCGCGCCCATTGCCATTCGGGCCGAGCGGCGGCCGGGGCGCGCATCGTCACCTCAATTGCCGAAGTTCACCTTGGGCGCGGTATCGGCGCCGGGGGTGGTCGCCTCGAACGGCACCATCGGCTTCGCGCCGTAGAAAATCTTCGCGCCGATCGCCGCCGGGAAGGTGCGGATCGTGGTATTATATTGCTGCACCGCCTGATTGTAATCGTTGCGGGCGATGGTGATGCGGTTCTCGGTGCCTTCGAGCTGGCTCATCAGCGTGGTGTAATTGCCCTGGCTCTTGAGCTCGGGATAGGCCTCCTGCAGCCGCTGGAGCGACAGCGTCAGTCCGGCCTGCGCATTCTGGAACTGCTGCATCTTGGCCGGATCGGTGAGCTGGTCGCCGGATACCTTGACCTGATTGGCCGAGGCGCGCGCCTGCGTCACTTCGACGAGGATATCCTTCTCCTGCGCGCCGGCGGCCTTCACCGTGGCGACGAGATTGGGGATCAGATCGGCACGGCGCTGATATTGGTTCTGCACATCGGCCCAGCGCGCCTTGGCATTTTCCTCGGCGGTCGGGATGCTGTTGATGCCGCAACCGGAAAGCGTGAGCGCAACGCCGGCAATCGCGACCGAGCGGATGGCAATCGGACGAAACGTCATCGGGGGTCATCCTCCTGTTTCTGTCCTAGCCATATAGGACACTCGCGGCGCTTGGCGAAAGGGCAATCGGCGACTAATCATTCGCCACCCACAGAGGAGAGCGGGAATGTTCAAGGAGTTCAGGGCATTCATTGCGCGCGGGAACGTGATGGACCTCGCCATCGCGGTCATCATCGGCGCGGCGTTCGGTAAGATCATCACCTCGCTGACCGAGGACGTGATCATGCCGGTGATCGGGAAGATCTTCGGCGGCCTCGATTTTTCCAGCTATTTCATCGTGCTCGGCGACGTGCCGGCCAAGCTGCAGGGATCGACCGATTATGCCGCGCTCAAGAAGGCGGGCGTGCCGCTGCTCGGCTACGGCCAGTTCATCACCCAGGCGGTCAATTTCCTCATCATCGCCTTCATCATCTTCCTGATGATCCGGGCGGTGAACCGGGTGATGCCGAAGAAGGAAGAAGAGGTTGCGGCCGAGCCGGCCGATGTCGCGCTGCTGCGCGAAATCCGCGACGAGCTGCGTAGCCGTCGCGGTGCGTAAATAATTGTCGCCGGCCCGTCGCCCCTCGGGGCGGCGGGTCAGGCCGCGACGAGATGCTCGGCGGTGGCGTCAGCCAGGCTGGTGCCGTCAAGGATGCGCGCGGTTTCGTCGCGCACCCGCATCATCGCGTGGCGAATCGCGCAATCCGCCTCGCTCTTGCAATCCTTGCACGGGCGATAGGCGGTGCGGCTGACGCAGGGGACCAGCGCGAGCGGCCCCTCGATCACGCGGATGATCTCGCCCAGCGACACCAGATGGCTGGGGCGCGACAGGCAATAGCCGCCCATCTTGCCGCGGTGGCTGAGCAACAGCCCAGCATCGCGCAGATCGGCGAGAATCAACTCGAGGAACTTGCGTGGCACATTCGCCTCGGTCGCGATCCGATTCATCGGAATCGGCGGGCTGCCGGCGGGGGCCTCGGCCAGGAAGAGCATCGCGCGAAGCGCGTAACGGGAACGCTGCGTCAACATGATAGCTTGCTCTATGCACCCCTATTATGGCGAGCGAAAGGCGGGCTTTTAGTTTTCGTACCAAGCCCCTATATCGGTCTCGCTCGCGGGGCTCGCCCCACGGCTATGGCGATAAACGCCGGCGATTAATAGGCGCAGCGGACCCGGGGGCAGTACCCGGCGGCTCCACCACCAACCGTCCGTTCCACGGACGGGTGATGACGGGGCCGAACCAGGATCGACGTGTGTTGAAAAGCGCTGGCTTTTGCTCGGAATGGGACCACCGTGACGGCCCGTACACAAGTGCCAACGATAACGAGGCGCTCGCGATTGCCGCGTAATCAGTGACCTAACGGTCTAGATTACAAGGACAAAAGCGCGGTTGGACCGCACCGGGCAACAGAAGCGGATTCCAGCGGCACGGGGAGCGCCGGGCAACAGAAGCTCCCCACCTTCCATATTCTAGCTTCCACCCCGGCGCAGGCCGGGGTCCAGCATCGGGCCGGTCGTAACTGGGCCCCGGCCTGTGCCGGGGCGGAGAGATCTTGTCCTACGGCTCGATGCTCGTCCCCAAGGCGGCGTTAACGAGTCCGCCGTCGACCACGAGCGTATCCCCCACGACATAATCCGACGCGCGGCTAGCAAGGAAGATCGCGGCGCCCGCCATATCGTCGAAATCGCCGATACGGCGCATCGGGATCGATTTCGCCACTTCATCGCCATGATCGCGCGCGGCGCGGTTCATCTCGCTGGCGAAGGCGCCGGGGGCGAGGCTGGTGACGATGATCCCGTCCTTCACCAGCCGCGCCGCCATCCGCTTGGTGAGATAGATCAGCGCCGATTTCGACGCATGATAGCTGTAGGTCTCCCACGGATTGAGCCGGAGCCCGTCGATCGAGGTGATGTTGATCACCTTCGACGGGCGGTCGTGGCTCGCCTGCCGCTTGAGCAGCCCGTGAAGCGCCTGCGTCAGGAAGAAGGGCGATTTCACGTTGAGGTCCATCACCTTGTCCCAGCCGCTTTCGGGAAATTCCTCGAACGGCGCCCCCCATGCGGCCCCGGCGTTGTTGACGAGGATGTCGAGATGATCCTCGCGCGCCGCAATGTCCGCGGCGAGCGCCTGGCACCCCGCGACGGTCGACACGTCATGCGGGATCGGGATGCAGTTCGGCCCCAGCTCGGCGGCGGTTTCCTCGCAGGCGGGGGCCTTGCGCGAGGAGATGTAAACCTTCGCGCCCTGCTCGATATAGGCCTTGGCGATGATCTTGCCGATCCCGCGCGATCCCCCGGTGACGAGCGCGACGCGCCCTTCGAGGCTGAAAAGTTTGCTCAGGCTCATCGCTCTCTCCTGCATCCTTGTTCGATGTCCTCGCGCTACCGGAGGCGCTCGCGCGAAGCAAACCGATAGTTCGAACCGTCATATGATTGACGTGGGGCAGCCCCATACTATGCTGCCGAAAAACTTGGAGAGGAGAATTTATGCGCTTCACGGGCAAGCGCGCCGTCGTCACCGGCGGCGCCTCCGGCATCGGCCGTGCCACCGCGATCCGGCTGGCGGAGGAGGGGGCCGAGGTGTGGATCGGCGACGTCGACGAAGCGGGCGGGCGCGAGGTGGCGGAAACCTCGAACGGCCGCATCCGCTTCCAGCGCCGCGACGTGACCAAGGCGGAGGATATCCGCGCGCTGATCGAGGCGGCGGATGCGGCCGGCGGCGTGGACGTGCTGTTCAACAACGCCGGCGCCGGCGGCGCGCGTGAGCATATCGACGAAATCTCGCCCGACGATTGGGATCGCACCCAATCGCTGCTGCTGCGCTCGGTCGCGCTCGGCATCCGCTATGCCGCGCCGTTGATGGCGAAGCGCGGCGGCGGGGCGATCGTCAACACGTCGAGCGTCTCGGCCTTGGGCAGCGGCTATGCCCCGATCGCTTATTCGACCGCCAAGGCCGGGGTGCTCCATCTCACCAAGGTCGCCGCGGCGGAACTCGCCAAGGATTCGATCCGGGTCAATGCGGTGGTGCCCGGGTTCATTACCACCAATATCTTCGTCAGCGCGCTCGATCTGCCGAGTGACAAGCGCGCGGCAGCGAATCAGGTGATCGGCGGGATTGCAGCGCACGCGCAGCCGGTGAAGCGCGCCGGGCGCCCGGAGGATATCGCAGCGGCGGTGGCCTATCTCGCCAGCGACGATGCGGCGTTCGTCACCGGGACGCACATTCTGGTCGATGGCGGGCTGACGATCGGCACGCGGCAGAGCTGGGATCCCGAAATGCCGGGCATGTTCGAGGCACTGGAGTCGATGGCGTGAATGCCCGCATCACGCCCGCCGAGGCGATGCCGCTGACGACTCCGCCGGCGCGTCGCCTGTCACCGGGCGTGATGGGAAGTTACGGCTTCGGCGCCGCGGCCTATGGCGTCAAGGATTCGGGCTTCGGCACGTTCCTGCTGCTGTTCTACAATCAGGTCGTCGGGGTGCCGGCGGCGACCGTCGGCTTCGTGGTGATGATCGCGCTGATCGTCGACGCGTTCGTCGATCCGACGGTCGGTTTCCTCTCCGACCGCACACGCAGCCGCTGGGGGCGGCGGCACCCGTGGCTTTATGGCGCGGCGCTGCCGATCATGCTCGGCTGGGTCGCGCTGTGGAATCCGCCGATCGGCCAGTCGCATATGCTGATCCTGGTGTGGCTGTTCGTCACCGCGGTGCTCGTGCGCAGCGCGGTGAGCGCTTATGAGGTGCCGAGCCAGGCGATGGCGGTCGAGCTCAGCGCCGATTACGACGAGCGCACGCGGATCATGTCCTACCGCTATCTGTTCGGCTGGCTCGGTGGGTTGCTGATGCTGGTCGCGGCCTATGTCTATTTCCTCGCGCCCGCGCCGGGCTATCCCAACGGGCTGCTCAACCCGGCGGGCTATCGCGGCTTCGCGATCGCTGGCGCCTTGTTCATGGGGCTGGCGATCCTCGTCTCGGCGATCGGCACGCATCGCGAGATCCCGCGGCTGCCCAATCCGAAGATCGAGAAGCAATCGCTCGCGCGGAACCTGCGCGACATGGTCGAGACGCTGAAGAACAAGGCGTTCGCAGTGCTGATGCTGGCCGGCCTGTGCGCCTATACCGGGCAGGGGATCATCTACGCCATCTCCAATTACGTCGCGAGCTTCGTGTGGCGCTTCGAGGGGATGACGTTCCTCTATTACAGTATCACCTTGTTCGCCGGGGTCGGCGTCGCCTTCGTCGTCGCGCCGGCGGTCGGGCGACGCGGCAGCAAGCCCAGGATGGCGGCCTGGGCGTCGACGATCGCGGCGGTGCTGGGCACCGCGCCCTTCTGGCTGCGGCTTGCCGGCTGGTTCCCGGCGGTCGGCGATCCGTGGCTGCTGCCGCTGGTGTTCTTCTTCGCCGGGCTGTCCACCGCCGCCGGGGTCACCGCCTATATCACCGGCGCGTCGATGCTCGCCGATGTGGTGGAGGAATCGGAGGTGCGCACCGGGCGGCGCTCCGAGGGGCTGTTCTTCGCCGGCGGCTTCTTCATCCAGAAATGCACCAGCGGGGTGGGCATCTTCGTCACCGGGCTGATTCTCGCTGCAGCGGGCTTTCCGGCGAAGGCGGTGCCCGGGCAGGTGCCGGTGCCGGTGCTCGATCGGCTGACCGCGATCTACGGCGCCTGCTACCTGCTCTTCTATTGCCTCGCCGCCTTCTTCTATGCGCGATTCCCGTTCGGTCGCGGCGAACATGAGGCACGGCTGGCGCAGCTTGCTGCAACCGGCGTCCTCGAGTCGGAACCCCGCCAGCCCGCAGCATGACCCCCCGATGAACCGCATTCGGATCGAGTCATCGGCGCGTCGAAACGATTCATCGGAAACGCCGCGGGCGGCACTTGGTTTCCTTGGTTTCTGCCCGTAGCCGGAATTCACCGAACGTCCTGTTGACCGGGGGGTCGCAAGTGAATTTGAAGGTTTTGGCTGCGCGTTTTGCGCTGGTGGCTTCGTGCGGCCTGATGGCAGCCGCCCCGGCGTCTGCTCAATTCTGGCAGTGCGCCACCTATGCCCGCGAGATTTCCGGCATCCAGATCCGCGGCAACGCGAACACCTGGTGGGGCCAGGCCGCCGGCCGCTACGAGCGTGGCGCCGAGCCGCGCGTCGGCGCGGTGCTGGCGTTCAAGCCGACCCGCCGCATGCGCGTCGGCCATGTCGCGATGGTTTCCCGCGTCGTCAGCGATCGCGAAGTGCTGCTGACCCACGCCAATTGGTCGCGCCCCGGCCGCGTCGAAACCAATGTCCGCGCGATCGACGTGTCCCCCAACAACGACTGGTCCGAGGTCAAGGTGTGGTACGGGCCGACCGGCGATCTCGGCAGCTCGACCTATCCGGTCAACGGCTTCATCTACGCCGATCATGCGCCGGAAACGCGTCCGGCGCTCGACAATGGCACCGAGCGCACCACCGCGTTGGCCAATGTGGCGATCGCCGCGGCCGCCAAGGCGCCGGTGACCGGCGGACTTTCGCTCGCACAGTAAGCGCCGCGATGCCGCGCGCCATTGCCAGCGCGCGCGGAACGATTATGGTGCAGCGCATACGGGGCCGCCTTCGATCGCAAGCGCGGCCCCATGTTGTGTTCGAGCCAAGGTATAGCCCCGTGACCCTTCGCCAATCCGTTGCCCCGATTGCCCTTCTCGCTGCGTTGGGGGGCTGCGCGAAGACCGGCGACATCGATCTCACCTCCGGCGTCGGCATCACCGCGGTGCGCTCGGCCTGCCCGGTGGTCGGGGTGCCGGCGGGGACGGGCGACATCACCTTGTTCGATCCGGCAACCAGCCAGGACGAGCGCGCGATCGATGTGGTGGCGAACATCACCAATGTCCGCTCGACCTGTGACGACAGCGGCGCCGAAGTGGCGACCACCGTCACCTTCGACGTGCGCGCGCGTCGGACGCGGACCGAGGGCGCGCGCGACGTGACCTTGCCCTATTTCATCACCGTCGTGCGCGGCGGCAATGCGGTGACCGCCAAGCGCATCGGCCGCGTCGGGCTGCATTTCGACGCGGGGCAGGCGATCGCCTCGACCAACGGCCAGGCCTCGACCACGATCAACCGCGAGGCGGCGACGCTGTCGAAGGAAGTTCGCGACAAGCTCAATCGCAAGCGCAAGGCGGGCGAGCAGGATGCCGCGGTCGATCCGCTGAGCGCGCCAGACGTGCGCCAGGCGGTGCTCTCGGCCAGCTTCGAGGCGCTGGTCGGCTTCCAGCTGACGCAGGATCAGCTCAAATATAACGCCCAGCGCTGAACCGTAAGACCGGGTGACGGTGCCTATGGCAGGGTATCGTGCGCAAAATATGCTCCGTTCGCCCTGAGCTTGTCGAAGGGCTGTCCTTCTTCCTCGCGAAGAAAGTACACGGCTTCGACAAGCTCAGCCCGAACGGGAGAGGTAATCGCTGCGTAACGCCGCGTGAGGCTCAATCCCGCTCGATCAGATAGTTCATTCGTGCCGCGGCGATCGGCCGGCTGCGATCGTCCTGCCACGCGAAGGCGTCGACATTGGCGACGCGGTTGCCGAGCCGGGTGATGCGCCCCGCCGCGCGGGTTTCCAGCCCGCGGCCGCCGCGCATGAAATCGACCGTCACGTTGATCGGCTTGATCCGGCCGCCGCCTTCGTTTTCCAGCGCATGGCGCAGCGCGGCGATCGCCGCCACCTCGAGCAGCCCGGAGATCGCGCCGCCTTGCAGGAAACCGGGCCGGCCGAGCACGTCGTCGTGGAACGGCATCACCATCACCGGGGTGCCGTCTTCCGCCAGTTCCAGCGTCGCCTTGAGCAATCCGGTATAGGGGGGCAGCTTCATTTGGCGGCTTTCGGATAGGCGCCGTTGGGCACCATGAAGGTGGCCGCGACATGCGCGATCGGGTCGTCGATATCGCCGTCATGCGCGATGCCGCGCGTGAAGGAGATCGATCGCGCGATGCGCAGGCATTCGGCGCGGCCGATCACCGTTTGCCCCGGCCGCGCCGGGCGGAGGTAATCGATCCGCAGGTCGAGCGTGGCATGCGGCGCGAAGGCGCCGATTTTCTGCCACACCGCGATGCTGGTCGCCATGTCCATCATCGCGATGATCGGGCCGGAGGCGAGCACGCCGCTTTCCTCGTCGCCGATCAGCTCGTCCGAATAGGGCAGCGCCAGCTCGACCCAATCGTCGCCGCGCGCATGATAGCGAATGCCCAGCCGCCCGCCGTGGCCGCCGAACGACCGGCCATTGGCCATCCCGATCGGCATGGTTGTGGGATCGAAGTTCATGGCGCGTCTCTACGGACCAAACTCGCGCAGGACAACGCCGCGTGCCGTTGTCCTTCGCGCGATTGGACCGTAACGCTGGTGCGACAAAGCCATAGGAGAGCGCGATGGAACAGCGGGTGACGATCACGGTTGCGGACGGCGTGGCCGATGTCCGGCTCAATCGCGCCGACAAGATGAACGCGCTCGATCCCGCGATGTTCGCCGGGATCAACGATGCGATCGCCCAGCTCGCCGGGATGAAGGACGTGCGCGTCGCGGTGCTCTCGGGCGAGGGACGGGCGTTCTGCGCGGGGCTCGATATGGCGTCGATGGCCGGCGGCGGATCGGGCAACGATCTCGCGGCGCGCAGCCACGGCCTCGCCAATGCGCCGCAGAATGTCGCCTGGGGGTGGCGCGATCTGCCGATGCCGGTGATCGCGGCGGTGCACGGCGTGGCGATGGGCGGCGGCTTTCAGGTGATGTCGGGCGCCGACATCCGCATCGTTCACCCGGCGACGCGGATGTCGATCCGAGAAACCTATTGGGGGCTGGTGCCCGATATGGCGGGCGTCGCGCTGTGGCGGACGCTGGCGCGCGACGACGTGCTCCGCGAGCTGACCTATACCGCGCGCGAATTCTCCGGCGCGGAGGCGCTGGGCTATGGTTTCGCGACCCGGCTTGACGAGGAGCCTCGCACTGCCGCGCTGGCGCTGGCACGCGAGATCGCCGGCCGCAACCCGCAGGCGGTGCGGGCGTCGAAGCGGCTCTACAATCTTGCTGCCGATGCGGATGCCGCAGCGGTGCTTCGCGCCGAGAGCGCCGAGCAGATCGCGCTGCTGCGCTCGCCCAACCAGATCGAGGCGGTGCGCGCCAATATGGAGAAGCGTGCGGCGGTTTTCGCCGATTGACGGGGCAGACCGGCCGACCTCAGCACATTGGCCAGTTCGTCGTCACGCCGGGCCTGACCCGGCATGACGGCAAAAGAGCGGACTCGGGTTGGCTGCTCAGAAGGGCAGCCACTTCGATTTATGGCTGAACTTCATATAGCCGACATTGACCCCGGCGCGCCAGCCGACCCCCAGCCGCACCGGGATCAGCACGACATTGCCGCGCCGCAAATAGGTCGCAGCGAAACCGCCGACGAAATAGAGCCGCCCCTCTGCGGCGGGGAAGCGGCGGTACAATTCCTCGGTATCGTAAAGGTTGTAGACCAGCACGAAGACCTTGTTGGCATCCCCGCCGAGGTCGAAGCCGACCGACGGCCCGGTCCAATAGACCGGCATCTGTCCCTCGACCTTATGGGTCATGATCCCCGAGCCGTAACGCAGCCCGACGACCACCGCGCCCGATGCCTCGCGCCCGGCGATATAGGCATTGGGCTCGCCCTGCTCCTTGAGGATCTTTTCGATGATCCCGGCAAGGCCGGCGGCGCCCTTGCCGAACACGCCTTCGCCCGCGCTGATCAGATCGTCACGCTTGAAGGTCTCGGCGGCGTTGCTCGTCTGCTGCGCGCGCTCGGTGCGCATCGTGCTGCTGTTGTCGCCGGCCGGCGCCGGCGCCTGGGCCGGCGGCGGGGCGGACTGTTCGGGCATCGGCTCGTCGGGATAGTTTTGCGGCGCGGGCGGCGGCGTCTGTGCCGATCCGCGCGGGGCGGGGGCGATATCGTTGTCGATCGCCTTGTTGGGGTCGATCGTGCGGACCTGAGCGGGGGCGGCCGCGCCGACCATCACCGTCGCGGTCAGCCCTAGGGCCAGCATCACCTTGCGCATCTTCGTCATCCCCCCGGGCACAAAATCGTCCCGATCAGCGATTCTAGCGCCGTCGCGGCTTTCGCGGCAATGAACCGGACGACGACCCGAGTCGATTTCGCGCCGAGGCGAATCGTTGCACGATCGGTTGATCGCACCGATTCCGCTCGCTATAGGCCCCCCTCACGCCGCACCGGAGACGTGGGTGAGTGGCTGAAACCAACGCTTTGCTAAAGCGTCATACGGGAAACCGTATCGAGGGTTCGAATCCCTCCGTCTCCGCCAGCGGGTGTGCCGCAGTGGTTCGCAGAGGGCCACTGATATCGACTTTTTCCTCCTAAAAACCGACACTTAGCTGATCAGCTCGGCCACGGCCGTTCGTACCCGTTCGCGCCAATCCGGCGAATCGGAGGTACGGAAACGTGGTACCGGCGGTCAAAAAACGTGGTACTTTGGGAGACGAATCTTGTTGACCGATGCGATAGTCCGCGCCGCCAAGAAGCGCGCCAAACCCTACAAAATTTCTGACGGGAATCGGCTCTACCTGCTGGTGACCCCTGGCGGCGGCAAGCTCTGGCGCTGGAATTACGAATATGACCACAAGCAGAAGAGCATGGCCTTCGGCGCTTATCCCGACGTGTCGCTGGCTGATGCGCGTGAGCGACGGAAGGAGGCCGCAGCGCTGGTAGCCCAAGGGCTTGATCCAACCGTCGTCAAGAAGCTCAAGGTCGAAGCGAATCTCGAGGCTGCCCGCCAGACTTTCGAGCGCGTTGCTCGGGCCTGGCATGAGAATGGCCGTTCGCAATGGGCGAAGGTCCATGCGAACGACATCATTCGGAGTCTTGAACGGGATGTCTTCCCGACGATCGGGTCGCTGCCGATCGGGCAGATCACGCCGCCGCTCGTCCTCGGCGTGCTTCGAGAGATCGAGGCGCGCGGAGCGATTGAGACTGCCAAGCGAGTTAGGCAGCGCATCTCCGCCGTGTTCATTCATGCGATCGCCGAGGGGATCGCACAGTCTGATCCAGCCGAAAAGCTCGGAGCGGTCCTCAAGCCGCTACGAAAGGGCCGCCAGCCGGCCATCACCGAGCTGGTTCCGCTGCGAAAAATGATTATCGCGGCGGAGGAGGACTATGCTCGCCCGATAACCCGTCTGGCGCTGCGTTTGCTCGCACTCACCGCAGTTCGGCCAAGCGAATTGCGCGGCGCATATTGGGCCGAGTTGGAAGACCTCAACGGCAAGGAGCCGCTGTGGCGAATCCCCGCGGCGCGCATGAAAGGTGATCTCGACCGCAAGGCTGAAATTAACGGCGACCATCTTGTGCCGCTAGCGCCGCAGGCAGTTGCCGTCCTCAAGGCGCTCTGGCCACTGACCGGAGAAGGCGAATTGCTGTTTCCTAGCAATCGGCATTGGCACAAGCCCATGAGCGAAAACGCGATCGGTTATCTTCTCAATCGCGTCGGATACCATGGTCACCATGTACCCCATGGATTCCGTGCCGCCTTCTCTACAATCATGAACGAATGGGCAGAGCGTCATGGGAAGGCCCATGATCGCAGCGTCATCGACCTTATGCTGGCGCATGTCCCGAAGGAGAAGGTCGAGGGTGCTTACAACCGGGCGGCCTATATGCCGCGGAGGCGCGAATTGGCGATCATCTGGGCGGATATGCTGAGTGAAGGATTGCCACCGCCCGACGTGCTCGTGGGGCGACCGGTGAAGGCGACCGGACGGGCATCGCGGCGCTCTCTCACGGCGCCTGTCGCACCCGACTTTCGGTTTCCTGTCCGATTCCGTTCGGGTCGCGATCGCAACAGCAGCGCGCCCCCGCTCTGACCAGCTCGGCCCTGCGGAAGGCGGCATCCGATGTGGCGGCGGGAGATTGCGATGCCGATCTCGGAGGTGATGTATTCAAGCAGCGGACCGCACGGCCTGGGCGCGGCAAATCCGGCGGGCTCAGGACTATCATCATCCTGTTCAGGCTGCACCGGCACTGCTTTTTTGTTCATGGCTTTACCAAGAACGAGAGGACCAACGTTAGCGCGAAGGATCTGAAGGCATAGAGGCAGCTTGCTAGCGTGCTGATTGGGATCCTCGCGTGACGATATCGCGGCCGCCATGGAAGGCAGTGAGCTGATTGAGGTGGTGAACAATGACGGCGAAGAACAAGCAGACGGCCAGCTCGTTGCTGGCTTCAGTGCATAAGGCGGCGAGCGGCCTGCATAGGCTCGGCCGTGTCGACAAGGCGACGATGCGCGAGTTCGATGCGCTGTGCCTGACCCCGATTCCGCCGCTCGCGCCCGAGGAAATCCGGGCGCTGCGCGAGCGCGAGGACGTCTCGCAGCCAGTCTTCGCCCACTATCTCAACGTGCGGAAGGATGCGGTCAGCAAGTGGGAGAGGGGAGAGAAGCGCCCGGATGGTCCCTCGCTCAAGCTGCTCAATCTGGTCAAGCACAAGGGTCTGCAGGCGATTGCGTGATTGCGGAAGTGACTATGGGCGTTCCGCTATTGAGGGGATGCGCTTGGGTGTCGATTTGTGTCGCTAGATCGGTGCTGTCGAGTATGGCGCGGCGCACCGGGGGGTCGCGAAGCCGACGACGGGCCCGCAGATGATCGGCTTTGAAGTGATCGGGACGGGCGGGCCGTGGGAGCGATGGGCGACAATTCTGACTAAAATCCCCGACGCGTCGATGGTGATGACGACGCGTGTTGCAACCGCAGTGCTACGGGGTGGGGTAATCGCACGGCGGCTAAATTACGTCAGGCTGCAGTGTGGGTTCGGACGCCTCGGTCCACGGCTCGTCAGCTACTCGGTCGAAAGTCACCGTGCAGCTTTCAGCGACCTCGGTTAGCGGACCGGCGTTCCAGAAATGTCGGCAGGCATAGACGCATATGACTGAGGCACCACGGAGCGCACGCGCACACCATTGGCATATTATGCCAATGGTGCTATATTCGGTCTGAGTGAAAAGCTCGAGGATTGAACGATGCCGACACGGAATGTGGTGCTGACCGATCACCAGCAAGGGGTGATCGAAACGCTGGTTGAGTCCGGCCGCTATCAAAATGCCAGCGAAGTTTTGCGAGAAGGGCTTCGGCTTGTCGAACAGCGTGAGCAGGAAGACGCGCTCAGGCTCGAAGCCCTGCGCGCCGCGACCCAGGTCGGCCTTGCCGATCTTGCGGCCCGTCGGTTCCGTGAAGTCAAACCGGATGCGATCGGATCGTTTATGACAGAACTCGGCGCCGAGGTGAGCAAGCGCGCGAGCTCGGGCGCTTGACCTACACGATCCGGCTGACGGCTGCGGCTTATGGCGATATTGTCGACATTCTTGAGCGTTCGGAACGCGAATTCGGTGTTGACGCGCGACGGCGATATCAGCACCTCGTATCTGTCGCGTTGAAGGACGTCAGCGACGAGCCGGAACGATCCGGAAGCGCGCTACGGCCTGAACTCGGTAGCAATGTTCGCTCCTGGCACCTGCGAATGAGCCGTGAGCGAGCGCGGACTGTCCACGGAGGCGTCCGTCACCCCCGGCATTTCATCGTCTATACTATCATCGACGAAGCGACGGTCGGCGTGCTGCGCGTGCTTCACGATGCAATGGAGCTGCACCGCCACCTGGGCGAGGGTTTGCCATCTGTCCCTAGCGATGATCCCGGATACTGAAGACTGGAGCCCAAGACGACAGCGTCGCGTTTTCGCTGAGCTCCAGGGTCGGGCCATTGGTAAGTGACCATAGTTGGGTGGAAGTACGGAACCCGCTGCGCGGGAGGGCGTGCGCTTCAGCGTTGAGGTGCCAGCGAGGGCGTGCGGCGTGAGTTGAGCGGTTTCGGTGACGGGCAGAGCATTGAAGCTCCTTCAAGCTGAGGAGCGTTGCAATG
>JAFIGU010000101.1 GCA_017849555.1 Sphingomonas sp. | reverse complement strand
GCCGAGGAAAAGCGCGCGGCCGAGGCCAAGGCCGCCGAGGCGCCGGCACCCACGCCGGCCCCGGAACCCGCGCCGCAGCCGGCAGCGGAGCCGACGCCTGCGCCGGCACCCGAGGTGAAGGCCGAGCCGGCACCGGTCGCCGCGGCGCCCGCACCGGAACCCGCCGCGCCGCCTCCCCCGCCCCCGCCGCTCGAACTGTCGCGCGATCCGGCAATGCCGGCGCCGCGTCGCTTCACCCCGGTGGTGCGCCCCGAGATTCCCAAGCCGCAGCCCAAGCCCGCGCCGGCCAAGCCCGCCGCTTCGGCCGCGCCTTCCGCGCCCGCATCGAGCGGGTCGTCGGCCGGCGGCCAGCAGCGCAGCATGCCCAGCGGGCAGGCGACGCCGCGCAACGCCGCCCCGGCGCGTCCGCAGCAGCGCGACCGCAAGGGCGACGAGCGCCGCGGCGGCAAGCTGACGGTCAATCGCGCGTTGAGCGAGGAAGGCGCGCGTGCGCGCAGCCTCGCCGCGCTCAAGCGTGCGCGTGAAAAGGAACGCCGTTCGCAGTTCAGCGGCCCGCGCGAGCCGCAGGCCAAGCAGGTCCGTGACGTCCAGGTGCCGGAGGCGATCACCGTCCAGGAACTTGCCAACCGTATGGCAGAAAAGGGCGCCGACCTGGTCAAGGCGCTGTTCAAGATGGGCATGCCGGTCACCGTCAATCAGACGATCGACCAGGACACTGCCGAGCTGCTCGTCACCGAATTCGGGCACAATATCGTCCGCGTGTCGGATGCCGACATCGATCTGCAGATCGATGATGCGGTCGACGAGGATGTCGCGCTCCAGCCGCGTCCGCCGGTGGTGACGATCATGGGCCACGTCGATCACGGCAAGACCAGCCTGCTCGACGCGCTGCGCGGCACCGATGTGGTGAAGGGCGAGGCCGGTGGCATCACCCAGCATATCGGCGCCTATCAGGTGACGCTGAAGGACAAGTCGAAGATCACCTTCCTCGACCCCCCGGGCCACGAAGCGTTCACCGCGATGCGCGCGCGTGGCGCCGACGTCACCGATATCGTGGTGCTGGTGGTCGCCGCCGACGACGGGCTGATGCCGCAGACGATCGAGGCGATCAATCACACCAAGGCCGCCGGCAAGCCGATGATCGTGGCGATCAACAAGATCGACAAGCACGAGGCCAATGCCCAGCGCGTGCGCGAGCGCCTGCTGGAGCATGAGGTGGTCGTCGAGCAGATGGGCGGCGACGTCCAGGACGTGGAGGTCTCCGCGCTCAAGAAGACCGGCCTCGACGAGCTGATCGAGAAGATCCAGCTCCAGGCCGAGCTGATGGAGCTCAAGGCCAACCCCGATCGCGCTGCCGAGGGCTCGGTGCTCGAGGCGAAGCTCGACAAGGGCCGCGGCCCGGTCGCCACCGTGCTCGTCACGCGCGGCACGCTCAAGGTCGGCGACGTGTTCGTCGTCGGCGCGGAAAGCGGCAAGGTCCGGGCTTTGGTCGACGACAAGGGCCGCCAGCTCAAGCAGGCGGAGCCGTCGATGCCGGTCGAGGTGCTGGGTATTTCGGGCACCCCGTCGGCGGGCGATCAGCTCCAGGTGGTCGAGAACGAGGCGCGTGCGCGCGAGGTCGCCGAATATCGCCAGGGGGTGCTGCTCCAGAAGCGCACCACCGCGGCGCCGGCGAGCCTGGAGAGCATGTTCTCCGCGCTCAAGGCCAATCAGGCGATCGAATATCCGCTCGTCGTCAAGGCCGACACGCAGGGCACCGTCGAAGCGATCGTCGCCAGCCTCAACAAGCTGTCGACCGACGACATCAAGGTGCGCATCCTGCACTCGGGCGTCGGCGGGATCACCGAGAGCGACGTCAACGTCGCGGCGGCATCGGGCGCGCCGATCATCGGCTTCCACGTCCGTGCCAATGCCAAGGCGCGCGAAATCGCCGAACGGCATCAGGTGGCGCTCAAATATTATGACGTCATCTACGACCTGATCGACGAGATCCGCGCCGGCATGGCGGGCGAGCTCGGCCCCGAGGCGTTCGAAACGGTCGTCGGCCGTGCCGAAATCCGCGAGGTCTTCTCGGCCGGCAAGCACGGCAAGGCGGCCGGTCTGCTGGTGGTCGAAGGCGTTATCCGCAAGGCACTCAAGGCCCGCATCACGCGCAACGACGTCATCATCTACAATGGCGAGATCGCGTCGCTGCGGCGGTTCAAGGACGATGTGGCGGAAGTGCGCGCCGGCCTCGAATGCGGCGTGACCTTCACCAACAACTTCACCGACATCAAGCCGGGCGACTTCCTGGAAACCTTCGAGGTCGAACTGCGCGAGCGGACGTTGTAAATTAGATCCGCGTCAAAGGCGCGGATCTGTATTCCTGATACCTCCTTTCCTGACCGGTCGATCCGGTCAGAAAGGAGGGAATGGTGAATACACAGACAATTGCGACACTGGTCTTGGGTTTCGCGACCTTTTTGGTCGCGTTGCTCGCCTTGGTAGTTGAGCTGATCAAGCTCGGCCAAGGGTAGCCAGTAAGGAGCCCCGGTGCTGGAACGCCGGGGTTCCGATATGATTTGGGCCCGGATGCTGGAACAACCGGGCCCAGGAGGTGAAGCAAATACTTCGACCTTTGCGACCTTGCCTATGTACCAAAACGTGCGGGAAACTTCAAGATGAAGCACTCTGAAGCCGGCGACCGTTCGGTCCGCACCCTCCGGGTCGGCGAGCAGGTGCGCCATGTGCTCGCGGAAATATTGCAGCGCGGCGACGTCCACGACGATACGCTCGCCTCGCATCTCGTGTCGGTGACCGAGGTCCGCATGTCGCCTGACCTGCGCAACGCCACCGTGTTCGTCAAACCGTTGCTGGGCCGCGACGAAGAGGTGGTGCTGAAGGCGCTGAGGACCAACACCGCCTTCCTCCAGCGCGAAGTGGCTCGGCGTATCAACTTGAAATATGCGGCAAAATTGAAGTTCATCGCCGATGAAAGCTTCGACGAGGGCAGCCATATCGACTCGCTGCTCCGCGCGCCGGGCGTCGCGCGCGACCTCGATTGAACGGCTCGTCGCACCCGGCTTCCGCTCACCCCGGGCGAGTCTCTCTCCACCCCGAAAAGCCCGGTTACCGCGCCCCTAACGATTAACATCGACCCTTCGAAAGCGTAGGCCATGCTGCGGCTGCGAGTGTATTTCGCGGTCGATCGGCGGGATGCCGGCATTTGCCGGTGCCCCGTGTGCCGTATGAAAGGGTTCGAGTATGACTGGAAAACGAAAGCTTCTCGCTGCCGCCAGTAGCGTCGCGCTGGCGGTCTTTGCCACCAGCGCGGATGCCGCGGTGCTGATCCAGGGCACCGGCTTCTGGGGCAGCAACACCAGCACCACTGCCGTCAGCAGGGCCAACCAATCCTTCCAATTCTCATTCGATCTGCCGGATACGATCACGGCGGCGGCTGGCTATGCCTTCACGTCGGCGATCAGCAATTTCAGCTTCTCGCTCAACGGCGTCGCGCTCAGCGCGGTCCCGTCGGAAATCCGTTTCTACAGCAGCGCCAACAACGGGCTGTTCGATATGGTGCTCAACGGCGTCAATCTGCGACTGTTCGGCGCCGACGTCGGCTCAAACGGCACCCTGGGGCCGTCGGGCGGGTATAATTTCACCGCGGCGGTCAACGGCAACGGCGCGACCGGGCTTGGCGTCACCACGGTGACTTCGCTCGCCGCGGCGGTTCCCGAACCCGCTGTCTGGGGTCTGCTCATCCTCGGCTTCGGGATGGTTGCGGGCCGGATGCGCTATCGCCGCCGTCAACCGACCCAATTGCGCTTCGCCTGAACCCCAGCGAGGTCTGCACAAATAGGAACGGCGCCCGCACCCACATGCGGGCGCCGTTTTCCTTTGCCGGCCGAGCGGCTATGCCCCCGGCACGATGGCCAAGCTCTATTTCTATTATGCCTCGATGAACGCGGGGAAATCGACCAACCTGCTGCAGGCCGATTTCAACTATCGCGAGCGCGGGATGGCGACGATGCTGTTCACCGCGGCGATCGACGATCGTTTCGCGAGTGCGACGATCTCGTCGCGGATCGGGCTCGCCGCGCCCGCGACGATGTTCGACGCCGCGACCGATATCGCCGCGATCGTAGTGGAGCGGCACGCGGCGGGGTGCATCGCCTGCGTGCTGGTCGACGAGGCGCAATTCCTTACCGCGGCGCAGGTCGATCAGCTCGCGTATCTCGCCGATACCCACGGCATTCCGGTGCTGGCTTACGGGCTGCGCACCGATTTTCGTGGGGCGCTGTTCGAGGGATCGGCGCGGCTGCTGGCGCTGGCGGACGCGCTGATCGAGATCAAATCGGTCTGCGCCTGCGGGCGCAAGGCGACGATGAACCTGCGCGTCGATGCCGACGGCCGCGCGGTCGCCGAAGGGCGACAGACCGAGATCGGCGGCAACGACCGCTATGTCGCGCTATGCCGCCGGCATTTCACCGCGGCGCTGGCCGAGGCGCGGGAGCTTTAAGACCCCCCTCCCCTTCAGGCGAAGGGCTGACCCGGCGGACATCAAAAGATACGCTCGCTCCGCCTATTCATCGACACGGTTCGTCCCTAGATCACCGGCCATGAACCCCGACAACGTTCTCTATGCCGCCGCCGTATGGATCATCCCCCTGGTGATCGCGATCGTCTTTCACGAGGTGGCGCATGGCCTGATGGCACGCGTGCTTGGCGATCCCACCGCGCATGAGGAGCGGCGGCTGAGCTTCAACCCGCTGCGGCATGTCGACCCGATCGGCACGGTGATCCTGCCGCTGGCGCTGGCGATCGCCAAGGCGCCGGTGTTCGGCTGGGCCAAGCCGGTGCCGGTGCGCGCCGAGCGGCTGCGCAACCCGCGCTGGGGGATGGTGGCGGTGGCGCTCGCCGGGCCGGGGATGAACCTGCTGCTCGCGGGGGTCACCGCGATCGCGCTCGGGCTGGTCACGGGCTACGCCGCCGGCAATGGCCCGCCCCAGGGCGTCGCCGGGTTCGTTTCGGCGAACCTGCTCAATTTCCTGCTGATCAACGTCTTTCTCGCGGTGTTCAACCTCCTGCCGATCCCGCCGTTCGACGGCGGGCATGTCGTCGAGGGGCTATTGCCCCGTCCGCTCGCCTTCCAATGGGCGAAACTGGCGCGGTTCGGCTTTCCGCTGCTGATCGTGCTGCTCGTGGTATTGCCCATGATCTTCCCCAAGGCGAGCATCATGCAGCATATCGTCGGCCCGCCGGCCGAGGCGCTGGTGCACGCCTATCTCTCCTTCGCCAGCCTGTTCCTGTGAACGGCTGGCTTGTCATCGATAAGCCGCTCGGCACCGGCTCGACCCAGGCGGTCGGCGCGGTGAAGCGCGCGCTGCGCGCAGGGGGCTATGGCAAGGCCAAGGTCGGGCACGGCGGGACGCTCGACCCGCTCGCCTCAGGAGTATTGCCGATCGCGCTTGGCGAGGCGACCAAGCTCGCCGGGCGAATGCTCGACAGCGACAAGAGCTACGATTTCACGATCCGCTTCGGCAGCGAGACCGATACGCTCGACGCCGAGGGCACGGTGATCGCGACCAGCGACGTGCGCCCCACCGCCGCCGCGCTCGCCGCGGTATTGCCGCGCTTCACCGGGCCGATCGCGCAGGTGCCGCCGGCCTATTCGGCGCTCAAGGTCGACGGCGCGCGCGCCTATGACCTCGCGCGTGCCGGCGAGGAAGTGACGCTCGCCAGCCGGAACGTGACGGTTCATTCCCTTGTCTGTCATCCCCGCGCAGGCGGGGATCCATTCGCGCAGGTCGTTGAAGAAGCCGCACCGGCAGCGGCAATGGATTCCCGCCTTCGCGGGAATGACGAGGTTCTGGAGGAAGTGACGCTGACGGCGCATGTCTCCAAGGGCACCTATATCCGCAGCCTTGCGCGCGATATCGCGCTGGCGCTTGGCACCGTAGGTCATGTCACCTATCTAAGACGCACCAAGGCTGGCCCGTTCGACCTCTCCCAGGCGATATCGCTGGACAAATTGGCCGAAATCGCTATGGGCCACGCGCTTGAACAATCTCTCCTGCCGTTGAGGGCAGCGCTGGACGACATCCCGGCACTTTCCCTCTCCCCCGATCAGGCAGGGGCGCTCCGCCAGGGGCGTGTTCTGGTCGGGATCGTCGCCGAGGATGGCTTGACCCTCGCGCTGCTCGGCGACGTGCCGGTGGCGCTGGTCGATGTGGTGGACCGCGAGGTCCGCGTCGTCCGCGGCTTCAACCTGTGATGTGATGTCGAAGGAAAATTCGAATGTCGATTACCGCTGAGCGCCGTCAGGAACTCATCAAGGACCACGCCCGTCAGGACGGCGACACCGGCTCCCCCGAGGTGCAGGTCGCGATCCTCACCGAGCGGATCCGCAACCTGACCGAGCACTTCAAGGGCCATGCGAAGGACAACCACTCGCGCCGCGGCCTGCTGATGATGGTCAACAAGCGGCGTTCGCTGCTCGACTATCTCCGCAAGAAGGACGGGGATCGCTACCTCGCCCTCATCGCGAAGCTCGGTCTTCGCAAGTGACACGAAGGGCGCCCTCGCGGCGCCCTTCTCATATCCGCCCCTTCGCAATCCGGCGAACGGGCACGGGCGATCCCTCGCCCGACACCGCGCAGGCCGGACAGCCTGCAAAAGAGGCCCCGGACGCATAGGGCGGCCGGTCCAAAGGAAATGAAATGTTCAATACCCAGAAGGTAAGCATCGAGTGGGGCGGAAAGACCCTGACGCTCGAAACGGGCCGCGTTGCCCGTCAGGCCGACGGCGCGGTGCTCGCGACGCTCGGCGAGACGGTCGTGCTGTGCGCCGTCACTGCCGCCAAGAACGTGAAGGAAGGGCAGGATTTCTTCCCGCTCACCGTTCACTATCAGGAAAAGTTCTCGTCCGCCGGGCGCATCCCGGGCGGCTTCTTCAAGCGCGAGCGTGGCGCGACCGAGCGTGAGACGTTGGTCAGCCGCCTGATCGACCGCCCGGTCCGTCCGCTGTTCCCCGAAGGCTTCTACAACGAGATCAACTGCATCGCGCAGGTGTTGTCGTATGACGGCGAGAATGAGCCGGATATTCTGGCGATGGTCGCGGCCTCGGCCGCGCTGACCATTTCGGGCGTGCCGTTCATGGGCCCGATCGGCGCCGCGCGCGTCGGCTACAAGGACGGCGAATATCAGCTCAACCCGACCGACGCCGAAGTTGCCGAGGGCGAGCTCGATCTCGTCGTCGCCGCGACCCACGACGCGGTGATGATGGTCGAATCCGAGGCCAAGGAGCTTTCGGAAGAAGTGATGCTCGGCGCGGTGCTGTTCGCGCACAAGGCATGCCAGCAGGTCGTCGACGCGATCATCGACCTCGCCGAAAAGGCCGCCAAGGATCCGTGGGAACTCCCCGCGGGGGACAACCAGACCAAGCTCAAGGCCGAGCTCAAGAAACTCGTCGGCAAGGACATCACCGCCGCCTACAAGCTGACCGACAAGCAGGCGCGCCAGACCGCGCTGGGCGAGGCGCGCAGCAAGGCGAAGGCCGCGATGGCCGACAAGACGCCGCAGGAGCAGCTCGTCGCCGCCAAGCTGGTCAAGAAGCTCGAGGCGGATATCGTCCGCACCGCGATCCTCAAGGACGGACGCCGCATCGACGGCCGCAACACCAAGCAGATCCGCCCGATTGCGTCGGAAGTCCACTTCCTGCCGCGCGCGCACGGCTCGGCGCTGTTCACCCGCGGCGAGACCCAGACGATCGCCACCACCACGCTCGGCACGCGCGATGCGGAGCAGATGATCGACGGTCTCGGCGGCCTCTCCTACCAGCATTTCATGCTGCACTATAACTTCCCGCCCTATTCGGTCGGCGAAGTGGGCCGCTTCGGCGCGCCGGGTCGTCGCGAAGTCGGCCACGGCAAGCTGGCGTGGCGCGCGCTGCATCCGGTGCTGCCGTCCAAGGAGGAATTCCCCTACACGATCCGCGTCACCAGCGACATCACCGAGTCGAACGGCTCGTCGTCGATGGCGACGGTGTGCGGCGGCTCGCTGAGCCTGATGGACGCCGGCGTGCCGATCAAGCGCCCGGTCTCCGGCATCGCGATGGGGCTGATCCTCGAAGGCAAGGATTTCGCGATCCTCTCCGACATCCTGGGTGACGAAGATCACTTGGGCGACATGGACTTCAAGGTCGCCGGCACGTCCGAAGGCATCACCACGATGCAGATGGACATCAAGATCGCCGGCATCACCAAGGAG
>JAFIGU010000011.1 GCA_017849555.1 Sphingomonas sp. | reverse complement strand
GCGACGCGGCTCACTCGCGTGGTGAAATACAGCGCCGCCAGCACCGCGAGCGCGCCGGCGAACACCAGCGCGCCGTCGCCGTATCCGAGGCCACCCGTATCCGCTGCCCAGTCCCCGAGCGCGGTGCCGAGCGTCTGTGAGAAGGTGATGGTCAGCCAATAAAATGTTTCCGCGCGAGGGGTGCGAATTCTCGTCACGTCGATCGAACCCAATGTCAGGCGCCATGCCGCCAGCGATGCAAGCACGGCGATGAGCAGAATGGCCGAGCCGCCGGTATAGCCGATGCCGAGCGAGCGGTCCGCGAAATCGGCCATCGTGGTGCCGGCCGTGGTCGAGGCGATGATCGTCGCCCAGTAGAGTAACGGATGGAAGCGTTTCGCGGCGATCTGGCAGGCGACCAGCACGATCAGCGGCACGATGAAGATCATGGTCCCCGCGAGATAGCCGAGCTGCCACGTCATCGTGACGGTGTCGCCGCCGGTCTCGCCCAGGGTGGTGGCGAGGATCTTGACGATCCAGAAGCCGAAAGTCACCGCCGGCACCTTGGCGAGAGTGGATTCCGTATCGCGCATTGCCGCCTCCTCGCCGTCTCCCGCGTCCGATCAGGCTCCATGTCCGGCGGTGAGATACTCCTCCGATCGCATTTCCTCCAGCCGGCTGACGGTGCGCTGGAACTCGAAGCGGCCGTCGCCCTTGGGATAGAGCTGGTCCGGCTGCGCGTCGGCGGCGGCGAGCAGCTTCACCTTATGCTCGTAGAGCGCGTCGATCAGGCTGACGAAGCGCGCTGCCTCGTTGCGGTTCTCCGGCCCCAGCACCGGGATGCCGACGAGGATGACGGTATGGTAACGCCTTGCGATCGCCAGGTAATCGGCGCTTCCGCGCGCTTCCGCGCACAGCTTCTTGAAGCTGAACACCGCCACGCCCTTGAGCGACTTGGGCACGTGCAGCGTGCGTCCTTGCACGATCAGATCCTCGCTCGGGACGTGATCGCGATCTTCGGGCGGGTAATCGGTGAGGCGGAAGAAGGCGGCGGAAAGCTCGGCGGTCGCCTTCGGGCCGTTGGGCACCAGCCAGGTATCCTGCTGGCCGAGCCGGTCGCGGCGGTAATCGATCGGGCCATTCAGCGTGAGGATGTCCAACCGCTCCTCGATCAGCGCGATGAAAGGCAGGAAATGCTCGCGGTTGAGGCCGTTCCTGTAAAGTTCGGAGGGCGCGCGGTTGGAGGTGGTGACGACAGTCACGCCCGCCTCGATCAGCGCGGTGAACAGCCGCGAAAGGATCATCGCGTCGGGTGAGTTGGTCACCATCATCTCGTCGAAGGCGAGCAGGCGCGCCTCCTCGGCGAGCGCGGCGGCGACGGGGAGGATGGGGTCGCCCTGTTCCTTGCGCCGTTCGATCGCGATGCGGCCGTGCACCTCCAGCATGAACTCGGCGAAATGGACGCGGCGCTTTCGCTCGATCGCGACATTGGCGAAGAACAGGTCCATCAGCATCGACTTGCCGCGTCCGACGTCGCCCCACATGTACACGCCGCGCGGCGGGACGGGGCGGCGACGGAACAGGCCTTTGGTCTTCGGATGCTCCAGTTCGGCGGCAAGCACGTCGAGCCGCGCCGCTGCCGCCGCTTGCTCCGCATCCGGGCGCAACTCGCCGGCGGCGACCAGCGCGTCATAAGCGGCGAGGACTTTACCCATCATTTCCGTTTCTTGCGGCGAGAACGACCGGCTACCGACGCGGCGCCGACGGCTTCCTGATCGTGCCGGAGAACTCCGCCATCACCTCGGCGTCGTCACCCTGCACGACCAGCCCGCGCAGGAACAAGAGGCGGCCGGTCTCGCGCAGCAGTTCGACGCGCGCCTCCAGCGGCTCGCCGATCCGGCCGCCGCCGATGAAATGGGTGTTGAGGTCCAGCGTCACCGCAGTGCCCGCCGTGATGAGGCCGAAGCCGCGCGCGGCGGCGAACAGCGACACGTCGATGAAGCCGAGCATCGCGCCGCCGTGGATGACGTTGGCGAGATTGGAATGCTGATGCTGCGGCGTCATCCGCACACGGGCGCGGCCGTCCTCGTCGATGCGCACCATCATCTCGCCGAGGAAGGCGTTGTAGCGCGTCGCGTCCTTGAACCCCCATTTCATCCAGCCGGGATGATCGGGGTGCTCCTCGTAGAGGAATTCTGGCTTCGGCCCGGTCATCGGATGGCCCGCGTGCAGATCAGACGATCCGCTCGGCTTCCATCTTCTTGATCTCCGCGATCGCCTTGGCCGGGGACAGGCCCTTGGGGCAGGCGTTGGCGCAGTTCATGATCGTGTGGCAGCGATAGAGGCGGAACGGATCCTCCAGCGCGTCGAGCCGCTCGCCGGTCATCTCGTCGCGGCTATCGGCCAGCCAGCGATAGGCCTGCAGCAGGATCGCCGGGCCGAGGAACTTGTCGCTGTTCCACCAATCGCTCGGGCAGGAGGTGGAGCAGCAGGCGCACAGCATGCATCCGTAGACGCCGTCAAGCTGGTTGCGGTCCTCTGGCGACCGGAGCCGCTCTTTGCCGGCGGGCGGCGGCGTCACCGTCTGGAGCCACGGCTTGATCGAGGCATATTGCGCGTAGAAATGCGTGAAATCGGGGACGAGATCCTTGATCACCTCCATCGCCGGCAGCGGGGTGATCTTCACTTCACCCTTCACGTCTTCGATCGCCGTCGTGCAGGCGAGACCGTTCTTGCCGTCGATGTTCATCGAGCACGAGCCGCAGATGCCCTCGCGGCACGAACGGCGGAAGGTGAGCGACGAATCCTGCTCCGCCTTGATCTTGATCAAGGCGTCGAGCACCATCGGGCCGCATTCGTCGAGATTGATCTCGAACGTGTCGTAGCGCGGGTTCTCGCCCGAGTCGGGATCGTAACGATAGATTTTGAAGTTCCGCATCTTGCCCCCGGGCTGGGGCGAGGGGATTTTCCGTCCGCCCTTGATCTTGCTGTTCGCGGGCAAGGTGAATTCGGCCATCGTTTTTTCCCGATTCAGTCGGTTGCGGTCGCGGAGCGGAGGCCGCTCCAGTCGATTTTGCGCGTCAGGTACATGATGCCGGCCAGCGCCGCAAACAGGAGAATCGCGCCGATCAACAATGAATAAGCCTCGAGGCTCAGCAGGACGTAGAGAATCGCGTAGAGCGCGATGAGCAGCGCGGCGATATAGCCCGCGCGCTGCCAGCTTCTCAGCACCGGGGCCGAATAAGCGGTGAGCAGCCCGACGATCGCCGCCGCGGCGAGGATATAGGCGAGCGCGAAGCCGATCACCTCGGCGAAGGCGAGCAGCATCACGAAGAACAGCACCAGCCCCGCGCCGACCAGCAGATATTCCGCGGTCGCGACGCGCACTCCGGCGATCACGTCGAACATCAGAAAGGCCATGAAGGTGAAGCCGATGAACAGGAAGCCGTATTTCACCGAGCGATTGACCTGGCTGTAGAGATCGACGGGGGAAATCAGATCGACTCGCGCCTCGTAATCGCCCGCCTGCTGCGACGTATCGTATCGATCGCCGACCGGGGTTTCGCGGGTATCGGGCGCCGATTCGCCCGCCGAGACGAGCGTGCGGCCGAGCGCGAGATTGCCGACACGCCAGGTGGCGTTGAAGCCGTTGGCCGAAACCTGCTGCGCGGTCGGCAGGAAGCCGCCCTGGAAGCTGGGGTGCGGCCATTTCGAGGTGACCGTCCAACGGGTGTCGCCCGCCTGCGGGGCGAGCGCGATCCAGCCGTTGCCGCGGAAGGTGAAGCGGAAGCTCGCGGCGATCGCGCGCGTGCGCAGCGGGGAGGCATCCAGCCAGGTGAAGAAGCCCGCGCCCCCGGTGGCCGCCGATCCCTTGCCGGGTTGCAGCCCGAGCCTGACCCCGTCGACCGTCACCGCTGGCGGCGCGCCGTAAAGCCCGCGCGCGTCGCGCAGGCCGAAGCGGAGTTCGGCGCGGTCGAAGAATAGCCGATCCTGTGTGATGCCGAAGCGCGCGAGGTCCGCCGGGAGGACGAAACGCGCGGTGCCGCTCGCCGCCGCCTCGAACAGGACGGCTTCGTAGATCGACCGGCGTCGGCGCTCGGGCGTCAGGTCGGTACGGAGGTCGGCCTGTTCGGGCGCGAGCGTCAGCTCGCGCCACACCGTCTGTGTCTTGGCGACCTGCTTGCCGCCTTCGCTGACGGTTTCGGTCGTCTGCTCCTGATAGGGGATGACGAGCACGGGGCCGGCGATCGTCTGCGGGCCGCCCCAGCCTTCCGCGATCGAGGCGCGCGCGACCTGAGACTGCGATTGCCGATCGTAGACCAGGAGGTAGACCGCGAAGAGGGGGATGGCGAGCAACGCGCCGATCAGCACGGCGATCAACAGCTTTTTGCCGGGAGTCCGCTCGTCTACCGCCATGTCACGTCCTTTCGCCGACGAAGCGAGGCAAATTAGCGGTGAAATGAGACCGCGGCAATGCGCGCCGGTTCATGAAGTCGACGCAGAATGGATCGCACGCCCTCTCGCTGCGTTAGATTGTGGCAGAGGGCTGATTGGAAGGGAAGGTTCAACGATGCATGTCGCCGGTATCGCCGTGATGATTGCCGCCGTGCTGCTGCCGGCCGGCGCGATCGCGCAGGAAGTGCGCGAGGCGCAGGACAATAAGCAGGATTCGACGCTGTCCGAAGCCGGCAAGATCGCGGCGCGCCCGGTGCATGACGTGGGGCTGGCCAACAAGAAGGTCCCGCCGGTGCTGCTCAACGCCGAGGACGCGCCCTATAGCACCAGCGGCACCGCCTCATGCGCGCAGATCGCCGGCAGGCTGCGCGATCTCGACAAGGTGCTCGGCCCCGATTTCGACGTGCCGTCGGAGGACAAGGGCACCCGCACCGGTCAGATCGCCAAGATCGCCGGCGAGACCGCGATCGATACGATCATCCCGTTCCGCGGGCTGGTACGCGAAGTGAGCGGCGCCGCGGCGGCGCAGCGCCGGATGCAATCGGCCACCTATGCCGGGCTCGCGCGGCGCGGATATCTGCGCGGGGTCGCGCGTGCGAAGGGGTGCAAGCGGTAGGTTTTGGCGATCTACAGCCGCGTCCCGACCACCGCGCAGGCAAGGAACATCAGCAGCCCGGCGAACCGGTTCGAGCGGAAACGCGCGAGCGCGCCCGCGCCGTCGTCGGGATCGAGCGTCGCGATCTGCCACATTAGATGCGCCGCGATCGGCAGCAGCGCGGCGAGCGACAGCGGATCGGGGCGTACCAGCCAGAAGGCGCCGCCCCACAATAGCAGCGCCGCGACATAAAAGCCGCCGACCCCCGGCACCACCGATTTGCCCATCCGCAACGCCGACGAGCGGATGCCGATCAGCGCATCGTCCTCGCGATCCTGCAGCGCGTAAATCGTGTCATAGCCGATCACCCAGCAGATCGACCCGGCGTAGAGCAGCAGTCCGGGAATCGCGATCCACCCCCAGGTCTCGTTCCACCCGACCAGCGCCGCCCAGGAAAAGACCAGCCCCAGCCACGCCTGCGGCCACCAGGTGATCTTCTTCATGAACGGATAGGCGGCGACCAGCGCGAGGCTGGCGACCGCGACGATCGCGGTATCGACGCGCAGCTGGAGCAGCACGACCAGCCCGACGAGGCTGAGCATGCCGAGCCATATCCAGGCGGCGGTAAGCGATACCGCGCCGCTGGCGAGCGGGCGCGAGCGGGTGCGCGCGACGCTGGCGTCGAGCTTGCGGTCGACGATATCGTTATAGACGCAGCCCGCGCCGCGCATCGCGATGCTGCCCGCGAGCAGCCACAGGATCAGCGGCCAGCGCTCGATCGTGCCGCCGGCGAGTGCCACCGCCCAGGCGCCGGGCCAGAACAGCAGCCACCAGCCGATCGGCCGATCGAACCGCGCGAGCAGGGCGAAGTTCCGCATGCGGAGCGGCAGCGCGGCGACGATGCCGCGATGCTCGCTGTCGGGGACGATATCCGGGGCGTTGCTCACGCCGGCCATCCTATCCGCCTCGTCACGCTTCCGCCACAGCCGGTTCGTAGATATCAGTGGCTTGTGGTTCAGTTGAAGATACCGACGAAACCCCTCGTCATTCCCGCGCAGGCGGGAATCCATTGACGCTGGTCTCGCGATAGGGCCGCAACCTCAGCGTCAATGGATCCCCGCCTGCGCGGGGATGACGAGAGACGGGAGCGAAGGGAGTAGAGTATATGCGTATGTCTCCGATGCCGATCGCGATGCTGGCCGCTCTCGTCGCGATCGCCGGCCCCGCGGCGGCGCAGAACGGACCGGCGCTCGCCGGCATCTGGCGCAACGACGCCGACAGCGTGCGCATCCGTATCGCGCCGTGCGGGCAGGGGCTGTGCGGCCGGGTCATCGCGGCGAGCGAAAAGGCCAAGGCGGATGCCGCCGCCGGGGGCACCGATCAACTGGTCGGCACCGAATTGTTCCACGATTTCCGGCGCGAGGACGACGGCCTGTGGTACGGCGAAGTCTATGTGCCGGATATCGACAAGACGTTCGACGGCACGCTCGAACTGGTCAACCGCGACACGATCGTCGGCAAAGGCTGTCTGTTCGCCGGGTTCGGCTGCAAGACGCAAAGCTGGAAGCGCGTCCGCTGATCCATCTGTCGGTAGCGATCGGTCGGTTCGTCGAGGCCCTGTTCTACGCCATCCTGCGGGTGGCGGGGGTGATCACCTTTGGCGTGATCGGGATTGCCATCCTCGCCGTCCTCCTGTTCATGACCGTCAAACGGATGACCGGACGAAACCGCAAATAATGATCGCCACCCCCGCCTGGCCGCCGCGCTCGACCCCGCGCCTCTACGTGCCCGAACCGCTCGCGCCGGGCGCGCGACGGATCGACGGCGCGGGCGCGCATTATCTCGCCTCGGTGATGCGGCTGAAGGCCGGCGATCCGGTGAAATTGTTCGACGATGCGACCGGCGAGTGGCTGGCGGTGGTGGAGAGCGCCGGGCGCCGCGACGTGACGCTCGACGTACGCGAATTGCTCGCGCCGCGTGAGCGCGTGCCCGATCTGTGGCTGGTCGCCGCGCCGCTCAAGAAGGGGCGGGTCGACTGGATGGCGGAGAAAGCGTGCGAGCTGGGCGTCGCGCGTTTCGTGCCCGTCGTGACGCGGCGCACCGTGGTCGATCGCCCCAATGTCGATCGGCTTCGCGCGCATATGATCGAGGCGGCCGAGCAATGCGGGCGTACCGCGCTGCCCGAGGTGGCCGAGCCGGTGAAGCTCGCCGCGCTGCTGCGCGACTGGCCGGACGGGCGGGCACTCTATTTCGCCGACGAACAGGGCGGGGCGCCGGCGCGCGCGGCGATGAAGCCCGGCGCGGCGGCGATCCTGATCGGGCCGGAAGGCGGGTTCGACGACGAGGAGCGCGCGGCGATCCGCGCAACGCCGGGGGCGGTGCCGATCTCGCTCGGCCCGCGCATCCTGCGCGCCGATACCGCCGCGGCGGCGGCGGTGGCGGTGTGGATGGCGGCGGCGGGGGACTGGTAGTCGCGGCCTGTTCGACGCGTGACGCAGCACGCAAAAGCGCATGAAATTTCCTAATGTACCGTCCGATAGCTAAACCCGTAACGGTTTCGCTAGCGGAGCCGTTCATCCCCGCGTAAGGCGCGCTTATGACGACCAAGACGGTTTCGGAAAGCAACTCGCCAGTCATCGAGTCGCGCGAGCAACTCATCGCCAGTTTCGCCCGTGGCGAAAAGCCCAAGGAACGGTGGCGGATAGGCACCGAGCATGAGAAATTCGTCTATGCCGTGTCCGATCACCACGCGCCGTCGTGGGACGAGCCGCACGGCATTCGCGCGTTGCTCACCGAGCTCCAGCAATATGGCTGGCGCCCGGTGGAGGAGAACGGCAACCTCATCGCGCTGACCGGGCTCGACGGCAGCGTCAGCCTCGAGCCGGCGGGACAATTCGAGCTTTCCGGCGCGCCGCTCGACAATCTCCACGAGACCTGCGCCGAAACCGGCCGGCATCTGGAGCAGGTGAAGGCCGCGGGCGAGAAGCTCGGCATCGGCTTCCTCGGGCTCGGCATGTGGCCGGACAAGACGCGCGGCGATCTGCCCGTGATGCCCAAGGGGCGCTATGCGATCATGTTGCGGCATATGCCGCGGGTCGGCTCGCTCGGGCTCGACATGATGCTGCGCACCTGCACGATCCAGGTGAACCTCGATTACGCCAGCGAGGCCGATATGGCGCAGAAGTTCCGCGTCGGGCTCGCGCTGCAGCCGCTTGCGACGGCGCTGTTCGCCAATTCGCCGTTCACCGAGGGCAAGCCCAACGGTTATCTCTCCTACCGCAGCCATATCTGGTCGGATACCGATCCGGCGCGGACCGGGATGTTGCCGTTCGTGTTCGAGGACGGCTTCGGTTACGAGCGCTATGCCGAATATATGCTCGATGTGCCGATGTACTTCGTCTACCGCGAAGGGCGCTATATCGACGCCGCCGGGCTGTCGTTCCGCGATTTCCTCAAGGGCGAACTACCCGTCCTCCCCGGCGAGCTGCCGACGCTGGAGGATTGGAACGACCATCTCTCCACCGCTTTCCCCGAGGTGCGGCTCAAGACCTTCCTCGAGATGCGCGGGGCGGATGGCGGGCCGTGGAACCGGATCTGCGCGCTGCCGGCCTTTTGGGTCGGGCTGCTCTACGATCAGGCGGCGCTCGACGCGGCCTGGGATGTGGTGAAACATTGGACGATGGAAGAGCGCGAGGCGCTGCGCAGCGCCGCGCCCAAACTCGCGCTCGGCGCGCCGATCCCCGGTGGCGGCACGCTGCGCGATATCGCGGGCGAGGTACTGGAGATCGCCAATGCCGGGCTCGCGGCGCGCGCGCGGCACAATCGCTCGGGGGATAACGAAACTGGCTTCCTCGATCCGCTGCGCGAGATCGTCCGCAGCGGCAAGGTGCCGGCGGAGGTGCTGCTCGAACGCTATAACGGCGCGTGGGGCGGGGACATCTCGCGGGTATACGGCGAAGCGAGCTTCTAGCGCCCCGCGATCCACGCGAAGGCGCGCGGGATCGGGGCGTTGCGCGTCATCCACGCGTCATAGGCGCGATAATCGGGGTCGGCCGAGAGGTGGCGTTCCTCGGTCTTCGCGCGCCAGTAATAGACTGCGCTGACCACGCCGAGCAGCACGGTCGCGCGCGTCGCGTCGACCAGGCTGCCGGTCGACAGCATCGGCAGCGTGGAGAGCCACCAGAACAGGTTCTTCGACAGATAGGCCGGGTGGCGCGACCAAGCATAGGGGCCGTGGGTCAGGATGCCGCGGTTGGTGAGGTTCGAGAAGCGCAGGCCGAACGCCACCGTCGCCCAGGCGTAGATCGCGGTCAGCGCCACCAGCAACGCGCCGACCAGTGCGAGCGCGATCGGATAGCCGGCGAGCCACGCGGTCCAGTCGGCGGTGCCGGGGTGATAGTCGAGCGGGCCGCCGGGGTTCATCAGGATGAACGGGGGATAGCAGATCAGCGCCGCCGTCCAGCCCGCGGCATAAGGGTTCGCGGTGCGGATATGCGCGTCGAGCGGGCGCATCGTGAGAAGATAGCCGACGGTGGCGAAGGCGACGTCGACCACGAACATGAAGGTGATCAGCCAATTGGCCAGCGCCACCGGATCGCGGAGCACCGCCGACGTATCGGCGCGGACGAAATCGCCGAACCCCGACGGGACGATCGCGAGCATGAAGGCGAGGAAGAAGCCCTTCACCGCCCAGGAACGCAGGTGGTTCCAGATCGCCTCGCGATCCGGCGCGCCTTGCCCGAGCAGCCACGCGCCGAGCGCCCAGGCGCCGTCGCGCGGTTCGACCAGCCGGCGGTCGAGCCAGATCACATAGGGGATCGACAGCACCAGCAGCGGCGGCGCGGCGCGTTCGAGGCACCACATGGCGAACTGGAAATTGCCCTGCCAGTAGAAGCGCCCGACGGCATAGGTCAGCGCGATCGCCGCCCAGGTTGCCCATAGCCCGGTGAGCTTGACGAGGCTGATGTCGATCGTCGCGCGCGGCGGGCGCCGCATGTGCCAGTCGATCCCGGTCGAGCGGTGGCGGTGCACCCTGTCGACCAGCAGCGACCACAGCACCATTGGCACGCCGCAGGCGGCGACCCCGACCAAAGCGGCATAAGGGCCGTCCATCCCGAAGTGTCGCGCCACCGCGATCCACCCCGCAAGCCCGGCGAGCCCGGCCAGCCCGACGCCGTGCGACACCGCCGAGGCAGGGCGCGGATCGGCGCGATCGGCCGAGGCGAGTGCTGGATCGAGATACATCGCGCCGCCCCTGCCACGCGAATGGTAAGGATCGCGTGAAGGATCAGCGGTTTGGCTGGGGGAGGGGTGGAGCGGGTAACGGGAATCGAACCCGTGTATTCAGCTTGGAAGGCTGCTGCACTACCATTGTGCTATACCCGCACACCGTTGAAAACGCGTGGTTTTCTATGCGGCTCCGGCCGGTATTCCAACTTCATGTCCGTCGGAATGCCAACACGGTGCGGGTGCGAGATAACCAGCGGCGCGCATCGGCGCAAGCCGTGCGCGCGGCTTCGGATCCTTTTTGGAACCTTAACCATAGTCAGGAATTGTGCGTCCGGGACCTGACCCCACCGGTTGCGGCGCACGGAGTTAATCTTCCGGGCGCCGTAGCTTTGTGCGGATCGCATGTTACGCTGTGCTCCCGGTTCACGGAGCGGATCATGAGCGAGGCGATCACCCCCTTCCACCTCGACGTGCCGGAGGCTGCGCTGGACGATCTCCGCGTGCGGCTCGCCAACACCCGCTGGCCCGAGCGCGAGACGGTGGAGGATTGGGGGCAGGGCGTTCCGCTCGATCGCGCGCAGGCGCTGGTCGCGCATTGGCGCGACCGCTACGACTGGCGCGCGTGCGAGGCGCGGCTCAACGCGCTGGGGCAATATCGCACGACGATCGACGGCACCGGAATCCATTTCCTCCACGCCCGCTCGCCCGAGCGCGATGCGTTGCCGCTGATCATCACCCACGGCTGGCCGGGATCGGTGGTCGAGTTCCTCAAGGTGATCGGCCCGCTGACCGATCCCGCGGCGCACGGCGGGGATCCGCGCGATGCCTTCCACATCGTCGCGCCGTCGCTCCCCGGCTACGCCTTTTCCGACCGCCCGGCGGATCGCTGGCCGGTGCCGCGCATCGCGGCGGCGTGGATCACCCTGATGAAGCGGCTCGGTTACGATCGCTTCGTCGCCCAAGGCGGTGATTGGGGATCGGCGGTCTCCTCGGCGATCGGCGCGAGCGGCGACGCGGCGGTGGCGGGGATCCACGTCAACATGATCGTCGCCCCGCCGACCCCCGACGACATGGCCGATCCCACCCTCGAGGAGCAGGCGGCGCTCGCGGCGTTCCAGCGCTACATGACCGACGGCAACGGCTATGCCCAGCAGCAGGCGACGCGCCCGCAGACATTGGGCTACGCGCTGGTCGATTCGCCCGCGGGGCAGGCGGCGTGGATCTTCGAGAAATTCCACGCCTGGACCAATTGCGACGGCGACCCGCTCAATGTGCTGACGCTCGACGAGATCATCGACAATATCATGCTCTACTGGCTGCCCGGCACCGCCGCCTCGGCGGCGCGGCTCTATTGGGAGAGCTTTCGCGATTTCGCCGCGGCGCGGGTCGAGGTGCCGGTGGCGTGCAGCCTGTTTCCCAAGGAAATCTTGCGTGCCTCGCGGCGCTGGGCGGAGCGGCGCTACCCCCATATCGTCCATTGGGGCGAGCCCGCGCGCGGCGGTCATTTCGCGGCGTTCGAGCAACCCGAGCTGTTTGTCGAGGAGGTGCGCGCCGGGTTCCGCCCGATGCGCTAACACGCTGGCCGCCGCAGCGGCTGGTGGTGGAAGGGGCTGGATTCGAACCAGCGTACACTTGCGTGGGCAGATTTACAGTCTGCTGCCTTTAACCACTCGGCCACCCTTCCACAGGGCCGCTTCGTCAAAGCGAGGGCGCCCAATGCCGAAGCAGGCGGGCGGTGTCAACGCGCTCATGTCGATGATGTCGCATTTTGTTCATCATGCGGCGGGCGAGCCGAAAAAACTTGCCGCGC
Organism: Sphingomonas sp.; assembly: GCA_017849555.1. Classification (GTDB taxonomy): domain Bacteria; phylum Pseudomonadota; class Alphaproteobacteria; order Sphingomonadales; family Sphingomonadaceae; genus Sphingomonas; species Sphingomonas lycopersici. The sequence continues at coordinate 8,819 of JAFIGU010000011.1, read as the reverse complement.
ACGCCGCGGCCGATCAAATCGCGGGCATCTGTCCCTTCGTTTGTCCGGAATTGAATGATGGCCCGTCGCAGCCACCGCCCCTCGCAGCCCCCCGGCAGCCGCCCGCGTTTCTGGGGGCGCCATGCCGTCATCGCCGCGCTGGCCAACCCCGAGCGCAACGTGCGCAAATTGTGGGGCACGCGCGAGGCGCTTGCCGCGCTGTCGCTGCCCTCGGTCCTGCCGGTGGTCTATGCCGATGTCGCCGATCTGGGGCGGATGGTGCCCAATGACGCGCCGCATCAGGGGCTGGTGGCGGAAGTCGATCCGCTCGAGGAAATCTGGCTCGGCGATCTGATCGAGCAGGGGCGCGACGATCGCCGCCCGCTGGTGGTGCTCGATCAGGTGACCGATCCGCACAATGTCGGCGCGATCCTGCGCTCGGCGGCGGCGTTCGACGCGCTCGGCATCGTCACCCAGGATCGCCACGCGCCGCCCGAATCGGGCGCACTGGCGCGGGCGGCGTCGGGCGCGCTGGAAACGGTGCCGTGGGTGCGCGTGGTCAATCTGTCGCGCGCGCTCGATGAGATCGCGGAGGCGGGCTTCTGGCGGATCGGGCTGACCGGCCATGCCGCGCTCAATCTCGCCGAGGCGATGGGCGAGGCGCGCGTCGCGATCGTGCTCGGCGCGGAGGGCGAGGGGATGCGGCAGAATACCGAGGCGCATTGCGACCAGCTCGCCAAGCTGCCGATCTCGCCCAAGGTGGAGAGCCTCAACGTCTCCAATGCCGCGGCGATCGCGCTCTATGCGGCGGCGGCGCGGGGCTGAGGCCGGTCGACATTCAGCCGTTCGAGCCTCGCAAACTGTCACCCCGGCCTTGAGCCGGGTCCATCGTGCGGCACGCTCTATGGTAAGAACCTCTTGCTCCGCGCTTGCCTCCCGATGGAGGCCGGGGTGACGGAGGGGGGTGGGCATCCCAGGCGAAATAACTGGATGCCGATCGGCCCTAGCGCGGGCCCGAAACCGGCCCGGCGCGGGCCGGGGCCCGGTCGCTACCGGCCCGATGCTGGACCCCGGCCTGCGCCGGGGCGGTGCGTAGGATCAATCTTCTTCGGCGATTCGCACCTTCATCCCGTCCAGCGCGTCGCTGAACGGAATCTGGCACGACAGGCGCGAGGTCTCGTCGCGATCGCTCGATGAATCGAGCAGGTCGTTCTCGTCCTCGCTCATCGGCGGCAGTTTGGCCGCAAATTCCGGGTCGACATGGATGTGGCAGGTCGCGCAGCTGCAGCAACCGCCGCACAATGCCAGGATTTCATCGATGCCGCCGTCGCGGATCACTTCCATCACAGACAGGCCTGCCTCGCCGTCCAGCGCGCGTTCTTCCCCATCCCGCGTTACGACGATAAGCTTGGGCATTATGGTCTCCGTGCAAAATCCCATCAGATTCGCATCGCCCCATGCCTGCCTTCGCGCGAGCCTGCAATGGGGCTGAGCGAAGCGCAGCTTCGTTCGGGGATTGATGCACTAGGCGCAATCGAACCGAAATTCGCGGTCGCGGTGGCGCGGGTCGGCTATCCGGCACCGCGCGTCCGCGCGCGTGGTTATGTTACTTTGTTGCGTACGATCGTCGGCCAGCAGGTGAGCGTGAAGGCGGCGGACGCGGTGTGGCGCAAGCTGGAGGCGCAGATCGGCGATCCGACCGATCCCGCGGTGATCGCGCGCGCCAGCGACGAGGATCTGCGCGCCTGCGGCTTTTCGCGGCAGAAATCGGGTTATGCGCGCAGCCTGGCGGAGGAGGTGCTGAGCGGCCGGCTCGACCTGGACGCGCTCCCGGCAGCGGACGAGGAGGCGATCGCCAGCCTCACCCGGGTGAAGGGCATCGGGCGCTGGTCGGCCGAAATCTATCTGCTGTTCGCCGAGGGACGGGCGGATATCTGGCCGGCGGGCGATCTGGCGGTGCAGATCGAGGTCGGGCGCATCCTGGGCCACGAGGCGCGGCCGAGCGAGAAGCTGACCCGCGAGCTCGCCGAGGCGTGGCGCCCGCATCGCGGCGCGGCGGCGATCTTCACCTGGCATCATTACGGCGCGGGAGCCGGCGCGGCGCCGGTGTGAAAGGGCCGGGGCCCCTTTCTTCTCCCCTCCCTGGTGAAGGGAGGGGAGAAGGAGAGAGCGTTACCGCGCCGGGCGCCAGAGCTGCGTCTGGCAGATAAAGGCGAGGCAACCCTTCACATTGAGCGTGCCGTCGGCGTTACGGCTGACGACCGACTTGAACGTCTTGCCGCGGCGCGGGTCGTAGATTTCGCCGCGCCAGTCGCCGCCCTTGTCGGTGAGGCCGTTGAGGATCTGCATCCCGAGCAGCGGGCGCGTGCGTAGCGCGGGGTCGGGATTCTTCACATCGGTGGTCGGGCCGTTGGGGGTGGGTCGCACGATCGTCGCGAGCTTGCCGCACATCGCCTTGCCGCAGGCGCCGATCGCGACGATGCCCGATCCGTCCTCGGTCAGATAGCGGCCGGCAATCGGATCGGCGGCATGAGCCACTCCCGGCAACGTGAGGAGCAGGGGGGCGATCAGGGCGGGCAGGGTGGGGCGAGTCATGTCGCGAAGATGCCGCTCGCGGTGGCGGTGCACAAGCGGTCTGCGCCGGGGTGGAAGCCCAAGCGATCCCGATTGAGGGCGTGCGCTCCAACGGTCCCTCCCGCATCTTTCGCTCAAAGCGCACGGGCAGCGTGCGGAATATCGGTTAGCCCCCGCAATCGCGGTTGAACCCGCGCGCGCGCTCCCGCATTGAGGCGCGCGATGACGCGGCCCGCCACCGACATGATGCGCTCGCTCCCCGAAAGCCACGGCACGATCGCCGTGCCGCGCGGGGGCGGTTTCTGGCGGCGGCTGCTCGCCTTCATCGGGCCGGGCTGGCTCGTCGCAGTGGGCTATATGGACCCGGGCAACTGGGCGACCGACATCGCCGGTGGGTCGGCGTTCGGCTATACCTTGCTCTCGGTCATCCTGCTTTCCAACCTGATGGCGATCGTGCTGCAGGCGCTGGCGGCGCGGCTCGGGATCGGCGCCGGGCTCGATCTCGCCCAGGCGTGCCGCGCCCATTACCGGCGCGGGCCGGCGCTGATCCTGTGGCTATTGTGCGAGATCGCGATCATCGCATGCGATCTCGCCGAGGTGCTCGGCACGGCGATTGCCTTGAAATTGCTGTTCAATATGCCGCTGCTCGTCGGCGTGTGCGTCACCACGCTCGATGTGTTCCTGATCCTCGCGCTGCAGCGTTACGGGTTCCGCCGGCTCGAGGCGTTCATCGCCGCGCTGCTGATCGTCATCGCCGGCTGTTTCGCGTTCGAACTGGCCTGGGCCGGGCCGGACTGGCGCGCCGCGGCGGCCGGGCTGGTGCCGACCGCCGAGATCGTCCGCAATCCGGCGATGCTTTATATCGCGATCGGCATCCTCGGCGCGACGGTGATGCCGCACAATCTCTATCTCCACTCGGCGATCGTCCAGACCCGCGCGTTCGGCGAGAGCGAGCGCGAACGACGCGACGCGATCCGGCTGGCGACGGTCGATTCGACCGTCTCGCTCGGGCTCGCCTTCTTCATCAACGCGGCGATCCTCGTGCTGGCGGCGGCGACCTTCCATGTCGCGGGGCGCACCGGGGTGGCGGAGATCGAGGAGGCGCATCGCCTGCTCGCGCCGATGCTCGGGGTCGGGGCGGCGAGCACGGTGTTCGCGATCGCGCTGCTGGCGAGCGGGCAGAATTCCACCGTTACCGGCACGTTGGCCGGGCAGATCGTGATGGAGGGGTTTCTCGATCTCCGGCTGCCGATGTGGCTCAGGCGGCTGGTGACGCGCGCGCTGGCGATCGTCCCGGCGGTCGCGGTGATCGCCTGGGCGGGGGATCGCGGGGCGACCCCGCTGCTGCTGCTCAGCCAGGTGATCCTCAGCCTGCAATTACCCTTTGCGGTGGTGCCGCTGGTCGCCTTTACCGGCAGCGCTAAGGTGATGGGCGCGCATGCCGCGCCGCGCTGGCTGACGGCGCTGGCGTGGGTGATCGCGGCGCTGATCGTGGCGTTGAACGCGATCCTGCTGTGGGGCGCGGCGTTCGGTTAGGAGACGTTCCCTATCCCCGTTCGGGCTGAGCTTATCCAAGCCCTGCACTTTCTTCGAGAGAAAGAAGGGCCGCCGTTCGACAAGCTCAGGGCGAACGGGAGGGGTTAGGCCACCAACCGCGCCGCAATCGCCTGGCGCCGTGCCGCATCGACCCCCAGCACCTCCGCCGCATAGGCCTCGACCCCGCCGTGCTGCTCGTCGATCGCAGCGAAGGCGGTGCGGAGGTAATCTGCCTCGACCGACATCAGCGCGACGATCGCCTCGTCGCTCATCTGCGGGCCGTAGCGTTCGCGGATCGATGCGGCGGCGCTGGCGATGCGGCGCGCGGGGTCGCCGGCGGTGTTGGTGAGCAGATAGTCCGCCATCACATCGTCCGCGTGGACGCCGAGCAGCCGGTGGAGCAGCGCCGCCGCCAGCCCGGTGCGATCCTTGCCGGCGAGGCAATGCAACAGGCTGGCGCCGTCGCGCGTCGCCAGCGCCTCGAAATAAAGCGTCAGCGAGCGGGCCAGGATCGGGCGATAGGGCATCGCGGCATAAAGCCGGGTCATCGCCCCGCGCGCTTCGGCAGCGGTGGTGATGCCGCGCCCGGCCTCTTCATGCGGGGCGAGTTCGATCCCGGCGGTCTCGCCCGGCGCGAACAGCACCAGGCCGTCGAAGCCGTCGTGACGCAGGCACGGTGCCAGCGCCCGCTCGCTGTCGCCGCGCAGGTCGATCACGGTGCTAATGCGGAGGTCGGCGAGGCTCGCGAGATCGGCTGCGGTCGCCGCGCCGTGCTGGCCGGAGCGCCACAGCAGACCGGTGCGCAGCCGGCCGGCGGAGGTGTCATAGCCGCCATAGTCGCGGAAATTGTGGATGCCCTCGAAGTTCAGCACGCGATCGCTCATGCCGGCCGCGCTAGCCGATCGGACGTCCCCCGTCACCCTGGCTCAAGGCCGGGTGACGGTGCGAGGGTTAACCCTCGTCGCCGCGATATTTGACCTCGAGATAGCGCCCGCGCGTCGCGAGCGAATCGAGGTCGCCCTGCGCCAGTTCTTCGGACATTTGCCCGATCTGGCGCTCGATCAGTTCAAGCCCGTCGGTGAGCTGGCGGTCGGGGGTCTTGCCGTTGCGCGGGGTGCCGCGCAGCTCGCGCGGGACGCGCTGATAATCGCGGACGAATTCGGGCAATTGCTCGCCGACCAGCCGGCGGATTTCGCCGGTCGCGGGGGTCTCTTCGTTCAGCCCGGCGAGCTGCGCGCCGAGCGTATCGAGCCGCACCCCGATCCGGTCGGCCACCGCCACCGCCGGCGCGGGGAGGGCGGTGCGCTGCGAATCGAGCCAGCGCGCGGTCTGCGTCGGCAAGGCGCGGATATCCGCCTGGCGCAGCCGCTCGGGCGCGACCGGCGCGTCGGGCGGCCAGATCGCCAGCGTCACCGTCGCGGCGAGCAGCAGCGCCATCACCGCGGTGGCCCCCATGATGCCGAGCGGGATGATCAGCCCGATCACCACCGCCGCAACGAGGATCGCCGCATCGGCGATCGCGATCCGCGCCAGCCGTTTCCCGAGCCGCTGCACCCCGGAGTCGCGCCGCCGGCGCAGCATATAGCCCGCGTCGTAGCGCGCGCCGGTGATCCGCTCGTAGGCAGCGCGCGCGGCGGCGATGGTCTGTTCGGAGGTGTCGCTCACACCGACTCCAGTTTGAAATTATCCTGCGGGGCGCTGAGCTGGCTCTGCGCGGCACCCTCGGCGCGGGCGATATAGCCGCGCGATTTCTCCACTTCGCGGCCCAGCGTGTCGACCGTCGTCTTCATCGAATCGAGCGCCTTCATCTTGAAGGTGTCGATCGCGTCCATCGTGTCATAGATGTTCTGGAAGGCGCGCTGCAGCGTCTCCAGCGGGATGGTCGAGCCCGCGGCCTGCTCGTGGATCGTCGCGGTGTTCGAACGGAGCAACTTGCCGGTCGAATCGATGATATTGGCGGTGGTGGTGTTGAGCTGGGTGATCTGCTCCAGCACCAGCCGCTGGTTGGTCATCGCCTGCGCCACCGTCACCGCGGTGCGCAGCGCCGAGACGGTGGTGGTGGAGGCGCGGTCGACGCCCTTGATCAGCTCGACATTGTTCTTCTTGACCAGATCGAGCGCGAGATAGCCCTGCACCGTCACCGCCATCTGCGTCAGCAGATCCTGCGTGCGCTGGCGGGCGTAGAACAGGGCGGTCTCGCGGATCGCCTTGGCCTTGGCCGGATCGGTCGCGTCAAGCTCGTTGGCCTTATCCTCCAGCTTGGCGTCCATCAGCTTGGAGAGGTGGATCATCTGCTCCAGCCGGCCCATCGCCGACCACAGATTGGCGCGCTCGGTATCGATCGCGGCATTGTCCATCAACAGCTCGTCCTTGCCCGAGGAAAGGCTCCTCAGGATCGAGGCGATATGCGTCTGGCTCGATTTGTAGCTGTCGAAATAATTGCGCATCTTGTTGCCGAACGGGATGATCCCGAACAGCTTCTGCGGCGCGGTGAGATTGCCCTTCCGGCCCGGATCGAGATCCTCGACCACGCGGCGGAGCTGGGCGAGATCCTTGCCGACCCCGCCTTCCTGATCCATCGCGCGCACCGGGCGATCGAGGAAGCGGTTCGACTGGCCGGCGGCGTCGCGGATTTCCTTCGCGCCCATCGCCGTGATCGCATCGACGCGCTTGCCGAATTCGGGCGAATTGGCGTCCTGCGCGACGAGCTGCGCGATGAACTGGTCGACGCGCTCCTCCAGCTTCGACTTGGTGCCGTCGTCGACCGGCACCAGCCCGGCGGCCTGCTCGGTCGCGACGGTCGGGACGGGATCGGGGGGCGTCAGCTTCAGCGCGGGCTCGGCGGCTGTCGTCGTCTCGGGAGTTGTCGCCATCTTTTCCTCCAGCGGTGCCGGCGAGGATGACCCGCCGCCGCCGCATATTCAACTGTATTGCATATGTAACACGCTGGCGGGCGGGTTCAACTGTCAATGAAACCCTAGCCGCAATGCAGCAAATAGGCTATCGGCGCGCGCAACAGGCCGCAGCGCTTTGCGGCCATTCCAGGATTTTCTGATGAATCTGCGCAATATCGCCATCATCGCGCACGTCGATCATGGCAAGACCACCCTGGTGGATCAGCTGTTCCGCCAGTCCGGCACGTTTCGCGACAATCAGCGCGTCGAGGAACGCGCGATGGATTCGAACGATCTCGAAAAGGAACGCGGGATCACCATTCTCGCCAAGCCGACCTCGATCGAATGGCAGGGCACCCGCATCAACATCGTCGACACCCCCGGCCACGCCGATTTCGGCGGCGAGGTGGAGCGCATCCTGTCGATGGTCGACGGGGTGATCCTGCTGGTCGACGCCGCCGAAGGCGCGATGCCGCAGACCAAGTTCGTCACCGGCAAGGCGCTGGCGCTGGGGCTGCGCCCGATCGTGGTGGTCAACAAGATCGACCGGTCGGACGCGCGCGCGCAGGAAGTGCTCGACGAGGTGTTCGACCTGTTCGTCTCGCTCGACGCGACCGACGAGCAGCTCGATTTTCCGGTGCTGTTCGCCTCGGGCCGCAACGGTTACGCCGGGGACAATCCCGACGTGCGCGAAGGGACGCTGGAACCGCTGTTCCAGAAGATCGTCGGCCATGTCCCGCCGCCCGCGCTCGATGAGGAGGCGCCGTTCAGCTTCCTCGTGACCTTGCTCGACCGCGACAATTTCCTCGGCCGCATCCTCACCGGCCGCGTCCAATCGGGCGTGGTCAAGGTCAACCAGCCGATCCACGCGCTCGATCAGGAGGGCAAGGTGATCGAAACCGGCCGCGCGTCGAAGCTGATGAGCTTCCGCGGGCTGGAACGCGTTCCGGTCGAGGAAGCGCGCGCGGGCGACATCATCAGTCTCGCCGGGCTGGCCGTCGCGACCGTCGCCAATACGATCGCCGATGTCGCGGTCGAGACCCCGATCCAGGCGCAGCCGATCGACCCGCCGACGCTGTCGATGCGCTTCGCGGTCAACGATTCGCCGATGGCCGGGCGCGAGGGCAGCAAGGTCACCAGCCGCATGATCCGCGATCGCCTGTTCCGCGAGGCGGAATCGAACGTCGCGATCAAGGTCACCGAAGCCGCTGACAAGGACAGCTTCGAGGTGGCGGGGCGCGGCGAATTGCAGCTCGGCGTGCTGATCGAGACGATGCGCCGCGAGGGCTTCGAACTCGGCATCAGCCGCCCGCGCGTGCTGTTCCGCGACGGCGACGCCGGCCGCGAGGAGCCGTATGAGACGGTGGTGATCGACGTCGACGAGGAATTCTCGGGCACGGTCGTCGACAAGATGAACCAGCGCAAGGCCGAGATGACCGATATGCGTCCCTCGGGCGGCGGCAAGACCCGCATCACCTTCTCGGCGCCGAGCCGCGGGCTGATCGGCTATCACGGCGACTTCCTGTCCGCCACGCGCGCCACCGGGATCATGAACCGGCTGTTCGAGAAGTACGGGCCGTACAAGGGCCAGATCGACGGCCGCAAGAACGGCGTGCTGATCTCCAACGGCTCGGGCGAGGCCAATGCCTATGCGCTCGGCAGCCTTGAAGAGCGCGGCATCCTGATGGTCGCGCCGGGCGATCCACTCTACGAGGGCATGATCATCGGCGAGAACGACAAGCCCGAAGACCTCGAAGTCAATCCGATGAAGTCCAAGCAACTCACCAACTTCCGGGCGAGCGGCAAGGACGATGCGATCCGCCTGACCCCACCGCG
>JAFIGU010000100.1 GCA_017849555.1 Sphingomonas sp. | reverse complement strand
GACGCGCGCCTCGGCCGCCTCGCTCGCCTGCCGCGCGAGCGCCTGCGCCAGCGCCACCTCGGCGTCGCGCGCGAGCCGTTCGGCCTCGCCCTGCGCCTGATCGAGCGCGGGCAGTTCGGCGGCGACCGCGGCGATCTCCGCCTCCAGCGCCTTGCCCTCGTCGGCGAGCCGGGTCAGCGCCTCGGCGGCGTCATTGGCGAGCTGCCCCTCGCGGTCGCGGTCGGCGACGATCCGCTCTGCCGCTTCGGCCAGTTCGGCGAGCCGGCGTTCGACCCCGGCCTTCTCGGTGTTGAGCGTCGCGAGCTTGTGCGCCGCCTCGGTCGCGCGATCACGCGCGGTGAGTGCCGCGGCGCGTGCCTCGGCCAGCGCCTCGGTCGCCTGCGTCTGATAGGCGCCCGCCGCACGCTGCGCCTCGGCGGCGGCGTTGACGCGGGTTTCGGCCGCCGCGGCCTCGGCCTTGGCCGCATCCGCCGCCTCGGCGGCCTCGCGCCAGCGGCTGAAGATCAATCGCGCTTCGGCGACGCGGATCTGCGTGGAAAGCGCGCGATAGCGCTCGGCCTGGCGTGCCTGTCGGCGCAGCGCGGCAGCGCGCGCCTCTTGATCGGCGATCACTTCGTCGAGCCGTTCGAGATTGGCCTCGGTCGCGCGCAATTTCTGCTCGGCGTCTTTGCGGCGGACGTGCAAGCCCGCGATCCCGGCGGCTTCCTCCAGCATCGCGCGGCGCTCGGCCGGCTTGGCGGCGATCACCGCGCTGATCCGCCCCTGGCTGACGAGGGCGGGCGAATGCGCGCCGGTCGCCGCATCGGCGAACAGCAAGGCGACATCCTTGGCGCGCACGTCGCGCCCGTCGATGCGATAGGCGGAGCCGGCGCCGCGCTCGATGCGGCGAACGACCTCCTTCTCCTCGCCGTCAAGCTCGGCGAGGATCGAGACTTCGGCGAAATCGCGCGCCGGCCGCGTCGCGGTGCCGGCGAAGATCACGTCTTCCATCCCCGCGCCGCGCATCGATTTGGGCGAGTTCTCGCCCATCGTCCAGCGCAGCGCTTCGAGCAAATTGGATTTGCCGCAGCCGTTGGGGCCGACCACCCCGGTCAGCCCCGGCTCGATGCGCAGATCGGCCGCGTCGACGAAGCTCTTGAAGCCCGACAGCCTCAGTCGCTTGATCTGCATCGCGCGCGGCCCCCTTCGCGCTCGTCAGGCGCCGGCGTTCTTGAGCGCGGCCTCGATCTGCGGCCAGGTGACCGAACCGTCGAGCTGCTTGCCGTTGAGGAAGAAAGTCGGGGTGCCGGTGACGTTCTTCTCCTGCATCGCGGTTTCGGTGATCTTGCCGATCGCCTCCAGCTTCTTGGCGTCGGCGAGGCAGGCGCGCGCCTGCTGCTCGGTCACGCCGCGCTGCTTCACGAAATCGATATAGCCGAGATACTCGACCCAGGCGGTCGCCTGCTGCGCCGGGCTCATCGACTGGAGCTTCTGCTGGAAGTCGGCCGGCACCTTTTCAAGTTTTTCGAGGAAGGCGGGCTGCTCGACATACATTTGTTCGAGCAGCGGGAAGAACGGCGCCTCGCCGACGCATTCCCCCAAGGCAGCAACGCCAAGATCGGGCGCGTGGACGAGGAAGTCGCGGAATTCATACGAGACCTTGCCGGACTTCACATATTTTTCCTCGAGCGGCTTCATCCCGGTCTGGCCGAAGGCGCCGCAGGTCGGGCAGGTGCGCGAGCCGTATTCGACCAATTTGATCGCGGCATTGGGGTTGCCCATCACATAGCCGCCGTCGGCGGTCTTGGAGACGACCTGGGTCCAGTCCTGGCCCGCCGGCGGGGCGACCGCGGCGACCGGCGCGGCGGGGGCGGAGGAATTGCCGTTGCCGCCGCAGGCGGAAAGCAGCGCCAGCGCGGCGACGGAAACGGCGAAACGAACGGTCATTGAGTAATCCCTCCAGATAACAATTACTTCGCCCCGGCGGCGCGGAGCATCGGTTCGAGCTTGGCCCAGTCGATACCCTGGACCAATTTGCCGTTGATCTCGAACGCCGGGGTACCGGCGATCTTGTCGCTGATCGCATTGGCACGCTCGACCACCGCCTCGGCGACCTTGGGATCGGCGAGGCATTGGTCGATCGCCGCCTGCGTCATCCCGGCATTGCGCGCGATCGCATCGAGCCCGGCGCCCTGCGCCATCGCGCGATATTGCGCGGCGGCGGCGTACATCCCGAGCCGCTGGCCGTTGCTGCTGTCGAAATCCTGCGCGCGCTGCAGCCATTGCTCCTGCCCGGCGAAGAGCGCGTCGTGGAGCCTGGGGAAGATCGCCGGCCCGGAGCAGCGCGCCAGCATCGCTGCGACCAGATCGTAGCGATCGTGGACCGCGCTGCGCACTTCGAGGCTGAGCGAGCCCGAGGCGATCATCTTGCCCTTGAGCACCGCCGCCGACTCGCGCGCGAAATGGCCGCAATGCGGGCAGGTGTAGCTGGCATATTCGACCAATTTCACCCGCGCGGCGGGGTTGCCGATGACATAGCTGCCCTTAGGCGCGGTCGCGGCGACGCTGACCCAGGCGCGCGGCGCGGCGACCAGCGGGGCGGCGGCGAGTAGGGCGAGGAGCGGGAACAGGCGTTTCTTGATCATCGGACGGTCGGCAGCCTCGGGGTTACGACGCCGGCGGCAAGCGCCTCCAGCACCGCCTTGAGTTCGGGATCGCCGATCGTGCGCAGGCTCTGGCCCAGCTCGGCGGGGACGGGTTGCGGCTCGGGGCGCGGGCGCGGCACCGCGCGCGGCGCGACGTCGCCCTGGCGGATCGATACTCGTGCGACCGCGGTGTAGCCGAAGAAGCGGTTCACCCGCTCGATGATCTCCGGGGTGATATGGCTCAGCATCGCGGCATGCGCGCCCCGCACGGTGAGCGTCAGCACCCCGTCCTGCTTCTTGCCCTGCGGGAAGCGGATCGATTCGGGGCAGGAGGCGCGCGCCAGTTTCTCGCCGACGATCTCCGGCCAGCGCGTGACGATCGACGATTGGACGAAGCCGAATTTGCGGAATGCGGCCGCGCCGACCGCCGGCAAAAGCTCGGCGACCTGACGGGCGCGATTCTGCCGCACGGGCTCTGGCTGGGGGGCGCGAGGGCGCTTGCTCATTCGCCGCCTCATGCCATAGCCGGGGCGTGGACGCCAAGCATTCGATCGCAGCCGATTTGCTCAATTGGTATGACGCGCACCGCCGCGATCTGCCGTGGCGCGCGCCGCCGGGCGCGCAGGCCGATCCGTATCGCGTCTGGCTCTCAGAGGTGATGCTCCAGCAGACCACCGTCGCGACCGTCACCCCGCGCTTCACCGCATGGGTCGCACGCTGGCCCGATATCGCCAGCCTCGCCGCCGCCGACGAGGCGGAGGTGATGGCCGCCTGGGCCGGGCTCGGTTACTACGCCCGCGCCCGCAATCTGGTGAAGGCGGCCAAGGTCGTCGCCGCCGAGCACGGCGGCCGCTTGCCCGATAACGAGGCGGCGTTGCGCGCGCTCCCCGGGCTCGGCGATTATACTGCCGCTGCGGTCGCCGCGATCGCCTTCGGGCGGCGCGCGGTGGTGATCGACGGCAATGTCGAGCGCGTCGTCGCGCGGTTGTTCGCCGCTGCCGGCAAGCCGGCGGTCCGCGCCGCGGCGGAAGCGATCACCCCCGATCGGCGCGCCGGCGATTTCGCCCAGGCGATGATGGACCTCGGCGCGACGATCTGTACCCCGCGCAGCCCGCGCTGCATGCTCTGTCCGCTCGCCGCTGCCTGTGTCGCGCGCGCCACAGGGGCGCAGGAAAGCTTCCCGGTGAAGCCCGCGAAGAAGCCGCGCCCGCAACGCTTTGGAACGATCTTCTGGCTCCAACGCGGCGACGAGGTGCTGCTCGTCCGCCGCCCCGCGCGCGGGCTGCTCGGCGGGATGCGCGCGCTGCCGACCGGGCCGTGGGGCGAAACCCGACCCGCGCTGGCGGATGCCCCGGCGGATGCCGACTGGCGATTGCGCAATGCGACGGTGACGCACGTCTTTACCCATTTTGCGCTCGAACTCGCGCTTGCCGTCGCCCGCTGGGACGCGCAGACAATTCCGGTGGCTGGAGAATGGTGGCCGGTGCGCGAGATCGATTCGGCGGGCCTGCCGACCGTCTTCGCCAAGGCTGCCGCGGCAATAAGAGGGGAATGATGCGCGCAATTCATCTGATCGGGGCGAGCGTGGCGCTGGCGGCGGTCGCCGCCGGGGCGAGCCTCGCGCGGCAGGCGCAACCGGCACCGGCCAACCCCGCGCAGCCCACCGTCGCGGCACGCGCCAACAGCCTGCTGCCCAACATGCAGGCGCTGTTCGACGGCTATGTCGCCGACGGCAAGATGCCGGGGGTCACCGGCGCCTTCGGGTTCGGCGACCGGCCGACGCTGTTCGTCTCCGCCGGGCGGATCAGCGACGATCCGGGCGCGGCGCCGGCGGGGCCGGACAGCCTGTGGCGGGTCTATTCGATGACCAAGCCGATCACCGGGATGGCGGCGATGATCCTGGTCGAGGAAGGCAAGATCAGGCTCGACGATCCGCTGAGCAAATATTTCCCCGCCTTCGCCAACATGCGCGTGCTGACCAGCCCCGATACCTCGCTGGACAGCGTGCCGGCGAAGAATCAGATCACGATCCGCGAATTGCTGACCCACACCGCCGGGCTCAGCTACAACATCATCGCCAAGGGGCCGCTGCTCAAGGAATACGAGCGGCTCGGCATCCTGCCCGGCGCGGTCAATGCGCAGATGGAGGCGCAGGCGCGCAAGGCGCGGCCGGCGACGCTCGCCGAATTCGCCGATCGCGTCGCACAGGCGCCGTTGATCGCCGAGCCGGGGACCAAGTGGAGCTATTCGATCGGGCTCGACGTGATGGGGGCAGTGATCGAGAAGGCGAGCGGGATGCCGTTCGACCGCTTCGTCCAGACAAGATTGCTCGATCCGCTCAAGATGAATTCGACCTATTGGACCGTCCCGGCGAGCGCGGCGGGGCGGTTGTCGACCAATTACATCTTCGTCGGCGACAAGCGCACCCCGATCGATACGGGCGCGGCATCGGCGTGGCTCTCGCCGCCCAGCTTCCCTTATGGCGGCGCCGGGCTGGTCTCCTCGGCACGCGATTACGACCGTTTCCTCCACATGTTGCAGGACGGCGGCACGCTCGACGGGGTGCAGGTGATGAAGCCCGAAACCGCGGCGCTCGCCATGTCCAACCTGATGCCCCCCGGCGTCGTGTTCGGCGGGATCGGCGGCGGCACCGGGGGCAATATGTCGGCGAAGATGGGGTTCGGCGCGGGCGGCTCGGTCTATCTCGAGGACGGGCCGGGCGGTTTGCCGTCGAAGGGGACTTACGGCTGGGGCGGGGCCGCGGGAACGGTCGCCTGGGTCGATCCGGTGAAGAAGGTACGCGGGACGGTGATGGTGCAATATTTTCCGGCCGAGAAATGGCCGCTGCGCGCCGAGGTGGTCGGCGCGCTGACCAAGGATGTCGCGAGGTTCCGCCGATGAACGTTCCGGGCTTCACCGGCGGGATGCTCGACCGCGCCGATCGGTTGCGCCACGACGAGGAAGCGCTCGCCGCCGCGATCGGCAATTGGCAGGCGCGGCTGCTCAAGCTCCACGCCTGGGAGCCCGAGGTGACCGACGATGGCCGGCTCGGCTGGACGATGCTGAGCGAGGCGTCGGAGGAGGCCGAATTCATCCTGCTCGGGCTCGACGAGGGCCGACCGCGCTTCGCCGCGTTCGAGCCCGCGGTGGGCGCGGCGCCCGCCGCGTTTCGCTCGCCGACTTTGCTCGCCGCGCTCGACCAGCTTCAGATGGGGGAGGCCGCGACCTTCGCCGCGGCGCGATCGGTGCTCGACTGGCACGCACGGCATCGCTTCTGCGCCAATTGCGGCACCCCGACCACGATGTTCCGCGCCGGCTGGGCGCGTCGCTGCGGCAATTGCGGGGCGGAGCATTTCCCGCGGGTCGACCCGGTGGTGATCATGATCGCCGAGCATGACGGCCGCGCGCTGCTCGGGCGCCAGCCGAGCTGGCCCGCTGGGCGCTATTCGGCGCTCGCCGGGTTCGTCGAGCCGGGCGAATCGATCGAGGAAGCGGTGCGGCGCGAGATCGCCGAGGAAGCGGGGGTGCGTGTCGGCGCGGTGCGCTATGTCGCGAGCCAACCGTGGCCGTTCCCGTCGCAGCTGATGATCGCCTGCGTCGGGATCGCCGAGGGCGATGCGCTGACGATCGATACCAACGAGCTGGAAACCGCGGGCTGGTTCACCCGCGACGAGGTGCGCGACGTGCTGGCGGGGAAAGAGGGCCCGTTCCTCGCCCCGCCGCCCTATGCGATCGCGCATACCTTGCTGACCGAATGGGCGCGGGGGTAGGGCTTTTCCACACCGTCACCTTATTCTGCTCCCCTCCCTCGTGAAGGGGAGTAGGGAAGGGGCTATAACAACCCCGCCGCGCGATAGCTTTCCGCGGTCTCGCGCAACCCCGTCTCGGTCGCGATCTGCGGCACCCACAGCGCCGCCGGCGGGCGCTTCGTCACGTCGACCGTCCAGTCCGGGTGGCAGAAATAGGCGACGCGGTCGGCGGTGAGCCTTGCGCCCTTGCCGCGCGCCAGCCGGTCGATCCGCGCGCCCACCCGCAGCAATGCGCGTGGCAGCGCGATCGGGCGTACCCGCCGCCCGACCGCCGCGCCGATCGCGCTGGTGAAGCCCTTGTGCGTCCACGCCCCGTCGCGCGCGTCGTCGACCTCGTAGATCGCGCGCGTCGCCGGCGCCGCCGCGAGCGCGACGAGCAATCGCGCGAGATCGTCGGCATGGATCACCGACAGCCGCCCCGCCGGCGGGGTCAGCGCCACCCCGCGTCGCGCGAAGCGGAACAGATCGAGCATGTCCATATCGCCTGGCCCGTAGATCGCCGGCGGGCGCACCATATCCCAGTCGAGCGGTGCCGCGGCGACGACCGCCTCCGCCTCGCGTTTCGACCAGCCGTAGATCGAGAGCTGCGGCTCGCGCGCGCTGAGCGAGGAGACATGGACGAAGCGCGTCCCCGGCGCGGTCGCGGCGACGATCGCCTGCGTGCCCGCGATATTGCCCGCGACGAAGCCGGCGCGGTCGGGCGCATTGACCACCCCCGCGATATGGATCACCGCGTCCGCGCCCTCGACCAGCGCGGCGAGCGCCGCCGCATCGTCGAGCGCCCCGGCGATCCACGTCACCCCGTCGCGCGGCGGTTGCGGGCGGCGGGCGAGCGCGCGGACCTGATGTCCCGCCTCGACCGCGCGGCGCACGACATGCCCGCCGACGAACCCGGTCGCCCCGGTCAGCGCGAGGATCACAGCAAGGCCATATGGTTGCGGTGGACGAGGGCGGCGCGCGGGGCATAGCCGAGGATCGCCTCATGCTCCTCGCTGCGCCGGCCGAGCAACGATTGCGCCTCGGCCGCGTCATATTCGGCGAGCCCGCGCGCGATCGCGCCGTCGGGGCCCTCGATCGTCACCACGTCGCCGCGCGCGAACCGCCCGGTCACCCCGGTCGCCCCCGCCGCGAGCAGGCTGCGCCCCGCCGCCAGTGCCTGCGCGGCGCCGGCATCGACCTCGATCGCGCCCTTGGCGGTCAGCCGTCCGGCGAGCCACGCCTTGCGCGCGCGCTTGCGCTTCTCGGGGGTGAAGATCGTATGCCGTGCCTCGGCCGACAGCGGGCGATCGATCCGCCCCGAGGCGATCGCCAGCGCCGCGCCCGCGCCGGTGGCGATCCGCGCCGCCTGGATTTTCGAGACCATCCCGCCCGATCCCATGCCGGAGGCGGAGCCGGTATCGGCCATCGCCGCCACCCCGGCGTCGATCCGCTCGACCCGCGCGATATGCAGCGCGCCGGGGAGGGCGGGGTTGCGATCGTAGAGCCCGTCGATGTCGGACAGCAACACCACGCCCTGCGCCCCCGCCGCCTGCGCGACGCGCGCGGCGAGCCGGTCATTATCGCCGAAGCGGATCTCGGCGGTCGCGACGCTGTCATTCTCGTTGATGATCGGCACCACGCCGAGCTGGAGCAGCCGGCCCAGAGTCGCGGCGGCGTTGAGATAGCGGCGGCGATCCTCGAGATCGTCGAGCGTGACGAGGATCTGCGCCGCGGTCAGCCCGCGCGCGGCGAGCACCTCGGCCCAGGTATGGCCGAGCGCGATCTGCCCGGTCGCGGCGGCGGCCTGCGCATCTTCGAGGCTGGCGCGGCCGCCCTTGGGGAGGTTGAGCCGCCGCGCGCCGAGCGCGATCGCCCCCGACGAGACCACCGCGACCTGCTGCCCCGCGGCGACGCGCTCGGCGATATCGGCGGCGATCCCCTCCAGCCACGCGCGGCGCACCCCGCCGGCGGCATCGACGAGCAGCGCCGAACCGATCTTGACGACGATCCGCGGGCAATTTTCGGGAGGAAACAGCATCGCCGCCCGCGTTAGCGCGTCACGGGCGCGGCGCCAATCGTTGCGCGCCCGATCATTCCTCGCCTGTGTGGAACGGCGCAACCTCGCGGCCAACGATCGAGGCGGCCCGCCCCTCCCGTTCATTCATTTTCACGCTATATCATGCTACGGAGAATATCATGGCGACGCAGATCGAACCCAAAGAACTCGACATGCAGGAGCAGCTCACGCGCATCCGCAAGGCGCAGGCCGAAATCGACAAGATGCTCGATGAACGCCGGAAGCTTCAGATCGAAACCAAGGTTTTCCCCGCCTCACTGATTTTTCAGGCGATGATCGCGACCGCCGCGCTGCTCGGCGCCGGCGCCGCGCTCGGGAAGCTGTTTTTTCCCGGCTGACCGGGGTTGAGCGGGCTGCGCTTAAGTATAGCCAGCCGCGCTTTGTCGTTACGACCGCCGCGCGATCACCCCTCGACGCGCTCGAAGTGATTGGTCTCGAACCCGTCGACCGCCAGCGCCGCGATCCGCTCGGCCACCACGCGCGGGTCCTTCACCGAGGCGGGGTCTTCGCCGGGATAGGCGCGCGCGCGCATCTTGGTTCGCGTCGCGCCGGGATCGACGATCGCGGTGCGCACGCGGCTGATCGCCTCCACCTCGTCGCCATAGGCCGCGATCAGCGTCTCCAGCGCCGCCTTCGAGGCGCCGTACGCGCCCCAATAAGCGCGCGGCGTGCGCCCGACCGAGGAGGTCAGCGCGATCACCTTGCCGGCGTCGGCGCGGCGCAGCAGCGGGTCGAACGCCTGGATCAGCGCGACCTGCGCCGACACGTTGAGCGTCAGCACCGCGGCCAGTTCCTTGGCGTCGATCGCCGGCACCGGGGCGAGCGAGCCGAGCATGCCGGCGTTGAGCACCAGCACGTCGAGCGCCTGCCAGCGTTCGCCCACCGCTGCGGCGAGCCGCGCGATCGCATCGGTCTCGGTCAGGTCGAGCGGCGCGATCGTCGCCGATCCGCCGGCGTCGAAGATCGCTTCTTCGACCGCTTCGAGCTCCTTGGCGGCGCGCGCGGTGATCACGACATGCGCGCCCTTTTCGGCGAGCGCCATCGCGGTCGCCGCGCCGATGCCGCGCGACGCGCCGGTGACGAGCGCGAGCTTCCCCGCGAGCACTTTGTTCTGATCGGTCATTGGAGGCTCAGGCGACCCGTTCTTCGAGAAGCGCGAACTGGTCGACCTCGGCCAGTTCGTCGTGATCGGTCAGCGTGGTCGGATAATCGCCGGTGAAGCACGCATCGCAATATTTCGGCCGCACGCCCTCGCGCGCCGCCTCGCCGAGCGCCTTGTACAGCCCGTCGATCGAGACGAAGCCGAGCGTATCGGCGTGGATGAAATCGGTCATCGCGCGCAGGTCGAGCTTCGCCGCGAGCAATTTGGCGCGCTCGGGCGTGTCGACGCCGTAGAAGCAGCTATGCTTGGTCGGCGGGCTGGCGATGCGCATGTGCACCTCGGCCGCGCCGGCCTCGCGCATCATCTGGACGATCTTCAGGCTGGTGGTGCCGCGCACGATCGAATCGTCGATCAGCACGACGCGCTTGCCCGCGATCAGCGCGCGATTGGCGTTGTGCTTGAGCTTGACGCCGAGGTGGCGGACCTTGTCGCCCGGCTGGATGAAGGTGCGGCCGACATAATGCGAGCGGATGATGCCGAGCTCGAACGGGATGCCCGATTGCTGAGCATAGCCGATCGCCGCGGGGACCCCCGAATCGGGCATCGGAATGACCAGATCGGCGTCGACCGGCGATTCGATCGCGAGCTGCGCGCCGATCGCCTTGCGCACCGAATAGACCGAATGATCGTCGACGATCGAATCGGGGCGCGAGAAATAGACCCATTCGAAGATGCACGGCCGCGCCGCCGCTTCGGGGAAGGGGCGGATCGAGCGCATCTCGGTGCCCTGGACGATCACCAGCTCGCCCGGATCGACCGAGCGGACGAATTCCGCCCCGACCACGTCGAGCGCCACCGTCTCGGAGGCGAAGATGATCGCATCGCCGAGCTTGCCCATCACCAGCGGGCGGATCCCCAGCGGGTCGCGGCACGCGATCATCCCTTCCGGGGTCATCACGATCAGCGAATAGGCGCCCTCCACCTGGCGCAGCGCATCGATGAAGCGATCGAGCAGCGACCGGTAATTGGAGGTGGCGACGAGGTGGATGATCGTCTCGGTATCGCTGGTCGACTGGAAGATCGATCCGCGCCGCACCAACTCGCGACGCAGCCGCATCGCGTTGGAAATGTTGCCGTTATGCGCCACCGCAAACCCGCCCGAGGCGAGCTCGGCATAAAGCGGCTGGACATTGCGCAGCGCGGTCTCGCCGGTGGTCGAATAGCGGACGTGGCCGCAGGCGACGCTGCCCGGGAGCGCGCGGATCACCTCGTCGCGGTCGAAATTGCCCGCGACATGCCCCATCGCGCGGTGCGTGTGGAATTGCGCACCGTCGAAGGTGGTGATCCCGGCGGCCTCCTGCCCGCGATGCTGGAGCGCGTGAAGGCCGAGCGCCACCAGTGCCGCGGCGCTGTCAGCAGCGCCGGAAACACCGAAGATGCCGCACTCCTCGTGCAGATGGTCGTCGTCGAAAGGATTCGTGGTCAGCATGGCGGGGGCTCGCGTCGTGCGGGGGCGCATATAGTGGCTGTCGCGGATTTGTCACGGTCCGAACGCCGCCGCTTTGGTGAGGAGGCTCAGATTTTACGGATCGCGCCTCTCCAAATGTGCTCCCGCCTTCGCGAGAGCACATCTTACTTCCGCTTTTTCGCCAGATTGTGCGCCACTGCCGCCTGCACCAGCGCGGTGAAGGCGGCGGCGTCGATCGTTTCGCCCTCGCGGATATCGATCGCGCGGCGGGTGTTGCCTTCGAGGCTGGAATTAAACAGCCCCGCCGGATCGGGCAGCGCCGCGCCTTGCGCGAAGGTCAGCTTCACCACCGCTTTGTAGCTCTCGCCGGTGCAGATGATCCCGCCGTGCGACCACACCGGCACGCCGCGCCACTTCACCTCCTCGATCACATCGGGATCGGCGGCGCGGATCAGCGCGCGGACATCTGCCAACGTCTCACCGCGCCAGTCGTCCAACGCGGCGATCTTCGCGTCGATCGCGTGAGAGGCCGATTCGGTCTCCGTTGTCACGATTTGACGAACTTGTAGACGAACTGGTCGGTCTTGCCGCGGATCGCCGGGTCGAACACCTTGTTGGTGTGCGGATCGGCCGGATTGGCATAGATCGGGCTGGTCCCGGCGAGCTTGAACCCGGCGGCCTCGATCTCCTTCTTGGTCGCGTCCGCATCGCCGCGATGCAATGTCTCGGCGACCGCGAAGGGCGTCGCGCCGGGCTCACCGACATGATCGACCACCAGCAGCACCCCGCCCGGCTTCAGCGAATCATACAGCGCCCTGGCCACCGATGCGCCGAGCGTTGCCGGCGATTTGGCGAGGTGCAGGTCGTGCCAGTTCTGCACGGTGATGATCGCGTCGAGCTTTTCGGGGAAGGTCACCGCGCCCAGCGATTCGCGCGACGGGACGACATTGGCATAGGGCTTCGCCGCGTCGTCCTGATCGGTGCCATAAGCGGCGCGGAACGCGATGAACTCGGCGGGCTGATAGGCATAGACCTTGCCCTTCTCGCCGACGGTCTTGGCGAGGATGCGGGTCCAATAGCCGCTGCCCATGATGAAATCGCCGACCTTGTCGCCGGGCTTCACCCCCATGAAGCTGAGCAGCTCGGCGGGGTGGCGCGTCGCGTCGCGTTCCTTGTCCTTGGCCGGGCGCGCGGGATCGGCGAGCGCGGCGTGGAGCGCATGCTCGGCCATCGGGTGCGCGGCCATCTTATGCCCCTCATGCTGCGCGAGGCTCGGCGCGGCGAGAAGCAGCGCGGCGGCGGCAGTCGAAACAACAGCGAATCGCATCGTTTCATCCTCTCTCTAGATGGCGGCTGCCGTACCACATTGCTGGCGCCAGCGTACGTCCCTAGATCACTGAAAATGTCTGGTTACGGCCCTCCCGATCGCTTCAACGAGGAAAAGGCGACCTTCGCCGTGCGCGGCGCCGACGCGCCCGATCTGGAGGCGGGTGTCGCCGCCATCCGCAACGTGGTGCAGACGCTGCCGCTCAAGCCTGGCGTCTATCGCATGCACGATGCGCGTGGCGACGTGCTCTATGTCGGCAAGGCGCGTGCGCTGAAGAATCGCGTCACCAATTATACCCAGGTCGAGCGGCTGCCGCGGCGGCTGCAGCGGATGGTCGCGCTCACCCGGTCGATGACGATCGTCACGACCAACAACGAGGCGGAGGCGCTGCTGCTCGAGGCGCAGCTGATCAAGCGCTACCGCCCCGCGTACAACGTGTTGCTGCGCGACGATAAGTCCTTCCCGTTCATCCTGCTGCGCGCCGATCACGAATTCCCGCGGATCCAGAAGCATCGCGGCGCGCGGCGGGCGAAGGGCGATTATTACGGCCCGTTCGCCAGCGCGGGGAGCGTCAACACCACGCTCAACGCGCTGCAGAAGCTGTTCCTGCTTCGAAGCTGCACCGACGGTTTCTTCAAGACGCGCGACCGGCCGTGCCTGCTGTTCCAGATCAAGCGCTGTTCGGCGCCGTGCGTCGGGCGGATCGACGCGGCGGGCTATGCCGAGCTGGTCGCCGACGCCAAGCGCTTCCTGTCTGGCAAGGCGACCGACGTCCAGGCTAAGCTCGGCGCGCAGATGACCGCGGCGGCGGAGGCGATGGACTTCGAGCTCGCCGCGGTGCTGCGCGACCGGTTGAAGGCGCTGACCTTCATCCAGGGCAGCCAGTTCATCAACGCCGAGGGGGTGGGGGACGCCGATATCTTCGCGCTCGCGCGGCACGAGGGGGTGATCGGCATCCAGGCCTTCTTCATCCGCGGCGGGCAGAATTGGGGCCACCGCAGCTTCTTCCCCGCGCACACCACCGATGTGCCCGAGGAAGAGGTGCTCCAGCAGTTCCTGATGCAATTCTACGAGGAAGTGCCCCCCGCGCGCTGCGTGCTGGTCGATCGCGCGTTGCCCGAGGCGGCGCTGCTGGCGGAGGCGCTGTCGGCGCCGGCGGGGCGCAAGATCGCGATCGAGGTGCCGCAGCGCGGCACGCGGCGGCGGCTGATCGATCAGGCGCGGCGCAATGCCGAGGAAGCGCTCGAGCGCCGGCTGGCCGAAAGCACGACGCAGGCGAAATTGAACCGCGAGGTCGCCGATCTGTTCGAGCTGGCCGAGCCGCCGCAGCGGATCGAAATCTACGACAACAGCCATATCCAGGGCACCAACGCGCTGGGCGCGATGGTCGTCGCGGGGCCGGAGGGGTTCCGCAAAGGCCAGTATCGCAAGTTCAACATCCGCAGCAAGGACACCATCCCCGGCGACGATTTCGGGATGATGCGCGAGGTGCTCACCCGCCGCTTCGCGCGCGCGCTGGAGGAGGACCCCGATCGCGATGGCGACACCTGGCCCGATCTGGTGCTGATCGACGGCGGGCGCGGCCAGCTCAATGCGGCGCGCGCGGTGCTCGAGGAACTGGGGATCGAGGATATCTGCATGGTCGGCGTCGCCAAGGGGCCGCACCACGGCCGCGAAGGGCGCGAGGTGTTCCACCTGATGGACGGGCGCGAGCTGACCCTGCCGGTCAATGCCCCGGTGCTGTTCTATCTCCAGCGGCTGCGCGACGAGGCGCACCGCTTCGCGATCGGCGCGCACCGCCAGAAGCGCGCCAAGGCGATCGGTGCCAGCCCGCTCGATGAGGTGCCGGGGATCGGCCCGGCGCGGAAGAAGGCGCTGCTGATGCATTTCGGCACCGCGCGCGCGGTGCGCGACGCCAGCCTCGCCGATCTGCAGAAGGCGCCCGGCGTTTCGGCGACGGTGGCGCAGCAAGTGTATGATTTCTATCACGCGAAATAGGTTGCGGGGGCGGCGCGGCTAAGCCTAGCATCGCATCGGGGAAAAATTGGGGGACAAGATGCGGCGTCTGCCGTTGTTTGTGGTGTTGCTTGCCACCAGTGCGATCGCGCACGCCGGCGATAAGCCGCTCTATCAGCCGATGCCGGATTGGGTGAAACCCGCCCCGGCGATCGATGCGACCAAGCTGGGCGACGACGCGCCGATGGTGCTGATATTCGACAACCAGCAGCGGCTCGAGAACGGGCGCGCCTGGTCGTATATGGAAACCGCGACCCGCGCCGCGTCGGCGGAGGCGTTGAGCAGCATCGGCACGATTAAGATCGATTGGCAGCCGTCGCAAGGCGATCTCATCGTCCACCGCGCGCAGATCATCCGCGGCGCGGAGCGCATCGATCTTATCAAAAACGGCAATCCGCTCACCGTGTTGCGGCGCGAAGAGGGGATGGAGCAGCGCGTGCTCGACGGTCGCCTCACCGCGACGATGCCGGTCGAGGGGCTGCGCGTCGGCGACGTGCTCGACGTGGCCTTTTCGGTCACGCGGCGCGATCCGACGCTGAAGGGCGATGTGCAGGCGTTCGCGCCGCTGCTCCTCGCGCCATTGCGGGTGCAGTTCGCGCGGGCGCGGCTGTCGTGGCCGGTGGGCAGCGACATCAAGTGGAAGGCCTATGCCGACGGCGTCGCCGCACAGCCGGTGGTCGAGGGCGGGTATAAGACGCTGACGGTGACGATGCCGCTCGCCAAACAGCCGGAAATGCCCGACGATGCGCCCGCGCGCTTCGCCAAATTGCCGCTGCTCGAAGTGACCAGTTTCGCCGATTGGGCGGCGGTGTCGAAGGTGATGGCGCCGCTTTACGCCACCGACGGGCTGATCGTGCCGGGCAGCCCGCTGGCGGCCGAGGTCGCGCGGATCAAGGCCGCGGAGAGCGACCCGCTGAAACGCGCCGCGCTCGCGCTGCAACTGGTGCAGGACAAGATCCGTTACCTGATGCTGGGGATGGATACGGGAAATTACGTGCCCCAGTCGCCGACGCGGACCTGGGAATTGCGCTACGGCGATTGCAAGGCCAAGACGCTGCTGTTGCTCGCGCTGCTCCACGAGATGGGGATCGAGGCCGAGCCGGTGACGGCCAATTCGCAGCTCGGCGATCTGGTGCCGAGCCGCTTGCCGAGCGCGGCGGCGTTCGATCACGTGCTGGTCCGCGCGACGATCAACGGCGAAACCCTGTGGCTCGACGGCACCGGCGCGGGCGCGCGGCTGGCCGATATTCGTGATACGCCGCCGCTCGGCTATGTCCTGCCGTTGCGCGCGGCCGGCGCCGAGCCGGTGCGGATCGCGCTGCACGCGCCGGCGCGGCCCGATATGACGCTGACCTTCAGCTATGACCAGGGGGCCGGCATCAACCTGCCCGCGCCGTTCAGCGCCACGGTGACGATGAAGGGCGCGGTGGCGCAATTGGTGCGGCTGGCCAAGACGCAGGGCAGCCAGGACGATTTCGAAAAGCTCGTGAACCGGATGATCGCGAATTTCGACAAGAACGCGACCCTCGTTTCGCGCGATTTCAGCTTCGACGAAGCGGCGGGCACCGCGACGGTGACCGCGACCGGGGTCGCTTATCCCGCGTGGGACCGCGAGAACGAGCGCTGGCGCCGGCCGCTCTATGCCGCGCAGACCGAATTCTCCCCGGATCGCGCGCGCACCGCGTGGAAGGACATCCCGGTCAAGACCGATGCGCCATTCTACGTGATGATGCGCACCCGCCTGCGCCTGCCGCGCACCGGCTTCACGATCGACGGGGCGAAGACCGAGCAGGCGGTGCTGGCGGGGCATGCGGTCGATCGCAGCGTCACGCAGGAAGGCGAATGGATCGTCGCCACCGACAAGACGACGACCAGCGGGGTGGAGATCCCCGTCGCCGATATCCCGGCCGAGCGCCGCAAGGTCGCTGCGGCAAAGGCCAATTCGCCGCGAGCGATCGCGCCGGCCGATTATCCCAGTTCGTGGGACGAGATCGCCGCCGCACGGCGCGACAAGAAGCTCGATCCGATTCTCGCGGTCTATACCCGCCAGATCCGCGACCGGCCTGACGACCGGACGAGCTATACCAATCGCGCCTGGTTTCTGGAGAGGGTGTACGATCGCAAGGCGGCGATCGCCGATCTCGACAAGGCGCTGGCGATCGAGCCCGATGCCGATACCTATGTGAAGCGCGCACGGCTCTATGCCGCGCTCGGCAACGACGACAAGGCGCTGGCCGATGCGATCGAGGCCAACCGGCTCGATCCGTCAGACGACGACGCGCTCGCGCGGCTCGCCAACTCGCGCGCCGATCGCGGGGAAAAGACGGCCGCGCTAGATCTGATCCAGGAACGGATCGATCAGGGCGACAAGAACAAGGCCGACTATATGTCGTTCAAGGCCACGCTGCAGATGAAGTTCGGCGACAAGGACGGCGCGATCGAAACGATCGACGGGGCGATCGGGCTGAAGCCCGCCGATGCGGGGCTGCTCAACACGCGGTGCTGGTTGAAGGGGTTGGGCAATGTCGCGCTCGATACCGCGCTCAAGGATTGCACCAAGGCGATCGCGCTGAGCGACAATAGCGCGCAGGTGCTCGACAGCCGGGCGATGATCTATTTCCGCATGGGGCGGATGGACGAGGCGCTGGCCGATCTCGATTCCGCGCTGGCGATCGCGCCCGACATGGCGGCCAGCCTCTATATGCGCGGGGTGATCCGCCGGCACAGCGGCAAGACGAAGGAGGGCGACAGCGATCTCGCCGCCGCGCGCACGCTCTCGCCGCGGATCGATCGCGATTACAGCCGTTACGGGATCGTGCCGTAGCGGCCTACTCCCGCGCGAGCGTGAGAGTGGAGGCCGGGTGTCGTTCCGCCCCCGCTCTCGTCGCGCGCCGGAATCCTAACCTCTTTTTTTATTTCGGTTTTGCGGTTTGTTCATTCCCCGCTCATAAGACCGCGGCGGGATGCAGGTTTTTCTGACGATCGATACCGAATTGTCCTGGCGCCACCACGCGTCGGGGTTGGCGGTGGGGGAGATAGCGGCGCGGTCGTTCGAGCCGGCCGGGGTGGGCGTGGCGCATCAGCTCGATCTGCTCGCGCAGCACGGGCTGAAAGCGACCTTCTTCGTCGATCCGATGCCGGCGCTGGTCTATGGCATCGCGCCGATCCAGGCGGTGGTATCGGCGATCCTCGCCGCGGGGCAGGAGGTCCAGCTCCATCTCCACCCCAATTGGCGCGGCGCGTCGGCGGCGGACCGGCGCGAGCACGGCCAGTTCGATCTGGTCGATTTCTCGCGCGCCGGGCAGCAGATGCTGATCCGCGAGGCGGTCGCGCTGATCGTCGAGGCGGGGGCGCCGCTGCCGATCGCCTTCCGCGGCGGCAATTATGCCGCCAATGACGATACGTTGCGCACGCTCGCGGCGCTCGGCTTCCGCTACGACAGCAGCCATAACGGCGCGGCGCAGCCGTGGCCGAGCGCGATCGACCTGCCCGCGGCGCAAATCGCCCCGGTGGTGCGGCACGGCGTGACCGAGGTGCCGGTGACGGTGATCGAGGATTTCGCGGGCAGCTATCGCCAGTTCCAGATCTGCGCGCTGTCGATCGACGAGCAGCAGGCCGCGCTCGATCACGCAATTGCCGAGCGCCACGCCGCGACGACGATCGTCGGGCACAGCTTCGAGCTGGCGGTGCGCGACGGCACCCGCCCCAATGCGGTCCACACGCGCCGCTTCGCGCAATTGTGCGAGCTGCTCGCCGCGCGCCGCGCCGAGGCGCCGACCGCGCATTTCACCGATCTGCCCGCGCTCGCGCTGGGGCAGGACGATCGGCCCTTGCCCGCCAATTCGAGCCGGCGGCGGATGCGCCAGGTCGAGCAGGTCTGGTCCAATCTGGTGGAGGAGCGCACGACGTGAGCGCCAGCGCGCTGAAATTCCAGATCGGCGCGCGCACGCTGGCGGAAATCCCGCGCCGGTTGCGCCGCATCGCGCTGTCGCTCGATCAGGCGCTGGCGGGCGCGCCGCCGCTGCTGCCGCCCCTCGATGCCGATGACGACGGCTATCTCGTCACGTCGCTCCCGGCGGAGGCGGCGCTGCCGTGGCGTGGCGTGGCGTTCGTGCGGCAGCATTATACGCGCTATTATGTCGATCTGGCGGCGGGGGAGGATGCGTGGCGCGCCGGGCTTTCAGGGCAGGCGCGCGCGACGCTCCGGCGCAAGACGCGCAAGCTGGCCGAGGCCAATGGCGGGCGACTCGACGTGCGCAGCTATCGCGCGCCGGCCGAGCTCGCGGCGTTCCACCCGTTCGCCCGCGCGGTATCGGCGACGACCTATCAGGAGCGGTTGATGCAATCGGGGCTGCCGGCGGATCCCGCGCACGGCGACGCGCTGGCGGCGGCGGACGGGGTGCGGGCGTGGCTGTTGTTCCTGCGCGATACGCCGATCGCTTATCTGTGGTGCGGCGGCGACGGCGATACCCTGCGCTACGATCATGTCGGGCACGATCCGGCCTATGGCGCGCTGTCGCCGGGCAATGTGCTGCTCGGCGCGGCGCTGGAGAGCCTGTTCGGCGACCGTTTCCGCCGCTTCGACTTCACCGAGGGCGAGGGGCAGCACAAGCGCGCGCTGGCGAGCGGCGGGGTGGCGTGTCGCGACTTGCTGCTCCTGCGCCCGACGCTGACGAATCGCGCCTCAGTGGCGGCGGTCGGCGGGTTCGATGCGGCGCTGCGGGTGGCGGCCCGCGCGGCGCGGACGCCGGCGCTGGCGGGGATCGCGCGGCGTATCCGGCGGGCTTGATTCGATGTCGGGGTGCGCCGGCGTCTCCCTCCGTTCGCCCTGAGCTTGTCGAAGGGCTGCCCTTCTTCCGCGGAAGAAAAGCACAGGGCTTCGACAGGCTCAGCCCGAACGGGGAAGGAAGGTCGCCCGCGATTGCAGCACATCGGCCCTGTTCCCCGCGCGCTTTTCGCCTACATCAGCCCGCATGCATCTGACCGTCGACGCCATCGTCCTCGCCGTTCGCGCGCATGGCGAGCACGGTGCGGTGGTGCGCGCGCTGACCCCGGCGGACGGGGTGCTCGCGGGCTATGTCCGTGGCGGCCGCTCGCGCCGGCTCGGTCCGATCCTGCAGCCGGCCAATATTGTGCGCGGCGAGTGGCGCGCACGGACCGACGACCAGCTTCCCGCACTCACCGTCGAATTGCTGCGCAGCCGCGCCGCGCTGTTCGATGCGGCGCTGCCGGCGGCGGCGATCGCGTGGCTGACCGCGCTCACCGCGGCGACGCTGCCCGAGGCGCAGCCCTATCCGCGGCTCCATGCCGCGCTCGCCGGGGCGCTCGATGCGGTGGAGGCGGCACCCACGGCGCGCGGCTGGGCGGGGAGCATCGCGCGCTACGAACTGCTGCTGCTCGCCGAGCTCGGCTTCGGGCTCGATCTCGATCGCTGCGCGGCGACCGGCAGCGCGGACGACCTTGCTTTCGTCAGCCCCAAAAGTGGCGCCGCGGTGAGCCGCGCGGCGGCGGCCGGCTATGAATCGCGGCTGTTCGCCCTGCCGCCGTTCCTCCGCGCCGGCGGGGCGGCCGAATGGAGCGATGCGCTCACCGCGCTCGATCTCACCGGGCATTTCCTCGCGCGCGACGTGCTCGTCGAGCGCCGTGCCGAGCTGCTCCCGGCGCGCGCGCGGCTGCTCGATCGGCTGAAAAGGGCGGTTGCGTGATCGCGGTTACCGCCTAAGAGCGCCCGCGAACGAAAGGGACTCTCATGGCATTGATCGCGATCCTGCCGGGCGACGGCATCGGCCCCGAAGTAACCACCGAGGCGCGGCGCGTGCTCGAACGGCTCGGGCTCGATCTCAGCTTCGAGGAGGCACCGGTCGGCGGCGCGGCCTATCATGCCGCGGGGCATCCGCTGCCGCCGGCGACGCTCGATCTCGCGCGGCGCGCCGACGCGATCCTGTTCGGCGCGGTGGGCGATCCGACCTGCGATTCGCTCGACCGGCATCTGCGCCCCGAACAGGCGATCCTCGGGCTGCGCAAGGCGCTCACCCTGTTCGCCAATCTGCGCCCGGCGAAGATGTTCGCGGGGATGGAGGACGCCTCGGCGCTGCGCCCCGAAGTGGCGCGCGCGATCGATCTGGTCATCGTCCGCGAGCTGAACGGCGACGTCTATTTCGGCGAAAAGGGGATGCGCACCACCGCGGACGGGCTGCGCCAGGGCTATGACGTGATGAGCTATGACGAGGCCGAGGTGCGCCGCATCGCGGTCGCCGGGTTCGAGGCGGCGCGGCGGCGCCGCGGCAAGCTCTGCTCGATCGACAAGGCCAATGTTCTCGAAACCTCGCAATTGTGGCGCGACGTGGTGATCGAGACCGCGGCGGATTACGCCGATGTCACGCTGACCCATATGTATGTCGACAATGCCGCGATGCAGCTGGTGCGCGATCCCGGCCAGTTCGACGTGATCGTCACCGGCAATTTGTTCGGCGACATCCTCTCCGACCAGGCCTCGATGTGCGTCGGGTCGATCGGGCTGCTGCCCTCGGCGGCGCTCGATGTCGCGGGCAAGGGGCTGTACGAGCCGATCCACGGCTCGGCGCCCGATATCGCCGGGCAGGGCAAGGCCAATCCGTGCGCCGCGATCCTCTCCGCGGCGATGATGCTGCGCCATTCGCTCGGCGAGCCGGCGGCGGCCGATCGTATCGAGGCGGTGGTGGCGGCCGCGCTCGCCTCGGGCAAGCGCACCGCCGATCTCGGCGGCACCTGCTCGACCCGCGAGATGGGCGACGCGGTGCTGGCGGCGCTCTGAACTATCACTCCCCTCCCTTGCTCAGGGGAGGGGAGGAACACTCAAACCCACGACGGCAGCCATGTCCAATATTGGAAAGCGCGCGGCGACCCGAGCGCCTGCGCCGACAGCACCGGGAAATAGCAAAGCGCGAGGATGAAGGCGGCGATCACCAGCCGCTCGTCCCATTTGCCCAGCCGCGCGCGCCAATGATCGAAGACGGCGGCGATCGCGATGACGATGAAGATGCTCGACGGATAGTAATAATAATAGAATCCCAAGGACTTGGGGATCAGGGCAAAGATCGCCACGCTCCCCGCCCATAAGGCGAAGGCGGCGAGCAGCCGCGCGCTGCGGCTCGTCATCCAGCCCCACAGGCACGCGGCGACCGCGACCAGCCCGCCCCACATCAGCAGCGGATTGCCGATCATCAGGATGCCGCGCTGCGCCCCGTCGGTCACTTCGTAGAGATACCAGATCGGGCGGATCAGCAGCGGCCAGGTCCACCAATCGGATTGATAGGTGTGATGCGGCAGCACCTGCACCTGCTGCTCGTACATATAATATTGGTAGCTCAGCAGCCCGCGCCACGTCAGCGGATCGACGCGGAAATGCAGCACCGGCGCGAAGCTCAGGAAATAGGTCGCGACCGATACCAGGCCGAGCAGCGCCACCGCCGGCAGCGGCGCGAGCCCCGGCCAGCGCTGCAGATGCCCGCGCTTGAGCAGCAGGAAGGCGAAAGCGGCGAAGGCGACATAGGGCGCGGCGGCCCATTTGCACGCGGTCGCCGCGCCGAGCAGCATCGCGCCCGCGAGCCACTTGCCCCAGCCGCCGTCGCGCATCGCCCAGGCGATCGTCGCGATCCCCGCAAGCAGGAAGGCGGTCATGAACGTATCGAGCATCGCGATCCGCGCCTGCACCAGCACGGTGAAGTTGAGGATCGTCAGCACCCCCGCGACCAGCGCGCTGCGCAGCCGCCCGGTCATCAGCTGGACGATCGCGAACACCGCCAGCACCGTCGCCGTCCCCGCCAGCGTCGACATGAAGCGCCAGCCGACCGGCGTGTCGCCGAACAGCCGGATGCCGAGTGCGATCAGCTCCTTGGCGAGCGGCGGATGCTCGCGGTTGAGCAGATAGGCGCGCTCCAGCATCGCGCGTGCGGCGGGGACGTAATAGATTTCGTCGAAGATCGGGCGATGCGGCACCGCGACGCGGACGAGGAACAAAGCCTCCGCCACCGCGCCGAGCAGGATCGCGACCGGCAGCGGGGTGCGCGGCAGCCACGCGTTGATCGCCGTCCCGCGCGTCGCCTTGCCGGTTTGCTTCATCGCCGCGGGTTTAACGAGCGGGATGCGGTGGGCAAGCCTCTTGCCCCGCCGTCACCCCGGCCTCGACCCGGGGTCCATCGGGAGGCAGGCGCGGGGCAAGAGGCTCCGGCCGTGGCGTTCGCGGCATAATGGACCCCGGCTCATGGCCGGGGTGACGAAGGCATCGGCACCAGACCTTGCGATACCCCTGCTTTTGCGGGCAAAGGGCACGACATGAAACGCCGTACCGGACAAGACCGCTCGATCACCGCCAATTGGCGCCCCGCCACGCGTGCGATCCGCGGCGGCACCGCGCGCTCGGAGTTCGGGGAGACGTCGGAGGCGTTGTTCCTCACCTCGGGCTATGCCTATGATTGCGCCGGGGATGCCGCCGCGCGCTTCGCCGGCGAGCAGCAGGGGATGACCTATTCCCGCCTCCAGAACCCGACGGTGCAGATGCTCGAGGAGCGGATCGCGCTGCTCGAGGGCGCCGAGGCGTGCCGCACGATGGCCACCGGCATGGCGGCGATGACCGCGGTATTGCTGTGCCAGCTCCAGACCGGCGATCATGTCGTCGCGGGGCGCGCGGCGTTCGGCTCGTGCCGCTGGCTGGTCGATACCTTGCTGCCGCGATTCGGCATCACCACCACGGTGATCGACGCACGCGATCCGCAGCAATTCGCCGATGCGGTGCGGCCCGAGACCAAGGTGTTCTTCTTCGAGACCCCGGCCAATCCGACGATGGACGTGGTCGATCTGCGCGCGGTGTGCGGGATCGCGCGCGAGCGCGGGATCACGTCGGTGGTCGACAATGCCTTTGCGACGCCCGCGCTCCAGCGCCCGCTCGATTACGGCGCCGATGTCACCGCTTATTCGGCGACCAAGATGATGGACGGGCAGGGCCGCGTTCTCGCCGGCGCGGTGTGCGGCTCGGCCGATTTCGTCGAGAACACCTTGCTCTCCTTCATTCGCAACACCGGGCCGACGCTGTCGGCGTTCAACGCCTGGGTGGTGCTCAAGGGGCTGGAGACGCTTGATCTGCGTATCCGCCGCCAGTCGGAAAGCGCGTTGAAGGTCGGCCGCTTCCTCGAGGGCCGCGTCCCGCGCGTGCTCCACCCGGGGTTGCCGAGCCACCCGCAGCACAATCTGGCGATGTCGCAGATGGACGCTGCCGGGCCGATCTTCGCTTTCGAGGTCGATGGCGGGCGCAAGCAGGCGCATGCTCTGCTCGATGCGCTGCAGCTGATCGACATTTCGAACAATATCGGCGATTCTCGGTCCTTGATGACCCACCCCGCCACCACGACGCATCATTCGGTCGCCGAGGACAAGCGCATCGAAATGGGAGTCAGCGACGGGATGCTGCGACTTAACGTCGGGCTGGAGGACGTGGACGATCTGATCGAGGATCTCGATCAGGCGCTCCGCGTGGCGGGATTGTGAAGGCGCTCTTCCCCTATGAGGAAACCACGCACGGCGTGACCGTGCGCGTCTCGGTCACCTATCTGCCCGAGCAATCGGAGCCCGAGCGCGGGCGCTGGTTCTGGGCCTATCATATCCGGATCGAGAACCACGGCGAGCACAGTATCCAGCTGCTCAGCCGCTATTGGCTGATCACCGACGGGCGCGGGGTGCAGCATCCGGTCGAGGGCGAGGGCGTGGTCGGCGAAAAGCCGGTGATCGAGCCCGGCGCGAGCTACGATTATGTCTCGGGCTGCCCGCTGGGCACCTCGTCGGGATCGATGCAGGGGCATTATCGCATGATCGGCGAGAGCGGCGCGCCGTTCGACGTCGCCATCCCCAAATTCGCGCTGCTCGCGCCGGCGGTGGGGGCATGAAGCGCACGCATCTGCCGCTCAACGGGCTGCGCGTGCTCGATGCGGCCGCGCGCCATCTGTCCTTCACCCGCGCGGCGGACGAGCTGGCGGTGACCCCGGCGGCGGTCGGCCAGCAGATCCGCGCGCTCGAGGATACGCTGGGCGTCGTGCTGTTCCGCCGTACCACCAAGGGGCTCGAACTGACGCAGGAGGGCGAGGCGGGATTGGCCGCGCTGCGCGACGGTTTCCTCCATTTCGAGGAATCGGTGCGCGCGATGCAGGCCGGGCAATCGTCCAAATCGCTGACGATCGCCGCGCCGCGCGACGTGACGCAGAAATGGCTGATGCCGCGGCTCGCGGAAATCGCGCGCGACGACGGCGAATTGCGCTTCATCCTCGTCGCGGCGGACGATGTGATCGACTTCACCGAGGCCAATCTCGATCTCGCGATCCGCTGGGGGGAAGGCCCCGGCGCGCATGAGGGCGAGGCGTTGGAGAGCGAGGGGATGGTCACCGTTGAGTGCCCCGGCGGCGGCAGCGAGCTGCGTATCGCCTGGCCCGGGTGTGGCGCGGAAGATGTGTCGGCGCCGATCCGCGTCGCCGACGCGGGGTTGGCGATCGACGCCGCGGCGCAGGGACTGGGGCGCGCGACCGTGCCCGAATTGCTCGCCGCGCGCGATATCGCCGCGGGGCGCGTGGTGCGTGTCGGCGAGGCGAAGTCGTCGCGGCTCGGCTATTGGCTGGTCGCCCCGCTGCCGCAATGGCGGCAGAAGAAGGTCCAGGCGCTGGTCGACGCGCTGACGGCTTAGGGGGGCTCAAGCCCCTCACTTCGGAGGAGGGCTTTTTGCTTCCGGCGCCCGCTTGGTCTATCGCGCGCGCAATCCCGGACGATCACGGACACCATGACGCTTTATTCTCGCTTTGCCGCGCATATCGACGCGGCGCTCGATGCCCTTGTCGCTGGCGGCGCGCTGCCGGCGGATCTCGATCGTCGCAACGTGACGGTCGAGCCGCCGCGCGACACGAGCCACGGCGATCTCGCCACCAATGCCGCGATGGTGCTGGCCAAGCCGGCCAAGTCCAACCCGCGCGCGCTGGCCGAGAAGATCGCTGACGAGCTGCGCCGGCTCGACGAGGTGGCGGCGGTCGAGATCGCCGGCCCCGGCTTCATCAACCTGCGGCTGACCGACGATACGTGGCGCGCCGAGCTTTCCGCGATCCGCGACGCGGGCGGCGATTACGGCCGGTCGCAGCGCGGCCACGGCACCCGCGTCAACGTCGAATATGTCTCCGCCAACCCGACCGGGCCGATGCACATGGGGC
Organism: Sphingomonas sp.; assembly: GCA_017849555.1. GTDB lineage: Bacteria > Pseudomonadota > Alphaproteobacteria > Sphingomonadales > Sphingomonadaceae > Sphingomonas > Sphingomonas lycopersici. The sequence continues at coordinate 18,481 of JAFIGU010000100.1, read as the reverse complement.
ATTGCCGCGGCGCGGTGGTCGGCGATGCGCTCGCCGCGCTGCTCGAATTCGCCGGCTATGACGTGACGCGCGAATATTATGTCAATGATGCCGGCGGGCAGGTCGACGTGCTCGCGCGCTCGGCGCATCTGCGCTACCGCGAGGCGCTGGGCGAGGCGGTGGGCGAGATCCCCGAGGGGCTCTATCCGGGCGACTATCTCGTCCCGGTCGGCCGCGCGCTCGCCGACGAATTCGGCGATCGTTACGCGACGGCGCCCGAGAGCGAATGGCTCGTGCTGTTCCGCACCCGCGCGGTCGCGGCGATGATGGCGCTGATCAAGGCCGATCTCGCGCTGCTCGGCATCCACCACGCGGTCTTCGCCTCCGAGGCGGAGCTGCAGGCGGCGGGCAAGCCCGAGGCGGCCGAGCAATGGCTGCGTGAGCGCGGTCTCGTCTATGACGGGGTGCTCGATGCGCCCAAGGGCGAGGTGCCCGACGATTGGGAGCCGGTCGAGCTGCCCCTGTTCCGCTCGACCCAATTCGGCGACGATCAGGATCGCCCGATCAAGAAGTCGAACGGGCAATGGACCTATTTCGGCGCCGATCTCGCCTATCACTTCCAGAAGGCGCAGGCCGCCGACGAGCTGATCGACATCTGGGGCGCCGATCACGCCGGCACCGTGAAGCGGATCGTCGCCGCGGTCGCCGCGCTGACCGAGAACAAGACGCGCTTCGATATCAAGCTCGTCCAGATGGTCCGCCTGCTCCGCGCCGGCGAGCCGGTGAAGATGTCCAAGCGCGCGGGCAATTTCGTCACGCTCGCCGATGTGGTGCGCGAGGTCGGCAAGGACGTCGTGCGCTTCACGATGCTCACCCGCCGCGCCGATGCGCAGATGGATTTCGACTTCGCCAAGGTGGTCGAGGCGTCGAAGGACAATCCGGTCTTCTACGTCCAATATGCGCACGCCCGCATCGCCTCGCTGCATCGCCGCGCCGCGGAGGCGGGGATCGATGCGACCAGCCCCGATCTGTCCCGTCTTGATACGGAAGAGCTTGCGCTGGTGAAGCTGGCGGCGCAATTCCCGCGGATCGTCGAAACCGCCGCGGCGGCGCGCGAGCCGCACCGTATCGCTTTTTATCTCTACGATTTGGCTGCGGCCTTTCACTCTTTGTGGAATGTCGGCAATGATCGGCCCGATCGGCGCTTCCTGGTCGTCGAAGATCCGGCGTCGAGCGCGGCGCGTCTGCTCTTGGCGGATGGCTGCGCGCAAATCATTCGTAACGGACTTTCCATCGTGGGGGTGGAAGCGGTCTCGGAGATGTAGGCGGTGACGGCGGTGGACAAGATCGATCTCAGTAACCTTGATCGTTTGCCCTGGCTGGAATCGGTAGAGCCCGAGGAAGAGGATAATGGCGCGCCCGGCGTTCTGCGCCAGGTGCTGCTCGTCGTCGTCGGGCTGGTGATGCTCGCGGGCATCGTTTTCGGCATCTACAAGATGCAGCAGCATGTCGGCACCCCCTCGGGCAGCGGCGATCTGATCAAGGCGCCGCCGGGCGATTACAAGATCAAGCCGGAGGAGCCGGGTGGGCTCAAGGTGAGCGGCGAGGGTGATTCGGCGATCGCGACCAGCGCCGGCGCCAATTCCTCGGCGGCGATCGACCTGAGCGCGGTGCCCGAAGCGCCGATCGACGGCCGCCGCGCCGGCGCCAAGCCCGTGCCAGCGCCGGATGCCGGCGAGCGCGTCGCCGCGGCGAAGGTGCCGCCGAGCGGCGGCAAGCTCACCGCGGAAGCCCCGGTCAGCGCGCCGCGCGCGGCGGTGCCGGGGGCAGGATCGGGCGGATCGCTCGTCCAGCTCGGCGCTTTCCCCAGCGAGGCGGTGGCCAATGCGGCGTGGAGCGCGCTGGCGAAAAGGTTCAACTATCTCGCGACGTTGAACAAATCGGTCGAGGCGGCCGATGTCAACGGGCGCAAGGTCTATCGCTTGCGGGTCAATGCCGGCAGCGCCAGCGCCGCCGCCGATATCTGCGGCCGGCTGAAGGTGGCGGGCGAACGCTGCTTCGTCGCGGGGTAATTTCAGCGCATCGCGTTACCTTAATCCGGCATTCCTCCCTCTCCCCGTTCGCCCTGAGCTTGTCGAAGGGCGTCCCCCACCGGGTGGGACAGGCCGCCCTTCGACAAGCTCAGGGCGAACGGAAGATATCGGTTGGCGTGCCTTCCCCCCCGGCAGCGCTGACGGTATCGGCGGGGCATGAAGCCAGTCATCTTCGGCCTCTCCGGCCCGACGCTCTCCGCCGACGAACGTGCATTCTTCCGCGAGGCGCGCCCGGCCGGCTATATCCTGTTCAAGCGCAACGTGATCGATCGCGCGCAACTTCGCGCGCTCACCGATTCGCTGCGCGATCTGGAGGGGCGGGGCGACGTCGCGATCCTGATCGATCAGGAGGGCGGGCGCGTCGCGCGGATGGGGCCGCCGGAATGGCCCGCCTTTCCCGCCGGCCCGGCGTTCGACGCGCTTTACGAACGCGCGCCGATGTCGGCGATCGAGGCGGCGCGCGCCAATGCCCAGGCGCTCGGGCTGATGCTCGCCGAAATGGGGATTACGGTCGATTGCATGCCGTTGCTCGATGTTGCGCGCGCGGGGACGACCGAGGCGATCGCCTGCCGCGCTTATGGCCGCGAGCCCAAGCGTGTCGCGGCGATGGGCCGCGCGACGCGGGAGGGGCTCGCGGCGGCCGGGGTGGTCGGGGTGGTCAAGCATATGCCGGGGCACGGCCGCGCGATCGTCGATTCGCATTATGATCTGCCCACGGTCACCGCGAGTGACGCCGAGTTGGAGGAGGATCTCGCCCCGTTCCGCGCGCTGGCCGGCGCGCCGATGGGGATGACGAGCCATATCGTGTTCGAGGCGTGGGACCGCGATCGTCCGGCGACGCTGTCGCCGATCGTGATCGAGCAGGTGATCCGCCGCCGCATCGGGTTCGACGGGCTGCTGATGACCGACGATATCGACATGAAGGCGCTCAGCGGCACCGCCGGCGAGAAAGCCGCGGGGGCGATCGCGGCGGGGTGCGATGTGGTGCTCGATTGCTGGGCGCGAATGGACGAGATGATCGAGATCGCGGGGCGGCTCGATGAGATCGAGCCGGGGGCTCGGGATCGGCTGGATCGTGCAATGGCGAGCGTCCCGCCCGCCGAGGGCGATTTCGGCGGGCTGATCGAGAAGCGCGACGCGTTGTTGGCGCTCGCCTGACCCCTTCCGTCATCCCGGCTCAAGGCCGGGGTGACGTTTGTTAATAAATACATGAAATTAAATGATTTATTTTGATTTGGTCACATTGGTGCCAAACCTTCACTCGTGTGAACTTCGTGAACTTTGCGCAGGCGGCTGGGCAACGCCCGCCCATTCTGCCAGCATAGTGTGATGTATCCCTCCTGCCCCCCAGCAAGCCGTTGACCGAAGACGACGATATCCTGAAGCTCGATCTCGAGGGCTGGGAAGGGCCGCTCGACCTGCTGCTCGCGCTCGCCCGCTCGCAGAAGGTCGATCTCAAGCAGATCTCGATCCTCGCGCTGGTCGAGCAATATCTCGTCTTCATCGAGCAGGCGCGCTCGCTGCGGCTCGAGCTGGCGGCGGATTATCTCGTGATGGCGGCGTGGCTCGCCTATCTCAAATCGGGCCTGCTGCTGCCGCGCGACCCCGAGGTCGAGCCGAGCCCCGAGGAACTGGCGCTCCGCCTGCAATTGCGGCTCGAACGGCTCAACGCGATGCGCGAGGCCGGCGCGCGGCTGATGGCGCGCGACCGGCTCGGGCGGGACGTCTTCCGCCGCGCTGCGCCCGAAGGGTTGCGCACGGTGCGCAAGGCGCGCTGGACCGCCGAAATCTATGATCTGATCGCGGCTTACGGGCGTATCTCGGCGCGTACCCGCCCGGTGATGCACGTCGTCCACGATCGCCAGGTGATGACGCTTGAGGCGGCGATCGAGCGCGTCTCGGCGCTGATCGGCAGTACGATCGAATGGGCGTCGATCGAGCGGTTCCTCCCCGACGGCGCGTCGGGCACCTTCCGCAAATCGGCGCTGGCGTCGAGCTTCCTCGCCGCGCTCGAACTGGCGCGGCAGGGGCGGGTGGAGCTCGCGCAGAAATCGCCCTTCGCCCCGCTCTACCTGAGGGCCTCGGCATGACCCCGCCCGACGATCTCGCTCGCGCGGTCGAGGCGGTGCTGTTCGCCGCGACCGAGCCGATGACCCCGGAGGCGATTCGCGCGCATGTCGGCGAGGGGGATATCGTGGCGGTGCTCGGTGCGCTGGCCGCGGATTATGCCGGGCGCGGCATCAACCTCGTCGACCGCGGCGGGCGATGGCATTTCCAGACCGCGGCCGATCTCGCCCATCTGCTGCGCCGCGATCGCGAGGAGGCGCGCAAGCTCTCTCGCGCCGGGATCGAGACGCTGGCAATCATCGCCTATCACGAGCCGGTGACCCGCGCCGAAATCGAATCAATCCGCGGGGTGCAGATCTCGAAGGGCACGCTCGACGTGCTGATGGAGGCGGGCTGGGTGCGCCCCGCGGGGCGGCGCGAGGTGCCGGGCCGACCGCTGATGTTCGCGACGACGCCGGGATTCCTCGATCATTTTGGACTTGAAAGCCGGCGCGACCTGCCCGGGATCGACGATCTGAAGGCCGCGGGATTGCTCGATCCGGTCGATCTCGCCTTCGATCAACTCGCGGTGGAAAAAGACGACGATGATGACTAGGGCCCGTGGCGTCATGCCGGACTTGACCCGGCATCCAGGGCAACCGGCGCCGGTCCTTGCGGCTCTGGATGCCGGGTCAAGCCCGGTATGACGGTGAATGAGGTAGCCAGCCCGCTCACGGCGTTGTCCTGAGCGCGTTTAGACCCTAGATACAGGGTTCGCTTATCAGGAGAGCCGTCATGGGCACGTTTGGCCCGCTGCATTGGATCGTCGTCGCCATCATCGCCATTCTTCTCTTGGGGGGCGGGCGCTTTTCGAACCTGATGGGTGACGTCGCCAAGGGCGTGAAGAATTTCAAGAAGGGCATGGCCGAGGAGGACGAGGACGTCCCCGCCAAGCCGGCCGCGCGGATCGAGGCGCAGCAATCGGTGCGCCCCGCCGAGACGATCGTGCAGGACGAGAAGGCGCGCTGATCGGCCGACGCCCTCAGCCCGCTCCTTTGCCGTTCCCCTCGCGCCGCCGGCCCGCTCATGCTTGATTTCAATTTCTCCGAATGGGCGGTCGTCGCGCTTGTCGCGCTGGTCGTCATCGGGCCGAAAGACCTGCCCAAGGCGATGCGCGTCCTGGGCTATTGGGTCGGCCGCGCCCGCTCGGTCGCGCGCCAGTTCCGCGCCGGCTTCGACGAGATGATCCGCGAGGCCGAACTCGCCGAGATGGAAAAGAAGTGGAAGGAAGAGAATGAACGGATCATGCGGCTGCATCCGTCCGACTCTTCCGCCGATACCCCCGATTATCCGCATCCGTTGCCAGCCGAGACGGCGACCGACGGCGAGGATGCGCCACCGGTGATGGTCGAGAAACCGGTCGTCGCGCCGCCGCCGGCACCCGCCGATGAGGCGCATCCGCCGGTCGAGAGCAAGCCCGCGTCATGAAGGACATCGACGACACCAAGGCGCCGTTGCTCGAACATCTGATCGAGCTGCGCCGGCGGCTGCTCTACAGCATCGCCGCGCTGATCCTGGCGTTTTTCGTCTGCTATTATTTCGCCGAGGATATTTTCGGCGTGCTGGTCCGCCCGTTGCTCCAGGCGGGGCAGACCAAGCTCATCTACACGCAGATTTTCGAGGCGTTCTTCGTCAAGGTGAAGGTCGCCTTCTTCGCCGCGATGATGCTGTCCTTCCCGGTGATCGCCAACCAATTGTGGCAGTTCATCGCGCCCGGCCTCTATCGCAAGGAAAAGCGCGCGTTGCTGCCGTTCCTGCTCGCGACGCCGGTGCTGTTCTGCCTCGGCGCGTCGATGGCCTATTTCATCGCGGTGCCGATGGCGCTGCATTTTCTGCTGAGCTTCCAGGGCAATATCGGCGGGGTGAACCAGGAGGCATTGCCCGCGATCGGCAATTACCTGTCGTTCATCATGCAATTCCTGTTCGGCTTCGGGATCGCCTTCCTGCTGCCGGTGCTGCTGATGCTGCTGGAACGAGCGGGGATCGTGACGCGCAAGCAATTGGTGAGCGCGCGGCGCTACGCGATCGTCGCCGCCTTTGCGATCGCCGCGGTGCTGACCCCGCCGGACGTGGGATCGCAACTGCTTCTCGCGATCCCCTTGTGCTTCCTCTACGAACTCGCGCTGATCGGGATCTGGTTCACCGAGCGCCGTCGTGCACGTGACACGACGGGCGAAGGTGAGATTGTTCCAGGCGAGTAAGCGTTACTTCGCCGCCTTGGTGACCGTCTGGCCGACCGACGAGACGTCGCGGCCGACGCCCTGAACCGTGTTGCAGCCGGCGAGCAGCAGCCCGGCAGCGATTGCGGTGAATCCGATAATCTTGCGCATGGCGAACCTCCTGAAAGCGCGGGACCGCACCGGTCTTACGGCGATTTTGGGAAACCCGCAAAAATGAAGGCCCGAAAGCGCCACCGGGGGGGAGTGACGACGCTTTCGGGCCTGTGACCTGGATAGCGAGAGCGGGGGGGCATGATTTCGCTATCCGAAGAGCAGAACGACCGTTGTGAAGCGCGGTTCCGTCCATCGTAAAAAAAAGTCAATTCGCGGGTCGACGGCGTTTCGCGGTCATTCGAGCCCGAGAATAGTGATCGCGATCGCATATTCGCCGATCGCGGCATCATAATCGAGCGGCGCGCGCAATTGGCGCGACAGCCCTTCCATCACCCGCCCGTAGCGCTGGCTGAGCCGGGCGACGAGCGTTTCGCTTTGGATCAGCGCGGGGGAGGAGATGCGCAGGATCGCACGATCCGCCTCGCCAGGCGCCGGCTTCAGCGTGATGCGGATCTGCGCCTCGCGATCGCACGCCATCGCCAGTTCGACCGCCTCGGTGACCAGAAAGGCGATCGGGACGGCGACATCCTGCCCGACGAAGAAGGGATCGAGATCGAGCGCCAGCCCGACCCGGCTTCCCTCCGGCGCGGTCGCGCGGATGCTGGTGGCGAGTTCGCTGATCACCGGGCGCAGCCCGAGCCCGCGGTTTTCCTCCAGCTCGGCGAAATGGTGGCGATGCACCACCGCCAGCGCATCGACGCGGCGCTGGATCGAGGCATAGGCCTGCGTCACCTCGGGCGTCCGCGCGCTGCGGGCGTGGAGGTTGATCAGGCTGGAGATCACCTGGAGGTTGTTCTTCACACGATGATGCACCTCGCGCGTCAGGCGGGTCTGGCGCACCAGCCCCTCGGCCAGCCCGGCCTCGTGCAGCGAGACGGTGCGGGTGAGGGCGCGGAACGTATCGCCCAACTCGCGGATCTCCTGCGCGTGGAGCGTGCGCAGGATTGCCGGATCGAGCTCCTCGCCGGGGTGGAGCGCGGCGATATCGGTGCGGAGCTGGCGCAACGGGCGCACCAGCAGGCGATCGACCACGAACCACGAAATCCCGGCCGCCGCGGCCCACATCAGCAACGGCAGCAGCAGCGCGATGACCAGCGACGAGGTGATCGGGGTGCGCCGCATCTCCATTTCCAGCGCCAGCCCGGCGATGCCGAGATCGGTGCGGTTGGCGCTGCGCCGTTCGAGCGCGGATTCGCGCGGCATGGCGTCGATCACCAGCCGTTCGTTGCCCTTGACCAGCGAGAGCTGATAGGACTGGATGGCGCCGCTCGGCCGGCTGAGGTTGGCGAGGAATTCGGTGGGGAAAAAGGCCGCGCCGAACATCCCGTGCCGGTTGGACGCGATGCCGAGCAGCAGCCCGCGCCCCGGCACCAACCGCGCGAAGACGATCGCGTGCCTGGCCTGGCTCGCGACATCACGCGCGCCGGGGAAGGAAACCCCGCACACCGCCCGCCCTTGCCGATCGAAGATGACGAACCGGGTGCCAATCGTCGATTGCTGCGCAAAAACGCCCTGCGCGCGCGCGCAGCTCGGGCCGTTATGCGGATCGAGCTCGAGCGCATCGACCGCGGCGTGGAGCGCGGTCATGTCGCCGATGAGCTCGATCGCCATCGCGCGGCTGCTTTCGTTGGAGGCGAGGCGCAGCCCGGCGCGCGATTCGGTGTCGGCGATGCGGGTCGTCTGCAAGGTGGCGAATACCGCGATCACCGCCAGCGGCAGCAACGCCACGCTTAGGATCACGAATAATTTGGCTCCGGTCGGCCAGCGCGCGACGAAGATTCGCGCCAAGGCTGTCGCCGAGCCGGGATATCCTGCGTTCCCAGCCATTTCGGCTACGATCTAGTCGAGCTTGCCGAGCAGCGACAGCATCTCGTCCGGGATCGCTTCCTCGACTGTCTTTTGATAGATCGAGCGCAGGGCCGAGCCCATATCGCGGTCCTTGCGCTGGACCGCCGCGCCCTTCTGTCGATCCGGTTTTTTTGCCTGATCGTCCGAACTCAACACATGCCCCCCGGAACCGCCCGACCGTCGGGATTCTAAAAGACGCGGTTGCCAGAAACCGCAAGGCCCCGCACACACATTGTGCGGTGAGCATAATGAAACCAAAAACCGGCTCGTTGGTTCCACTTGCCGGTGACAAATTCGCCGGTTGGCCGCAGGGCCGGTCGGCGGGCGATCGGTTGCCGTGTTATCGCGTTTGAATCGGCCGGCGAGGCAAGGGCGCCTCCGGCCCTGTGAGGAGAAACCACCGCCAATGTCGCTTGGACAACAGCTTGCGCCGCATCTTCCGTTTCTTCGGCGTTACAGCCGCGCGCTGACGGGCAGCCAGTCCCAGGGTGACCAATATGTCCGTGCGACGCTGGAGGCGATCGTTGCCGCGCCGGCGGAATTCCCGCGCGATGTCGATCCCCGGCTCGGCCTTTATCGTACCTTCCAGGTGATCTGGGGGTCGGCGCATATCGAGGGCACGGCGAGCGCCGATGCCAGCGAGCATGAGAGCATCGCGCGTGCGCGGCTGGCGCGGATGACGCCGCTGTCGCGGCAGGCGCTGCTGCTGACCGCGATGGAGGGGTTCACCCCCGAAGACGCTGCCTATCTGATCGATGTCGAACCCGAGGAGGTGGAAGAATTGGTTGCGGAGGCGATGACCGAAATCGAAAAGCAGACCCGCGCGCGCGTATTGATCATCGAGGATGAGCCGATCATCGCGATGGACGTCGAGACGATCGTGCGCGATCTGGGCCATGAGGTGACCGGCGTCGCGGTGACCCGCGACGAAGCGGTCGCGCTGGCGATGGAGGACCGGCCGGGACTGGTGCTGGCGGATATCCAGTTGGCCGACGACAGTTCGGGAATCGACGCGGTGAAGGATATTCTCGCCGAATTCCAGGTACCGGTGATCTTTATCACCGCTTTCCCGGAACGCCTGCTGACCGGCGAGCGGCCGGAGCCGACCTTTCTGATCACCAAGCCATTCCAGCGCTCTACCGTGAAAGCCGCGATCAGCCAGGCATTGTTTTTCGATCAATCGACCGTGCCCGCCGAATGAGTTGATACGGACCCAAAACGGTTGTTGTTCGTTGGTGTTCTATGGCGGACGAAAACGAAACGGTACACCGCAGCACGGAACAGGCTAGAGCTGGTGCAACACCGCATATGACGCGGTATATCCTCGGTTTTTCCCTCGTGCTGGTGGTGGTGATCTTTGCGATCCTCGTGCTCGTGCGGGTCTAGTCGCCTCGACGGCGGCAGCGTGGCAGGCGGGTGGCAAATTGCGCCTGCACGCCTATCTTATAAATACAGACCGGGCAGAGCCGGTTGCGACGGGGAATGATCGCGACATCATGACGCAAGATCCATCGCAGGATGATGGGGCGGATGTGACGTCGCCTGCCGGGCACGTCGCGCTTTCCGACCCCGAGTTCAAGGCCGAGCTGGCGCAGGTCATTCCGCACCTGCGCGCCTTCGGCCGATCGCTTTCGGGTAACCGCGATCTCGCGGACGATCTGGTGCAGGAGACGCTGCTCAAGGCCTGGGCGGCGCGCAAGCGCTTTCAGGCCGGCACCAATATGCGCGCCTGGACCTTCATCATCCTGCGCAACCTTTATCTGTCGCAGATGCGGCGCTCGCGCTTCCGTGGCGAGTGGGACGATCTCGTCGCCGATCGGCTGCTCGCCGCGCCGGCGGGGCAGGACAAGCATGTCGAGCTTGCCGACATGCAGCGCGCCTTGCTGATGCTGCCGCAACCGCAGCGCGAGGCGTTGATCCTCGTCGGTGCCGGCGGCTTCGCTTATGAAGAGGCGGCCGAAATCTGCGGGGTTGCGGTCGGCACGATCAAGAGCCGTGTCGCGCGCGGCCGCGTCGCGCTCGAGGCGCTGATGAGCGGTCGCGACATGACCGGCCGCACCGGGCAGAAGGGCGACGATTCGGGTCGCACGACGCTCGATACGATCATGCACGAAGTGGACGAACTGAGCCGGGATCGCTGAGCGTTTTTGCGAAACGGGCTCTTATCGTCATGCCGGGTCTAGCCCGGCATGACGTGTGGAATGAGAACAGGCGCGATCTGTCTTCCGCTTATTCCAGCCGATACAGCCGATCGAGCAATCCGCGCATCGAATCCGGCACGGGGGGCGGCTGGAAGGCGCGGCGCAGCGATTCGCCGATGCCGTCGCTGCGCTGCGGCGGCGATACGACGAATCCCGCGGCGGGCGAGACGTCGGACGAGGTAAAACGACGTTCCATCCTCGCGAAAACGGTTGAACGCCGATGAAGTTTCTCGGCAGGTAGCGCCGGCCATGAATGATATCGTCCAAATCGCTCCCGCCGTCGCGAAAAACGCGCTCGATCGCGCCCGCGACAATGCGCCGTTCCTCGCGATGCTGCTCGATCGCGAGCCCGACCTCGCGGCGACGCTGGCGCAGGGCGCGCTGCCGCTCGGTGCGGCGGCGAGGTTCGGCGAGGGACCGGTGAGCCAGTCGCTGCGGCTCGCGCGGCGCCGGCTTGCGCTGGTCGCGGCGGTCGGCGATCTTTCCGGCGCGCTCGATCTTACCGCGGTCACCCGCGCATTGTCCGATTTCGCCGATGCCGCGCTCGATCGTGCGATCCGCGCGGCGATCGAGGAGCGTACGCCGGGCGCCGAACCGGTCGGCTTCGCCGCGATCGCGCTCGGCAAACAGGGCAGCCGCGAACTCAATTATTCCTCGGACATCGATCCGATCCTGCTGTTCGACCCCGAGACGCTGCCGACCAAGCCGCGCGAGGAACCGGTCGACGCCGCGGTCAGGATCGGGCGGCGCGTCGTGGAACTGCTCCAGACGCGCGATGGCGACGGCTATGTGCTGCGCGTCGACCTCAGGTTGCGCCCGTCGCCCGAGGTGACCCCGATCGCGATCCCGATAGAGGCGGCGATCACTTATTACGAATCGCAGGCGCTGCCGTGGGAGCGTGCCGCCTTCATCCGCGCGCGTGCCTGCGCCGGCGATATCGCGCTCGGTACGCGCTTCCTCGACGCGATCCGCCCGTTCGTGTGGCGGCGCAGCCTCGATTTCGGCGCAATCGGCGAGATCGTCGACATCACCCGCCGGATCCGCGATCATCATTCGCAGGGCCAGGCATTCGGCCCTGGCTATGATCTGAAACGCGGGCGCGGCGGAATCCGCGAGGTCGAATTCTTCGCGCAGATCCACCAGTTGATCCACGGCGGCCGCGATCCGGCGCTGCGCGTCGGCAATACCCGCGAGGCGCTCGCGGCGCTGGCGGAGGCCGGGCGGATCGACCCCGACGACGCGCGCGCGCTGACCGCGGCCTATGAGGCGCTGCGCACGATCGAGCATCGCGTCCAGATGATCGACGATCGCCAAACGCATCATCTGCCGACCGGCGACGCGCTCGATCGGGTCGCGCGGCTCGACGGGCGTGCCGATGGCGCGGCGCTGCTCGATCACCTCCGTCCGCATGTCGAACGGGTGGCGGCGGTGTTCGACGTGCTCGCCGCGCCGGCCGACACCGCTTTGTCGAGCGATCCGGCCAAGCTGGTCGAGCAGCTCGCCGCGCTCGGTTTCGCCGATGCGGAGGGGGCCGCGGCGCGGATCGGATCGTGGCGCTCGGGGCGCTATCCCGCGCTGCGCAGCCCCGCGGCCAAGGCGGCGCTGGAGGCGGTGCTCCCGGGGATCGTCGCGGCGGTCGCGGACGCGCCGGTGCCGCAGGCAGCATTGCAGCGCCTCGATACGTTGCTTGAGCGATTGCCGAGCGCGATCAACATCTTTCGCTTGCTGGAGGCGCGGCCGGCACTCGCCAATCTGCTCGCCACGGTGCTGAGCCACGCCCCGACCCTGGCTGACGAACTGTCGCGCCGCCCCGATCTGCTCGACGGGCTGATCGACGCGACCGCCTTCGCCCCGGTCGGCAGCGTCGCCGAACTGGTCGCCGAGATGGAAGCGGTCGAGCGCGGCGCCGATTATCAGGCGCGGCTCGATCATGCGCGCCGCGTCGTCGGCGACAAAAGGTTCGCGCTGGGGACGCAGATCATTGCGGGCGTCGCCGATCCGCTGGAGGTTTCCGCGGGTTACGGCCGGGTCGCCGAGGCGGCGATCGAGGCGCTGGCGGCGGCGACCGTCGCCGAATTCACCATCGCGCACGGCCGCGTGCCGAACAGCGAATTCGTCATCCTCGCGCTCGGCCGGATGGGCGGGGGCGAGCTGACCCACGCCTCCGATCTCGATCTGATTTATCTGTTCACCGGCGATTTCGCGGCGGAATCGGACGGCGCCAAGCCGCTCGGCGCGACGCTCTATTACAATCGGCTGGCGCAGCGCGTCACCGCGGCTCTGTCGGTCGCGACGGCGGCGGGGCCGCTCTATTCGGTCGATACCCGGCTGCGCCCGTCGGGGGCGCAGGGGCCGCTGGTGGTCAGCCTCGATTCGTTCGCGCGCTATCAGCGCGAAGAGGCGTGGACCTGGGAGCATATGGCGTTGGCCCGCGCCCGCCCGGTGTTCGGCTCGGCCGCGGCGCGCGCGGCGCTCTCGGCGGAGATCGCGGCGGTGCTGGCGGGCGCGCGCAAGCCGCACGACGTGGTGAACGATGCCGCGAACATGCGCGCCGAAATGGCCGCGCATAAGCCGCCGGCGGGGCCGCTCGACGCCAAGTTGCTGCCGGGCGGGCTGGTCGATCTGGAATTCGCGGTCCACACCTTGCAACTCGAGCACCGCACCGGGTTCGATCCGCGGCTGGGGCGGGCGATCGACTTGCTCGGCGCGTTGCTGCCGGCCGGAATGGGCGCGGCGCACGATCTGTTGACGCGGCTGCTCGTTACGCTGCGGCTGGTCGCGCCCGATGCGCAGGAGCCGGAGGCGGCGGCGACGCGTGCGCTGATCGCGCGCGCGCTGGGCTATGAGGATTGGGCGGCGGTGCTTGCCGGCTTCGCCGCGGCGCGGCAGGAGGTGCGCGCCGCGTGGCTAGGAGTGAGCAATGGATAAGCTTCCCGACCTGACCTTGGTCGACCCCAACGGCGCCCCGGTGCGGCTCGCCGCGCTGCCGCGACCGCTGGTGGTCTATTTCTACCCCAAGGACGATACGAGCGGCTGCACCCGCGAGGCGCAGGACTTCTCCGCGCTGGCGGACGATTTCGCCGCGGCAGGCGTGGCGCTGCTCGGCATCTCGAAGGACAGCCCGAAGCGGCACAGCAATTTCATCGCCAAATATGACCTTAAGGTGCCGCTGGCGAGCGACGAGGATGGCGCGGCATGCGAGGCGTTCGGCGTGTGGGTCGAAAAGTCGCTCTACGGCCGGAAATATATGGGGATCGAGCGCGCGACCTTCCTGTTCGGGAAGGAAGGCGCCTTGGTCCGGGCGTGGCGCAAGGTGAAGGTGCCGGGCCACGCCGCCGCGGTGCTGGCGGCGGCGAAGGAGGTTTGAGGCGCCCCGTCATCTCAGCTTTCGCTGGGATGACGGAGGCTTGTATTTCCTTATTTCGCCGCTTCGACCCGGCGCGGGCGGCGGCGCATCACGCCGGCGACGGCGCCGAACCCCATGATCATCATCGCCCAGGTGCTCGGCTCCGGCACGGTGCCGACCGGCGGCTCATAGGCTTTGAGCGACACGCCATCGAGCATCGCGATCGGCGGCTGGCCGTTGGGCGTGCCCTCCGCGAGGAATGTCAGCACCTGCGACGTTGCCGATGCGACGAAGGTCATCGACTGCTTTTGCCAATCGCCGACCGCACCCTCCGCGAGCAGGAATTTGTCCGAATATTGGACGTCGTTCCCGAACGATACTTTCCACTGTTCGGTGGTCGGCCCGACGCGATCGATCTGCTGGCCGGCGGCCTGCCAGAAAGTGAGCGTATATTTCTCGCCGACCGTCAGACCTTTCACCGTCTGATATAGCGTTCCGTTGAAATCGGTATCGGCGTCGGCGAGGATGAAGTCGCCGCCGTCGGGGCTCGTCTTCGGGAACGGACCGTAAACGGTTAAACCACTGCCGGTCTGGACGTCGGCCGTGCCGGGCGTGGCAATAAATGTCAAGTTGTGCTGAAAATTGTACTGGTCGATCCGATTTTGATAAGACCAGTCGGCGAGGCCGGCATAGAATATCCACTGCTTTGTGCCGTCCGAAACCGTGTTATTCTCGAACGAGCCATTCTTGATAAGTTCTACGGCGGCGAATGCAGGCGTAGGCAAGATCATCGCCGCGAGCGCGGCCATCGCAAAATTCTTCATTTCCATCACCCCGATAATGTGCCGTGAGGGAATAATGCGGCACCCTTGGGGATGATATAAATCACAAGGTGCGAATAGTACGGCGTAAAAGGTTGTAAACTAAGTAACGGATCGTTTACGGAATCCAGCATTGAGGCATTTGCTTTGTCTCAGTCGCTTGACAGTCCCGCATTTTCCGATCCGCGCGTCGCCCGATTCAGGCGTCGCCGGTCTCCGCCCGCCAATCCCCCGATCGCCCGCCGCTCTTGGCGAGCAACCGAACGCCGTCGATCCGCATCGCGCGGTCGAGCGCCTTGGTCATGTCGTAGATTGTCAGCAGAGCGACCGAGACCGAAGTCAGCGCTTCCATCTCCACCCCGGTCTTGCCGTCGGTCGCCGCGGTCGCGGTGGCTTCGACATGATCCGCGCCGACCGTCAGATCGAGCGACACGCGGGTGAGCGGGAGTGGGTGGCACAAGGGGATCAGCTCGCTCGTCCGCTTGGCCGCCATGATCCCCGCAACCCGCGCCACCGCGAGCACATCGCCCTTGAGCGCGGCGCCATCGCGGATCGCGGCGGCGGTTTCGGGGGACATCAGGATGCGGCCGGTCGCCACCGCCTCGCGCCGCGTTACTTGCTTGTCGCCCACATCGACCATATGCGCCGCGCCGGCATCGTCGATATGCGTGAGCCGCGTCATCCGATCAGCGCCCGCGTCGCCGCCTCGACATCGGGCTGGCGCATCAGCGATTCGCCGATCAGGAAACAGCGCACGCCATGCGCGGCCATCGCATCGAGATCGCCGCGGGTGGTGAGCCCGCTCTCCGCGACGAAGGTGCAGCCCGCCGGCGCGCGGCCGACCAGTTCGTAGGTCCGCGCGAAATCGACCGTGAAATCGCGCAGGTCGCGGTTGTTGACGCCGATCAGTCGCGACTTGAGCTTGAGCGCGCGCTCCAGCTCGTCGGCGTCATGGACTTCGACCAGCACGTCCATCCCGCGCTCGATCGCCGCCGCTTCGATCTCGGCCAGCGCCACATCGTCGAGCGCCGCCATGATCAGCAGGATCGCATCGGCGCCGATCGCGCGCGCTTCCGCCGCCTGCCACGGGTCGACCATGAAATCCTTGCGCAGCACCGGCAGGTCGCACGCCGCGCGCGCCGCGACCAGATAGGCCTCGCTGCCCTGGAAATAATGCGCGTCGGTCAGCACCGAGAGGCACGCTGCCCCGCCGGCCTGATAGGCGCGGGCATGCGCCGGAGGATCGAAATCGGCGCGGATCAGCCCCTTCGAGGGGCTCGCTTTCTTGATCTCGGCGACGAGGCCGTAACCCGGCGCGCGATCGAGCGCGGCGCGGAACCCGCGCGGGGCGGTCTGCTCGCGCGCGCGCGCATCGAGATCGCCGAACGACGCCTTAGCGCTGCGGCTGCGCACCTCGTCGCGCTTGGTGGCGAGGATCCGGTCGAGAACGTTGCTCATGCCCAGGCGATCCAGCGGTCGAGCAGCGCATTGGCGGCGCCTGAATCGATCGCTTCCGCCGCGCGCGCCACACCCGCGGGCAGCGTCGCGCCGTCGAGCGCCAGCGCGGCGGCGGCATTGAGCAGCACCGCGTCGCGATAGGCGCCGCGCTCGCCGCCGAGCAATCGGCGCAGGGCAGCGGCGTTATAGTCGGGGTCGCCGCCGTGGATCGCCGCGATCGGGTGACGCGGCAGCCCGGCGTCCTCCGGCGTGATGCGATCGGGCAGCGCGACCGCGCCGACCGATACCGCGATCGTCGGCCCGGCGCCGGACACTTCGTCGAGCCCTTCCTCGCCCGAGACGACCAGCGCCGCCTCCGCGCCCAGCTCGGCCAGCGCGGCGGCATAGACCGGGGCGTAGTCAGGGCGGGCGATGCCGATCAGCTGGCGGCCGACCCGCGCCGGATTGGCGAGCGGCCCCATCAGGTTGAAGATCGTGCGCTTGCCGATGTGGCGGCGGATCGGGGTGATCCGCTTCATCGCCGGGTGGTGATTCGCGGCGAACAGGAAGCAGATGCCGAGCTCGGCGAGCGTCTCCTCGGCGCACGCCCCGGCGCGATCCATATCGAGCCCGAGCGCCTCGAGCGTGTCCGCCGCGCCGGCCTTGGACGAAGCGGCGCGGTTGCCGTGCTTGGCGACCGGGACGCCGCACGCTGCGACGACGAGGCTGACCGCGGTGGAGACGTTGAGCGTGTGATGCCCGTCGCCGCCGGTGCCGCAGACGTCGATCGCATGCGCGGGGGCGTCGATCGGGATCAGTCGTTCGCGTAGCGCGCGTGCCGCCTCGGCGATCTCGATCTCGGTTTCGCCGCGGTCGCTCAGCGCGATCAGGAAATGCGCGATCGCTTCGTCGCTGGCGCCGCCGTCGAGGATATCGGCAAAGGCCTGCGCGGCACCGGCGCGATCGAGCGGCGCGGCGGGATCGGGCAGCGGGCCGAAATCGGTCATGCCCCGGTCGTCTTCAGAAAATTGGCGAGCAGCGCGTGGCCATGTTCGGTGGCGATGCTTTCCGGGTGGAATTGCACGCCGTGGATCGGCAGTTCGCGGTGGCGCAATCCCATCACCGATCCGTCGGGCGCAGTGGCGTTGACCAGCAACGTATCGGGCACGTCCTCGACGATCAGTGAGTGATAGCGCGTCGCGGTGAATGGCGAGGGCAGCCCGGCGAATATTCCGGTGCCGTCGTGGGTGACCGGGCTGGTCTTGCCGTGCATCAGCCCGCCGCGCACGACATGTCCGCCGAAATGCTGGCCGATCGACTGGTGCCCCAGGCACACGCCGAGCAGCGGGCGGCGCGCCTCGGCGCAGGCGGCGACGAGATCGAGGCTGATCCCCGCCTCGTTCGGGGTGCACGGGCCAGGCGAGATCAGGAAGCCGGTGGCGTTGCTCGCCAGTGCCTCGGCGGCGGTCAGCGCGTCGTTACGCACCACGCGCACCTCGGCGCCCAGCTCCATCAGATAATGGACCAGGTTCCAGGTGAAGCTGTCGTAATTGTCGACGACAAGGATCATTACAGCGCCGCCTTAGGGGGCAAAGTCAGTTACGGCAACGACTGTTGCTGCAACGAAACATCGGGTAATCCGAAGGCTACGTTCGGCCGGGATACAAGCCCCGCAGGGGACGTTAGGATATAACAGGAGTCTCGCATGTTACGTCCCCTGATCACCGTCGCCCTCGCCGTACTGCCGGCCGCGGCGCTTGCGGCGCAGGCAAGCCAGCCCGCGCCCGCCAAGGCGCCGGCGGAGACGGTGCATCAGGAGGCGCAGGCCGAAACCGGGCAGCCGCCGAAGCGGATTCGCAGCGTGACGTTGAGCGGCACCGAGAAATGCCCGCCGTCGACCTCGACCGAGGTGGTGGTGTGCAATCGCATCGACCCCAACGAACAATATCGCGTCCCCAAGGAATTGCGCCGCCCGCCCGAAGTGCCGGCGAAGAACCAGAGCTGGGTCAACCGCGCCCAGCAACAGGATGAGGTGGGCCGCACCGCGGGCGGCTTGCCCAATACCTGTTCGGCGGTCGGCACGGGCGGGCAGAGCGGCTGCGCGCAGATGAACGCGCGGCAATGGTATCTCGAGCGGCAGGCGATCAAGCGCGCGCAGCAAGAGGGCACGAATCCGCCGCCGCAGGATTGAGGCCGCTTGCGTCCCCGCGAAGGCGGAAGCCCATCGGGGGTAACGCCTTCGCGGGAGCACAATTGAGAGAGGGTGGCCCCGGGCTATTATACATCGTCATGCCGGGCTTGACCCGGCATCCAGAGT
>JAFIGU010000099.1 GCA_017849555.1 Sphingomonas sp. | reverse complement strand
CGTCCTTCAGGTCGACGAGGGTCTTGACCACCGCGAGGATATCCTCGGTGCGCAGCGTCGTGACGCTGTCATCGGTGTCGAGATCGAGGCGCATGTTGAGCTTGACGCGGCCCACCGCCGACAGGTCGTAGCGGTCCGGATCGAAGAACAGCCCGGCGAACAACGCCTCGGCGGTCTCCAGCGTCGGCGGCTCGCCGGGGCGCATCACGCGATAGATGTCGGACAGTGCCTGCTCGCGCTCCTCGGCCTTGTCGGCCTTGAGCGTGTTGCGGATCCATGGCCCGGTGGTGACGTGATCGATATCGAGCAATTCGATGCGATCGACGCCCGCCTTGTCGAGCTTTTCGAGGTTCTCGGGCGAAATCTCGTCGCCCGCCTCGACGTAGATCTCGCCGGTCGCTTCGTTGATCAGGTCATAGGCCGAATAACGGCCGAAGATTTCCTCGGTCGGGATCAAGAGGTCGGTGAGGCCGTCCTTCGACGCCTTGTTCGCGGCGCGCGGGGAAATCTTCTGCCCGGCCGGGAAGACGATCTCGCCCGAATTGGCGTCGACGATGTCGAACAGCGGCTTCACGCCGCGCCAGCTTTCCGCCTGGAACGGGATCTTCCACCCGCCTTCGCCGCGGACGAAGGTGAGGCGGTTGTAGAAATGGTTGAGGATTTCCTCGGAGTTGAGGCCGAGCGCATAAAGCAGCGCCGTCACCGGAAGCTTACGCTTACGGTCGATACGGACGTTGACGATATCCTTGGCGTCGAACTCGAAATCGAGCCACGAGCCGCGATACGGGATCACCCGCGCCGCGAACAGATATTTGCCCGACGCGTGGGTCTTGCCGCGATCGTGATCGAACAGCACGCCCGGCGAGCGGTGCATCTGGCTGACGATGACGCGTTCGGTGCCGTTGATGAAGAAGGTGCCGTTCTCGGTCATGAGCGGCATGTCGCCCATGTAGACGTCCTGCTCCTTGATATCGAGCACCGAGCGGGTTTCCGTATCCGGATCCACCTCGAACACGATCAGGCGCAACGTGACGCGCATCGGCGCCGCATAGGTGATGCCGCGCTGACGGCATTCCTCGACGTCGAACTTCGGCGGCTCGAGTTCGTAATTGACGAAATCGAGCTCGGCGGTGCCGGCGAAATCGCGGATCGGGAACACGCTGCGCAGCGTCTTTTCCAGACCGGAGACATAGCCGATCGAGGGATCGGAGCGCAGGAACTGTTCGTAGCTCTCGCGCTGGACCTCGATGAGGTTCGGCATCTGCACCACTTCGTGGATGTTGCCGAACACCTTGCGGATGCGCCGCTTGGGCGTGGTCGCGCCCTCGATCGCCTTGGTTGCCATGTAGCTGTCAGCCCTCAGTCAAAAACCGTTCGAGCGCGTGAACGGACGCCAAAAGGCCGCAGTCCTTCCCCGGGCGGGGCGACGGCAGCCTGTAGCGTCTATGAAACCGGAAACTCCCATTCGTCCGATACGGTGCGCGACGCCGCATCATGTCCCGAAGCTCCAGCAAGAGGCGCGATATAGGATGCCGGTCCAACAACGTCAATGAGGGGTTCCAGTCATTCCTCCCACAACGCCGTCATTCCCGCGAAGGCGGGAATCCATTCTGGCTGGCCTCACGTTTCTTTCCCCGACCTGCGCGAATGGATCCCCGCCTTCGCGGGGATGACGAAGTGGCCTGGCGCGGTTGATCCCGCCGCCCGACCCGGCATAACGCAGCGCATCCTTCTTCCCGAACGGGGCAGACACACAGATGCATCGCAAATCCCTGATCCTCGCCGCCCTTGCGCTCACCGCCGCGCCGCTTGCCGCGCAACAGGTCAGCGCGCCGCAGGTCGGCGGGGATATCCCGGCCAATTTCGCTTACCCCACCCAGGCCGACGATTATATCAAGCGCGACGTGATGATCCCGATGCGCGACGGGGTGAAGCTCCACACCGTCATCGTCATCCCCAAGGGCGCGACCAACGCGCCGATCCTGCTCACGCGCACCCCCTATAATGCCTCGGCGCGTGCGCAGCGGATGGCGAGCCCGAATATGGTATCGGTCCTGCCGCAGGGCGACGAGCCGTTCGTCCGCGCCGGCTATATCCGCGTGTTCCAGGATATCCGCGGCAAATATGGGTCGGAGGGGGAGTATGTCGTTACCCGCCCGGTGATCGGCCCGCTCAACCCGACCAAGGTCGATCATACCACCGACGCCTGGGATACGATCGACTGGCTGGTCAACAAGGCCAACCTCCCCGAAACCAACGGCCGCGTCGGGATGCTCGGCTCCTCCTATGAGGGGCTGACGGTGGTGATGGCGCTGCTCCACCCGCATCCCGCGCTCAAGGTCGCCGCGCCGGAAAGCCCGATGATCGACGGCTGGATGGGAGACGACTGGTTCCACTACGGCGCGTTCCGCCTCGCCAATATCGGCTGGCTCGGCTCGCAGACCGGGTTCAAGGGCGGCGCGCCCGAGCCGGCCTCGGGCTTTTACGACGATTACGACCAATTCCGCCGCATCGGCTCCGCAGGGGCCTGGGCGGAGAAGTCGGGTTATGCCGCTCTGCCTTTCTGGCAGCGGATGGTCGCGCATCCAGCCTATGACGAATTCTGGCAGGGGCAGGCGCTCGACAAGCTCATCGCCGCCAATCCTTCCGATGTCCCGACGATGTGGGAACAGGGGCTGTGGGATCAGGAGGACATGTATGGCGCGATCCATACGTGGGAGGCGCTGAAGGCCAAGGGCAAGCTCGGCAGCAATTTCCTCGTCATGGGGCCGTGGCGGCATAGCCAGGCGAATTACGACGGCTCGTCGCTCGGCGATTTCAAATGGACCGGCGACACCGCGACCGAGTGGCGCGAGAAATATCTGTTCCCGTTCTTCGACCAATATCTGCGCGACGGCCGCCCCGCGTTCACCCCGCCGCAGGCGCTGATCTACAATAGCGGCGAGAACCATTGGGACAGCCTCGCGCAATGGCCGCTCGCTTGCGAGACGGGGTGCGCCGCGCCGTTGAAGCCGATCTATCTCGAGGCCGACGGCGGGCTGGGCTTCGACAAGGGCGGGGCAGGGGGCGACAGCTATGTCTCCGATCCGGCCAAGCCGGTGCCGCATCTGCCGCGCCCGGTGAACCTGGGCGACGGCGATCGCTGGAAATCGTGGCTGGTGCAGGATCAGCGCGCGGTCGACGGGCGCCCCGATGTGATGACCTATCAGACCGCGCCGCTCACCGCGCCGGTGCGCGTCTCCGGCGCGCCGATCGCCGAGCTGTTCGCCAAGACGACCGGCACCGACGGCGATTTCGTGGTCAAGGTGATCGACGTCTACCCCGACGAATATGCCAATGACCCCAGGAAAGGCGGCTATCAGCTCGCGATCAGCCTCGATATCTTCCGCGGGCGCTATCGCGAGAGCTTCGCGCATCCGTCGGCGATCCCGGCGAACAAGGTGCAGCGCTATCGTTTCCGCCTGCCCACGGTGAACCATGTGTTCCAGCCGGGGCATCGCATCATGGTGCAGGTGCAATCGTCGCTGTTCCCGCTCTACGACCGCAACCCGCAGAAGTTCGTGTCCAACATCTTCCTCGCGAAGCAGGCCGATTATCAGAAGGCGACGGTCACCCTGATGCGTGGCGGCGCGGCGGCGAGCGCGGTGTGGCTGCCGGTCGTCCCGGCGGAGAAGTGATCGTTGGCTAAGGTTAAGCTTCGAGCGGATAACGCGCGCGGGATGAAGATCGGTACGACGGGGTTGGCGCTGGCCGCGGCGGCGCTTTTGGGCGGGCAGGCGTCGGTGCAGGCGATCGCGCAGGCGGCGCCGCAGAGCAATGCGACGCCCAGCCCGGGCAATGCGCCGGTCGCGACGATGCCGCCGCCGGTCATCACGATGCAATTGCCGCCCACGGTTTCCGAGACGCCCGTGCCGGTCGTGGTGCCCACCGCGCAACCGACCCCGACGCCGCCCGCGCGCCGCGAGGTCGAGCCGCGCCCGATCGTCCGCGCGACGCCGCAGCCGACCGCGACACCGCGCGCGCGATCGGCGCCCGTCGCCGCCCCGGCGGTTGCGCCCGAACCCACGCCGACTCCTACCCCGACCCCGGCGGTGTCGCTCGGCACCGCGCCGATCGCATCGCCTAGCGCTACGCCGACGCCGTCCGCGACCCCGATCGCGGTCCCGACTTTGCCGGACGCCGGGACGAGCGGCTGGCCCAAATGGCTGGTGCCGGCGGCGATCGGCGGGCTGCTGGTGCTGATCATCGCGTTTTTCCTCTGGCGTCGCCGCCGCGTGGCGGCGGAGGCAGCCGAGGTGGCGCAACGCCCGGCGCCGGCGCGCTTCGTTCCGCCGTCGCCGCCCGCCGCACCGGTCGAACCGGAGCCCGCGCCGCTGCCCGAACCCTCGCCGCCGTCGCCTGCTGCCGCGCCGCAATTCCTCGAGCGACCCGCGCCGAGCGAGCGCGCGTGGCTCGATCTCGCCGCGCCGACGGTGCATCGCGCGGGGGTGAACCTCGTCACCGCCACCGCCGATGTCTCGCTGACCGTGCGCAACGAGGGGAGCGCTCCCGCGCGCGACATCCGTCTCGCGATCCTGCTGACCAGCGCGCAGCCGGGGCAGGATGCGGTGCTCGATGCGCTCTATGCCGAGCCGGTCGCGCGCCCGATCGTCCCGCCGTTCACACTCGCGCCGGGCGATGAGAAGGTCGTGCGCGGGCTGGCGACGATGCCGCGCGAGGCGATCGTCGCGCTTTCTGCCGCCGACCGGCCGATGTTCGTGCCCGTCGTCGCGCTCAACGCGGTTTATGATGCGGCCGGCGGCGCGCCGGGGCAGACCACCGCAGCCTTTGCAGTGGGGGTCGAGCGCGCCGACGGCGCCAAGCTCGCGCCGATGTGGCTCGACGAGCCGTCGCGGATGTACGACGCGATCGCGATCCGCGCGCACGGGACGACGGTGAAACGGTGATTCCGCAACTCCCCTCCTTGAAGGGGAGGGGAACAGGGCAAAAAAAGGGCGGCTCCCGCGAGGGAACCGCCCTTTTTTCGTGTCAGCCCGCCGCGGGAGCGAACCCCCGCGACAATGCCGAAGCTTACTTGAGTTCGACGGTCGCGCCGGCTTCCTCGAGCTGCTTCTTGACCTTCTCGGCCTCGTCCTTCGAGACGCCTTCCTTGACCGGCTTCGGCGCCGACTCGACGAGCGTCTTGGCTTCGGTCAGGCCGAGACCGGTGATCGCGCGGACCTCCTTGATGACGTTGATCTTCTTGCCACCGTCGCCGGTGAGGATCACGTCGAATTCGGTCTTTTCTTCGGCGGCCGCAGCCGCGCCACCGGCGCCGCCGGCGGCCGGGCCCGCAACCGCAACCGCGGCAGCGGCGCTCACGCCCCACTTCTCTTCGAGGAGCTTCGAGAGCTCGGCCGCCTCGAGGACGGTCAGTTCGGACAGCTGGTCAACCAGCGCGTTCAGGTCTGCCATTGTTCACTTCCTTCATGTCTGTGCCCGGCGAGGGGCACCAGTTTCGCTTGAATAAACCGCCTGGAAATCAGGCGGCTTCCTTCTCCGAATAGGCCTTGAGCACGCGCGCGAGCTGCGCGGCGGGCGCCTGGGTGACGGTCGCCAGCTTCGTGGCGGGTGCCACGAGAAGCCCGACGATCTTCGCCCGGAGCTCGTCCAGCGACGGCAGCGTAGCGAGCGCCTTCACGCCCTCCACGTCGAGCGCATTTGCGCCCATCGCCCCGCCCACGATTTCGAACTTGTCGTTCGTCTTCGCGAATTCGACCGCCACCTTCGCCGCAGCGACGGGGTCGATCGAGCTGGCGAGACCGACCGGACCCGTGAGCATGTCGCCCAGCGAGAGATAGTCGGTGCCGTCGAGCGCGATCTTGGCAAGCCTGTTCTTCGAGACCTTATAGCTCGCGCCGGCTTCCCGCATCTTGTTGCGCAACTGAGTCGATTGCGCGACGGACATTCCGTGGTTGCGGGTGACGACCACCACGCCGACCTCGGAAAAGGTGCGGTTCAGCTCGGCAACGGCCGCGGCCTTTTGAGCACGATCCATGCCATTCTCCACGTTCTGAGCATGGGCTTGCGCCCACGCCCGGTTGCATTTCCCCGCACGGGGCAAGCCCCGCACGAAGTTGTCCAGCGATGGGGAATGGGAAGCGACGCGAGCCGCCGAAAGCGGTTCACGCAGCAGACCGGCGCGTCACGGATGACTGGCCGGAAAAATCCTGTCCCCGTCTCGGCGGGAAGATTAAGCCGGCTAACCGGCACCCGCTGTCTCGGACGGTGCCCGGCGGCACAAGGCTGCCGGACGCGCGCGGGCTCATACAGGGCGGGGGGCGAAAGTCAACCTTGCGGCACCTCTCCCCGTTGTGGCGAAGGGAGGTTGTCCTATCTATCCGTCCGCCTTGCCCCTTCGGCGCGGACGGCGGCCAGCGTCGGATAACCGTTGACCGCCATCAGCAGATCGGCCTCGGCGAGGATCGATTTCAGCACATGCGCCGCGCCCTCAGCGCCGCCGAGCGCGAGCCCGTAGCTATAGGGTCGCCCGACGCCGACCGCATCGGCGCCGAGCGCGATCGCCTTCACCACGTCGCTGCCCGATCGGATGCCCGAATCGAACAGCACCGGAACACGCCCCTTCACCGCCTCCGCCACCCCCGGCAGCATGTCGATCGCGGCGATCCCGCCATTGGCCTGCCGCCCGCCGTGGTTGGAGACGTAGATGCCGTCCGCCCCGCCGTCGATCGCGCGCCGCGCGTCATCGGGGTGGCAGATGCCCTTGAGCACGATCGGCAGCTTGGTCAGCGATTTGAGCCACGGCAGATCGTCCCACGTCAGCACCTTGCCGAAGGTCGCGCCCCAGGTGCCGATCGCGGTGCGCAGGTCGGCTTCGGGCGGGGCGCTCAGCAATTTGCGGAAGGCGGGGTCGACGAAATAGTTGGTCAGCACCGCGCCGCGCAATTGCGGGAAATTGGAGACGTTGAGGTCGCGCGGCCGCCAGCCGGTCACCCAGGTGTCGAGCGTCACGACGATCGCCCGATAGCCCGCCGCCTCGGCGCGGCTGACGAGGCTCGCCGCAACATCCTTGTCGCGCGGGGTATAGAGCTGGAACAGCGCGGGCGTATCGCCGCACGCCAGCCTTACGTCCTCGAGCGGATCGTTGGCGAGGGTGGAGGCGCAGAGCGGCACTCCGGTCGTCGCCGCGGCACGCGCGGCGGCAAGATCGCCGTGCCCGTCCTGCGTGACGATCCCGGTCACCCCGATCGGCGCCATGAACAGCGGCGAGGCGAGCTTCATGCCGAAAAGTTCGGTCGACAGGTCGCGCTGGGTGCAATCGACCATCATCCGCGGCACCATCCCCCAATGGCGGAAGGCGCGGGCATTTTCGTCCTGGGTGAATTCATCGCCGCACCCGCCCTGGACGTAATTGAGCACCGCCGGGGGCATCGCCGCCTCGGCACGTGCCTTGAGGGTCGCGAAATCGACCGGCAAGGTCGGCAGGACGCCCGAGAGCCCGGCGCCGTAGATCAGGGTCTGATAATCGCCGTAATGCGGCATCCTCGCCTCCGTTTTATCTGGTCGCGGTTGTCGACCGCGGCCGCCGCCGGCGTCAAGGATCACCGCATCCGGTAGCGCAGCCCGAGCCACAAGGTCCGCGGGGTCGCCCGTTCGACGATATTGTTGCCGCTGATCCCTGCCTCGACCCGCGCGTCGAACATATTCTCGGCGCGCGCCTCGACCGTCCAGGCGCGGGCGAGCGGCAACGTCGCTACCGCGTCGAGCGTCGTCGCGGGACGCAGCACGTTGCTGTTCTGATCGTCGTCGAACTGGCGCGCGACATAACGCAGCGTGGTGGAGAGCGAGGCCTCGCCCGACCGCCAGCCGAGCGTACCGGAAACCTGATCGCGCGGCGTCTGCGCCGGGCGCAATCCGTCGAGCGCGGCGGCGGCGCCGGAGGCGACGACACGCGCGGAGACATGCTGCCACGAGGCGCGTGCGTTGAACGGCCCCGAACGCCAGCTCGCCTCCACCTCTATTCCGGTCGAGGTGATCGCATCGAGGTTCTGGCGCACGCGATAGACCCCGCCCGCCGCGACGAAGCCGACCCCGGGGAAGGTCCTCGGCCCGCGCCCCATCGTGACGTTGGCGATCGCATCGTCGAGCCGGTTATGGAACCAGGTGACCCCGAGCGAGGTCGTCGCGGTGGGGGTGAAGGTCGCGCCGCCCTCGTACCCCGTCAGCCGCTCGGGGTTGAGCGCGGCATTGGCGGCGGTAGCGTCAGCGCCGACGCGGAACGGGCGGTAGAGTTCGTTGAGCGTCGGCAGCCGCCAGCCGCGATAGGCCGCGCCGCGCAGGACGAGCGCATCGACCGGTCGCCACGCGATGCCCGCGCGTCCGGTCGCCTCGGTGCCGTCGCGATTGGCGAAGGTCGCGTTGGTGAGCGGCGCGCCGGTCGCAAGGTCATGCTCCTTGAGATAGCCGTCGGCGATCCGCCACCAGTCGATCCGCCCGCCGAGATCGATCGTCACCCGGCCGAGATCGGCGCTGCCGTCGGCGAACAGCCCCGCGGTGCGCGTCTCGCCCCCGGCATAGCGCTGCCGCGTCGGTGCGCCGGCGACATAGGTGTAAAGCTCTTGCGTGCGCCCCGAGACCGCGCGGATATCGCTGCCGAGCCGGAGCGACAGGCCGTCGCCGATCGGCGGCGCTACCTCGATCCGCGCACCGACCCCGGTCGCCGGGGTATTATATTGGTTGAGCGTCTGGGTCGCGGTGGTGCGCGCGGGGTTGATGCTGGCGAATTGCGACGAAAAGGCGCGGGTCTGGAGATAGCCCAGCACCGACCACCCCCAATTGCCGCGCCCGACCAGCCTGAGGCTCGCATCGGCGCCCTGGCTGCTGTTGGCGGTATAAGCGGTGCCGCGATCGCGGCTATCGGTGAAGGCGCTGACATTGGCCTGCAATTCGGTCGACGGCGCGATCGAGATCACCCCGCGCACCGCCCCGCTCGCCTGCTCATAGGGCGCGGGGCGATCGACCGGCCCGCGCGATTCGGGGACGGTGGGGGTAAAGCCGTCGCCGCGCGCATAGCTGCCGGCGATCGTTGCGAAGCCGCCGCTGCGCACCAGCGCGGCGCTGCCGTCCGCCTCGAGCGAATTGCGGCTGCCATAAGCCACCCCCATCGCCAGCGGCGACAGCTGATCGGGGGTGGCGCTCTCCATCTCCACCGTGCCGGCGAGCGCCCCCGGCCCGAAATAGCCGCTGCCGCCGCCGCGCGTCACCCGGATGCGGCCGAGCCGCTCGGCGCTATAGGCGGGGAAGGGCACCCAGCCGCCGAACGGATCGGCCTGCGGCACCCCGTCGAGGATCAGCAATGCGCGGCTCGACGCGTTGCCGCCGATCCCGCGCAGCGAGATGCCCTGGCTGGTCGGGTTGGCCGAGCGCGAGTCAGACCGGCGGAACTGCTGGAGCCCGGCGACATCGGCGAGGATGCTTTCCAGCCGCGCGCTGGCATTGTCGGTGATCCGGTCGCGATCGATCGTCACGGTGTCGAACGCGCGATCGCCGGCGCGGTCGTCAAGCCCGCGCCCGGTGACGACGACGTCGCCGGGCTGCGCATTGTCGGCAGTCTGCGCCGCAGCGGGCGTGGCGGTGGAGGCGAGCAGCGCGATGGCGAGCGGGCGAAGCATGAGTGGCGCACTAAGCAAAGGATTCGGGGAAGGAAAGCGCTCCCCGCCTACTACCGTCACCCGGCTCAACGCCGGGGTGACGGGGATGCAGGCCCTCGCTTGTGTTCCCGCGAAGGCGGGGCCCAGACTGGGCTCGCGCCTTCGCGGGAACACTAAGGAGGCGCCGAAGCGCGCGCCCCAAAAAGAAAGGGCCGGGATCGCTCCCGGCCCTTCATTGGTCTTGCGACCGGAAACGTCGGCTCAGGCGCCGGCGACTTCCGCCACGTCGACCTTGATCCCCGGGCCCATCGTCGAGCTGACCGCGATCTTGCGGACATACTTGCCCTTGGCGCCCGACGGCTTGGCCTTGATCACCGCATCGACCAGCGCGTCGAAGTTGCGACGCAGGTCTTCGGCGGCGAAGCTCGCCTTGCCGATGCCGGAGTGGATGATGCCGGCCTTTTCGACGCGATATTCGACCTGGCCGCCCTTGGCCGCCTTCACCGCCTCGGCGACGTTCATCGTCACGGTGCCGAGCTTCGGGTTCGGCATCAGGCCCTTGGGGCCGAGCACCTTACCGAGACGGCCGACGACGCCCATCATGTCCGGGGTCGCGATGCAGCGGTCGAAATCGATCGTGCCGCCCTGGATCGTTTCCATCAGATCCTCGGCGCCCACGACGTCCGCACCGGCAGCGCGCGCCTCATCGGCCTTCGCGCCCTTGGCGAACACGCCGACGCGCACCGTCTTGCCGGTGCCGGCCGGGAGCGTGACGACGCCACGGACCATCTGGTCGGCGTGACGCGGATCGACGCCGAGGTTCAGCGCGATCTCGATCGTCTCGTCGAACTTCGAGGTGGCATTGGCCTTGGCCAGCGCGATCGCCTCGTCGACGCCGTGCAGCTTCTCGCGATCGATCTGGATCGCCTTATGCTTCTTGGTCAGCTTCGCCATGTTCAGCCCTCCACCACTTCGAGGCCCATGGCCCGCGCGCTGCCTTCGATGATCTTGGTCGCGGCATCGATGTCGTTCGCATTGAGGTCCTTCATCTTGGCCTCGGCGATTTCCGCCAGCTGCGAACGCTTGATCTTGCCCGCGCTCACCTTGCCCGGCTCCTTCGAGCCCGACTTGAGGTTCAGCGCCTTCTTGATCAGGAAGGTGGCCGGCGGCGTCTTCGTCTCGAACGAGAACGAGCGGTCGGCATAGACGGTGATGATGGTGGGGAGCGGGGCGCCCTTTTCCATGTCCTGCGTCTGGGCGTTGAACGCCTTGCAGAATTCCATGATGTTCACGCCGCGCTGACCCAGCGCCGGGCCGATCGGCGGCGACGGGTTTGCGGCGCCGGCGGGCACCTGCAACTTGATATAGCCGGTAATCTTCTTTGCCATGTCACTCTCTCAATCCGGCCGCTCCCTTGGGTAAGGGGGACGGCCTGGTTTCAAGTTTAGCGGTCCGAGCGGGCATGCGCCCTCCCGCAAGCTTTCCACGATTTTCGCGAGGAAGCGGCGCCCCTAGCCGAAACAGGGTGCGATTGCAATCGGCCCTACGGCACCATCCGGAACGTATAGCTGTAGCTCGTCTTCGGCGCGCCGGAGACGTTGTTGATCGTCACCGAATAGCTAACCGCCGGCTGCAGCCCGGTGACGCGCCACTGGATGCTGTTGGGCACGCCATAGCCGAGATTGTCGGTGCTGACGTCGGTGACCGGCATCGCGCCCGACGGGCCGGTGACGGTCACCGTGGCGCTGGCGAAGCTGACGCTCTGATTGGCCCACACCCCGAGCGTGCTCGCGATCGCGGTGAACGACAGATAATCCGATGCACCGAAATAACGCTGCGGATAATCGCCATAAGGATAAGCGACGAACGCGGGGACGCCGCTCGGCACCGCAGGGGCGGCGTTGAAGTTCAGCACCCGCATCGAGGCGGCGCTGGCGCGGCTGCCGTCGGCCAGCACGATCGAGACGCGACCATAGGATGTCTTGCCGAGGAACGGATCGAGGATCCAGCGGCGATGGCCGATATCGGCGGCGCCATTCTCGGTCATCCACAGCGCCAGATAATCGTCGTCGCTGTCGAACGCGGTATTGCTGCCCCATACCCCGACGAGATTGCTCGCGCCGGCGCCCCCCGCGCCGCTCGCGCTATAGCATTGCCAGGTCGACGACGGCGAATGGCTCAACTGCCGCGCCACCGCCATCATCAGCGACGAATCCTGCTCCTGACTGTCCTCGTCGTTCGAATAGACGACCGGCGGCAGATTGTGCAGCGCGCGCAACGTGTTGAGGTTAGAGAGGAAGTTGGCCTTCACGCTCGCCTTGAGCGTGCCCGAGCTGCAGGTCGAAACATTCGGCTGCGCATCATAGAGCGCCGCGGCTTGCTGCGCCCAGCTTCCCGGCGTCGACGAAGAGGTCGGCGATGAGCTGGGCGAGGGCGAAGGTGAGGGAGTCGCCGCCGGCTGGCTGACGCTCAGCCCGCCGCCGCCGCCCGAGTCGCCGCAGCCCGCCACCAAAAGCGGGAGCGCGACGAGGCAGGCGCGGCGGATGCGGCAGTTCATGACGCATGCGTAATTGCGAATTCCTGCCAAATTGCAAAACGCCAAATAAACGGCGCGTTCTGCCGCAAAAATTCAATGCTTCACCGCACGGGCAGCGTCAGCACCGCTTCCAGCCCGCCGCCATCCCGGTTGGCGAGCGATACATCGCCCCCCGCTTCGCGGGCGATTGCGCGGGCGAGGGCGAGACCGAGACCGATCCCGCCGGTCTCGCGGTTGCGCGAGTTTTCCAGCCGGGTGAACGGCTCGAACACGTCGGCGAGCCGGTCGGGCGGGATGCCCGGCCCGCGATCGGCGACGACGACCGCCACCGCTCCGCCGCGGGGCGCGAGCGTCACCTCGGCCCCCGCGCCGTATTTCACCGCATTCTCGATCAGGTTGCGCACCGCGCGGCGGATCAGCGAGGGGCGCAGCCGCACCGGCAGCCGATCGGCTTCCTCGAACGCCACCGGATGGCCGAGATCGCGAAAATCCTCCACCACCGCGTCGACCAAAGCCGCGAGATCGACCTCGGTCACCGGCTCGCTCGGGCGCCCCAGCCGCGCGAGGCTCAAGATGTCGTCGAGCGTGCGGTTCATCTCCTGGATGATATCCGCCATCCGCGCGCGGTCGGCCTCGTCCTCGACCGATTCGATCCGCACCCGCAGCGCGGCGAGCGGGGTGCGTAGATCGTGCCCGAGCGCGCCGAGCATGCGGTCCTTCTCGTCGAGCATCGCGCGGACGCGGACGCCGAGCGCATTATAGGCGGCGATCACCGCGCGGACGTCGGCCGGCCCCGCCTCGAGAACCGGCGCCGCCGCACCGCCGAGCGAGAAGCGCTGCGCATCATGCGTCAGCGCACGCAACGGCCGCGAGATGCGCCGCGCCAGCCACAGCACCGGGACGAGCAGGACGATATAGAGCACCAGCGTCTGCGCGATGAGCCGCCACAGGATCGCCGGCCCGGCATCGGGCCAGAAGGCGCGTGCGACCAGCCAGCCGTGCCCCGGCTGCTCGACCGCGATCAGCAGCATGCGGCGCGGGCCGCGACGACCGGTGTGCATGCCCCCGTCGTCGCGCGCGCGGGGCGGCAGGTGGATCACCGCGGCATCGACCTGCCCGGCTGCGACCCCCATCCGCACAAGATTGGCACGCACCGCCGCCGCGACATCGGCGCGACGCGGCAGATCGGCGGGGATCGGGTTGGTGTCGACGCGGCGGATGCGGCCGCGATCGCCGGCGATCGGCTGCCCGCCGGCTTCGCGCCCGATCGCATCGGCGATGCGCAGCGCAGGAATGGCGGAGGCCTGCTGGAGGCGACTGGCCGATCGATCGCGCACGATCAGCGCGAAATTGACTGCCTGTGCGACGAACAAGGCCGCCGCGACGAGCAGCGCCATCTGCCCCGCGAGGCTGCGCGGCCAGCGCGTCACCGGCGCGGGCTCACAGCCGGGTGACCTCCGCCGCGAAGGTGTAGCCGCCGCCCCATACCGTCTTGATGATCTCGGGCGATTTGGGATCGACTTCGATCTTGCGCCGCAAGCGGCTGATCTGATTGTCGATCGAGCGATCGAATGCGGCGGCCTCGCGCCCTTGCGTCAGATCGAGCAACTGGTCGCGGGTCAGCACCTGACGCGGGCGGCCGACGAGCGCGAGCAGCAGATTATATTCGCCGGTCGACAAGGGCACCGACACGCCGTCGCGATCGACCAGGGTCCGCTCGCCGGTCTTGAGCACGCGCCCGGCGAAGGCATAGGCCCCGCTTTCGGGCGCATTCTGCCGCGTGCCGCCCGCCTGCATGCGGCGCAGCACGACCTTGATCCGCGCAGAAAGCTCGCGCGGGGAAAAGGGCTTCACGACATAATCGTCCGCGCCCATTTCGAGCCCGACGATGCGGTCGGTCTCCTCGGCGCGGGCGGTAAGCAGGATCACGGGCAGGTCGCTCGTCTCGCGGATATGGCGGCAGAGCGACAGCCCGTCTTCGCCCGGCATCATGATATCGAGCACGACGAGATCGATCGCATAGGCCGCGAGCCGCGCGCGCGCCTGCTCGGCATCGGGCGCTTGCGTGACGCGGAAGCCCTGCTTGGTCAGATAAGCGGCGAGCGGTTCGCGGATCGAGCGCTCGTCGTCGACCAGCAAGAGATGTGGCGTTTCTCCCATCGCGTCGGGGATTAGCATGTCCACGCTCCGTGGGAAGCACCGGGCGGCGGGGAGGCCGCCCGGTGCGCTGGCAGGTCCTGCTCCCCTCCCTGGTGAAGGGAGGGGGAGAAGTGCGATCAGCGGGCGTTCGGTGTCGGCGCGGGCGCCGGCCCCGGCCCCGGCGTATCGCCCCGGTCGCGACGCATCTGCATCCGTTCGCGGAACTTCTCGCGCATCTGTTCGCGCGCGGCCTTGCGTTCGTCGGGGGTGATCTGGCCGTCGTGGTTGAGGTCCATCCGGTCGAAGCGCTCGGCGGCCTTCTCGTGCCATTCCTCGCGGGTGATCACGCGATTGGGATCGCCGCGCATCCCGCGCATTCCCATGTGGTGACCGCCGCGATGGCCGCCGCCCCATTTGTGGTCCGGCGTGGCGTTGGCATCGGCGCCCGGCGCAGTCTGCTCCGCGTGGCGCGCCTGCCAGCGTTCGCGCATCTTTTCATGCGCGGCCTTGCGCTCATCGGGGGTGATCTTGCCGTCGTGATTGGTGTCGATCGCGTCGAACATCCGGTCGGCGCGCGTCAGCGCTTCCTCGCGGGTGACGGTGCGATCGCGCATCCGCTCGTGCGGTGCGGCGGCGGCCGGCGGCGCGGCCTGGGCGAAAGCGAAAGACGGCGTCCCGGCCAGCGCGGCCGATCCGAGCGTCAGAGCAAGCAACAGCTTTTTCTTCATCATCGATCCTCATGCGCGGCGGGGCGATTTCCCCGTCGTTGGCATGAGGATTAGCCGTGGGCTGTCGCGCAGTTATGTCCGTCGCGGCCCCGAATTGTCGCAATTTGTCGCGTTTTTCTCCCCTCCCTCGTTCAAGGGAGGGAAGTGGAGTCAGGCGAACAGCGCGACCGACTGCATCTGCTCGGCGACCATCTCGCCCGCCGCGTTCCAGATCCCCATCTGCTGCGACGAGCTGCCGGCGCGCGCATAATCGGCGTTCGAGCGGAGCAGCCACCAGCCGTCCTCGGTCGACGGCGTCGGACCGAGCACGTTCAATATCCACGTCATCGAGCTCATCGGCACGTTGCGTCCGATGAGTCGCAGCGCGGCGGGGGGCAGGCAATCGCCGACCGCGAGCAATTCGACCATCGGATCGAGCCCCTCGCGCTCGTTGAGCCGCGTCCAGCGCAGCCATTCGGCCGGCAGCAGTCCCGGCCCGTCGCGCCGGTCGACGAATTCGAAATTGCGCGTGAAGGCGACCGCCGCACCGCCCTTATAGGTGGTGTCGCCGGGGCCGGGGCGCGGGAAATCGGGGAGAGTGGTGGTCTGATAATCCACCTCGCTCTCGATCGCGCGCATGAAGACGAAGGTGCAGCGCAGCCCGAGCCCCGCCTCGCTTTCGATGCTCGCCTCGATGAACGCGGCATTCTTGCCGCGCCGCAAGCGGTGCGTCGTGACGAGGATCGGCCCGGCGAGCGGGCCGACGAACGACACCTGCGCCGACCGCAGCGGGGGCAGGTCCTCGTCCGACCGCATCGCGCAATGCAAGGCGATCGCCGCGGAAAGCCCGCCATAGGAGGTGCGGCCCTGCAGCCAATCCTCGGGGATCGCGCTGCGCCAGCCGATCCCTTCGGCGAGCGGATTGAGGCCGTCGAGAATCTGTTTCAGGCTGGTCATGCGAACTCCCCCGCCGCGAGCCGGTCGCGCAGCTCGCGCTTCAATACCTTGCCGATCGCGCTGCGCGGCAGCTCGTTGGTGACGTGGAGCGCCGAGAGGCGCTGCGTCTTGCCGAGCCGGGCATTGGCCCAGTCGCGGATCTCGTCGGCGCTCTCGCTCGCCCCCGCGCGCGGGACATAGAAGCCGACCGGGGTTTCCCCCCATTGCTCGCTCGCCACCCCGACGACGGTGCAATCGGCCACCGCGGGATGCTCGGCGAGCACCGCCTCCAGGTCGGACGGATAGATGTTGAACCCGCCCGAGATGATCATGTCCTTCTTGCGATCGAGCAGGGTGAGGAAGCCGTCCTCATCGAACCGCCCGACGTCGCCGTGGCGGATCCAGCGGTTGCCGTGGGCGTCGAACCATTCGGCATCGCGCGTCGCCTGTTCGCGGCCGTGATAGCCGCTCATCATCGCCGGCGAGCGCCCGACGATCTCGCCCACCCCGCCGGGGGGCACTTCATTGCCCTCCTCGTCGAGCAGTTTCGCCTCATGCCCCGGGGCGAGGCGGCCGACCGTGTGGAGCTTGTCGGGGAATTCGTCGGCGATCAGGATGAACGACGCGCCGCCCTCGGTCATGCCGTAATATTCGACCAATTTGCCCGGCCAGCGATTGACCACATCGCGCTTCAACTCGGGCTTGAACGGCGCCGAGGTGCAGGTCTTGAAGCGGAAGGCGGACAGATCGAAGCGATCGAAATCCGGAAGCGCCATGATCCGCCGATATTGCACCGGGACGAGCATCGTGTGGGTCGCGCGGAATTTCTCGGCCAGTTCGAGGAATTGATGCGCGTCGAACTTCGCCATCAGCACCGCCGTGCCGCCCCACGCCAGCGTCGGGAGGAAGCTGACGAGCGTGGTATTCGAATAGAGCGGGGTGGAGAGCAACGTCACCGCATCGGCGAATCCGGCCTCCTTGTTGCGCGAGAAATGCTGCCAGCGCATCGCGTGGCTCTGCACGATGCCCTTGGGAATGCCGGTGGTACCCGAGGAATAGATGATGTTGAAGCCGTCGTCGGGCGCGATCGTGACTGGCGCGGGTTTGGCATCGGCGGGGGCGAGCCAATCTTCCAGCGCCTCGAGCCGGATCGCGCGCGCGGCGAGCGTCTCGCCCGCGAGCGCGGCGGCATTGGCGGCGTCGAGGAAGACGAGGTTCGCGCCGCTGTCGGCGATCATCCCGGCAATCTGCGCCGGGGTGGCGGAAGGCTGGATCGGCGCCGCGACGCTCCCCGCGCGCAACGCCCCGAGGAACACGATCGCCTGCGCCACCGACGGATAGGAAACCATCGCCACTGCCTGGCCTTGCGCCGTGCCGTCGCGCTGCAAAGCGGCCGCGACGCGATCCATCGCGCGATCGAGCGCGGCATAGCTCAGCTCGGACGCGCCGTCGGCGATCGCGCGCTTGCCCGGCTGGCGGGCGGCATGAAGGCGGATCAGATCGGGCAGCAGCCCGAACGGCCCGGCGAGCATCTCGGCAGGATCGGTCATGATTTAAGCCGCTAGGCGATGCCGCGCGCGAATGCCATACGCGATCTTCGAAAATGCATACGGAGGGCAGGATGAGAGGTTCGGTAGCGATCGTGACCGGCGGCGGGACGGGAATCGGCGCGGCGGTGGTGCGGCGACTCGCGGCGCGCGGCGTGGCGTGCGTGATCAATTATGCGCACAGCCGCGCCGATGCCGAGGCGCTGGCCGCCGAGGTGGGCGAGGGCGCGATCGCGGCCCAGGCGGACATCGTCGACGATGCCGCGTGCCGCGCGCTGGTCGCGGCGGCGACCGAGCGGTTCGGGCGGGTCGATTTTCTCGTCAACAACGCCGGGCGCACCAAGCATGTCGCGCACGAAAAGCTCGACGGGCTGGAGGCGGAGGATTTCATCGATATCTATCGGCTCAACACCGTCGCCGCCTTCCAGATGATCCGCGCCGCGGCGCCGGCTTTGTCGGCGAGCCCGCATGGTGCGGTGGTCAATGTCGCGTCGGTCGCGGGGCTTCACGGGATCGGCTCGTCGGTCGCTTATGCCGCGTCGAAGGGCGCGTTGATCACGATGACGCAGAGCCTCGCGCGGGTCCTCGCGCCGGGGATCCGGGTCAATGCGGTTGCGCCGGGCTATGTCGGCACCGGCTGGTTCGAAAAGACGCTCGGCGCGGAGGGCAAGGCGGCGCTCGATGCGCGGATCGCGGCGGCGACGCCGATGGCGATGGCGCCGCAGGCCGAGGATATCGCCGCGCCGATCGAGATGCTGCTCGACCCCGCCACCCGCGCGATCACCGGCGAGACCTGGCGGGTCGATGCGGGGACGCATCTCGATGTCGGGCTGAGCCGCCGGCCGGGGCGCGGGATGGAGTGAAATATTTCTCCCCTCCCTTGTTCAAGGGAGCATCTGTGATGTTGATCAAGCGGGTCGAGGTATCCATGGCCGGTTTTGAGCGACGAGAGAGTTAGCGAGGACGAGGAGTTTTCGCATGACGGCGGTGATGGCGACTTTGGGTGGTTTTCCGTTGGCGATGAGG
>JAFIGU010000098.1 GCA_017849555.1 Sphingomonas sp. | reverse complement strand
CGCCGCCACCGGCCTCGACCGTCGCGATCATCGCGCCGACCTGCACCGTATCGCCGACCTGCACGGCATGCTGCCCCATCACGCCGGCGACCGGCGAGGGGACTTCGACCGAGACCTTGTCGGTCTCGAGGCTGGCGATCGGCTCGTCGGCGGCGACCTTGTCGCCCGGCTGCTTGAGCCATTCGCCCAGCGTCGCCTCGGTGATCGATTCGCCCAGTGTCGGGACCAGAACTTCGGTTGCCATCTTAAACCTCGTCATTGACGCCCCGGCCGGAACCGGGGCGACGGAACGTCACGCGCCGGCCTTGCCGGCCTTTTTCGCCGTGCCGCTTTCGCGGGTACGGCGGATTTCCTCACGCACATTATGGCCCAGCGCATCGGCGACAAGGGCGCCCTGCTCGGCCTGGTGGCGCTTCATCAGCCCGGTCGCCGGCGATGCCGCGGCGGCGCGGCCGGCGTAGCGCGGGCGCTTCACCGGGCAGTTCGCCTTGATCAGCGCCTGCTCGATGAAGGGTTCGACGAAGAACCAATAGCCGTTGTTGCGCGGCTCTTCCTGCGCCCAGATCACTTCCTCGAGATTGGGCATCCGCGCGAGGCGGACGGCCAGCGGCTCGCCGGGGAAGGGATAGAGCTGCTCGACGCGGACGATCTGCGTATGCTTGTCGCCCGCCGCATCGCGCGCCTCGATCAGGTCGTAGGCGACCTTGCCGGTGCACAGCACGAGCCGCTTGGTATCCGCATCGGCCGGCGCCGAGGGATCGGAGAGCAGGCGGCGGAAGTGGCTGTCGCCCTGGAAGTCCGCCGCGCTCGACACCGCCATCTTGTGCCGCAGCAGCGACTTCGGCGTGAAGATGATCAGCGGTTTGCGGAACGGGCGATGCATCTGCCGGCGCAGCAGGTGGAAATAGTTCGCCGGCGTGGTGCAATTGGCGACCTGCATATTATCGCCCGCGCACAGCTGGAGGAAACGCTCCGGCCGCGCCGAGCTATGCTCCGGCCCCTGGCCCTCGTAACCGTGCGGCAGCAGCATCACGAGGCCGTTGGCGCGCAGCCACTTGGCCTCGCCCGCGGCGATGAACTGGTCGATCATGATCTGCGCGCCGTTGGCGAAGTCGCCGAACTGCGCCTCCCACAGCACGAGCGTCTTGGGATCGGCGAGCGCATAGCCGTATTCGAACCCGAGCACGCCATATTCGCTCAGCGGGCTGTCGAGCACCTCGAAATTGCCGTGTTCGACATTGGCGAGCGGCACGTACTTATGCTCGTCATTCTGGTCGACCCACACCGCGTGGCGTTGCGAGAAGGTGCCGCGGCCCGAATCCTGCCCCGAGAGGCGGACGCCATAGCCTTCCGACAGGAGCGAGCCGTAGGCCAGCGCCTCGCCGGTCGCCCAGTCGAAGCCCTCGCCGGTGCGGAACATCTCGCGCTTGGCGTCGATCACGCGTGCCAGCGTCTTGTGGATCGAGATCGAGTCGGGAACCGTGGTGAGCAGCCGGCCGATCGCGTCGAACAATTTGGGTTCGATGCCGGTATCGACGCTGCGCCGCGCGGTTTCGGGATCGGCCGGGATCGAGAGGCCCGACCAGCGCCCGGCGAACCAATCCGCCTTGTTGGGCTTGTAGCTCGCGCCCGCCTCGAACTCGCCTTCGAGCAGGGTGGTGAACTGCTGGCTGGTCGTATCGATCCACGCCTGATCGACGACCTTCTCGGCGATCAGCCGCTGGCCGTAGATCTCGCTGACCGGCGCGTGGCTGCGGATCGCCTTGTACATCAGCGGCTGGGTGAAGCTCGGCTCGTCGCCCTCGTTATGCCCGAAGCGGCGATAGCACCACATGTCGATCACGACGTCGCGGTGGAACTTCTGGCGATATTCGATCGCCATCTTGCACGCGAAGGTAACCGCCTCGGGATCGTCGCCGTTCACATGGAAGATCGGCGCCTGCACCCCCTTCGCCACATCCGACGGATAGGGCGAGGAGCGCGCGAATTGCGGGCTGGTGGTGAAGCCGATCTGGTTGTTGATGACGAAATGGATGCAGCCGCCGGTATTGTACCCACGGATGCCCGAGAAGCCGAGGCATTCCCACACGATGCCTTGCCCGGCGAACGCCGCGTCGCCGTGGATCAGCACCGGCAGCGAATGCGAATGCTCGGTGAGGTCGTTCGCGATCGTCTGGATCGCGCGGGTCTTGCCCAGCACCACCGGGTCCGCCGCCTCGAGGTGCGACGGGTTGGCGACGAGCGACATATGAACCTTGTGCCCGTCGAACTCGCGGTCGGTGGAGGTGCCGAGGTGATATTTGACGTCGCCCGAACCGCCGATGTCATCGGGGTTGGCCGAGCCGCCGGCGAATTCGTGGAAGATCACGCGGAGCGGCTTGGCCATCACATTGGCGAGCACGTTGAGCCGGCCGCGGTGCGCCATGCCGATGACGATCTCGTTGACGCCCATCTGGCCGCCGTACTTGATCACGCTCTCCAGCGCGGGGATCATCGATTCGCCGCCGTCGAGCCCGAAGCGCTTCGTGCCGACATATTTGCGGCCGAGGAACTTCTCCCACTGCTCGGCCTCGATCACCTTGGTGAGGATGGCCTTCTTGCCGGCGTCGGTGAATTCGATCGCCTTGTCCTTGCCCTCCATCCGATCCTGGAGGAAGCGACGCTCCTCCACGTCGGCGATGTGCATATATTCGAGGCCGACATTGCCGCAGTAATTGGCGCGCAGGATGTCGACGATCTCGCGTACCGTCGCCCATTGCAGCCCCAACGTGCCGCCGAGATAGACCGGGCGATCGAGATCGGCGTCGGAGAAGCCGTGATATTCGGTCGTGAGATCGGCCGGCAGTTCGCGCAGCCCGGAGAGGCCGAGCGGATCGAGATTGGAGGCGAGGTGGCCGCGCACGCGATAGGTGCGGATCAGCATCTGTGCGCGGATCGCATCGGCGGCGGCCTTGACCACCGCGTCCTGATCGGGGGCGGGGGCCGCGGCCGCCGGGGCGGGTTTGCCACCCTTCGCCGGCTTGGGCGCGGGCTCCATCTGCGTCGGATCGAGCGCCGCGGTGAGGTCGTCGGTCGAGGTCAGCGGCCAGCGGGCATTTTCCCACGACGGCCCGGACGTCGCGCCCTCCAGCCCCTCGAAGAAGGCGCGCCAGCCCGGCTCGACGCTGTCGGGCGATGCCTTGTAGCGCGCATAGAGCGCATCGATGAACGCCGGCGAGACGCCGCCTGCGATATCCGCGAAATCCTGGCCTTCGTAGCCCATGACGCTTTGTCCTCGGGCATCCTGGGGAGAGATGCCGTTGTCGCCCCGGAAGCAACATGCCCCCGGGGCGGAATGATCAACCCTTCAACACTTCGAGCAAGGTCGAGCCGAGCTCGCTCGGGCTCGCCGCGACCTTGATTCCGGCGGCTTCCATCGCCGCGATCTTGTCCTCGGCGCCGCCCTGGCCGCCCGACACGATCGCGCCGGCGTGACCCATGCGACGGCCCGGCGGCGCCGTGCGCCCGGCAATGAAGCCGGCCATCGGCTTCTTGCGCCCGCGCTTGGCCTCGTCCTTGAGGAACTGCGCCGCTTCTTCCTCGGCGGAGCCGCCGATCTCGCCGATCATGATGATCGACTGGGTCGCCTCGTCGGCGAGGAACAGTTCGAGCACGTCGATGAAGTTGGTGCCGTTGACCGGATCGCCGCCGATGCCGACCGCGGTGGTCTGGCCGAGCCCGGCGTTCGAGGTCTGGAACACCGCCTCATAGGTCAGCGTGCCGGAGCGCGAGACGACGCCGACCGAACCTTCGCGGAAGATATTGCCCGGCATGATGCCGATCTTGCACTGGTTCGGGGTCAGCACGCCCGGGCAGTTCGGCCCGATCAGCCGCGACTTGGAGCCGGAGAGCGCGCGCTTCACCTTGACCATGTCGAGCACCGGAATCCCTTCGGTGATGCACACGATCAGCGGCACTTCGGCGTCGATCGCCTCGAGGATCGAATCGGCCGCGAAGGGCGGCGGGACATAGATCACGCTGGCATCGGCGCCGGTCTTGGCGACCGCCTCGGCGACGGTGTCGAAGTTCGGCAGCCCGAGCTCCTCATGCACCGTGCCACCCTTGCCCGGCGTCACGCCGCCGACCATCTGCGTGCCGTAATCGAGCGCGGCCTTCGTGTGGAAGGTGCCTGTCTTGCCGGTCATCCCCTGGGTGATGACCTTGGTGTTCCTGTCGACGAGAATGCTCATGCGGGTTCTCAACTCCTTGTGTCCCCGCGGAGGCGGGGACCCAGCCTGTGCTCCCACCGGGAGCACATTGCCGATCAAAACAACGACTCGAACAGATCGTCCCAGCCGGGGTTCATTCGCTCAATCTCCGCCAGCTTCCACTGGCGGTTCCACTTCTTCATGCGAAGCTCGCGTAAGCGGGCCTCGTCGAGGTCGTCATACGCTTCGTACCAGACGAGACGGTGACAACCATATTCCTTCGTGAAGCCGTCGATCAGCCCGTTGCGGTGCTGATAAGCGCGGGCGGCGAGATCCGAGGTGACACCGATATAGATGGTGCCGTTGCGACCATTCGCCATGATGTAAACATACCCGCGCTTGTTCATCGGCTCCTTGTAATGTGCCCTCGCGAACGACAGCGTAAAATGTGCTCCCGCGAAGGGCCCTCATCAAAGTATTACTTTGATGGGAACCCAAGGCGGGAACCCAGTCTGTGTCCCCGCCTTCGCGGGGACACAGCTGAGCGCCTATGTCACGCCAGCGAGCTATCGATCGCCTTGCACGCCACGAGCAGTTCCTTGACCGCATCGACCGAGACCTGAAGGTTGGCCTTCGCCTCGTCGCCGAGCTTGACCTCGACCACCTTCTCGACGCCGCCGGCGCCGATGATCACCGGCGCGCCGACGTACAGATCGTCGACGCCATATTCGCCCGACAGATGCGCGGCGGCCGGCAGGATGCGCTTCTGGTCATAGAGATAGGCCTCGGCCATCGCGATGCCGCTGGTCGCCGGGGCGTAATAGGCCGAGCCGGTCTTGAGCAAAGCGACGATCTCGCCGCCGCCGCCGCGGGTGCGCTTGACGATCTCGTCGACCTTTTCCTTGGTCGAGAAGCCCATCGCGATCAGATCGCTGACCGGGATGCCGCTGACCGTGCTATACTCCAGCACCGGCACCATCGTGTCGCCGTGGCCGCCGAGCACGAAGGTGTTCACGTCCTTGACCGAGACGTTGAATTCCTCGGCGAGGAAGTGGCTGAAGCGCGCCGAGTCGAGCACGCCGGCCATGCCCACGACCTTGTTGGTCGGCAGGCCGGAGAATTCGCGCAGCGCCCAGACCATCGCGTCGAGCGGGTTGGTGATGCAGATGACGAACGCGTCGGGCGCGTTGTTCTTGATGCCTTCGCCGACCGACTTCATCACCTTGAGGTTGATGCCGAGCAGATCGTCGCGGCTCATGCCTGGCTTGCGGGCGACACCGGCGGTGACGATGATCACGTCCGCCCCGGCGATATCCTTGTAATCGTTGGTGCCGATGATCTTGGCATCGAAGCCTTCGACCGGGCCGCATTGCGACAGGTCAAGCGCCTTGCCCTGCGGCACGCCCTCCACCACGTCGAACAGGACGATATCGCCCAAGCCCTTGAGGGCGGCCAAATGCGCGAGCGTACCGCCGATGTTGCCGGCGCCGATCAGCGCGATCTTCTTGCGGGCCATTCCATCCCTTTCACTAGAGGTTGCGACGTGAATGGAAAGGCCGCCTACGCCTATCCGTCACCCGGGGCAACCCGTTAAAGCAGGAAGGTTAAGGTTTTTATTGCGAGTGTTTTGCAATATCAACAACGAGGGGCGCGCTGAGTGTTCGTCGTCATTCCCGCGCAGGCGGGAATCCATTCGCGCAGGTCGGGGAAAGAATCGCGAGGGCAGCCAGAATGGATTCCCGCCTGCGCGGGAATGACGGGGGAGAGGGGCCGCGCCGGACCTGTCAGGCGCCGTGGCCGGCGGCGAGATATTCCTCCGAGCGCATTTCCTCCAGCCGGCTGACGGTGCGCTGGAACTCGAAGCGGCCGTCGCCCGTCGGATAGAGCGCGTCGGGCTGGGCATCGGCGGCGGCGAGCAGTTTGACCTTATGCTCGTAGAGCGCGTCGATCAGGCTGACGAAGCGCGCCGCCTCATTGCGGTTCTCCGGCCCGAGGATTGGAATACCGACGAGGATGATCGTATGGTAACGCCTTGCGATCGCGAGGTAATCGGCGCTGCCGCGGGCTTCGGCGCAGAGCCGCTTGAAGCTGAACACCGCGACGCCCTTGAGCGATTTGGGGACGTGCAGGGTGCGACCCTGGACGATGATATCCTCGCTCGGGACGTGATCGCGATCCTCGGGCGGATAATCGGTCAGGCGGAAGAAGGCGGCGGAGAGTTCGGCGGTCGCCTTGGGGCCGTTGGGGACGAGCCAGGTGTCCTGCTGCCCCAGTCGGTCGCGGCGATAATCGACCGGGCCGTTGAGCGCGAGCACGTCGAGCCGCGCCTCGATCAACGCGATGAAGGGCAGGAAATGCTCACGGTTGAGGCCGTTCTTGTAGAGATCGGCCGGCGCGCGGTTCGAGGTGGTGACGACGGTGACGCCCGACTCGATCAACGCGGTGAACAGTCGCGAGAGGATCATCGCATCGGGCGAGTTGGTGACCATCATCTCGTCGAAGGCGAGGAGGCGCGCTTCCTCGGCCAGCGCATTGGCGACGGGGACGATCGGGTCGCCCTGTTCCTTGCGGCGTTCGATCGCGATGCGGCCGTGCACCTCGAGCATGAATTCGCCGAAATGGACCCGCCGCTTCCGCTCGATCGCGACATTGGCGAAGAACAGGTCCATCAGCATCGATTTGCCGCGGCCGACATCACCCCACAGATACAGGCCGCGCGGCGGGATCGGGCGACGGCGGAACAGCCCCTTGGTACGCGGATGCTCCAGTTCGGCGGCGAGCGCATCGAGCCGACGCGCGCCGACGGCCTGCTCCGCATCGGGGCGGAGCTCGCCGGCGGCGACCAGCGCGTCGTAAGCGGAGAGAACCTTGCCCATCATTCAGCCTTTTGCGGTAATTGGGATCACCCACCCTCCGGTCGCCCTGAGCTTGTCGAAGGGCGGCCCGAACGCT
The DNA here is from genome assembly GCA_017849555.1 of Sphingomonas sp. Lineage (GTDB taxonomy): Bacteria > Pseudomonadota > Alphaproteobacteria > Sphingomonadales > Sphingomonadaceae > Sphingomonas > Sphingomonas lycopersici. The sequence continues at coordinate 948 of JAFIGU010000098.1, read as the reverse complement.
CGGGCGACAGGACGCCCTTCGACAAGCTCAGGGCGAACGGGGAGGCGCAAGAAATCAGTTTCGCGGCGCCGACGGTTTCCTGATCGTGCCGGAAAATTCCGCCACCACCTCGCGATCGCCCTGCAACACCACACCGCGCAGGAACAGCAGCCGCCCGGTTTCGCGCAGCAGCTCGACCTCGGCCTCCAGCGGCTCGCCGATCCGGCCGCCGCCGATGAAATGCGTGTTGAGATCGAGCGTCACCGCGGTGCCCGCGGTGATCAGCCCGAAGCTGCGCGCCGCGGCGAACAGCGAAACGTCGATGAAGCCGAGCATCGCCCCGCCATGGACGACATTGGCGAGGTTCGAATGCCGCCGCTCGGGCGTCATCCGCACGCGCGCGCGGCCGCCATCGCGGCGCACGATCATCTCGCCGAGAAACGCGGTGTAGCGCGTCTCGTCCTTGAACCCCCATTTCATCCAGCCGGGATGATCGGGATGTTCCTCGTAGAGAAATTCGGGCTTGGGCTCGGTCATCGAAGCGGGGGACGAGCGCTCAGACGAGCCGCTCGACCTCCATCTTCTTGATCTCGGCGATCGCCTTGGCCGGGGAAAGGCCCTTGGGGCAGGCGTTGGCGCAGTTCATGATCGTGTGGCAGCGATAGAGGCGGAAGGGGTCTTCCAGCGCATCGAGCCGCTCGCCGGTCATCTCGTCGCGGCTGTCGGCCAGCCAGCGATAGGCCTGGAGCAGGATCGCCGGGCCGAGGAACTTGTCCGAATTCCACCAATAGCTCGGGCAGGAGGTGGAGCAGCAGGCGCACAGGATGCACTCGTAAAGCCCGTCGAGCTTGTTGCGATCCTCGGGCGACTGCAGCCGCTCCTTGCCCGCGGGGGGCGGGGTCACCGTCTGCAGCCACGGCTTGATCGAGGCATATTGCGCGTAGAAATGCGTGAAATCGGGGACGAGAT
>JAFIGU010000010.1 GCA_017849555.1 Sphingomonas sp. | reverse complement strand
GCCCCCGCCGCCGCCGCCTCCCCCGCCGCCTCCGCCGCCGCCGCCGCCGCCGCCGGAAGTGGTGTGCTCGCCGGGTCCGTTCATTGTCTTCTTCGAGTGGGACAAGTCGGACATCACCCCGGAAGCGCAGTCGATCCTCGACAATGCGGTCACCCAGTACCAGAGCTGCGGCAACGCGCAGGTCATGGTCGCGGGCTTCACCGACACCTCGGGTTCGGCGAAGTACAACATGGGCCTGTCGCAGCGTCGTGCGGACTCGGTGAAGGCGTATCTGACGTCGAAGTCGATCCCGGACGGGGTGATCTCGACCCAGGCGTTCGGCAAGACGCACCTCCGCGTGCAGACCGCCGATGGCGTCCGCGAGGTCCAGAACCGTCGCGTGGAAATCACTTACGGGCCGGGCGCCGGCCACTAAGTTCGATATCCATCGACGAAAAAATCGGGAGGTCGGCATCGCCGGCCTCCCTTTTTTGTTGCGGTGGGGCCGGCGCCTTGTCGGGCGGGCAGAAAACTTGTCGGGCGGGCAGAAAAGCGGCGTGCTTCGTGGGAAAGCGGTCCCGCAACCCCGTTCGGGCTGAGCTTGTCGAAGCCCTGCACTTTCTTCCGACGAAGGAAGTACAGCCCTTCGACAGGCTCAGGGCGAACGGTTGGATGAGGGGCGGCGCGTGATTCCAGCGGCGCTACCAGGCCGCCGATCGATGGAATGCCCGGTGCGCGCGATGCAACCGCGCACCCAATCCGCTGTTTGTCATGGAGTTTGCCGGCGAAGGCATTAGAGCCGCTCTACGGCTATCAAGACGTAAGGAGTTCAGATGCGCATCACGATGATCGGCTCGGGATATGTCGGGCTGGTATCCGGCGCCTGCTTCGCCGATTTCGGCCATAGCGTGATTTGCGTCGACAAGGCGGCGGACAAGATCGAGGCGCTGCTCGCGGGGCGGATCCCGATCTATGAGCCCGGGCTCGAGCAACTGGTCAGCAGCAATGTCGCCGCGGGGCGCTTGTCCTTCACCACCGATCTCGCCGCCGGGGTCGCCGGGGCGGATGCGGTGTTCATCGCGGTCGGCACCCCGTCGCGGCGCGGCGACGGCCATGCCGATCTGAGCTATGTCTATGCCGCCACCGAGGAGATCGCGCGCGCCGCGACCGGGCCGCTGGTGGTGGTGACCAAATCGACCGTCCCGGTCGGCACCGGCGACCGAGTCGAGCAGATATTGCGCGATACCCGCCCCGACGGCGATTTCGCGGTCGTTTCCAACCCGGAATTCCTGCGCGAAGGCGCCGCGATCGGCGATTTCAAACGCCCCGACCGGATCGTCATCGGCACCGACGACGATCGCGCGCGCGCGGTGATGCGCGAAGTCTATCGTCCGCTCTATCTCGGCGAGAGCCCGATCCTGTTCACCGGGCGGCGCACCGCCGAACTGACCAAATATGCCGCCAATGCGTTCCTCGCGACCAAGATCACCTTCATCAACGAAATGGCCGATCTGTGCGAAGCGGTGGGCGCCGACGTACGCGACGTTTCGCGCGGGATCGGGCTCGACAATCGCATCGGGCGCAAATTCCTCCACGCCGGCCCCGGCTATGGCGGGTCGTGCTTCCCCAAGGATACGCTGGCGCTGCTCAAGACCGCCGAGGATTTCGAAAGCCCGGTGCGGATCGTCGAGGCGGTCGTCCAGGTCAACGATACCCGCAAGCGCGCTATGGTGCGCAAGGTGCTCTACGCGCTGGGCGGCGACGCACGCGGCAAGACCGTCGCGGTGCTCGGGCTGACCTTCAAGCCCAATACCGACGACATGCGCGACGCGCCGTCGATCGCGATCGTCCAGAGCCTGATCGACGCGGGGGTCAATGTCCGCGCTTATGATCCCGAGGGCGCCGAGACCGCCAAGGCGGTGATGCCCGACATCACTTATTGCGCCGACGCCTATGACGCCGCGGCGGGAGCGGATGCGGTGGCGATCGTCACCGAATGGGATGTGTTCCGCGCGCTCGATCTCAAGCGGCTCGCCGCGACGATGGCGGCGCCGGTGCTGGTCGATCTGCGCAACATCTACGACCGGGCGGAGGCAGAGCGCGCCGGCTTCGCTTATTCGGCGGTCGGGCGGTGAACCGCGCGCCGCCGATCGCGGGGCTGCTCGAAACCGCGCTCTATGTCGCGGACATGGCGCGATCGGTGGCGTTCTTCCGCGACGTGCTGGGGCTCTCGATCATGCTCGAGACCCCGCGGCTGACCGCGTTCGACGCCGGGCGCGGCGGGGTGTTGCTGCTGTTCCCGGAAGGCGGGGCGACCGACGATGTGAGCGGCGAGCGCGGCACGGTGCCGGGGCATGACGGGCACGGGCCGCTGCATATGGCGTTCGCGATCGCCGCCGATGCGCTGGCGCCGTGGCGCGCGCATCTCGCCGCGGCCGGGGTGACGTTGCGCGGCGAGATGCATTGGCCGCGCGGCGGCACCAGCCTCTATTTCGAGGACCCCGACGGGCATGTGCTCGAAGTGGCGACGCCGGGGCTGTGGCCGAACGATGCGGATCGGGCTTAGTTAGTCGGGTCACTTCTCCCCGTTCGCCCTGAGCTTGTCGAAGGGCGTCCGCGAGTCACCGCCGACGGGACGCCCTTCGACGGGCTCGGGGCGAACGGAATGGCTGGCGCTCGAATCCGTCAATCGGCGAGCGCCCCCGCCAGCCAGTCCGGGACGATCGCATCTCCCGGTGCCTCGACGCGGCGCAGCTCGATCATCAGCCCCAGCGCGGGGTAACGCGTGCGGGTGCGGTCGCCGGGCTCGGCGAGCGGGCAGACGAACAGCCGGCGATTGACCTTGCTGCGGTGATGCATCCGCGCGGTATTCTCTTGCCCGACGTAACAGCCCTTGGTGAAGCTGACCCCGTTGAGCTCGCGCGCATTGCATTCGAGCCACAAGGTTGCGCCGTCGCCCAGTTCGGCGACGCCCTCGGTCACCCCGAGCGACAGGCGGTGCGCGAGCCAGCCTTCGACGGCAGCGCCGGGGGCAGCGATCCAGCGCCGGCCGAGCGCCGGGAGGCGCGGATCGGGGACGCCCTCGTCGCCGGTCGGGCGCCAATGCACCGCGAGCGCCGGATCGCGCGCGATCGTGATCGCGCGGCGCAAGCGGTAGAGCGTCAGCCGGCGCACCAACGCATCGGCCTGCGCCGCCTCGCAATCGATCAGCACATCGGCGCCGTCTTCCCACAGCAGGAAATCGAACAAAGCCTTGCCCTGCGCGGTGAGCAGCGCGGCCCAGACGGGGAGCGGGCCGGCGACGTCGTTGGTGACGAGACCCTGGAGGAAGCCGCGCACATCATCGCCGGAAACGCGGATCACGGCACGATCGGCCAGCATCGTCGGGGTGGTATCGGTCATGCGCCAGAGTTAGGGAGACTCAGCAGGCGACGGAAGGGCTGATGATGGCGACATTCGATCTCAAGCTGGCAGGCGGCACGGTTCACACGCCGGGCGGCCCGGTGCGCGCCGATGTCGCGGTGCGCGGCGGCAAGATCGTCGCGATCGGCGCGAGCGGCGATGCCGGGCGGACGATCGACTGTACCGGGCTCGATATCCTGCCGGGGGTGATCGACACCCAGGTCCATTTCCGCGAGCCGGGGCTCGAACATAAGGAAGACCTCGCCACCGGCAGCGTCGCGGCGGTGATGGGCGGGGTGACCGCGGTGTTCGAAATGCCCAACACCAAGCCCAATACCGATAGCGCCGCGGCGATCGCGGACAAGCTCGCCCGCGCCAAGGGGCGGATGTGGTGCGACCACGCTTTCTACGTCGGCGCGACCAACCACAATGCGCGCGACCTTGCCGAGCTCGAACGGCTGCCGGGGACCGCGGGGGTCAAGATCTTCATGGGCGCCTCGACCGGCGACCTCCTGGTCAGCGAAGATGCGCGGCTCGCCGAGGTGCTCGCTTCGGGGCGTCGCCGCGTCGCGATCCACGCCGAGGACGAGGAACGGATGAACGCGCGCGCCGGCGAGCGCGTCGAGGGCGATCCCGCGAGCCACCCGGTGTGGCGCGACGACGAGAGCGCGATGCTCGCGACGCGGCGGATCCTCGCGCTGGCGCGGGCGGCGCGGCGGCGGGTGCATGTGCTTCATGTCACCACCCCGGCCGAGCTCGAACTGCTCGCGCAGCACAAGGACATTGCCTCGTGCGAGGTGACCCCGCAGCATCTGACGCTCGTGGGGGAGGAGGCCTATCCGCGGCTCGGCACGCTGGCGCAGATGAACCCGCCGATCCGCTCGGGCGCGCATCGCGACGGGCTGTGGCATTGGCTCAACCAGGGTGTGCCCGATGTGATCGGATCGGATCACGCGCCGCATACGCTCGAGGAAAAGGCCAAGCCCTATCCCGCCTCGCCGAGCGGGATGCCGGGGGTGCAGACCTTGCTCCCGCTGCTGCTCGATCATGCCGCCGCGGGGCGGCTGACGCTCCAGCGGGTGATCGACCTGACCAGCGCGGGCGCGCAGCGCATCTTCGGGATCGCGGGCAAGGGGCGGATCGCCGCGGGCTATGACGCCGATTTCACCGTCGTCGATCTCAAGAAGCGCTGGACGATCGACGCGCAATGGCTCGCCTCGCGCTGCGGCTGGTCGCCGTTCACCGGGATGACGCTGACCGGCAAGCCGATCGGCACGATCATCCGCGGCGGGGTGGCGATGTGGGAGGACAGCCTCGGCGACGCGCCGGCGGGCGAGCCGGTACGGTTCGAATCGGTCGATTTCGGGTAAGGCCCTCTTTCCTACGCGAACCAATTGGGTTAAATGGACTGCCGTTCCCCATCGAGGACGGGCAGCAATGGATATTGACGATCTGATCGATGCGGCGATCGGGCGCGAAGGTGGTTTCAGCGACAACCCTGCCGATCGCGGCGGCGCGACACGCTGGGGCATCACCGAGCGGGTGGCGCGTGCCAATGGCTATGCCGGCGACATGCGCGCGCTGCCGCGCGAGACCGCGGCGGCGATCTATCGCCGGCTCTATTGGCAGCGCCCGGGCTATGACCGCGTCGCGGCGGCGATGCCGCTGATCGCGGCCGAACTGTTCGACACCGGGATCAATATGGGGCCGAAGGTGGCGACTGGCTTCCTCCAGCGCGCGCTCAACGCGCTCAATCGCGGCGGGGCGGATTATGCCGATGTCGCGGTCGACGGGCTCATCGGCCCGCATACCCTCGCGGCGCTCGACGGGTTTCGCGCGCGGCGCGGCGCGGCGGGCGAGCGCGTGCTGCTCAAGGCGCTCGAGGCGCTGCAGGGCGCGCGATACATGACATTGGCGGAGCGTCGCCCGGCCAATGAGGCCTTTCTCTACGGCTGGCTTGCCAACCGGCTCGGCTGAGATACTTGCGGAGAGACGATATGGCGTTGCTCGATAGCATCATCGCCCCGGTCGCGGGGCTGATCGATCGGCTGATCCCCGATCCCAAGGCGCGCGAGGCGGCCAAGCTCGAATTGCTGCGGCTCGACGGGACGCAGGAGCTCGAACGGATCAAGACCCAGATGGCCGCGGTGCTGGCCGAGGCCGGTTCGACCGATCCCTGGACCAGCCGCGCGCGGCCGAGCTTCCTCTATGTGATGTATGTGCTGCTCTTGTGGTCGATCCCGATGGGGCTGATCGCGGCGATCCGCCCGGCCTGGGCGAGCGCGATCGGGCAGGGGATGAACGCCTATCTCAACGGGATTCCCGAGCCGCTCTACGCGTTGTTCGGCACCGGTTACCTTGGGTACACCGTGGCGCGCGAATGGGGCAAGGCGAAGGGGCGGTGAGCGATATCGCCCCCCTCTTCTCCCCTCCCTTGGAGGGATCGGGGGTGGGTTGGCCTGCGAGGAAGCGGACCGGTATCCCCCATATCCACCCACCCCCAGCCCCTCCCTTCACCAGGGAGGGGAGAAGAAGGTGGACGGGCTGTTTCGTCAGCTCTTGGCGAGCGATTCGAGCTTGCCGATATCGATCGCGCCGACCAGCGACTTGAACGCGGCGGCATCGGGCGCGGTGCCGTCGGCGGAGACCGCGAAGCGATTGCCGACGATCACATTGTAGCTGCCGTTGCGCGAGGTCGAATTCCACTTTTCGCTGGTCATGCGGCCGTCGACGGTCGAGGTGCGCTCGTAACCGTCCTTGGTCTCGCGGTTGGACTGGACGTTGAGCGCCTGACCCAGCCCGGCCAGCGCGCCCATCGCGCCGACATCGGCCACCGCCAACGTGATCGAATCATTGCCCTGGGTATAGCGCGCCTCGGCCTTCGACCCGCCGACCCCGCCGGCGCCGCCGCTCGCGGTCTCGATATCGCCGCGCTTCCATCCACCGATCGTATCGGGGAGGAAGCCCTGCAAGGTCGCGGTCGGGGTAAGCGCGACGGGCGCGCCGGCCTGCATCTTCTCGGCGGAGGCCTGCATCTGCTTGCTCGCCGCATCGAGCTTGCCGAGATCGACCGACCCGACCCCGGGGACCGAGACCGTATCGCTCGCCGAACCGAGCGTGAGCGCGGGACGCATCATCGGCGAGGTTATCGCCGAGGTCAGCCCGCCGACCACCAGCATCACGACGATCGCCGCGACGATCGTGGTGATCGTATAGCCCATCGCCTTTTCGTCCGGCGCCTTCATCAGCCGCGGCAGCCCGACATAGAGCAGATAGAGGCTGTAGAGCCCGAGCAGCCCGAGGAAGCCGAGCATGGGGATGATCTGGAATATCCCCACGAGCCAGCCGGCGGTCGCGGAAAAGGCCGCCACCTTGGTCGCGGCGATATTGTTCTTGGTGCCGCCGAAGGTCGGGGCGAGCGCATTGATGATCTGTGCGAGCAGCCACACGGCAGCCAGCGCCAGCGCATAGCCGACCACCGCGGTGGTCACCGCCGCGCCGATCGACGGGCGTACGACGATGCCAAGCGGAAGGCGATAGCCGAAGGCGAGGCTGCCGATCAGCCCGGCGACCGGGCCGATTGCGGCGAGCGGGACGACCCAGCCGGTGAAGATTCCCTTCACCGTCATCGGCTCGGCATCGATCCGCGGCCATTCGTCCTTGGGTTGCAGGATCAGGTTCTTGGCGCGCTCGACCAGCGAGGTGGTGCGGCCTTCCGGGAACTGGCTTGCCATCGATATTCCCCTCTTTTTGCTTTGGGCAATTCCTGCGCCGTTCGGAGCGTCAAGGATAGGATCGATACGACGGCGGCAGGGGTGATTGCGGCGCCCTTCAAGCCGCCCCATATGCCGCGCCATGAGCAACGAAAGCAGTACGCCCGTCTGGCACGGCACGACGATATTATCGGTTCGACGCGGGGGCAAGGTGGTGGTGGCCGGTGACGGCCAGGTTTCCATGGGAAATACAGTGATGAAGCCCAATGCGCGCAAGGTCCGCACCTTGGGCGCCGAGGGCAAGGTGATCGGCGGCTTCGCCGGCGCGACCGCCGATGCCTTCACCTTGTTCGAGCGGCTCGAGGCCAAGCTCGAACGGCATCAGGGGCATTTGATGCGCGCCGCGGTCGAGCTGGCGAAGGATTGGCGGACCGACAAATATCTCCGCAATCTGGAGGCGATGATGATCGTCGCCGACAAGGACGTGACCTTGATCCTGACCGGCAATGGCGACGTGCTGGAGCCCGAGGCGGGGATCGCGGCGATCGGTTCGGGGGGCAATTACGCGCTCTCCGCCGCGCGCGCGCTCGCCGATTACGAGCAGGACGCCGAAACGATCGCGCGCAAATCGATGAAGATCGCGGCCGAGCTGTGCGTCTTCACCAACGACCGGCTGGTCGTCGAAACGCTCGACAGCGCCGCCTGAACTATTTCCTGAAGGACGACATGAACGACAATCTTACCCCCAAGGCGATCGTCGCCGCGCTCGACGCGCATATCATCGGGCAGAAGGACGCCAAGCGCGCGGTCGCCGTCGCATTGCGCAACCGCTGGCGCCGCCAGCAGCTCGGCGCGGAATTGCGCGACGAGGTGACGCCGAAGAACATCCTCATGATCGGGCCGACCGGGTGCGGCAAGACCGAGATCAGCCGCCGCCTCGCCAAATTGGCCGACGCGCCGTTCGTCAAGGTCGAGGCGACCAAATTCACCGAGGTCGGCTATGTCGGCCGCGACGTCGAGCAGATCGCGCGCGACCTGGTCGAGGAAGCGGTGCGGCTGGAAAAGGAACGCCGCCGCAACGCAGTAAAGGACAAGGCCGAGGAGGCCGCGCTGGCGCGGCTGCTCGATGCCTTGGTCGGCAAGGATGCCAGCCAGGCGACGCGCGAAAGCTTCCGCCAGCGCTTCCGCGACGGGCATCTCCAGCAGACCGAGATCGAGCTCGAGCTGCAGCAGGCGCCGCAGATGCCGTTCGACCTGCCGGGCGGCGGGTCGGTCGGGATGATCAACCTGTCCGAGATGATGGGCAAGGCGTTCGGCGGCGGGCAGACCAAGCGCCGCAAGCTGACCGTCCCCGCGGCATGGGAGAAACTGGTCGAGGAGGAAGCCGACAAGCGGCTCGATCAGGATGAGGTGAGCCGCGTCGCTCTGGCGGACGCGGAGGCCAATGGCATCGTCTTCCTCGACGAGATCGACAAGATCGCGGTGAGCGACGTGCGCGGCGGATCGGTGAGCCGCGAGGGCGTGCAACGCGATCTGTTGCCGCTGATCGAGGGCACCACCGTCTCGACCAAATATGGGCCGATGAAGACCGACCATATCCTGTTCATTGCCTCGGGCGCGTTCCACGTCGCCAAGCCGAGCGACCTGCTCCCCGAATTGCAGGGGCGGCTGCCCATCCGCGTCGAATTGAAGGCGCTGACCGAGGAGGATTTCGTCGCGATCCTCTCCGACACCAAGGCGTCCTTGCCCGCGCAATATCGCGCGCTGCTCGGCACCGAGGGGGTGACGATCGACTTCACCGACGACGGCATTCGCGCGGTGGCGCGGATCGCCGCCGAGGTGAATGGCGAGATCGAGAATATCGGCGCGCGGCGGCTCCAGACGGTGATGGAAAAGCTGCTCGAGGAGGTGAGCTTCGACGCCGAGGACCGCGCGGGCGGATCGCTGACGATCGATGCCGCCTATGTCGACAAGCAGCTCGCCAGCGTCGCGCGGAATACCGATCTGAGCCGGTTCGTGCTGTGACGATGTAATCGTCATCCCAGCGCAAGCTGGGATCTCGGGCCGCGGACGTGCGCTTGCGGCATGAGACCCCAGCTTGCGCTGGGGTGACGGCATTCGGTCGGGCTTTAGTCGAGCCCGATGATCGAGATCTGCCGGCCGTAATCGGGTTCGCCGCGATGTGTCGCGCGGCGGTAGCTGAAGAAGCGATCGGGGTCGGCATAGGTATCGAGCCCGAGCGTTTCGATCCGCGTCAGCCCGGCGGCGGCGAGGCGGTGCGCGACATAGGCTTCGAGATCGAATTGCGCATGGTCTTCGCGGCCGTCGACGAAGAAGCGTTCGTTGGCAGGGTCGGCCTGTTCGAAGCGCTGCTGGAACGCGCGATCGACCTCATAGCTGGCGCGCGCGATGCACGGGCCGACTGCCGCGGCGATCCGATCGCGCTGCGCGCCGAGCGCTTCCATCGCGACGATCGTCGTATCGGTCACCCCCGCCAGCGCGCCCTTCCACCCGGCGTGCGCTGCGCCGACCACCCCGGCCTCGGCATCGGCGAGCAGCACCGGCGCGCAATCCGCGGTGAGCACTCCGATCGCGAGCCCCGGGCGGTCGGTCACCAAGGCATCGGCATGCGGGCGCAACGTGTGGTCGATCGGTGCGCGCACCGTCACGCAATCGGCGGAATGGACCTGATAGAGCGTCACCAAAGTTGCGCCGCGCAACACCGCCTCGGTCGCGCGGCGGCGGTTCTCGGCGAGCGCCGCGGGGGTGTCGGTCGAACCGGTGCCGACGTTGAGCCCGCCGTGGACGCCGGTCGACACGCCGCCGCGCCGCCCGAGAAAGCCGTGCGCCACCCCGGCGAGCGCGGCGGCGCGGTTGACCTCGACGCTGTTTGCCATCGCGCTCACAGCGCCAGCCGCATGATCAGATCGCGATCGACCTGATCGCCGACCGGGAAGGCATAATCGCCGATATGGACGAAGCCGTGCTTCTCGTAGAAGCGGATCGCGCGCGGATTGGCCTCATAGACAGTGAGCAGCAGCGCCGTCGCGCCGCGCGCCCGCGCGGTCTCGATCGACCAGTTCATCAGTGCCTGCGCGATTCCCGCGCCGTGGTGGGTGCCGGCGACATAAAGCTGGCTGAGCTGGACCGCCCCCGCGGTCATCGCCGGATCGGGGAGGAATGGCGGGACGAGCTTGGCATAGCCGACGATCGCCGCGCCGTCGCAGGCGATGCGCCAGCTGACCGCCGGGTTGGTGAGATCGCGGATCAACTTGCCGTTCGGGCCGTAAGCCTCGGACAGATAGGCGGCGATATTCTGCGGCGCGGTGAAGGGCGCGAAGGTGTCGTGCCAGATCTTCTGCGCCATCGCATCGAGCGCGGGGCCGTCGGCGGAGGTCGGGGTGCGATAGTCGATCATGCGAATCCTGCCGGTTGCGGCCAATCGGGGTGGCGGATGGCGAGCGCCTTGAACAATGTCCCCATATCCTCGACCAGCCGGTCGCGGTCGGCGAGGACGCGCGGGTCCTTCTGCGCCAGCGCCGCGGCGCGTGCGTCGATGCCGAGCGCGCGGAGCAGGTCTCCCTGATCGATCGGCCCGCTGGCGATCGCCCCGCTGGCGTGGCCGACCAGCCCGAGCGTCGCGAAATCGACATGCGCGGTGAGATCGCGCTCGCCGGGCTCGTCGAACGGATTGGCGAAGGCATGGCCGCGCACCGCCTGGAGCGTGTCGCCGATCGCCGGGCCCTGATAGCCATAATCGATCGCGAGCAAGGCGCCGCCCTGCGCGACGATCCGCGCGGCGAGCACGCGCATGATGCCGACCGACGCGGGCGAGGTTTCGATGATCGCGCCGGGGGCGGCATCGCGCAGCCCCTCGGGGATCACGCTATCCGGCACCTGCTTGCCCGCGATCGGCAGGAACAGCACGTCCTGACACGCCACCAGCCGCTCGTGCCACCCGTTCGCGGCGCGGACGAGCTGGCGGATCGGCAGCGCATCGAAGAATTCGTTGGCGATGATGATCAGCGGGCGATCGCTGGGAAGGTCCTCGACGTCATCGTGCCACACGGCATCGGCGACGCGCTTCGCCTGTTCGGCGCGCAGCACCGGGCTGGTTTCGACGAAATGGACCGGGGGGAGGAAACCAGCCGCGCGCATCGCGCGCAGCGCGTCGGCGGTCAGCGTACCGCGTCCCGGGCCGAGCTCGACCCAGAGCGCGTCCGCCGGGCGCCCGGCGCGGTCCCACAGATCGGCCGCCCATAGCCCGATCAGCTCGCCGAACATCTGGCTGATCTCGGGCGCGGTGGTGAAATCGCCCGCCGCGCCCAGCGGATCGCGCGTCGCATAATAATGCGCATTGGCGGCGGCCATGAACTGGCTGACCGGGATCGGCCCGCCGAGCGTGATCGCGCGCGCCAGCCGCTCGGGAAGCGGGGCTTCGTCGGTGGGCCGGGTCACGCGACGCTGTCGCTCCCCGCGATCGGCTCGACGCGGCGGCGGCGCGCCGGGGCGGTGGCGATCAGATACAGCCCGCCCGCGATCATCGGCAGGCAGAGGATCTGCCCCATATGGATCGTGGTGGCGAAGAAGGTGCCGGCGAATTGCGCATCGGGCTCGCGGAAGAACTCGACGAAGAAGCGCGCGAGGCCATAGCCGAGCACGAAGATGCCGACGAGCTTGCCCGGCTCGTAGCGCGCCTTGGTGCGCCAGAAGAAGAACCACAGGACGAGGAACAGCACGACGCCCTCGAGCCCCGCCTCGTAGAGCTGGCTCGGGTGACGCGCGGGCTCGATCATCCCGGCGGGGACGGTATGCGGAAAGACGATCGCCCAGGGGACGTCGCTGGGCTTGCCCCACAATTCGCCGTTCACGAAATTGGCGAGCCGGCCGAAGAATAGCCCGAACGGCGCGACGCACGCGACATAATCGTGGATGCGCAGCCAGTTGAGCCCGTTCTTCCGCGCGAAGACGATGATCCCGATCGTCGTGCCGATCACCCCGCCGTGGAACGACATGCCGCCGTCCCACAATCGGAGGATGCGGATCGGGTGGAGCAGCATATCGGGGGCGTAGAACAATACATAGCCGATCCGCCCGCCGAGGATGATGCCGAGCGTCGCGTAGAACACCAGATCGTCGGCATGGCGCCGCGCCATCGGCGCGCCCGGCTGGGCGAGCAGCTTCAAGAGATACCACCAGCCGACGACGATCCCGGCGATATAGGCGAGGCTGTACCAGCGCAGCGTGAAGAAGCCGATCGAGAAAATCTCCGGGTGGAGCCCCAGATCGGTGAACTGGATATGGCTGGCGGCGGCGGCTGACAAAGACAGGATCAAGGCTTTTCCCTCGTGCTTGGAGCCTGCATAGTGGCCCGACGAGACAAGACCAAGCGGAGAGGCGCATGAAAACCGAGCTGGACCTCAAGATGGACGCGGTGATGGCTGCGATGACCGCCGAGGGAGGTCCGCTTGCGCTGACGGAGATCGAGCGATTCGGCCGCAAGCTGCCGGTGATCGCCGCCGCGCCGCCGACGCTGGGGGCCTATGTCGCGCATTTCTGCAACGAGCATCAGGCGACCGAATTCCTCGTCGCGGGGGACGAGCGGCTGACCTTCGGCGCGGTATATGCCGCCGCGACCCAGGTGGCCGCGGCGCTGGTCGGCGGGTTCGGGGTGAAGAAGGGCGATCGCGTCGGGATCGCGGCGCGCAACTCGCCGGCGTGGATCACGCTCTATTTCGGCATCCTGCTGGCCGGCGGGGTCGCCACTTTGCTCAACGGCTGGTGGCAGGCCGACGAGTTCCGCGAGGCGATCGAGGATGTCGATTGCTCGCTGGTCTTCGCCGACGGCCCGCGCGCCGCGCGGCTGGCGACGATCGCGGGGCTCCGCGCGCAGGTCGTCACCTTCGACGATACTTTGCCGCTGGCCGGGGCGCTGGCCGGGGTCACCACCCGCGATGTCGGCGCGCTCCCCGCGATCGGCCCGGACGATCATGCGACGATCCTGTTCACCTCGGGCTCGACCGGGCGGTCGAAGGGCGCGCTCTCGACGCATCGTCAGGTGGTGCAGGGGGTGTTCAACTATCTCTCCTCGGCGATGATGATGCTGGCGATCGCGACGCAGGACGGCGAGGTGAGCACGCTCCAGCCCTCCACCCTGCTCAACGTGCCCTTGTTCCACGTCACCGCCGAGGTGCCGGTGATGCTGATGTCGCTCGCGATCGGGCGCAAGTTGGTGCTGATGCCGAAATGGGATGCCGAAGAGGCGATGCGGCTGATCGAGAAGGAGAAGATCACCTATTTCGTCGGGGTGCCGCTGATGAGCTTCGAGATGCTCACCCACCCCAACCGGCACAAATATGATCTGTCGACGATGACCGACATCGCCGCCGGCGGCGCGCCGCGCCCGGTGGAGCATGTCCGCCGCATCCACGAGGAGATGCAGGGCGCGCCGCTGATCGGTTACGGGCTCACCGAAACCAACGGGGTGGGAACGGGCAATCTGCGCGACAATTATCTCGCCAAGCCCAATTCGGCGGGGCGGCCGACCCTGCCGTTGGTCGATCTCGCGATCCTCGACGATGCCGGGCGGCCGCTCGCGACGGGGCAGCGCGGCGAGGTGTGTATCCGCTCGGTGGCCAATTTCGAACTCTACTGGGGCCGCCCCGACGCGACCGCCGAGGCCTTCACCGCCGACGGCTATTTCCGCACCGGCGACATCGGCTATCTCGACGAGGACGGCTATCTGTTCATCGTCGACCGCAAGAAGGACATCATCATTCGCGGCGGCGAGAATATCAGCTGCCAGGAGGTCGAGGCGGCGCTCTACGAGCATCCTGCGGTGGCCGAGGCGGCGGTGTTCGGGCTGGCCGACGAGAAGTTCGGCGAGGTGCCCGGCGCGGTGGTCCATCCGGCCGAGGGTGCTTCATTGTCGCCCGAAGAGCTGACCGACTTTCTCCTCAAGCATATCGCGGCGTTCAAGGTGCCGGCGAGGATCTGGATCGTCGCCGATCCGCTGCCGCGGCTGGGGACCGAGAAGATCGACAAGGTATCGCTGCGCGCGAAATATCGTGCCCTGGTGGCGGCCTGATCCGTTCACGTGCGCTTACCACCCCGGCGAAGGCCGGGGTCCAGTTACGACCGGCCCGATGCTGGACCCCGGCCTTCGCCGGGGTGGTAGGCAGGGGCGGATGCTCTGGCCCCTTTTGTCCCCGCGAAGGCGGGCGCACAAAGGGGTGACGCGAGAAGACTGGCGGATGTCGAGCCACCCGCCTAGTGGCTAACGCGATGGTCACGCGACGCAATCTGCTCGTTACCGGCGGGGCCGGGCTGGGGCTGCTGGTCGCCTGGGCGGTGTGGCCGCGCAGCTTCGCGCCCAATCTCGTCGCAGCGCCGGGCGAGACGATCTACAATGCGTGGCTCAAGATCGCGACCGACGGGCAGGTCACCGTCGCGGTGCCGCAGGCCGAGCACGGGCAGGGGGTGTGGACCGCGCTGCCGCAGATCCTCGCCGACGAGCTCGGCGCCGACTGGCGCACGATCGGGGTCGAGCCCGCGCCGCTCAACCCGCTCTACGCCAACCCGCTCGCCGCCGACATCCTGTTCGCCGGCAGCTATGATCGCATTCCCGAAGCGTTGCGCCGCGAACATGCCGTGCGCGGCGCGCTGATGCTGACCGGCGGGTCGACCTCGATCCGCCAGTTCGAGCCCGCGCTGCGCGCGGCGGGAGCGGCAGCGCGGGTGCTGCTGTGCAAGGCCGCGGCGAAGCGCTGGAGCGCGGATTGGGAGACGTGCGAGACGAACGCCGGCTTCGTCACCGCGGGGAAAAACAAGTTGCGCTTCGCCGATCTGGCGGCGGAGGCGGTAGCGTTCGATCTGCCCGCCGAGCTGCCGATGCGGATCGGCGACGAAGGGCGGCTGACCGGTCGGGCGGTGCCGCGGCTCGACGTGCCGGCCAAGGTCGACGGCTCGGCGACCTTCGCCGCCGACGTGCGATTGCCCGATATGGTGTTCGCCAGCATCATGCAGGGACCGGTCGGCGATTCCCGACTGGTGCGGATCGACAAGGCGGCCGCCCAGCGGGTGCCAGGGACGATCGCGGTAATCGAGAACGAGCGCTGGGTCGCGACGCTGGCGAGCAATTGGTGGGCGGCGAACCGCGCGCTGACCGCGCTCGCGCCGCGGTTCGCGACCCGCGGCGCCCCGGTCGACGATCGCCATATCGCGGCGGCGCTCGATGCGGCGCTGGCGCGGCCGGGGCAACGCTTCGCCAAAACGGGGGACATCGCCGCGGTGATGGACGGCCCCGGCCGGGTCACCGCGGACTATCATGTCGCCCCCGTTTTCCACGCCGCGATCGAGCCGCCGTGCGCGACCGCCTGGTATCACGGCGACCGGCTGGAATTGTGGCTGGGGACGCAGGCGCCCGGGCTGGCGCGCGAGGCGGCGGCGCGCGCGATCGGCATCGCGCCGGGGGCGGTGGTGCTCCACCCGACGTTGATCGGCGGATCGTTCGGCGCGGCGCTCGAATGCGATGTCGCGGCGCAGGCGGCGATCGTCGCGGCGAAGACCAAGCGCCCGGTGCAGCTCGTCTGGTCGCGGCGCGAGGCGCTGGCGCGCGATTGCGTCCGCGCCCCGGCACGCGCGCGGATGACCGCGCGGCTCGGCGGCAACGGCGCGATCCTCGGCTGGCGCGCGCAGATCGCCGCCCCCGCCACCGGACGCGAACTCGCGACGCGGCTGATGCCGGGCGACGCCGTGGTCGCGGCCGCACGCGCCTTGCCCGAGGCCGCCGACGGCTATGCGGTCGCGGGGGCGGTGCCGTCGTACCGCACCGGCGGATGCCTCGTCGAACATCATCCGGCGGAGATCGGGCTGCCCAGCGGGCATCTGCGCGGCGGCGCGCACGGCTATACCTGTTTCTTCACCGAATGTTTCATCGACGAGCTGGCGCATCGCGCCGGGGCGGAGCCGATGTCGTGGCGGATCGGGATGCTGCGCGACGCGCGGCTCGCGCGCTGCCTGTCGACCGCGGCCTCGCTCGGCGGGTGGGACGGCGGCGGTGACGGCAGCGGGCAGGGGATCGCGTGCCACGCGATGGCGGGAAGCTATATCGCGGTGATGGCGGAGGCGTCGATCGACGCCTCGGGCAGCCCGCGGGTCGAGCGGCTGGTCGCGGCGGTCGATTGCGGGCGGCAGGTCAACCCCGATCTGATCCGCCAGCAGATCGAGGGTGGGTTGATCTTCGGGCTCGCCGCGGCCACCGCCAGCGCGGTGGAGATCGATCGCAACCTTGTCACCGCGCGCCGGCTGGGCGACCTCGGGCTGCCGCGGCTCGCCGACATGCCCGACATCACCGTCGAGCTGCTTCCGAGCAATGCCGATCCCGGCGGGGTCAGCGACCTCGGGATGGTCGCGGTCGCCCCGGCGGTGGTCAACGCGCTCGCCACCGTGGCGGGCAAGCGGCTGCGCACCCTGCCGTTCGGAGCGATCGCATGATCCCGGCCGATCATCCCCCGGTCGCGCCGCCGCGCGTCGGCGTGCTGCTGATCAACCTCGGCACCCCCGATGCGCCCGACCCCAAGGCGGTGCGGCGCTATCTCGCCGAATTCCTCTCCGATCCGCGCGTCGTCGAGCTGCCGCAATGGCTGTGGCAGCCGATCCTGCGCGGCGCGGTGCTGACGACGCGGCCGCGCAAATCGGCGCATGCCTATCAGCAGGTGTGGAGCGCGCAAGGCTCGCCGCTCGCCGCGATCACCCGTGCGCAGGCGACCGCGCTGCGCGACGCCTTCGACCCGGCGGTGATGGTCGATTGGGCGATGCGCTACGGCAATCCCGCGATCGGCGATCGGCTCGCCGCGCTCAAGGCGGCGGGGTGCGAGCGCATCCTGATCGCGCCGCTCTACCCGCAATATTGCGCCGCGACGACCGCTACCGCCAACGACCGCGCCTTCGCCGCGCTCGCCGCGATGCGCTGGCAACCGGCGATCCGCACCTTGCCGCCCTATCACGACGATCCGGCCTATATCGCGGCATTGAAGCAATCGGTGGAGGCCGAGCTGGCGCGGCTCGATTTCGCGCCCGAGGCCTTGGTCGTCAGCTTCCACGGCATGCCCGCGCGGACGCTCGCGCTCGGCGATCCCTATCATTGCCAATGCCTCAAGACCGCGCGGCTGCTCGGCGAGGCATTGGGGCGGCAAGTGACGGTGACCTTCCAGTCGCGCTTCGGCCGCGCGCGCTGGCTCGAACCGGCGACCGATGCGACGCTCGCCGCGCTGCCGGAGCAGGGGGTGACGCGGGTCGCGGTGGTCGCGCCGGGCTTCTCCGCCGATTGCCTCGAGACGCTGGAGGAACTGGCGATCCGCGGGCGCGAGACCTTCCTCGGCGCCGGCGGGCGGTCGTTCGCTTATCTGCCGTGCCTCAACGCGTCCGCGCCCGGTGTGGAAATGTTACAGGCAATCCTCGCGCGGGAGCTTGAAGGTTGGGTTCCCCGCCCGTAGCCTTGGGCTCGGCTGTGACGAGGGAGAATCCGATGGCACGTGTTGCGGTGGTGACCGGTGGGACGCGAGGGATCGGCGAAGCGATCAGCGTCGCGTTACGCGACAAGGGAGTCACGGTGGCGGCGAATTACGCCGGCAACGACAGCCGTGCGAAGGAGTTTACCGAGCGGACCGGCATCCCCGCCTATAAATGGGACGTCGCCGATTACGATGCGTGCCAGGAGGGCTGCGCGCGCGTCGCGGCGGAACTCGGCCCGATCGACATCGTGGTCAACAATGCCGGCATCACGCGCGACGGCACGATCCTCAAGATGACCTACCAGATGTGGAAGGACGTGATGGACACCAACCTTGGCGGTTGCTTCAACATGGCCAAGGCGGTGTTCCCGGGGATGCGCGACCGCAAATGGGGGCGGATCGTCAACATCGGGTCGATCAACGGGCAGGCCGGGCAATATGGCCAGGTCAATTATGCTGCGGCGAAATCGGGCATCCACGGCTTCACCAAGGCGCTGGCGCAGGAAGGCGCGCGCGCCGGGGTCACGGTCAATGCGATCGCGCCGGGCTATATCGACACCGATATGGTCGCGGCGGTGCCGGCCGACGTGCTCGAGAAGATCGTCGCCAAGATCCCGGTCGGCCGCTTGGGCCAGGCCGAGGAAATCGCGCGCGGCGTCGCCTTCCTGTGCTCGGAGGAGGCGGGGTTCGTCACCGGATCGACGCTGAGCATCAACGGCGGGCAGCATATGTACTGACGGGTGCAGGCGCGCACCGCGCGCCGGTGCCGCGACGCGGCAGCACCCGGCACGGCCGGCGGATCGCGCCAGCGAGCCCGTCCGACGACGCGGGATTCACGCCCGCGTCGTGGCCCGCGCTTTCGCACTCCCCTACATGGAAGGGAGCATCTGTGATGTTGATCAAGCGGGTCGAGGTATCCATGGCCGGTTTTGAGCGACGAGAGAGTTAGCGAGGACGAGGAGTTTTCGCATGACGGCGGTGATGGCGACTTTGGGTGGTTTTCCGTTGGCGATGAG
>JAFIGU010000097.1 GCA_017849555.1 Sphingomonas sp. | reverse complement strand
GGCCTGCCGCATGCTGCGGCAGGCCACGCCGGTTCAGCCGGCGGTCGCGCAAGCGAACCCGTCCGACGGCGTGGCTTTGCCACGCCGTTTTTCGTTTGTGGTCCTCTCTGCTCCGCTCCCTGGTGAAGGGAGGGGAGAATAGCGCCACCCGAACCACAGTTGACGTGACCTTGCCCCGCCATCCTAGTATCACGCGGACTTCACCCGGGAGTTTTCGCGTTGATCCTTACCTTCCTCGCTGCGGCGGCCGCCATTCAGGGGCCGGGTTCGCTCGGCGACATCTGGCAGCATATTATCGCTGATTTCTCGAACCTCGGCGATCCCGCCGCGCTCGCGGCATTCGGCCAGGTGCTGATGATCGATCTGGTGCTGGCGGGCGACAATGCGATCGTCGTCGGCGCGCTTGCCGCGGGGCTGCCCGCCGATCAGCGCCGCAAGGTGATCCTGATCGGCATCGCCGCCGCGCTGGTGCTGCGGATCGTCTTCGCGCTGATGGTCACCTGGCTGATGGGAATCGTCGGGCTGATCTTCGCCGGCGGGCTGCTGCTGCTCTGGGTGAGCTGGAAATTCTGGCGCGAGATCAGGAGCGGGGGCCATGCCGCCGACCAGGCGGACGACAGCCAGCAATCGGGGCTTGCCCCCGCCAAGCGCTTCGTCGGCGCGGCATGGGCCGTGGCAGTAGCAGACGTGTCGATGAGCCTCGACAATGTGCTCGCGGTGGCGGGCGCGGCGCGCGAACATCCCGGGATCCTCGTCGTCGGCTTGCTGCTGTCGGTCGCGCTGATGGGGATCGCGGCCAATGCGATCGCGCGCGTCATCGATCGCTATCGCTGGATCGCTTATGTCGGGCTGGCGGTGATCGTGTTCGTCGCGTTCAAGATGATCTACGAAGGCTGGATCGGCACCGACAGCACGCAGGGATTGATAATGTTGTTCTGAACGCCGGGTTCACGGCGCATTCAATGGCCGAAGGCGACAAGCGGAATCGAACTTTGGAGGTTTTTGGCGTGAAATCCATGCTGCTGCCGTTTACCGCCGCGATCGCGATCGCGGCCCCCGCCGTGGCGCAGAACGGCGATCTGGCGCAGGTCCAGCGCCATCTGTCGGCGGTCAGCAGCATGACCGCCGCGTTCAGCCAGACCGACCGCAACGGCAAGGTGCTCACCGGCACGCTGACCTTGAAGAAGCCGGGCAAGATCCGCTTCCAATATGAAAAGGGCGTGCCGATCCTGATCGTCGGCGATGGCAAGGCGCTGACCTTCATCGATTATTCGGTGAAGCAGGTGCAGCGCTGGCCGATCGGCAACACGCCGCTGAGCGTGCTGATCAACCCCGACAAGGATATCGGCCGCTTCGCCAAGGTGGTGCCCTCGGCCGATCCGCGCGTGCTGTCGGTCGAAGGCTATGACGCCAAGCATCCCGAATATGGCCGGATCACTTTGGTGTTCGCGCGCGAGGCGAGCGCCCCCGGCGGGCTGATGCTGCAGGGCTGGGTGATGCTCGACAGCCAGGGCAACCGCACGACGATCCGGCTGTCGGATCAGCGCTTCAACGCGCCGGTGGACGACGGAACGTTCCGCTGGAACGACCCGCGGAGGAATTCCACTCACAGTTAGTGGCGTTTCCTTACAATCGTTCACCTCAGCGACAGGATTGACCGCTTAAAAGACAGTTCGTGGAAGCGAGGCCTTCGGGATTTTCCCCCTGTTGCCCGAATCTCCCTTGCTTCCCCTGCGTGACGAACGTCAGGCTGGCCCTCGCTCCAAGCCCCCGGAGCGGGGGCCTTAGCGTTTTAGCGCCGTGCGGCAGCCGGCCACGCCCGGCTGACTCGCACAAGCTCGGCCGGCGGGTCGCGGCACGCGAACCCGTCCGACGGCGTGGCTTTGCCACGCCGCGCACTCCACGAAACTATCTTGATATGGGAAGCGGCCCAGTGCCGTCTGGCGCAGCGCTATCGCCCCCGCTAAAGCCCTGTCCCGTGAAGATCGTCAGCTGGAATATCAATTCGGTGCGGTTCCGCATCGGCATCGTCGAACAATTTCTGCGCGAGGCCTCGCCGGATATCCTGTGTCTTCAGGAAACCAAGGTGATCGACGGGGATTTTCCCGCGGCGCCGTTCCGCGCGCTCGGTTACGATCATATTCTGGTCCACGGCCAGCGGATGCATCACGGCGTCGCGATCGTCTCGCGCGTGCCGCTCGTCGAGGACGACCGGTTCGACTGGCAGGCCAATAAGGAAGCGCGGCATATCGGCGTCCGGCTGCCCAACGGGGTGCGGCTCGAGAATGTCTATGTCCCGGCCGGGGGCGACATCCCGGATCGCGATCTCAACCCCAAATTCGGCCAGAAGCTCGATTTCGTCCAGCGGATGACCGATTGGTCGGCGAAGCTCGATTGCCCGACGATCCTCACCGGCGATTTCAACATCGCGCCGCTGCCGAGCGACGTGTGGAGCCACAAGGCGCTGCTCAAGGTGGTGAGCCATACGCCGATCGAGGTCGAGGCGCTCGACCGGCTCAAGGCGTCGAACGACTGGGTTGATCTCGGGCGGCATTTCTATCCTGCCCCGGCGCGGCTCCACAGCTGGTGGAGCTATCGCTCGCCCGACTGGACCAAGAACGATCGCGGCCGCCGGCTCGATCATATGTGGGCGACCGGCGAGGTGGCGAAAGCCGCGCGCGCACACCATGTGTTCGAGGCGTGCCGCGCGTGGGAAAAGCCGTCCGACCATGTTCCGATCATGACCGAGTTCGATTTTTGAGCGACCCGCGCGCCACCGCCCGCGCGATCGACGCGCTGCGCCGCGGCTGGCCGATCCGTATCGGCGCGCTGGCGCTGTTGCCGGTCGAGACGGCGGATGCGGGGCGGCTCGCGGCGTTCGACCCGGAAGGCATCGCGCCGCTTTTGCTCTCCGCGGGCCGCGCGGCGACGCTCAAGCTCGCCAACCAGCGCGAAGCGGCCGAGCCCGATGCGCCGGTGCTGATCGATCGCGCGCCGTGGCTCGATTTCGCGATGGCGACCGCGCTTGCCGATCCGCAGCTCGATCTCGCCACCCCGATGAAGGGGCCGTTCCGCGCGCTTCCGCTGATCGCCGCGGCGGATGCCGCCGCCGCCTTGCGGCTGGCGCGCATCGCCGGGCTGCTCCCCGCTTTCTTCGCGCAACCCGCGGGGGAAGCGGAGGTGACGATCACCCCCGCCGATATCGACGCGCATGAGGATGCCACGCGGCTGACGATCGCGGCGCGCGCGCGGCTGCCGGTGGCGCATGCCGAGGATGCCGAGATCGTCGCCTTTCGTACCCCCGAATCGCCCGGCGAGCATGTCGCGCTGCTGATCGGCGAGCCCGACGGGCGCGCGCCGCTGGTGCGGCTGCACAGCGAATGCCTGACGGGCGATGCGCTCGGCAGCCTAAAATGCGACTGCGGGCCGCAGCTCGACGCCGCGATCCGCGAGATCGAGGCGAGCGGCTGGGGCATCCTGCTCTATCTGCGGCAGGAAGGGCGCGGGATCGGGCTGGTCAACAAGCTTCGCGCTTATGCGCTGCAGGATCAGGGCTATGACACGGTCGACGCCAATACCCGGCTCGGCTTCGCGATCGATGCGCGCGATTTCGGGGTGGCGGCGCGGATGCTCGAACTGCTCGGCCAGCGCACGGTGCGGTTGCTGACCAACAACCCGGCCAAGGTCGCCGGGCTCGAAGCAGCGGGGATCGCGGTGGTGGAACGCGTGCCGCATTTCCTGCCGCCCAATCCGCACAACGAGAAATATCTCGCCACCAAGCGCGATCGCACCGGGCACCAGCTCTGATTGGTGTGTGACCCGTTCATCGTCATGCCGGACTTGATCCGGCATCCTGAGTCACAGGCGACGGTGTTCGTGGCTCTGGATGCCGGGTCGAGCCCGGCATGACGAGTAGATCTGGCGCCGAATCAGCCGTCACCCGGCCTTGTGCCGGGGTCCATGGCGCCGCGAACGCCGCAGCAAGAGCCTCTTGCCCTACGCCTGCCTCCCGATGGAGCCCGGCTCAAGGCCGGGGTGATGGAGAGTAATCAGGCCAGCAGCCGCGCCACCTCGGTGAAATCATGCGCGATATCGTGCACCCCGAGCGCGCGGAGCCGCGCGGCGTGGTTTGGCGGGCAGTGGCTGCCCGCGCACAGCCCGATGACGTGCCCGCCCGATGCCACCGCCCCGGTTGCGCCGACCGGCGAATCCTCGATGATCGCGCAGCGCTCGATCGGCACGCCGAGCTGCGCCGCGCCGTAGAGATAGATATCGGGCGCCGGCTTGCCATTGGCGACATGCTCGCGCCCCGAATAGATATGGTCGCCGAACGCCGCGCTCAGCCCGATATGGTCGAGGTGGCGGCGAATCCAGCGCGTCGAGCTCGACGAGACGATCGCGCGCGGCAGATCGCGCGGCAGCGCTTCGACGAAGGCGACCGCGCCGGCGACCGCGTCGATCCCCGCCGCCATCACGCGTTCGTCCTCCACCTTGCGCGCCTCGTGGAAATCGGCGGGCAGCGGCCGCCCGATCCATTGCTCGATCCGCTCGAGGAAAGCGGCGCCCGATAGCCCCATGAAATTGGCCATCGATTCCTCTGCGGTCGTCGGATGGCCGATCGCGGTGAGATAGGTCGCGATCTGGCGGTTGCCGACCGACTCGCTGTCGATCAGTACCCCGTCGAAATCGAACAGCAGCGCGGCGACCTTCATGCGCGGGCGCCGAACAATGCGCTGCCGATGCGGACATGCGTCGCGCCGAGCATCACCGCGGTCTCGAAATCGTCCGACATCCCCATGCTGAGCCCCGCCAGCCCCGAATCGCGCGCGAGCTTTGCCAGCAGCGCGAAATAGGGTGCCGGCTCGATCCCGGCGGGGGGCAGGCACATCAGCCCGGCGAGCGGCAGGCCGGCGGCGCGCGCCTCGGCGAGCAAGGCGGGAAGCGCGGGAATCGCGCAGCCGCCCTTTTGCGGCTCGTCGCCGATATTGACCTGGACGAAGCACGCCGGGCGCTTGTCCTGCGCATCCATCGCCCTGGCGAGCGCGGCGACCAGCGACGGGCGATCGATCGAATGGATCGCATCGGCGAGCGCGACCGCTTCGGCCGCCTTGTTCGATTGAAGCTGGCCGATCAGGTGGAGCCGCGCATCGGGCCATTGGTCGCGCAGCGCCGGCCATTTCGCCTGCGCCTCCTGGACGCGATTCTCCCCGAAATCGCGCTGCCCGGCGGCGAGCAACGGCTCGATCGCTGGGGCGGGGTGCGTTTTCGAGACCGCGATCAGCGTCACGGTGGCGGGATCGCGCTGCGCGGGCTTGGCGGCGCGGGCGATCCGCGCGCGAATCTCGGCAAGGCGCGCGGCGGCGGGAGGAAGCTCGGCACGGGACATGCCCCGCGCTATAGGAAGCGCGATGCGTCGCCGCCACCCCGTGCCGTCACCGATCCCGTCATTGTGGCTGATGACCGACGAACGCAGCGGCGACGCTTTGTGGCGGGCGGTGCGGCGGCTGCCGCGCGGCGCGGGGATCGTCTTCCGCCATTATGCCACCCCGGCGGCCGAGCGCCGCCGGCTGTTCGCGCGGCTGCTGCGGATTGCGCGCGTGCGCGGGCTGGTACTGGTGCGGGCGGGGGATATGCCGCTGGCGGGCGAAATGGGGGTGCATGGCCGGCGCGGCGCGGGGCTGGTGACCTGGCCGGCGCATGATCGGCGCGAAGCGGTCGCGGGGCTGCGCCGCGGCGCCGATGTGCTGTTCGTCTCGCCGCTGTTCGCCACCCGCTCGCATCCCGGTGCGCCGGCGCTGGGGCCGCGGCGCGCGCGCGCGATTGCGGCGGGAATGCCGCTATGCCGAATCGCGCTCGGCGGAATGGATGCGCGGCGTTACGCGCGACTCACGGGATTCAACGGCTGGGCTGGGATCGACGCTTTGGTGCGATAGAGCGTCGGGCGCGCAACACACCCGTTCGCCCTGAGCTTGTCGAAGGCCGTCCTGTCGTTGTTGAGTTGGGGCCGCCCTTCGACAAGCTCAGGGCGAACGGGGAATATCGGCGCAGCGCGCGTCAGAAGCGGAACGCCGTCCCGACATAGACCGCCTGGCTGTCGCGGCGATCGTCGGTGAACTGCGACTGGGTCAGCCGCTCGCGCTCGCTCTTGTAGCGCAGCCCCGCGGTGAGATCGATGTTGCGGGTCAGCGAATAGGAACCGCCGACGTCGATCGCATAGCTCGACGTATTGTCGAGCGTCTTCGCCGCGCCGGGCAGCGGGCGATCGGCGGTCGCCTTCACGCGGCCGGTGAAGCGGTTGAGCGAATAGCTGACCGCGACATCGGTCGATTCGCGGCTGCCGGGCTGCGGCCCGACGTCGATGCGCGAGATATCGCCCGACACCGCGAAGCGCTGCCAGCCGATCGCCGCGCCGAGATTATAGGCGATCGGCGCGATTCCGACGGTCGGCGCGGTGCCGGTGAAGCCGTTCGACTCGCCCGCGCGAGTCGAACGCGCGCGCACCGCGACGGTCACCGCGCGATTGCCCTGCCGGGTTTCGGCCGGGGTGAAGCGGAATTCGCCGACATCGGCGCTGTCGAGCCCGCCGCGCGCGAACACCGCCGCAAGCCGCGGATCGGCCGCCGAAGGGGTAAATCCGCTGGAAAAACGGGAGCTTGCACTTGCGGCGGCGACGGCCTTCTTGGCCGCGCGCTGCCCGATCTCGGTGGCGCCGATCGCAGGCGCAACCACGGCGGTCGCGGCGACAAGCGCCACGATCATACCGCCAGCAATCGCGCGTGCAGCGACCACGAGTCCCTCCAACCATGGATTGAAAATTCGCCTAACATGATTCGATCCCGGCGCACCATCTTTTGAGTCGCTTTATTGCTAAGTGTTGCAAGACTCCCACATCGCCGGGTGATTCTGGGCGGCACCGCCCCCGCTTGCGGGGGGACGGGTGCCTATGTAGAGGTTGCGGCTGCCTTTACCCAGCTTTCAGGACGATGCCGATGTTCCGCCCGTTGCGTTTTGCGCTAGCAATTGGTGCCGCCCTTGCTCTTACGGCATGTGGCGGCCACAAAAAGGTGCGGCCCGAGGCGGATCTTGCCGCGTCGAAGATCACCACGATCGGCGTCAACAGCTATCTGTGGCGCGCGACGCTCGACACCCTGTCGTTCATGCCGCTGCTCCAGACGGATTCGAACGGTGGCGTCGTGGTGACCGACTGGTACGTCAACCCGCAGGTGCCGACCGAGCGGATGAAGGTGACGGTTTCGATCCTCGACCAGGATCTGCGCGCCGATGCGCTGCGCGTCGCCGCGCTGCGCGAGGTGAACCAGAACGGCCAGTGGGTCTCGGCCCCGGTCGCGGCGTCCACCGTGCAGAAGCTCGAGGACATCATCCTCACCCGCGCGCGCGACCTGCGCCGCGCCTCGATCACCGGCTGAGCGATGCGGTCGCGGGCCTTTACACAAGCCCGCACCGCGCGCCGCCACACCGATAAGAGATAATGAGCAACACCCGTTTCAACGCGCTGAAGGCGGACGCCCACTGGCAACAGGTGTGGGACGACGCCAAGACCTTTGCCGCCCGCGACGACAGCCCCAAGCCCAAAAGCTATGTGCTGGAGATGTTCCCCTATCCCTCGGGGCGCATCCACATGGGGCACGTCCGCAATTACACGATGGGCGACGTGCTCGCGCGCTATCGGCGGATGAAGGGCATGGAAGTGCTCCATCCGATGGGGTGGGATGCGTTCGGCATGCCCGCGGAAAATGCCGCGATGGAGAAGGGCGTCCACCCGGGCGGCTGGACCCGCGACAATATCGCGACGATGAAGGCGCAGCTCAAACGGCTCGGCTTCGCGCTCGACTGGACGCGCGAGCTCGCCACCTGCGAGCCCGATTATTATGGGCACGAGCAGGCGCTGTTCCTCAAATTCTACGAACACGGGCTCGTCTACCGCAAGGAAAGCGCGGTCAATTGGGACCCGGTCGACATGACCGTGCTCGCCAACGAACAGGTGATCGACGGGCGCGGCTGGCGTTCCGGCGCCTTGGTCGAGAAGCGCAAGCTGAGCCAGTGGTTCCTCAAGATCACCGCCTTCGCCGATGATCTGCTGTCCGGCGTGAAGGCGCTGGAACATTGGCCGGACAAGGTGCGGCTGATGCAGGAGAATTGGATCGGCAAGAGCCAGGGGCTCACTTTCCGCTTCGCTTTGTCGGCCAGCGTCGGCGGCGCGGACACGGTCGAGGTATTCACCACCCGGCCCGATACGATCTTCGGCGCGAGCTTCGTCGCGGTCGCGGCGGACCACCCGATCGCGCAGGCGATCGCCGCGAACAGCCCCGAGGCGGCGGCGTTCATCGAGCGCTGCAAACAGGGCGGCACCACCGCGGCCGAGCTCGAAACGCAGGAGAAGCTGGGCTTCGATACCGGCATCACCGCGAACCATCCCTTTGATCCGGCGTGGCAATTGCCGGTCTATATCGCCAATTTCGTGCTGATGGATTATGGCGTCGGCGCGGTTTACGGCGTGCCCGCGCATGACCAGCGCGATTTCGAATTCGCGCGCAAATACGGGCTGCCGATCCGCCGCGTCGTCTCCGACGGCGCGAAGGATGCCCCCGAATTCCACGAGGACGAGGCGTATAGCGGGCCGGGGACCGTGGTGAATTCGCACTTCCTCGACGGGATGGACATCGAGGACGCCAAGCGCGAGGTGATCCGCCGCGCGGAGGACGGCGGCTGGGGCGAGGGCGCCACGGTCTATCGCCTGCGCGACTGGGGCGTGAGCCGCCAGCGTTACTGGGGCACCCCGATCCCGATCATCCATTGCGCCGCGTGCGGCGTGGTGCCGGTGCCGGCCGACCAATTGCCGGTCGTGCTGCCCGAGGACGTCAGCTTCGCCACCCCCGGCAACCCGCTCGACAAGCATCCGACATGGAAGCACGTCGCTTGCCCGACATGCGGCGGGGAGGCGCTGCGCGAGACCGACACGCTCGATACCTTCGCGGATTCGTCCTGGTATTTCATCCGCTTCGCCAGCCAACCCAAGGACAAGCCGTTCGACAAGGCGGTCGCCGAAAGCTGGCTGCCGGTCGGGCAATATATCGGCGGGGTCGAGCATGCGATCCTCCATCTGCTCTACGCCCGCTTCTGGACCCGCGCGCTCAACCATATCGGGATGATCGACGTCAGCGAGCCGTTCACCGGCCTGTTCACCCAGGGGATGGTGACGCACGAGACGTACAAATCCGCCGACGGCCGCTGGCTGGCGCCGGACGACGTGCGCGACGGCATCGAGATCGCCACCGGCGCGGCCGTAACGCTGGGCCGCGTCGAGAAGATGTCGAAATCGAAGAAGAATACCGTCGATCCGACCGGCATCGTCGATCAGTATGGCGCCGACGCGGTGCGCTGGTTCATGCTGTCGGATTCGCCCCCCGAGCGCGATCTGCCGTGGAGCGAGGCGGGGATCGAGGGTGCGTGGCGCTTCGTCCAGCGCTTGTGGCGGCTGTTCGAAGGGGCCGGGGCCGGCGAGGGCGCCGATACCGCGCTCGACCGCAAATTGCACCAGACGATCGCCGGCGTCGCGGCGGATATCGAGGCTCTGTCGTTCAACAAGGCGGTCGCCAAAATCTACGAACTCGCCAATGCGATCGAGAAGGCCGCGCCCTCGGCGTCGCGCGACAATGCGATCCGCAACCTGATGCTGCTCGTCGCGCCGATGGTGCCGCATCTCGCCGAGGAGGCGTGGGCGGCAGCCGGCGGAACGGGGCTGATCGCCGATGCCGCCTGGCCGGCGGTCGACGCGGCGCTGCTGGTCGAGGACGAGGTGACGATCGCGATCCAGGTCAACGGCAAGCTGCGCGACACTTTGGTGCTGCCCAAGGGCCAGCCGAAGGAGGCGATCGAAGCCGCGGCGCTTGCCAGCGACAAGGTGATCCGTATCCTTGAGGGCAAGACGCCGAAGAAGGTGATCGTGGTGCCCGATCGATTGGTCAATCTCGTCGCATGAAGCGCGCTGCCGCCCTCCTTGCGCTCGGGCTGACGCTCGGCGGGTGCGGGCTCAGGCCGCTCTATACCGCGGGCGGCGCGGGGCCGGTGGCGAATGCGCTTGGCCAGGTCGATGTCGCGCCGATCGAGGGCAAATCGGGCTGGCTCGTCTCCAATGCGCTGCGCGACCGGCTCGGCGCGGGCGGGACGAGCCAGGCGCGCTATCGGCTCGACGTCAAACTCGACGATCGGATCATCGGCCTCGCGGTGCGTAGCGATAACAGCGTGACCCGCGAGCGCCGCACGTTGCGCGCGCGCTACCAGCTCGTCGCGCTCGACAGCGGGACGGTGGTGCTCGACGCCACCGCCGGGTCGGACGCGGGGATCGACGTCGTGACCTCCGAATATGCCACGATCGCCGCGGAGAGCACCGCGCTCGAACGGTTGAGCGATATCGTCGCCGACCAGATCGTTGCGCGCGTCGCGCTCTATGCGAGGAACGAGTCGCTCCGCAAATGAAGGCGAGCGAGACGCGGATCCGGCAAGCGCTCGACCGGCCATCGCCCGATATCCGGCTCTATCTGCTTTATGGTCCGGACGAATCCGCCGCGCTTGCGCTGGCGGAGCGGCTCGGGCGCGCGATGGGGCCGGAGGCGGAGCGGGTCGACCTCGACGGCGCGGCGCTCCGGGGCGATTCGGCGCGGCTCGCGGACGAGGCGGCGTCGCTCTCGCTGTTCGGCACCGCGCGCTACATCCGCGTCACGGGCGTGGGGGACGAATCGACCGCGGCGGTCGAGGCGCTTCTCGCGGCGGAGCGCGCGGGCAATCCGGTGGTGATGATCGCGCCTTCGGCCAAGGCGACCAGCCGGCTGGTCAAGCGTGCGCTGGAGGCGGATTCGGCGCTCGCCACCGCATGCTATGTGCCGGTGGGCGAGGGGGCCGAGGCGCTCGCCGGGCAGCTTGCGCGCGAGCATGGCCTGCGCATGGCGGGCGGCGCGGCGCGGCGGCTGGTGCAGGCAACGGGCGCCGATCGCGCGGTGATGACGCGCGAGCTGGAGAAATTGGCGCTTTACCTCGATGCCGGCCCCGATCGCCCGCAGCAGCTCGACGATGCCGCGCTCGATGCGGTCGGCGCCGATCTGGGCGAGGCGGAGATGTCGGAGATCGTCGAGGCGGTGGTCGCCGGGCGTTCGTCCGACCTCGGCGATGCGTTGCGGCGGATGGGCGAGGCGGGGGGCTCGGCGATCCCGTGGCTGCGCTCGCTCGCGCGCCGGCTGGGCGCGCTGGCGGAGATGCGCGCCGATGTCGCGGCGGGGGGCGATATCGCGTCGGTGATCAAGCGCCACCGCGTCTTCTTCCGCGAGGAAGCCGCAACTGCGGCGGCGCTGCGCCGCTGGACCCCCGAAGCGCTGGCCGAAGCGCAGCGCCAGGTGCGCCGCGTCGAGCGCGCGCTGGTGGCGAGCGGGACTGCGGGGGCGGTGCTGGCGGATCAGGCGATGATCAGGCTGGCCGAACGCGCGCGGCGATTGGGGCGGGGGTGACCTTCACGTCACCCCAGCGAAAGCAGGGGTAGCAAGCAGCGGAGCAAGCGCCTGCAGTACGAGATTCCAGCTTTCGCTGGGATGACGGTGGTCAGATCCGCTCGCCGCTCAACCGCTGGCAGACCATATCGAGTTGATCGAGCGTCGAATAATCGAGCGTGATCGATCCGCCGCGATCGCTGTAGCTGATCCGCACGTTGAGCCCGAGCAGATCGGAGAGCTGGCGTTCGAGCGCGACGATATCGGCCGCCGAATCGGACGGGTGGCGAATCGGCGCAACCGTCGCGCCACGCCCGCCGCCCGGCTTGGCGGCGCTGGCGAGGCGCTCGGTCTGGCGCACCGACAGGCCCTTCTCGACTACTTCCTCGGCGAGCGCGATCGGATCGGGCGCGCCGATCAGCGCGCGCGCATGCCCCATCGAAAGCTTGCCGTCGATCACCAGCGCCTGAACTTCCGACGGAAGATCAAGCAATCTCAATAGGTTAGCGATGTGGCTGCGCGATTTGTGGACGATCTTCGCCAGCACTTCCTGGGTGTGGCCGAATTCCTCGGCCAGCCGGTGATAGGCCTGCGCCTCTTCGATCGCGTTGAGATCCTGCCGCTGGATATTCTCGAGCAGCGCGATCTGCAGCGTGTCGGTGTCGCTGTAATCGCGGACGACGACGGGGATTTCGTGGAGCCGCGCGCGCTGCGCGGCGCGCCAGCGGCGCTCGCCGGCGACGATCTGATAATCGTGGCCGTGCGGGCGCACGATGATCGGCTGGATCAGCCCGCGCTCGGCGATCGAGGCGGCGAGTTCGGTCAGCGCCGCTTCGTCGAAATGGCGGCGCGGCTGGCCGGGGTGCGGCGCGATCGAGCTGATCGGGATCATCCGCACGCCCGAGGTGTTATGGCCTTCCTTGGCGGTCTCGGCCTCGTCGCGCGCGAAATCGCCGAGCAGGGCGTTGAGCCCGCGGCCGAGGCCGGGGCGGGGGCGGCGATCGGTCATGCGGCGGCCTCGTTCATGCGGGGAAGCCGCGCGATCAATTCACGGGCCAATGCCATATACGCCTCGGACCCGCTGCAGCGATGATCATAGATCAATGCGGGCAGGCCGTGGCTCGGCGCTTCGGAAAGACGGACGTTGCGCGGGATCACCGTTTCGAACACCACCCGGCCGAGCACCGCGCGCACATCATTGGCAACCTGCTCGGTCAGCCGGTTGCGCCGATCGTACATCGTCAGCGCGACCCCCATGATCGACAGCGACGGGTTGAAGCGCGCACGAATCCGCTCGACCGTGCTAAGCAGCTGGCTCAGCCCCTCGAGCGCGAAAAATTCGCATTGCAGCGGGACGAGCAGCGAATCCGCCGCGACCATCGCATTGATCGTCAGCAGCCCGAGCGAGGGCGGGCAATCGATCAGCACGATATCCCAGCGCGGCGGGCATTCCTCGATCGCGCGGAGCAGCCGGTGGGTGCGTGCCTCGAGCTCGATCAGCTCGATCTCGGCGCCCGACAGATCGACGGTCGCGGGGAGGATATCGAGCCGGGGAATGCCGGAGGCGACGACGCCCTGTTCGATCGGGGTCGCGTCGACCAGCACGTGATAGCTCGAAATGCCGCGCGCCGCCTGCCCGATCCCGAGCCCGGTCGAGGCATTGCCCTGCGGATCGAGATCGATCAGCAACACGCGTTTGCCGGTCGCAGCCAGCGCGGTCGCGAGGTTGATCGCGCTGGTGGTCTTGCCGACTCCGCCCTTCTGGTTGGCGACCGCGATACAAATCATCGCATGCGAACCTTTTCTGCGATCAGGATCCCGGATTCCGCATCGGTGATGCTTGGTTCCACGTGGAACAATCCGTGCCAGCCCCGGCGCGCGCTTTCAAGCTCGACGTGCGCGGTTCGTCCACGGGGAAGGATATAACGTGTGGATATGTCGGTGACGTGGCGGGTCGCACGGAGCAGCTCGTCGACCGGTGCGACTGCGCGTGCGCTGACGATCTGCTGCGACGGAAGCTGTGCGCCCTCGATCTTGGCGGTGATCACGGTTGCATTGGGTGCGCCGCACAAGGCGTCGGCGAGGAAGTCGGCGCGACGCCGGCGTGGCTCGACCAATGTGACCTGCGCGGGGAGGAGCAGCGCGACGATTGCGCCGGGAAAGCCTGCGCCCGATCCGATATCGAGCCAGCGCGTCGTTTCATCGATCGGGCCGGCGAGCGGGATCAGCTGCGCGGAATCGAGAATATGGCGTGCCCAGATCGCGTCGAGCGTCGAGCGTGCGATCAGATTCTGCTGCTCGCTTTCGGCGATCACGCGATCGGCAAAGCGCGCGACGCGTTCGGTCGCCTCGGCATCGAAGCGCTGTTCGATCCACCCGCGCGCGTCATTCTCGGTCATGCATTGGCCTTTGCGTGAAGCCACAGCGCGGTCAATGCCGCCGGGGTCACCCCGCGGATCCGCGAGGCTTCGTCGAGCGTCCGCGGATTGGCTTCGAGCAATCGTTCGCGCATTTCATTCGACAGGCCGTTGACCGTGGCGAGCGCGTCGCCTGCGGCGATCGTGATCGCGGCGTCGCGGCGCATCCGCGCGATCTCGTCCGCCTGGCGTTCGAGATAGGGGGCGTAGCGCGCGTCCTCCTCGGCCTCGCGGATCAGGTCCGGGTCGGCGCCGTCATGCTCGCCGCGCGCGATTGCCGCGCGCTGCTCGTTGCGCCGGGCGAGGTGCGCGCGGCGTTCATCGCTCAGCAGGCCATGTGCTTCGGCGATCGGCGACAGCCGCGTCTCGGCATTGTCGGCGCGGAGCGCGAGGCGATATTCGGCGCGCGCGGTGAGCATGCGATAGGGTTCGGTCACCCCCTGCAGCACCAGATCGTCGATCATCACCGCGAGATAGGAGGTCGCGCGATCGAGCTGGAGCGGCGCAAGATCGAGCGCGTGCGCCGCGGCATTGGCGCCGGCGATCAGCCCCTGCGCGGCGGCTTCCTCATACCCGGTCGTGCCGTTGATCTGCCCGGCGAGGAAGGCGCCGGGGAGTGCGCCGAGTGCGAGCCGATGATCGAGCGCGCGCGGATCGATATGATCATATTCGACCGCATAGCCTGGGGTGACGATCTCCACGTCTTCGAGCCCCGGAATCGAGCGCACCATTGCGCGCTGAACATTGCTCGGCAGCGAGGTCGAGATGCCGTTGGGATAGACCAGAGGGTCGTCGAGCCCCTCGGGTTCGAGGAAGATCTGATGCCCGTCGCGGTCGCCGAAGCGGCGAATCTTGTCCTCGATCGACGGGCAATAGCGCGGCCCGCCCGCTTCGATCGCGCCGGTATGAAGCGGCGAGCGATGCAGATTGTCGCGGATGATCGCGTGGGTCCGATCGGTGGTGCGCGAGATCGCGCAGGCGAGTTGGGGGAGGGCACGCGCGCGGGTCATCGGCGACATCGTCCAATGATCTTTGTCGGACGGTTGCGGCGCGAGCATCGCCCAGTCGATCGTCCGCCCGTCGAGCCGTGGCGGGGTGCCGGTCTTGAGGCGGCGCACCGGCAGATCGAGCGCGCGGAGTTGCCGCGCCAGCTCGTTCGCGCCCGCTTCGCCGACGCGGCCGCCGTCGTCGCGCTCGTCGCCGCGGAAGATTCGTCCGCCGAGGAAGGTGCCGGTGGCCAGCACCACCGCGCGCGCGGTGATCGCGCTGCCGTCGAGCAAGGTGACCCCGGCGATCGCGCCGCCGCGCAGGATCAGCGCCGCGGCTTCGCCCTCGATCACCGTCAGCCGGTCCTGTTGCTCTAGTTGCGCCTGGATCGAACGCATATAGCGCGTGCGGTCCGCCTGAACGCGCGGTCCCTGCACCGCGAGCCCCTTGCTGCGGTTGAGCATGCGGTGGTGGATCGCGGCGGCGTCGGCGGCGCGTCCCATCAGCCCGTCGAGCGCGTCGACCTCGCGGACCAGATGGCCCTTGCCGAGCCCGCCGATCGACGGGTTGCACGACATCGCCCCGATCCGGTCGCGGCGCTGCGAGAGCAACGCGGTGCGTGCGCCGCGCCGCGCGGCGGCCGCGGCGGCCTCGGTTCCGGCGTGGCCGCCGCCGACCACGATAACGTCAAAAGCATGTTCCACGTGAAACACTATTTCCCGATGCAGAAGCGCGCGAACAGCGCATCGAGCATCGTCTCGGTCGCGTCGGCGCCGACGATGCCCGCCAATTGCCGCATCGCATAGCGCACTCCTTCGGCGCGTACCAATAGATCGCGATCCATGCCGTCGCGCTCGATCGACTCGCGCGCCGCGACCACCGCGGCGCGTTGCTGGTCGCGGAGCAAGGCGCCATCGATCGCGAACAGCGCGGCGGCGCGCTCCTCGATCACCTGCCACAGCCGATCGATGCTCGCGAGGTCGTCGCGCGACACCGCGATGCGGCCTGCGGGGACCGTCGCGCGATCGGGAAGGTCGCTGCGCGGGTGAAGCGCGGTCACCGGCCAGTCGGCGGGGGCGGGGGCATCGTCGAGCCACAGCACGATATCGGCGGTCGCCGCGGCGCGCCGGGCACGCTCGATCCCGATGCGCTCGACCGGATCGTCGGTTTCCACCGCCAGCCCCGCGGTATCGATCAGCGTGAAGAGCTGGCCGTGGCGGATCACCCGCGCTTCGAGCAGGTCGCGCGTCGTCCCCGCGATCGGGGTGACGATCGCCGCGTCGCGTTCGAGCATCGCGTTGAACAGGGACGATTTGCCCGCATTGGGTGGCCCGGCGAGAACCACGCGATAGCCTTCGCGCAGCCGCTCGACCGTCGGCCGCGCGAGCAGCGCCGACACCTCGCCGAGCCATGCCGCGATCGCGGTATCGAGCTGGCGATCGTCGGCGGGCGACACATCATCCTCGTCGCTGAAGTCGATCATCGCCTCGATCCGCGCCGCGATCCCGGCGAGCGTCGCGAGCCAGCGCGCGACCGCGCGGCTGATCTCGCCGTCGACGCTGGCGATCGCCGCGCGGCGCTGCGCCTCGCTTTCGGCTTCGAGCAGGTCGGCGAGCCCCTGCGCCTGCGCCAGATCGATCCGGCCGTTCTCCAGCGCGCGACGGGTGAATTCGCCCCCGCGCGCGCGGCGCAGCCCGGGGCGGGAGGCAAGCGTCTGCTCGACCGCCGCCACCGTGGCGATGCCGCCGTGGAGGTGGAGTTCGGCGAGATCTTCGCCGGTCGCGGTTGCTGGCCCCGGAAACCACAGCAGCAGCGCATCGTCGAGCAACGCGCCGTCCGCATCGCGCAGCCGTCGCAACGTCGCGCGGCGGGGTTGGGGGAGCCCGCCCGCGAGCGCCTCGACCGTCGCTGCGGCGTGCGGGCCGCTGATGCGCAGCACTGCGATCGCCGCGGGCGGCTGGCCGCTCGAAACGGCGAAGATCGTATCCATCACCCGCCGGGCTTGGTCCCCGCCTCGAACAGTCGCCGCCAGAAGGCGACGCCGGCCTCGCCCATCGGCGCCCAATTCTTGATCATCGTCTCGAACATCTCGGGGCGGAGCCCGTTGTCGATCGTATCCTGCATCTTGGCGATATAGGCTTCATGGATCGGGGTGAGGTCCGGCAGGCCCATCAGGCGCCGCGCCTCTTCCGGGGTGCAATCCACCTCGACATTCACTTTCATTCCCGACCACTCCTTGAGCCGCATGGGCTGGCGCGATAGCGTCCCTTGCTATGTATGCCCGCGATTCCGCCTTTATCGCAACGCTTGTCGGCGGTCGGGCGACCAGCGATTGAACCAAGAACATCAATGGAGTGAACAATGGGTGAGATGATCGAGGTCGAAACGCTGGACCATGACGCGCATTTCGGCGCCTATGTCGCGCGCCCGGCGGGGACGGCGGCCGCGGCGATCGTAGTGATCCAGGAAGTGTTCGGAGTGAACGCCGGGATCCGCGGCAAGTGCGACCGGCTGGCGGCGGACGGCTATCTCGCGATCGCCCCCGATCTGTTCTGGCGGATCGCGCCGGGCGAACAGCTCGATCCCGACGTCAAACCCGAGTTCGAGCGCGGGCTGCAATTGTTCGGCCGGTTCGATCAGGAAGCCGGAATCCGCGATATCGAGGCAACGATCCGCAAGGCGCGCGCGCTACTCGGCGGTACGGGCAAGGTCGGTTGCGTCGGCTATTGCCTCGGCGGCCGGCTCGCCTTCATGACCGCGTGCCGCACCGATAT
This sequence comes from Sphingomonas sp., assembly GCA_017849555.1. Lineage (GTDB taxonomy): Bacteria > Pseudomonadota > Alphaproteobacteria > Sphingomonadales > Sphingomonadaceae > Sphingomonas > Sphingomonas lycopersici. Next base: position 56,008 of record JAFIGU010000097.1, on the reverse strand, counting down.
CGACGCCTCGGTTGGTTATTATGGCGTGGGGATCGACGGGCTGCTCGGCGAGAAGCATGCGATTGCGCGCCCGGTGATGCTGCATGTCGCGGGCGAGGACGGCTTCGTCGACAAGGCCGCGCAACAGCGGATGCACGCCGGGCTCGACGATCATCCGCGGGTGACGATCCACGATTATCCGGGCGAGGATCACGGCTTCGCAACCGAAATGGGCAACCGCCGCTCGCCGCAGGCGGCCGATCTCGCGGACCAGCGGACCGCGGCGTTCTTCAAGGAAAACCTTGCCTAAACAATAGGTTGATAGAGAAGAGCGACGAGATTGCCGTCCCGTTCGCCCTGAGCTTATGAAGGCGCCCATGAAAGTAATACTTTCATGGGACCCGCCGGAGGGCTGTGCTTCTTCGTCGGAAGAAAGTGCAGGGCTTCGACAGGCCCGGCTCGAACGGGAAGGGGCAATCTCGCTTAATCGAAGCGTTCAGATCGGATGCCCGTCGGCGTCGCGAAGCACTTCGCGGCGGCCGACATGGTCGGGCCGGCCGACGATGCCGTCCTTCTCCATCCGCTCGATCAGCCGGGCGGCGCTGTTATAGCCGATCCGCAACTGGCGCTGGAGCCACGAGGTCGACGCCTTCTGGCTCTCGCACACCAATTGGATCGCGGCGCGATATTGCTGATCCTCGGCCGAATCCTCGCCGGTCGGCGCGCCTTCGAGATCGAAGCTCTGCTCGGGCTCCTCGGTGACCGAGGTGACGTAATCGGGCGCCCCTTGCGCGCGCCAGTGATCGGTCACCGCGCGCACCTCGTCGTCGGAGACGAACGGGCCGTGGACGCGGACGATGCCCTTGCCGCCGGGCATGTAGAGCATGTCGCCCTTGCCCAGCAGCTGCTCGGCGCCCTGTTCGCCGAGGATCGTGCGCGAATCGATCTTCGAGGTGACGTGGAACGAGATGCGGGTCGGCAGGTTGGCCTTGATCACCCCGGTGATCACGTCGACCGACGGACGCTGGGTGGCCATGATCAGGTGAATCCCCGCCGCGCGCGCCTTTTGCGCGAGCCGCTGGATGAGGAATTCGACTTCCTTGCCCGCGGTCATCATCAGGTCGGCAAGCTCGTCGACGATCACGACGATCTGTGGCAGCACCTGATAATCGAGCTGTTCTTCCTCATAGACCGGCTGGCCGTTCTCGCCGAACCCGGTCTGGACGCGGCGGCCGAGCGGGGCGCCCTTGGCGCGGGCGGCGCGCACCTTGTCATTGAAGCTGCTCAGCGAGCGGACCCCGAGCGACGACATCTGGCGGTAGCGATCCTCCATCTGCTCGACCGCCCATTTGAGCGCACGCACCGCCTTGGCCGGATCGGTGACGACCGGCGAGAGCAGATGCGGGATGTCGTCGTACATCGACAATTCGAGCATCTTGGGATCGATCATGATCATGCGGCACTGATCCGGGGTCAGCCGGTACAGCAGCGAGAGGATCATGCAGTTGAGCCCGACCGACTTGCCCGAGCCGGTGGTGCCCGCAACGAGCAGGTGGGGCATCGGCGCGAGATCGGCGATCACCGGATCGCCCGCGATATTCTTGCCGAGCACCACGGGGAGCTGCGCCGACTGATCCTCGAACGATTGCGAGCCGATCAGTTCGTGGAGCGACACCGTCTCGCGCTTGGCGTTGGGCAGTTCGATCCCGATCACGGTGCGCCCCGGGATCGTCGCGACGCGCGCCGAGATCGCGGACATGTTGCGCGCGATATCGTCGGCGAGGCTGACGACGCGGGTCGCCTTGATCCCCGGCGCCGGCTCGAGCTCGTACATCGTGACGACCGGGCCGGGGCGGACCTCCTTGATCTCGCCGCGGACGTGGAAATCGTCGAGCACGGTCTCGAGCAGCCGCGCGTTGCGCTCCAGCGCGGTCTTGTCGATCGCATTGTTTTGCGACGGCGGGGCCGGGGTGACCAGATCGATGGTCGGCAGGACATAATTGGCGCGCAGATCCCGCTGCGCCTGCGCCGCGGGTGTGGGGCGTGCGGCCGAGGGCGCGAGGCTGCGCTCGCTGATCACCGGGCCGGGGCGCGGATCGGGTTGCGCCACCGGGCGCGGGGTGACCGGGCGGCGCACCAGTTCGAGCGGCACGTCCTCGTCGTCGATCGCCGCCGGGCGATCGCGGCGGACGCGCCATACCCGCGGCAACGCGATGTCGATGCTCCGCCCCCACAGGATCGCGCCGGCGATGCCCGAGACCAGGCCGAGCGCGATCACCGACCAATAGGTCACGGCAGGATTATTGGCGAAGCCCAGCGCCCAGCGGACGCCCGCGACGACGCCGAGCCCGATGCCGCCGCCCCAGCCGAACGGCAGCGCGGGCACCGCGCCGCGCGCGACGCAGGCGAGCGCGGTGGCCATCAGCGCGACCCCGAGCGCAGCATTGCGCAGCATCCGCCCCCATTCGCCGACCGGCTGATCGCGCCACAGCCGGAGCGCGACGATCGGCCCGACCGGGAGCAGCAGCGCGACCGCCGGGCCGAGCAGGGTCAGCGCGATATCGGCGAACCACGCGCCGGCGCTGCCGAGCAGGTTATGCACGCCCTCCCCGGCGGCGGTGTTGAGCGCGGCGTCGCCCGGCGAATAGGTCACCAGCGCCAGCGCCATCGCCGCGGTGGCCAATACCAGCGCGATCGCGACGATCAGCGCGCCGCTGCGCGCCGCGCCTGCCTTCACCGTTTCGCGCCATAGCGATGCGTTCGCCCGGCTCGCCATTGCCTTTAAATCCCCCGCCGATGTGATGAGATATGCCCGGCGGAATCATCTGCCTCACCGAGTCCCGCGTCAAGACACCGCGATTGGCAGCGCGCCGGATCGCGGATAGAGCGTGGCGGATGGATCACGCTGACGTTCTCATCCTCGGCGGCGGGCTGGTCGGTGCGACGCTGGCGATCGCGCTCGATCGCCACGGCCTCAAGACGATCGTGGTCGACCCGGCCGACCCGACCGTCACCACCGCGATCGGCTTTGACGGGCGCGCTTCCGCCATCGCCAGCGCGAGCCACCGTATGCTCGAGGCGATCGGGGTCGCCGAGGGGCTCGAAGGCCATGGCTGCGCGATCCGCCATATCCGGGTGAGCGACGGGCTTGCACCCGGCAAGCTCGATTTCATTCCCGATGCCGACGACGGCGCTTTGGGGACGATGTACGAGAATCGCCGGCTGCGCATCGCCTTGGGCGAGGCGCTCAAGCGTTCGACGGTCGACCTCAGGATGAAGACCCGCGCGACCGCGGTAACGCGTGGGCCAGCCGGCGTCACCGCGACGCTTTCCTCGGGGGAGACGGTTGGCGCGTCGCTGCTCGTCGCGGCCGAGGGGCGCAATTCGCCGACCCGCGCCGATGCCGGGATCAAGGTCGCGCAATGGCGCTACGATCATGCCGCGATCATCTCGGCGTTCCACCACGAGCGGCAGCATGAGGAGATCGCTTACGAGATTTTCTACGCCGCCGGGCCGTTCGCGCTGCTCCCGCTGGTCGACGACGAGATCGGGCATCGCTCGGCGATCGTCTGGACGGTGAAGGCGGCGGACGCACCAGCGATGCTCAAGCTCGGCGACCGCCCCTTTCTCGCCGAGGCGGAGAAACGGATGGGCGGGTTCCTCGGCGCGCTTTCCGGCGCCAGCCCGCGCGCGAGCTTCCCGCTTGGCTTCCATCATGCCGCGTCGATCACCGCCGAGCGGCTCGCGCTGGTCGGCGACGCGGCGCACGGCATCCATCCGATCGCGGGGCAGGGGCTCAACCTCGGTTTCCGCGATGTCGCCGCGCTGGTCGAGGTGCTGGTCGAGGGACGGCGGCTCGGGCTGGAGGCGGGCGATGCGCAATTGCTCGATCGCTACCAGCGCTGGCGCAGCCTCGATACGCTGATGGTCGCGGGGGCGACCGATACGCTGACCCGGCTGTTCGGCATTCCGGGCCGCACCGCCAGCGCGATCCGGCGCTTCGGCATTTCGGCGGTCGATCGCATCACCCCGCTCAAGGAACGCTTCATGGCGGAAGCGCGCGGCGAGAGCGGATCGCTGCCCAAGTTGTTGCAGGGGCTGACGGTTTAAGGTGGCCCTAACAGTCCGTGAATTGCCCTCTCCCCGTTCGGGCTGAGCTTGTCGAAGCCCTGCACTTTTCTTTCAAGGAAGAAGGACAGCCCTTCGACAGGCTCAGGGCGAACGGCGGTAGCGAATCCTAAGCCGCCAGCGGGAAGCGCAGCAGGCGGTTCTCCACCGGCACCAAAGCCTCCGCGGGCGCACCGATCGCGCGCGCGATCTCGCTGTGGGTGGCGTCGAGCCCGCCGGTCAGCGCGCCGAATGCCGGGAGCAGCAATTTGCGCCCGCTGGCGACGAAACACCGCCGCGCGACGAGCCGCCCGCGCACCCGAATGCGCAATTGCGGGTGGAAATGCCCCGACAGCTCGGGGCGCGTCTCGGCGGGATCGGCCTGGTGGCGTAGCACGAGGCCGTCGATCACCGCTTCCTCGACCACCGTGCCGCCGCAGCGATCGGCGTCGATCGGATCGTGGTTGCCGGTGATCCACGTCCAGCGCGCCCGCGTCATCAGCGCGTGCAGCATCGCCCGCGCCGCGTCGGGCAGCCGCCCACCGCCGCGCGCATCGTGGAAACTGTCGCCCAGGCACCAGATTTCGCGCGCCGCGGTCGCGGTTGCCAGCGCGGCGAGATCGGTCAGCGTGGCGAGCGAATCATAAGGCGGGAGCATCTGCCCCGCGCCGGCGAAATAGCTTGCCTTTTCGAGATGCAGATCGGCGACGAGCAAGGCCGCGCGCGCCGGCCAGAACAACGCGCCCTGCGGCAGCGCGACGAGCTCGTGGCCGGCGAACGAAAAGGGAACCATGACGCCGCCATGCCGCAGCGCGGGGGTGGGATCAACTGGGTTGGGAAGCGATTGTCGCAAGCAATAGCGTCATGCCGGGCTCGAACCGGCATTCAGAGCCGCAAGCGGCGTCGCTCGTTGCGCTGGATGCCGGATCAAGTCCGGCATGACGAGAGGCAGGCGATCGACCGGTCAGCCCCCATAAGCCTTGACCAGATCGAACAGATAGTCGCGCCCCTGATAGAGCGACGAGACGCGGATACGTTCGTCGAGCCCGTGGATGCCGTTGAGATCCTGTTCGAGCATGATGCCCGGCGCGCCGTAGACCGGCATCCCGATCTTGCCGAAGAACACCGCGTCGGTCGCGCCGGTCGACATCATCGGCACCATCGGCACGCCGGGGAAATATTTCGCGGCCAGCGTCTTCATCGGCCCGACGATCTTCGGATCGAGCGCCGGCGGCACCGCGATCGGGCGGATCGGGGCGTTGGCGGTGACGGTTACCTTCGGTCCGGCGAGTTCCTTGAGCTTGGCGAGCGTGCCCTCCACCGTCTCGCCGGGGAAGATGCGGCAATTGACGTTGGCGGTGGCGCGCTGCGGCAGCGCGTTCTCGGCATGGCCCGCGTTGACCAACGTCGCGACGCAGGTCGTGCGCAACGTCGAATGCAGCACCTTGTCGCGGCTGACGATCGCATCGGCCTGTTTGTCGTTAGGGTTGGCGAGCAGGCGGGTGATCGCCTCCGCCATTTCGGCCGGCACCGCTTTCGCGGTGGCGCCGAGGAAGGCGCGCGTCGTGTCAGTAAGTTTTATCGGGAATTCATAGCCTTGTACCGCCCTGAGCGCATCATCCAGCTCGTAGATCGCATTGGCCGGGGTCGGCGCCGAACTGTGCCCGCCGGGGTTGGTGGCGAGGAAGGTGAAATTCTGCGCGGCTTTCTCGCCGACCTGCACCGCCAGCGCCTGCGGCTTGCCATCGGCGTCGAACCGGCCCCCGCCGCCCTCGTTGAGCGCGAATTCGCCGCTCACCAGCTCGGGGCGGTTATCCGCCAGCCATTGCGCGCCGTTGAAGGCATAGGTGGTTTCCTCGCCGCAGGTCAGCGCCATCTTGATCGCGCGCTTGGGGCGATAGCCCTGCTGCTTGAAGCGGATCATCGCATCCGCCCACACCGCGGCCATCGCCTTGTCGTCGACGGTGCCGCGCGCGTAATAAAAGCCGTTTTCCTCGACCAGCTTGAACGGATCGCGCTTCCAGTCCTCGCGCTTGGCGGCGACCACGTCGATATGCGCGAGCAGCAGCATCGGCTTGGCCTTGGCGTCCGATCCCTTGAGGATCGCGACCACCCCGCCATCGTCGGGATGCTCGGGGACGGAGAAGGAGGTGATATCGGCGTCGGCATAGCCCGCCGCCTTGAGCCGGGTCGCGATCTGCGCCGCGGCCTTGGTGCAGCTGCCAACCCCGACGACGGTGTTTGTCTCAACCAACTCTTTGTAAAGAGAGAAGAAATTCTTCTGGTCGGGTCGATCCTGGGCGTCAGCGATAGCGGGGGCGAGCCCCAGCGCGGCGATTCCAGCCAACCACATAGCCCGCATCGTTAATTCCCCCTGTTTCGCTCAGGGGGCGATCGTTGCAGGGATAGTTGCGTGGCGCAACTCTTTCACGAGCTCCTAGCTGATGAACGCGTTGCGCGGCATCTTGAAGCGCACCTCGCGGTTGGCGAAATCGATATCGACCTTGCGGAACAGCCGCAGCGCATCCATCCCCAGCATCAGCGCGGGACGCTTGTCGAGCCCGAACAATTTGAACGGCGGCGCGTCGCTCGCGGCATAAGCGATCGGCATGTCGTTGATCGTCATCTGGCCGAGCTTGATCGTGTTGAGCACGGTGTAATTGACCGTCACCGTCTCCCCGGTCACCCCCGTCAGCGCGATCGGGATCCCCACCTTGCCGCGGCGCATCACCGCCTTTTGCAGCGCGCTGTTGCCCATCGTCACCGCCGAGCCGGTATCGATGATGACGCGGACCTTGACGTCGCCGACCGTCGCCTCGGTCACGACGAGCTGGCCGAACAGGCTGCGCGCACGCACCACGATCTCGCCGGGGTCGCTCGATTCGCGCGAGGACCGGCGCCGCGACGGCGAGACGACCATCGATTGCTTGTCGAAATCGATCGCCAGCGCATGGCCCTGGAGCGAATCGATCCCCAGCATCCCCGGCGCGCCGAGATAGCGCCCCTCGAGCGCGGGCGCCTCGATCCTTTCGCCGCCCAGCGCGCCGACCGTGATCGACGGGATGACGACGGTGCTCACCTCGCTCACCCCGGTCATCGCGGTGACGCGCACGGTGGGGCCGGCGGCGAGCCGCAGGCTGCCGGCGAGCTCGCGGCTCACCACGGTGCGCTGCGCGCCGGTATCGATGATGAAGCGATACGGCCCGGTGCTGCCGATCTGGACCGGCACCGTCATCCGCTCGCCATTGCCGCCGAAATTGAGCAGATCGCCGAGCGGCGTCGTCGCATCGGCGGGCGGGGGCGGGGGTATGGCGGGAGCCGGCTGCGGCACGGGGGATTGCGCGGCGAGAAGCAGCAGCAAGGGCATGGCGAGCATGCGTTTCATGAACTGGAGAGTGCGCCCGAACCGGCCCTTTCGCAAGCGAAATCAATCGATCCGCATCGCCGCCTGCGCCAGCGTTTCCGCCTCCATCAACAAGGCGTCGTCGGCGAGCCCGGTGGCGACGCGTTCGCGCCCGATCAGCACCAGCACCGGCACCGCGAGCGGCGAGACGCGCGGCAGAGTCACGTGCAGCATCGTCTCCCCGGCGCGGTCGAGCAGATCGGCGAGCCGGCCGATATCGGTCATCCGCGCGCGCGCGTCGGCCCAGGCGGCTTCGAGCAGGATATGCCCCGGCTCGTAACGGCGCAGCACATCGTAGATCAGGTCGGTCGAAAAGGTGACCTGCTTGCCCGTCTTGCGCTTGCCCGGATGCTGGCGCTCGACCAGCCCGCCGATCACCGCCACTTCGCGGAAGGCGCGCTTCAGCAGATGCGATTGCTGCACCCATTCGACGAATTCATGCTCGAGGATATCGGGGGAGAAGAGCGCCGCCGGATCGTCGACCGGATCGAGCGAATAGCAGGCCAGAGCGTAATCCGACGCGACGAACCCCAACGGCTTGAGCCCGCGCGTTTCCATCCGGCGGGTGATGAGCATCCCGAGCGACTGGTGCGCGTTCCAGCCCTCGAAACTGTATGCGACCATATAATGCCGCCCCTCGTGCGGGAAGGTTTCGACCAATAGCTGGTCGGGGCGCGGCAGCGCCGAGCGGCGCGCCTGGATTTCGAGCCACTCGCGCACATCGCCGGGGAAGCGATGCCATTGCTCCGGCGCGGCGAAGAAGCCGCGCACCCGGTCGGCGAGATGCGTGGTGAGCGGCATCCGCGCCCCGCCATAGGTCGGGATCCGTGCCGGGCGCGCGGTGGCGCGGACGATCAGATCCTCGGTGTCGATCTTCTCCACCTCGAGGCTCATGCCGGCGAAGAAGAAGGTATCGCCGTGCGCCAGCGTCGCGGCAAAGGCTTCCTCGACCTTGCCCAGCGTGCGGCCGTTGCGGAACCGCACCTTGAGCATCGTCGCCTCGACGATGATCCCCGCGTTGAGCCGGTGCTGGGCGACGAATTTGGGGTGGCTCACCCGCCAATGCCCGTCGGCGTCGCGCGTCAGCCGCTTGAACCGGTCATAAGCGCGCAACGCATAGCCGCCGTCGCTGATGAAGCCGAGCAACCGCGCGAAGGTCTCGGCGTCGAGCGCGGCATAGGGCAGCGCCGAGCGCACCTCATCGAGCAACGCCGCCTCGTCGAACGGCGCCGCGCAGGCGCAGGCCATGACATGCTGCGCGAGCACGTCGAGCGCGCCGGGGCGGAATGGCTCGGCATCGAGCTCGCCCGCGCGCACCGCATCGATCGCCGCGCGCGCCTCGAGATATTCGAAGCGGTTGCCGGGGACGAGGATCGCCTCTGATGGCTCGTCGAGCCGGTGGTTGCTGCGCCCGATGCGCTGGAGAAGCCGCGACGAACCCTTGGGCGCCCCCATCTGGATCACGCAATCGACATCGCCCCAATCGACCCCCAGATCGAGGCTGGCGGTGGCGACCAGCGCGCGCAGCCGCCCCGCCGCCATCGCGCCCTCGACCTTGCGCCGCGCCTCCTTTTCGAGGCTGCCGTGGTGAATCCCGATCGGCAGCTGGAGCGTGTTTTCCTTCCACAGATCCTGGAAGATCAGTTCGGCGAGGCTGCGCGTGTTGCAGAAGACGATTGTGGTGCGGTGGGTCTCGATCTCCGCCATCACCTGCCGCGCGGCATAACGCCCCGAATGGCCGGCCCAGGGCACCTTGTCCTCGGGGAGCAGGATATCGATTTCGGGATCGACCCCGGGATCGCCGATAACGAGGCTCACCGCCTCCTTGTCGCCGTCCGGGGCGAGCCAGGCGCGATAATCGTCGGGATCCGCGAGCGTGGCGGAGAGCGCGACGCGGCGGCATTCGGGCGCGATCCGCTGCAGCCGCGCCATCGACAGCGCCAGCAGATCGCCGCGCTTGCCGCTGGCGAAGGCATGGACCTCGTCGACCACGATCGTCCTGAGCCCGGCGAACATCGTGAAAGCGTCGGGATAGGACAGCAGCAGCGAAAGCGATTCGGGCGTGGTGAGCAGGATCTGCGGCGGCCGCGCGCGCTGCCGCGCCTTGCGGTCCGACGGGGTATCGCCGGTGCGCGTCTCGATCCGGATATCGAGCCCCATTTCGTCGACCGGGGTCATCAGATTGCGCTGGATATCGACCGCCAGCGCCTTGAGCGGCGAGACGTAGAGCGTGTGGAGCCCGTCGCTCGGCCGCTCGATCAGTTCGGCGAGCGTCGGGAGGAAACCGGCGAGCGTCTTGCCCGCGCCGGTTGCGGCGACGAGCAGCGCATGATGCCCGGCGCGCGCCTCGGCGAGCATCGCCAATTGGTGCCGGCGCGGCTGCCACCCGCGCTCGGCGAACCAATCCGCAAGCGCGGGGGGGAGGGGCATGTCGTGATCGGGCACCGCGCTTTATATGGGGCGCGGGCGGGGGTCGGCGCCAGAGGCTGGTTCAAGCGCAATCCTCCCCGTTCGCCCTGAGCTTGTCGAAGGGCTGCCCTTCTCGTCCGAGGAAGAAAGAACAGGGCTTCGACATGCTCAGCCCGAACGGAGAGGTTGCGCGCGATCCGCTATTCCGCCGCGCGCGGCAGTTTCGGGGCGACCCACGGCACCGCCTGCTCCATCGCCATATCGGTGAGCTTGCGCTGCTGGCGCACCTCCAACCCGGGCGTGAACAGCAAGGTCGGGGTCTTGCGGAAACGATTGGGCGGCATGTCCAAAAACAGCCGGAATTCGCGGTTGAGGTGCGAGGCGTCGTAGAAGCGTTCCTCGGCCAGATCGTCGGCATCGGGCACCGCCAGCCCGCGCAGCACCGCCGCCATATCGAGGAAGCGGCTGCGGCGGAGCACCGTCTTGGGCGGGTGGCCGAAATGCGCGCGGACGTGCCGGTCGAGCCGCCGCGGGATCATCCCCAGCTCGCGTGCGATATCGGCGACGGTGCGCCCCGGATCGAGCCGGCTGATCGCCTCGAAGCGTTCGAGCGCGGGATCGATCCGCGCGTTGCGCGCGGCAATGCGTTCGCGCACCACTTGTTCGAGCCGGTCGAAGGTGCGCTCGGTCTGGCGGATATCCTCGCACGCCCAGCGCAGCGCCTCGCCCCACGCGCCGTCGATCGTCTCGAGCCGGTCGGCGAGCAGATAAGCGGGCCGGTCGGCGAAGGCGAGCCACGCCGCCGGGCGCAGCGCGAAGCCGGCGGCGACGATCGGGCCGGTGCAGCGCACGGGGAAGCGCTTGCGCTGCGCCCCGAAGATCATCGGGCCTTCATAGGCGATCCACTTGCCGGCGACCTGGGTCTCCCACCGGCCCTCGGTCGGCACGCGGACATAAGCGGTCTCGTGGAGCAGGAAATCTTCCAGCACCGCATCATCGGGCCGTTCGATGATCAGGATGAAGAAGCGCGCGACGAATCGCGCCAGATCGCCGCTCGGTGCGCGGCTGAGCGACAGCGGATGGCCGTCGCGCGAGGTGCCCGTACGTGGGGTTAGGCCCATAACGCGCCAGTCTATGAAGCTTTCGCGCCTTCGGCAATGCGAGCCTGCGGTGCGATAAAGCGCCGATTCGGCGAGTCTGTATTAAATCGGGATCGCGGAAGGCGGGTTAATAGGCCGTTTCGCCGACTACGTTGCCCGGCGGCGAATAGCGGCAGACGAGAAAGTCGTTTCGCCGGTCCGACGCCACCGCGCATCCGATTCGCCGCGCGCCGCGCCAGACGATCTCGCTGTAATGCGACACGTCCTGCCAGCGCCCGGTGCGGCTGAAGCCCGGCGTCGGCAGGTTCACATAATCGCGCCGCTCGGCGAGCCAATGGCCGAGCATCTCGTCGTAGCGATAGGCGTCGCGCGTCCCCATCCACAGGTTTTCGCCTTGTCGCCCCATCCCTTGCGGCTGTTCGGCATGCGCGAAACGGCCGGTGCGCGCCATTTCCCCGGCATAATCGCGCGCCGCATCGGCAAGGCTGTCGTCCCATGCCAGCGGGGCCAGCCCGAGCGCGCCGCGTGCGCCATTGTGGCCGCGCAGCATCACCGATCGGAGCAAGGCGGCGCCGCGCGGCGCGGGCGCCTCGGAAAGGCGCGGTTCCACGACGCGCGCGGGCGCATAGCCGCCGCACGCGGCAAGCAGGGTGAGGGCGAGCGAAAGCGCGATCGCGCGGTGGCCTTTGGCGGGCATCGCGGCCATATCGGCGTTCGCATGCCCGACGACAACTCCCTCGCGCTTTACGTCCACTGGCCGTTCTGCGTCTCCAAATGCCCTTATTGCGACTTCAACAGCCATGTCCGCGCGGAGGTCGACCAGGCGGCGTGGCGCGCCGCGCTGCTCGCCGATCTCGCGCATGAGGCGCGCGCACTGCCCGGGCGGCGGGTCACGTCGATCTTCTTCGGCGGCGGCACCCCCTCGCTGATGCCCCCCGATACCGTCGCCGCGGTGATCGACGCCGCGGCGCAGGCATGGGGCCTCGCTCCCGATGCCGAGATCACGCTGGAGGCCAATCCCTCGTCGGTCGAGGCGGCGCGGTTCGGCGATCTCGCCGCGGTCGGGGTCAATCGCGTCTCGCTCGGGCTGCAGGCGCTCGACGATGCCGTGCTGCGCTTCTTCGGCCGCGCGCATGACGTGGCGGAGGGATTGCGCGCGCTGGAGACTGCGCAGCGCGCCTTCGCGCGGGTCAGCTTCGATCTGATCTACGCCCGGCCGGGGCAGACGGTCCAGGCGTGGGAAAATGAGCTGGCGCGCGCGCTCGTGTTCGGCACCGGGCATCTGTCGCTCTACCAGCTCACGATCGAGCCCGGCACGCGCTTCGCCACCGAGGCGGCGGCCGGGCGGCTCGTCGTCCCCGACGGTGATGCGGCAGCGGATCTCTATGAGACCACGCAGGCGATGACCGCGGCCGCCGGGCTCCCCGCCTATGAGATTTCCAACCACGCGCGCGCCGGCGAGGAGAGCCGACACAATCTCAGCTATTGGCGGTATCGCGATTATGCCGGCGTCGGTCCGGGCGCGCACGGCCGGCGGCTCGGGGTGGCGACGCAGCGGCGGCGCAAGCCCGAGAATTGGCTCGCGGCGGTGGCGCGCAACGGCCACGGCATCGAGGTCGAGGACGATCTCGCCCCCGCGGTCCAGGCCGAGGAGGCGCTGCTGATGGGGCTGCGGCTCGCCGAGGGCGTCGATCTTGCCCGCATCGCGCGGCTGGGTGCGCGGCCGGTCGAGGCCTTGGTCGATCTCGCCGTGGTGGCCCGGCTGGACGACAAGGTGCGGCTTGAGGGCGACCGGCTCCGCGTGCTGCCCGCCGGGATGCTGCTGCTCGACGCGATCCTGCCGGCGATCGTGCGCGCCGGGGAATAAGCCCGTCCGCCGCCGTCACCCCAGCTTCCGCCGGGGCGACGGGGACGGTCAGCGCGCGAAGTTCCCGGGCGCCGGCGAAACGATCGTCGTCCCCCCGGCCTTGACCTCCTGCACCTCGAGCGCGCGTTCGGCGACGCCGTCGCGGCCGAAGCGGAACGCGCCGTCGATCCCGGCATAGCCCTCGCCCGAGCGCAGCCGCGCCTCGGGGAAGGGGGCGCCGATCTTCCAGTCGTGCGAGATGCGCACCGTCAGCAGCACCGCGTCATAGCCGAGGCTCGACAGCCGATACGGCGCCGCGCCGAAGCGGGCGCGATATTTGGCGGCATATTGGCGATAGAGCCCGTTCGACACGCTGGCATACCACGCCCCGTCGAGCGCGCCGCGCGCGGCGATGCCGCTGTCGGAATTCCACAATTCGGTGCCGAGGATGCGCACCTGCGGGCTCGATTTGCGGACCAAAGGCGCGCCGGCGGCGGCCGCGGCGCCGCTGTCGGCGATCAGCACCCCGTCGAACGGCGCATCCTTCGCCATCCGCGCGACCGCGGCGGCCATCGCCCCCGCCGCGCGATCGTAGGTCTGCAACGAGACGACCTTGCCCCCGCTGCTCTCCACCGCGCGCAGGAAGGTGGTCGAGGCGCGCGAGCCGTAGAGCGAATTGGGGATCAGCCCGCCGAAATTGGTCACGCCCTTGCTGCGCGCATAGGAAACGACCCGCTCGATCGACTGGCCGGGGGTATAGCCCATCAGATAGACGCCGTCGCCGGCGACCGACACGTCGTTGGAAAAGGACAGCACCGGGACGTGCGCGGCGCGCGCCACCGGGGTCACCGCGCGGACATCCTCGGCGAGCAGCGGGCCGAGGATCAGCTGCGCGCCCTCGGCGATCGCGCGCTGTGCCGCCGGGCCCGCGCCGGTCGCGGTGTCGTAGCTGGTGATGCGCACCTTGTCGTTGCGCGAATCGAGCAGCGCGAGCTGGGTGGCGTTGGCGAGGCTCTTGCCCACCCCGGCATTGGCGCCGCTGAGCGGCACGAGCAGCGCGACGCGGTTGCGCGCGGTATCGCGCGGCAGCCCGGGCTGGACCTCGGTGGAGGAGACCGGCGGCGGGACCTTCTGCTCGGGCGCCGGCGCCGGCCCACGCGGGACGATCGTCTGGCACGCGCTGAGCAAGGCCAGCCCGGCCAGTGCGGTCAGCCGAAACAAGCCGCGGACCCGTTGCGGTACGGTCATCGCTTCTGCCATGAAACCCCTCGTGATGTCGCTTTCTCCTGGTCTGTATATCGTCGCCACCCCGATCGGCAATCTCGGCGACCTCTCGCCGCGCGCCGCGGAGGTGCTGGCGCACGCCGACCTGATCGCCGCGGAGGACACGCGGGTCACCGCGACCTTGCTGCGCCACATCGGCGCGAAACGCCCGATGCAGCCCTATCACGATCACAATGCCGATCAGGTGCGCCCCGGGCTGATCGCGCGGCTGGCGAGCGAGGTGATCGCGCTGGTCTCGGATGCGGGAACCCCGCTGATCTCCGATCCGGGTTATAAATTGGTGCGCGATGCGCGTGCGGCGGGGCATCAGGTGGTGACGATCCCCGGCCCCTGCGCCGCGATCGCCGCGCTGACGCTCGCCGGGCTGCCGACCGATCGTTTCCTGTTCATGGGCTTCCTCCCCGCCAAACAGGGCGCGCGGGGCAGCGCGATCGCCGAGGTCGCGGGGGTGCGCGCGACGCTCATATTCTACGAAAGCGGCCCGCGGCTCGCCGCAACGCTCGCCGCGCTGGCCGAGGGGCTGGGGGATCGCGAGGCGGCGGTGACGCGCGAGATCACCAAGAAGTTCGAGGAAGCGGTAACCGGCACCTTGTCGTCGCTCGCCGCGCGTTATGCCGATGCCCCGCCCAAGGGCGAGATCGTGATCGTCGTCGCCCCGCCCGGCGCCGCGCCGCCGCCGAGCGCGGAAGATGCCGAGGCTGCGCTGGTCGAGGCGCTGTCGCGGCTCCCCGCGTCGAAGGCGGCGGGGGAAGTGGCGAAGCGCTTCGGGCTCGACCGCAAGGCGCTCTACGCCCGCGCGATGGACTTGAAGGCGTGAGCGATCGCCGTGTCGCCGAAGCCGCCGGGCGGCGCGGCGAGCGGCTGGCGGCGTGGTGGCTCAGGCTCAAGGGCTGGCGCGTCGTCGCGCAGCGCGTGCGGACCCCGGCGGGCGAGGTCGATCTGGTGGCGAAGCGCGCCGGGCTGGTCGCCTTCGTCGAGGTCAAGACCCGCGCCACCGCCGCCGAACTCGATTTCGCGATCGACGAACGCCGGCTCGCGCGGGTCGCGGCGGCGGCGGAATTGCTGATGCCGGTCTATGCGACCGCGGGGGAGGATATCCGGGTGGACGTGATCCTGCTCGCGCCGGGGACGCGGCCGCGGCATATCGAGAATGCTTGGATTGGCTAGGGCGCAGGCGCGTCGGCGTAGCGACGGCGCCGGTGCGCGTTAGCGCAGCGCCCGACCCGGCCGGCGGGTCGCGCCAGCGCGCCCGTCCGACGACCCGGCTTTGCCGCGGCGGGGCATGACGATGAGGGTGACGAGGGAAGGCAGACCCCCTAAATCCCCCCGATCAATCTTGGGATGACCGCATGACCCTTACCGTTGCCGTCCAGATGGACCCGCTCGAATCGATCAATATCGCGGGCGATTCGAGCTTCGCGCTGATGCTTGCCGCGCAGCAGCGCGGGCATCGCGTGTTCCATTATGCGGCGGAGGATCTCAACTGGTCCGACGGACATTTGTGGACGCGCGCGCATCCGGTGACGGTGCAGCGCGTCGTCGGCGATCATTTTCGCTTCGGCGAGCCGGTGCGGCTCGATCTCGGCGACGAGGCCGATGTCGTGCTGATGCGGCAGGATCCGCCGTTCGACCTCGGCTATATCACCGCGACGCATCTGCTCGAGCGGATCGCCGACCGCACCCTGGTGGTCAACGATCCCGCGAGCGTGCGCAACGCCCCCGAAAAGGTGTTCGTGCTCGATTATGCGCGCTTCATGCCGCCGACTTTGGTGACGCGCTCGCTCGACGAGGCGCGGGCGTTTCTCAAGCGGCACGGCGCGATCGTCGTCAAGCCGCTCCACGGCAATGGCGGCAAGGCGATCTTCCGCGTCGGCGCGGAGGGGGAGAATCTCTCGGCGCTGATCGAGGTGTTCAACAATATGTGGCGCGAGCCGCATATGGTGCAGGCCTTTCTCCCCACCGTGGCGAAGGGCGACAAGCGCATCGTGCTGGTCGACGGCGAGGTCGCGGGGGCGATCAACCGGCTGCCGAGCGAGGGCGAGTTCCGGAGCAATCTCGCGGTCGGCGGATCGGCGGAAAAGACCGAGCTGACGCCGCGCGAGCGCGAGATCTGCGCGGCGCTCGGGCCGGAACTCAAGCGGCGCGGGCTGCTGTTCGTCGGGATCGACGTGATCGGGGGCGAGTGGCTGACCGAGATCAACGTCACCTCGCCGACCGGGATCGTGGCGATCGAGCGGTTTGACGGGACGGATGTCGCGGGGATGATCTGGGACGCGATCGAGCGCAAGCTCGGTCGCGGAGGCATCGGAGCTTAGCTCTCACCGTTGACCCTGAGCTTGTCGAAGGGCGTCCTGCGGTCCGTGAGTGAGAGCCGCCCGTCGACAAGCTCAGGGCGAGCGCCGGGCTAACTCCGCGGATGCGCCGCGCGATAGACGTCGAGCAGATGCGCCGCATCGACCGCGGTATAGACCTGCGTCGAGCTCAGGCTGGCATGCCCGAGCAACTCCTGCAGTGCGCGCAGGTCCGCCCCGCGCCCGAGCAGATGCGTCGCGAAGCTGTGGCGCAGCGCGTGCGGCGTGGTCCGCTCCGACAGCCCGAGCCGCCCGCGCGCCGCGCGTACCCCGGCGCGGACGATCCCCGGCGACAATGCCCCCCCGCGCACCCCGCGAAACAGCGGCGCATCGGGCGCGAGCGGCCACGGGCATTGCGCGAGATACGCCTCGATCGCCTCGCGCACCGGAGGCAGCAGCGGGACGATGCGGGTCTTGTCGCGCTTGCCGATCACCACGATCGTCTCGCCGAGCGGGATCACCGCTCCGGTCAGCGCGATCGCCTCGCCGATGCGCAAGCCGGCGCCGTAGAGCAATAGCAACACCGCCCAGTCGCGCGCGCCGACCCATTCGTGCCGCGCACCCTCCGCGACTTCCTCGGCCAGCGCCCAGGCTTCGTCGGGGGAGATCGGGCGCGGCACGCCTTTCTTGACCCGCGGCCCGGAAAGCCGCGGTGCGGCGCCCTCGCCATTGGCCCATTCGAGAAAGCCGCGCACCGCCGACAATTCGCGCGCGGCGGAGGCGTTGGAAAGGTCGCCGCCGAGCCCCCCGCTGCGGCGGTGCGCGAGATAGGCGCGCAGATCCGACGCGCTGACCCGCGCCAGCGCCGCGCGGTCGACCGCGCCGCTCCAATGCTGCGCGAGAAAGGCGATCAGCCGGTTGGCGGTCGCTTCATAAGCGCGCACGGTATGCGCCGACCGACGTCGGTCGCGGCGCAGATAGGCGCCATAGGCAGGAGCCAGCTCGCTCATCGCTTCGAGGGTAAGACCGAATCGTGCGCGGGTCCACAAGGAGAGGCGCACCACCCCCTCCTCCGTCATGCCGGGCTTGACCCCGGCATCCAGATCTCAGGCGGTGCCTTTAGTGGCTCCGGATGCCGGGTCGGGCCCGGCATGACGATCGAAGCAGGCAAGGCGACCGGCCTCTCACACGTGTGAACTTCGTGAACTTTGCCGCCGGCTTTGCGCGCGGCGCGTCTCCACGCCATATGGCGGGCGATGTCCCGTGCCCGTGTCCTGGTGCTCAATTCCGCGCTCGGCCCGCTCGATTACCGCGTCCCGCACGGGATGACGGTCGAGCCGGGGTCGATCGTCGTCGCGCCCCTGGGGCCGCGGCAATTGGTCGGCGTGGTGTGGGAGCCCGAACGGATGCCGTCCGACGCCGAGGTCGGCGACAACCGGCTGCGCAATCTGATCGCGGTCGCCGATGCGCCGCCGCTGCGCGATCCGCTGCGCCGGCTGGTCGAGTGGACCGCGGATTATTATCTCGCCGCGCCCGCCGCGGTGGTGCGGATGGCATTGTCCTCCACCGCTGCGCTCGAGGGGCAGAAGCTCGTCGTCGAATATCGCGCCACCGGGCATGTCCCCGATCGGCTGACCCCGCAGCGCGCGCAGGCGCTCGAACGGATCGGCGACCGGCAGGGGCTGATCCGCGAGCTGGCGACGATCGCCGACGTCTCCGACGGGGTGATTCGCGGGCTGGTGAAGGCCGGCGCGATCGAGGGGGTCGAGGTCGATATCGACAGCCCCTATCCGCTGCCCGACCCCGATCATGCCCCGCCCGCGCTCTCGGCCGAGCAGGCGGCGGCGGCGGATGCTTTGGTTGCCGACGTCGCGGCACACGCTTTTCACCCCACGCTGCTCGACGGGGTGACCGGATCGGGCAAGACCGAGGTCTATTTCGAGGCGGTGGCGGAGGCGATCCGGCAGGGCCGGCAATGCCTTGTCCTGCTCCCCGAAATCGCGCTGACCGAACCCTTCCTCAAGCGCTTCCACGATCGCTTCGGGTGCGAGCCGGTGGCGTGGCATTCGGGGCTGCGTTCGTCGCAGCGCCGCCGCGCGTGGCGCGCGATCGCCAGCGGGCAGGCGGCGGTGACGGTGGGCGCGCGCTCGGCCTTGTTCCTGCCTTATGCCGATCTCGGGCTGATCGTCGTCGACGAGGCGCATGAGACGAGCTTCAAGCAGGAAGACGGGGTGCATTATCACGCGCGCGACGTGGCGGTGATGCGCGGCAAGTTCGAAGGCTGTCCGGTGATCCTGGCCTCCGCCACCCCGGCGATCGAGACGCGGCAACAGGTCGCGCTCGGCAATTATGCCGAGCTGCGGCTGCCGGGACGCTATGGCGTCGCCGAGCTGCCGACGATCGAGGCGATCGACCTCCTGGAGCAGAAGCCCGATCGCGGCCGCTGGCTCGCCCCCTCCTTGGTCAAGGCGATCGGCGAGACGTTCGAGCGCGGCGAGCAGTCGCTGCTGTTCCTCAACCGCCGCGGCTATGCCCCGCTCACCTTGTGCCGCACCTGCGGGCATCGTTTCCAATGCCCCAATTGCACCGCCTGGATGGTCGAGCACCGGCTGACGCGGCGGCTCGCTTGCCACCATTGCGGGCATGTCGAGCCGGTGCCGCGCGCCTGCCCCGAATGCGGCGACGAGGAATCGCTCGTCGCCTGCGGCCCGGGGGTCGAGCGGATCGCCGACGAGGTGGCGGCGCTGTTCCCCGAGGCGCGGGTCGCGGTGGTCACCTCGGACACGATCTGGTCCCCGGCCAAGGCGGCGGAATTCGTCAATCGGATGGAGGCGGGGGAGATCGACATCGTCGTCGGTACCCAGCTCGTCACCAAGGGCTATCATTTCCCCAACCTCACCCTGGTCGGGGTGGTCGATGCCGATCTCGGGCTCGAGGGCGGCGATCTGCGCGCGGCGGAGCGCACCTTCCAGCAGATCCGTCAGGTCTCGGGGCGCGCCGGGCGCGGCGAGAAGCCAGGGCATGTCTACATCCAGACGCACAGCCCCAAGGCGCAGGTGATGCAGGCGCTGGTGACGGGCGACGCCGAGACCTTTTACGCCGCCGAGACCGAGGCGCGGCGCGACGCGGGGGCGCCGCCGTTCGGCCGCTATGCCGCGATCATCGTGTCGAGCGAGGATCAGCCGGCGGCGCATGAGATCGCGCGGCTGATCGGCCGCTCGGCGCCCGAGGTGGAGGGGATGCATGTCTATGGCCCCGCGCCCGCGCCGCTGGCGATGCTGCGCGGGCGGCATCGCTATCGCCTGCTGGTCCACGCGCGGCGCACGCTCGACGTGCAGGACGTGATCCGCGGGTGGCTCGGCGCGCTCGACTGGCCCGCGAAGGTCAGGGTCTCGGTCGACGTCGACCCGTATAGTTTTTTGTAAGGCGGCAACGCGGCTTGCTCCCGGCACGACATGCCGGATCATCGCAATGGAAATTTGCTAACATTTCGGGAAATGCCTAGGGGGCGGGCGATCGTGATTTGCCTCATCGCGCGCGCGCTGTTCTAAGGCTTCAGATGCTGATTCCTGTCCGGACCATTCGATCGTCAAGTAATCGCCAGCCATGAGCGTCGCGATTGTTTTTGCATCGGCGGAGATGGCGTCGCGGCGGGTCGCCGCGATTCCGGCAGTAGCGCGCGCATTGCGTGAAGTTGCGCTTTCCCATGTCGATTCCTGTACCGTCTGCATTCCGGAGTCCTGGAATCCGCCGGCCTTCGATCTCCAGGAGATCGAGCGCCTCGCGCCGGGCCTCAAGGTCGCTTTTGCGCGCGATCTCCCGACCGGCTGTACGTTGGTCGTGACGGGAGAGGCATTGGTTCCGGCCGCGATCCTGCGTGGCGCGCTGGCCGGCACGGTCGCCCCTGGCACGGGAGTATATTCCGTCGAGTCCGCGCCTCGCGCGTTGTTATCGGTCGCCGCGGCCGACGCGCTGCTTCGTGCGCAGGCGCGGGCGGTCATCGCGGCGACCGGGAAGTCCGGAGACGGCATCGTCTCGCGCACGATCAATCGTCCGATCTCGCAGTCGATCACGCGGCTGTTGCTGAGCCTAGGCCCCGTTCGACCGTATCAGGCGACCTTCGGCACCATGGCGGTGAGCATCGCGATGGCGGCGACATTGCTGTTTTTCCCCGGCTATCACGGCCAATTATGGGGTGGGCTGTTGTTCCAGATGGCGTCGGTCGTCGATGGCGTCGATGGCGAGATCGCACGGGCCACTTTTCGTGCCACCCCGATGGGCGCGACCTTCGACAGTCTGGTCGACGCGACCACCAACTTGTCTTTCTTCGCCTGCCTGATCATCAATTTCTATCTGGTTGGCGAGACTCAGGCGGCTCTGGTCGGCGCAGTCGCGCTGCTCGGGCTTGCCGGCGGGATGACCTTGCTCGGCATCGCCGCGGTGTCCGATCGCGGGCCAGTGACGTTCAATGCGGTGAAAGACCGGTTGGCAACGCGCCATTCCCGCGTGATCATCTGGCTTACCTGGTTCACGATGCGCGATTTCTACGCGCTATTCGCACTTGTCATCATCGCCTTCGGCTATGCCGTCGCTGCTGCCTATATCTTCGCGGTCATCGTGACGGGCTGGCTCATCGTGGTCGTCGCAACGTTGCTGCAACGGCGCGTGCCGTCGGCGGTCTCATCGCAGACTCTTGACGGTTAAGATGGGCCGGGTATTTCGCGCGCTATGGAACCGGTAACGGCCCTTTCGCCGATTCCGTCGAAAAGCAACCATCTCGCCCTCATCGGCGGTCTGCCCTGTTCCGTGACCTATTTTGCCGCCGAACTCTGCCGCGATCTGTTGGCGCGGAAGCACGGGGCATGCGAGGTGATCGCGCTCAACGACCTGAGCGAGGCGACGCTCGAAAAAATTGCTGCGATCGACCTTCCTGCGATGTTTCTCTCGGAAATTCCTGATGCTGCGGTGGTGGAGGCGCTCAGCCAATCGGATTTTCCTATCCTGATCATCGACCAGCGCGTTTCCGATGCCAGCCGGGATTTCATGGCGGCGCGCGAGGCTAAGCTGCTCGACACGGTTCGAACGATCGCGCGCGCACAAATCGGGTTGGGCGCGCTCCTCGAAATCCCGCGAGGAGAGCTTGTCGCGGCCGATCAGGCTCAGTCTGCGGCTGACCTCGCTCGGCAAATTGCGCGCGCGTGCGACGTCGACGAGATGCTGGCTCAGCGCATGATCGATGAACGCCAGCTCGATCGTCCGCTGGGCGCCGTATTAGGCGCTCATTTCACGCATGAAACGCCATCATTTTCGGGTGAGCCTGCCGGGCTTCTCGACGAGCTCGATCGATTTTACACTTTCCATCCCGAACGCGCGGCGTCGCCCTGGCATATGCCGGTCGACCTGCTGGTCGAAGCGGCGCCCCCTTATTTGCCGGCTACCGATCCGCTCAATCTTCTCGGCCCGGCGCGTTGCCTGACCATCGGACCATATCTTTATCTGCCGAGCGGCGACTGGAAGGGCGTCCTCACCTTCACCTCGTCGTCCAACCGATCGACCAATACGATCGGGTTCGATGTGACCGCCGACGAGGAAATAAAATTAGAGGAGAATTTCGAGATTAGCGTAGACGGAAAGTTTTCGATCGAGCTCCATTTTCGAATCTCAGATCCTTATTACCCTTTCGAATTCCGCACTCATCTGCGCCGCGGCGCGATCGATGGCGAACTTCGGCTGCATTCGCTTGCGCTAGAGAGACGCGGTTGACCCCAATTCATGTAAATTGAAGGATCTCGCCTGCGCTGCCTGGCTATTGTCCGAGGGCAGGGACGGGCGAACCACAATTTGGGTTCGCCCCCCGGGCGTCAGCCGGCCCGTTCGATGACCATCCGATCCAGATCCAGGCTTTCGAGATCAGGCCGCTTGCGGAGCACGATCTCAAAGGCTTGAGCGGGTTCGCGTAGCGTAAAGCTGATCGGTTCATCCCATCGCGAAACCATCTTGGACAGAATTATGACATGGCCGAAATCCGTGGTGATCGACAGGTCTGCCGAACCGGTCGCATTACCGTGGATCTTGAGCGTGTAGCTTCCCGCCGGCAAATTCACATAGGGACCGAAAAACAGGCTCGGTTCGGCGACATTCGGATGATCGGCGCGGCGATATCGCAATGTCCCGTCAGGTTGGAGAAGGGCGTTGTCGCTTTCCGCAAACACCGTGTGATAATGTAGCTCCTTCGGCTTGACCGTCATTGCGGACGGCGATTGCTTCGCATCGCTCTCGGGCGTCCGGGTTGCCAGCAAATAGACATTCCCCGTCGGGATTTCCCCGTCCGGCACAATGGTCAGTGTTCCATCGCCTTCGACCACGCACACGCTAAGGCCGAGCCCGCGGACGAACGAGACGACATCGCGCCCGTATTGGGTAATCTCACTGGTGTTGGTATAATATTCCAGCAGCAGGCGGATGCCCGGCGATCGCCGAATGGTCTGCTCCATGCCTTTGAGCACCGAGAGTTCGTGACCTTCGACGTCCACCTTCACGAAATCCGGCGTCACATCGCGCGGCAGGAAATTGTCGATCGCGACCGCGGCGACCTTTACGATCGTCTGCGTGTCGCTGGTGTCGCCCGGATTGCGAATATGTCCTCCGCCGAGCAGTTCGGGATCATAGGCGAATTCCAATTCCCCGTCCCGGTCCGCGACCGCGAGGTTTTCCCAATGATAATGGGGAAGCCAGATCAGTCGGTTGGCCATCGCCGAACGCCGCAGGTATTTAAACGTATGCGGATTGGCCTCGAATGCGTATACTTGGCCCTTGCTCCCGATGATTTCGCTCGCAACTAGCGAGTACAATCCGAAATTTGCGCCGATATCGAGAAAGACGCTGCCGGGCGATAGGAAGCGCTTCATTACGGATATTTCGCGCGGTTCGACGGGATATCCTTGAATATATGTCAAGGATTCCAGTGATTGCGTATCGACGCAGATTAAGCACGACGTTCCGTGGAGCTTCGCCATACCTGTAGAATTGCCGAGATAGTAATATTCATTCACCACTAGAACTCCTCGCTCACCGCGCACGCGGCGATCCTATTGCTTAGTTGCGATAATACCAAAACAGGTGACGGGAATACCATCTGCCGTCAGCTTGATGTGATTGGCGCCATCGCGCCATTTGTCGGCTTGGTCGAAGGTCCAATCATATGCATAAGGAGCTATATCGATAAATTTATCGAGTGGCTTAGAGCCGACATCATAATTTAGCGGCGCAACAGCACAACCCTTTGCCTTCAGGCGCCGCGCCATTTCCTCGAAATGTCGCCGCTGAAACAGAACGGTTGGCCAGTTATCGATCGTCACATCGTCATTCATGAAATTGAATTCTGTCGTATGAATGGAGACGCCGCCGGGCTTGAGGACGTCGACCGCCTTGTCGATGAAATTGATGCCGGCTTCGATCGATCCCAGGTGTTCGAACGCGCAAATCGACCAGCAAAAATCATAGTCCCGCAGATCGTCGGGGACGGCGGTCATATCTACGTAGCGGAAATCGACCAACGCGTCGAAAGTGGCGCGATCGAGAAATTCAGGCCGGTAAGTCCGATCTGGATTGCCATGTTCCTCCGACGCAACCCAGTTCGCGGCCCGCTCGTCTGAGGGTGCCAAATCCGTCGCGGTGACCGCGCACCCTTTGGATGCAAGATAGGACGGCAGCGGCTCCTCACCGCAGCCAAAACCCAGCCCGCGGCGGCCAGGTTGCATGTTTCCAGTCTGCCAGATCACCTGGAGAACATAAGCCAGTTCCCAGATCTTTCGATGCAGGACATGTGCTACGCCGAGTTCGGAGGACCAATGGCGGGTCCAGTTCGCTTCGAGATCCGCCTGCGTCGACGCTTTGGATTCGATGTCGAATGTAAACGGGCCGCCGGCAGGCAGGGGCGGCAACGCGGCAGCCAATGTCTTGGCCAGCTCATAACCAAAAAACTTCATGTTGAGCTTCATTGCATTGAAGTCTCGCAAAATTTCGGTCAGCGCGTTGATGTTCGGCCGCCCATCCGCATCGACGAGGCTCAGTAGTTCGGGCAGTTGCTTGCGTAGTGAACGGACAGCGCGCGAAGAGGAGGAGTCCGTGCGTTGAGCTTGGAGATTCTTTGGTGAGAAAATCATAACGCTACTCCAACACGCTCTTCCTGAAGATCCCGCGACGGCTGGCAGTTTCCCGTTTCCCGCGGAACCCCGGCCGATACAGTGCCGACGTAGCGGGCGTCATGTCGATTCCCGGATCAGTTCACTTCACCACCTGCCAGGCAATTGCGAGCGGGTTGAAGACCTGTCCGATGATCTGCAGCAGCTTGCTGGGCTGGTTGGCTTCCGCCCCCGCGACATAGATCACGTCCTTGTCGGTCATATAGAATTTCTGGCCGAGGAAATAGGACGTCGGTTTCAGCATGTTGAAATGATAGACCGTCGGACGCTCAACGCCCGCTTCGCCGGTTTTCTCGAACCGGAAAACGAATACCGCCGCCGGGTCTGCGACATTCTCGGTCGGGCCGCCGGACAGCGCCAGCGCTTCAACCAGCGAAAAACGCCGCAGCGGAAGATCGTATCGATTGACCCGGTTCGCGCTGCCGAGCACCGCATAGCTCTGGGGCAGGCGGCGCAGCTCGACCCGGTCGCCCGGTTCCATCGGCATACCCCCGATATTGGCGTAGCTCATTCCGTCGAGCGGCCATTCGCTGATCGCGCCCTGGCGGTTGACCTGGACCATGATGTCCGCGTTGGAGCCGCGCGCGCCGCCAGCCAGGGTGATGACATCGAGTAATTTTTCACGAGCGCCGGTAAGGCGCACGCGGCCGCGGCTGGTGATTTCGCCGCCGATCATCACCGAACTGCCGGCGGCTCCTTCGATGCGAACGAGGACCTGTGGATTTTCGGATTTGCCACGCAGGCTGGCCTCGATGTCGCGCGAAAGCTCCGCGGGGGTGCGGCCTGCGGCGCGCAAGGTGCCCGAATAAGGCAGCCGGATCGTTCCGGCCTGGTCGACCTCGATCGGCCCGATTTTCTGTTCCTTGGCGGTGGGATCGAAGCTCGCGCCGGGTGCCGAGGGCGCCCCCGAGAAAAGCCGCGCGCCCACCTCGTAATAGGTGACGCTGATCACGTCTCCCGGGGCGATCGCTTCAACGTCGGATTTCCAGCCGGGCGGCAGGGGCGTGTAATCGGGGGCAGCCGGCGGGGTCGGCAGGGCGGTATTGGCATCGACCTCGATCACGTTGAACGCGCCGCGATCTCCCGCGCGGGTGACGGTCTTGCCGACCGGTCCGGCTTGCGGCAGCGTGGAACAACCGCTTGTCATCGCCAGACCCGCGCAGGCGGCGGTGAGCAGCATTTTGCGGTGATAGGCCTGACACGTCATGTTCTTCAGGGTTCCTTCAACGGCGGATGCGAGGCCACGGGCCCACCCGTCCGTGATATTATGGTCTCTAGAGCGTGGCATAGATGCTGATCGCGAGATCGAGATCCGCGAATTCGCGCCCGTAGCCGTTTTTGAGGATCAGCGCAGAGCTGCAATATTCCCGTATGATGCCCGTATCGTGGCTTACGAGAATCATCGCCGCGTCACGCCGGTCGCGGAACAGCGCGTCGTGGCACTTCTGATGGAAGCGTTGATCGCCCACCGCGATGACCTCATCGATCAGGAAACAATCGAAATCGATCGCGAGAGTCAGCGCGAAGGCCAGCCGGGCGCGCATGCCCGAGGAATAATATTTCACCGGTAACAAGAGGTTGCTGCCCAGCTCGGCGAAATCGTCGACCCGCGCGATCGTTTCCTCGATCGGGTGGTTGTAGATGCGCGCGATGAAGCGGATATTATCGAACCCCGTCATGCTCGCTTCGAAGCCGCCGCCGAACGCGAGCGGCCAGGACATCGACATGCCGCGGCGGATCGCGCCGGTGGTCGGCCGCTCGACGCCCCCGATGATCTTGACCAGCGTCGATTTTCCCGCGCCGTTGCGACCGAGCACCGCGAGTTTCTGGCCGCGCGCGATCGTGAAATTGATGTCGGTGAGGACCCGCTTCGGCCCGGTTGGCGTCTCGTAGATCTTGCTGATCCGATCCGCCACGATCGCCCCGCCGGGCTGAACATGCCCAGCGCGTTCTTCGCGCGGCGGGGTGAGGAGCTCGGGCAGGTTAGTCATGAGCAAGAAACAATTCGGAAAGCGAACGGACGATCCACAATACCGCAATGGTAAGCGCCATAACGATCAACAGGTTGATCCAGGCGCGCGGATAACGCGGTTCGTCAGGGCGGTTCGGTTGCGAAATGCGTTCGACGTACAATTGCGCGCGATTGGCGTTCGCGCGGGCGCCGGCGAGCACCATGCTCGCTGCGAGCAGGCGCTTCTCGGCGATATCGCGCTGCGCGTTCAGCTCTTCATATGGTCGAATCCGGCTTGCCAGCGAGTTGGGGGCACCCGCCGTAGCGGCAACCTGGCGGGACAATTCCGCCTCCAGTGCGGTGCGGCGCGCCCTGAGCTGACCGATCGCGGGGCTGTTCGGCGCAACGCGCAGCATCTGTGCCAGCTCGACATTGCTCCGCGCCAACTCGCTGGCGACCCCGGAGCTATTCTTGATCGCGGCGGTCGCTTCGAGTTTCGGTTCCAGGACGCGCAGATCGTTACGGGTACGGTTTAGCTTGTCCAGCGTGGTTTCCAGCGAACGCGTGGCGGTGTCGACTTCCTGCTGCGCGGACTCGATGATGTTGGCCCGGGCCCGGTCGTTGAGCGCGTTCACCATCCGCTCGGACGCCTGCATCACGCGGAACGCGATTGCCTGCGCCTGATCGGGGGAGAATGCCTCCACCTCGACGTGGGTGATATTGGTCGATGGATCGAACTTGGCATGGATATAATGCTGCAGATGGCGGTACAGATCCTCCTTGCTGTTCCCGGAGACGAGCGAGGGGAAAGCGGAAAAGGGATCGAGGCCGCTCGCACCGAACATGCGCGTCACGAGCCCATCATGATCGAGCAGGGCCAGCATGTCGCGCGAGCCGACGAACGATACGATCGCCTCGCTATTGTCGGTGCCGCCGCCCGTTGCCGCCATGTTGAGGATACTGAAACGCTCGCGCGAGCTGTCGATCGAACGGACGACATAGCTGAATTCGGAGCTGAACCGCGGGGTGGCGATCACGAAATTATACAGCATTGTGCCGATCATGATCGCGAGGAACACGCCCAGCAGGATGTGATCGCGCCGACGCGCGGTGAGGTCGGCAGCTTCGTCGGAATCCCGCAGCGCCTCGAGCAGCACGAGCTGCCGGTTGCGCGCGGCGGCATCGGTCGGTTCGGTCGTCACGCTTCGGCTCGCGGGTTGCATCCTGGCGTCATTCCAACTCGATATGCCGCTGGGCCTTGAGGACCAATACCCAACCGATGGCGTTGACCGCGACGGTCCACACAAGGATGTAGCTGACGTCCCAGCTGGTGGGCACCTCGGCACCGAAATAGCCGGCTCTCAACATCTCCGAGAGGTTCACCAGCGGCGACCAGAGCACGAGCGGACGAAGCGCGGCCGGCAGCCAGTAAACCATGTAGAACACGCCCGTAAGGGGGAGGATGATATACATGATCGGCTGCACCACCCGTTCGAACGCATCCGAGAAATGCGCGAGCGCGGTGATGATCAGCGAGAAGCCGAAGGTGAATGCGCACATCAATGTCCAGGCGCCGAGCAGGATCAGATAATCGTCCACGGGGGGGATCAGATCGAGCATCTGCAACGGAATATAGGCCACGAAGAAGGAGATCATCGTCCCGATGCTCTCCAGCAATCCGCGCGCGACGAGGATGTCGGCCGGTTTGACGTGGCGGTGAAACAGCAATCCCGAACCGTGGCGGAAGGTGTGCATGAGACGGGCGACCATATGCCGCCACAGCGTCATGAACGTATAGCCGGTGAGCACCAGCGGGATCACGCGGACCCCGTGGTTGCGCTCGCCGTAGATGAGCGACCAGGAGATCATCACGCCCAGGGTAAGCATCAGCGGTTCGATTACCTGCCACATGAACCCGATATTGTGATGCCCGAAACGCGCCATCAGCTCGCGGATCAGCAACGCATTGATCGTTCGGCTTTTTTTTCGAAACCGCGGGAAGAACGTGGTCGCCATGTCGCTAGCTCATGTTCAGATGTTCGCGGCTGCCCGAAAGCAGCAGGTAGAAGATCAGGAACGCCCAGAATGCCAGCAGCGCGGTGGTCAGGATATAGCGCAGGCGGCGCGGTTCCAGCGGATCGTCCGACAAATTGGGTCGTGCGATGAACTCGATGAACACCTGCTGGCGATCCGCTTCGGAGCGCGCGTCATCGAATTGCTTCTGCGCCGCTTCATAGCTTTTCTCGGCCATCGCCTGTTCGACGAGTTGCTGTTCGTATCCGCCCAGCTTGCCCGACAGCGAATCGCGCTCGCCGGTCAATTGACCCTGCTGCGCCGCGACCTGCGCGGAAAGAGCCGCGACGCGCTGGCGCAGCGCGGGGATCGCCGGATTGCCTGGCGCGCGCGCCACCATCGTCTGTAAGTTGACGACGAGCTGCGCGAGTTCCTGCCGCAGCGACGAACCCCGCTCGACAGTCGCGACCGCGCTCTCGCGGGGATCAACCGTGCCCGCGGTTTCACGGTAGCGGGCGAGATCGACCGTGGACTGCGCCAGCCGGCGCGTCGCCTCGTTCAGCGCGCGCTCGGAATCGGCAAGCGCGTCGCGTCGCGCCCGCACGTTGAGTTGGTTGACCCGTTGCTCGCTCATTTCGACGATGCGATCGAGGAGCGCCTTGGCGTCCTCGGGTCGGTAGGCGCTGACCTTCACCGTCGTGATTCCGCTTTCCGGATCCTTTTCGACGGTCACCTGCCGAATGAAATAGCGGAACAGCGCCTCGTCCGTTTTCCCGTCCGCCGAAAACCTGCCGAATCGGCTGATCACGTCGGCGCCGGGCCGGGTATAGACGGCCCGCAGATCGATCGTTTTCTCGATCGCCCGCATCAGGTCGCGGGACTGGATATAATCGGCGATCGCAAAGGCATCGTCATTGGCCCGCATGATGCCGAAATCCTGGAGATAGGCGGCGGCCCCCTGCGCGGCGGGCTTGTTGGCGGAGCGGACGATGAAACGCGCTTCGGAGATATATCGATCCGATGCGATGAGCCCGAAATAGATCAGCGCAAGCAGCGTTGGCAGGATGAAGACGAGGACGAACAGCACCCGGCCGTAATGCGCCGACAGATAGGCGCGCACCGCGCCGGGCTTGTCGCCGGACGCCGCGCTGAGCGACTGCAATTTGGTTTGGCCGGCGCTCATTCGCGTTCCGCTGCCAGATAGCGATATGTCGCCGCAACGCCGTCGGTGAGGCCAGTGGCGGGAAGGGGGGCGCCGATCGCCGCAAGCTTCGCCATCCGCGCCTCGGTGAAATATTGATAACGCCCCGCGAGGGTCGGTGGCATGTCGATGAACTCGATTGCCGGTTCGCGATCCAGCGCGGCGAACATGGCCGCGCCGACATCGAGCCAGGTCCGCGCCTTGCCCGTCCCTATATTGTAGAGATCCGACGGGAAATCATTGTCCAGCATCCAGGCGATCACCGCCACGCAATCGTCGACATGGACGAAATCGCGCTTCTGCCCGCCGTCCGGATAATCGGAGCGGTCGGAGCGGAACAGCCTGAGGCTGCCGCCATCGCGCAGATGCTCAAAATGAGTGGTCATCACGGAACGCATCGAGCCCTTGTGCTGCTCGCGGGGACCATAGACGTTGAAGAATTTCAATCCCGCCCAACGCGGCGGCGTCTGCTCGCCGCGACGCACGCTGCCCAGCGCCATGCGATCGAAGGCGAGTTTGCTCCACCCATAGGGATTGAGCGGGCGCAACCGGCCAAGATAATCCTCGTCCGAGCGATCGTCGAAGCCGAGGCTCCCGTCGCCATAGGTTGCGGCGGACGACGCGTAGATGAATGGAATCCCGCGTTGCGCGCAGAAATGCCACAGCGTGCGGCTGAGCTGGATGTTGCTCCGCACGATCAGGTCGACATCGCGCTCGGTGGTGGCGCTGATTGCGCCCATGTGGACGACGCCCGACAGCGACCGGCCGTCTTCGGCCAGAAACGAATCGAGCTCCTCGGGGAAAACGAACCGGTCCACCGCCGCGTGCCGCAGGTTTTTCCATTTGTCGTCGGTGCCGAACCGGTCGAGCACGGCGATCGGTTCCCGGCCTTGTAGCGCGGTGACGATGTTCGCGCCGATAAAGCCTGCGCCGCCCGTAATGAGAATCATGATCGATCGTTACCCGAGTTCGCGTTTCCGCTCCAACTAACCACCCGACAGGCCTTCAGCTCTGATCCGCCGGCTCCGCGCGCCGGCGGATGCGCTCGACCGCGCGTGTGGTCGACAACCCCGGGACCAGATCGATGAGGTGAACCCGGCCACCAGCGGCCTTGACCTCGCGTGCGCCTACCACCTTATCCTCGGTATAATCGGCACCTTTGATCAATTCGGTCGGCAAAAGGGCGGTAATCAGATCCAGCGGCGTATCCTCGTCGAAGACGACGACGAGGTCGACCGCATCGATCGCGGCGAGTACCTGCGCGCGCGACGATTCGGGCTGGATCGGGCGCTCGGGGCCCTTCAGCCGTGATACCGAGGCGTCGCTATTGAGCCCGACGACGAGCCGGTCGCAACGCGCGCGTGCCTGCCGCAATATCTCGATATGGCCTGCGTGGACGATATCGAAACAGCCGTTGGTAAAACCGACGCGCAACCCCTCTTGCTTCCAATGCGCCACCTGCCGTGCGGCCTCCGCGCGGCTGCAGATGGCGCCGGTCTGTCGCCCGTCGACCGCGGCGACGGCCTCCGCCAGCTCGATGCGGCTCAGCGTCGCGGTGCCCAGCTTGCGAACCACCGCGCCCGCGCCCGCGTTCGCCAGCATCGCGGATTCCTCCATGGCCATGCCCGCAGCGATGCCCGCCGAAAAGATCGCGAGCGCGGTATCGCCCGCACCCGATACATCATAAACCTCGGTCGCCGTGGCGTGGAAATGCTGCATCGCCGATCCCGGGCGAAACAGCGCCATCCCGTCCTCCGAAAGCGTCAGCAAGATGGCGGCGCCCGTCGCCTCCATCGCCCGATCGGCGGCGGCGCGGCGCGAGGGGCCGTCCGAACAGGGGGTTCCGGTGAAGGCGGCCAGTTCGCTTCGGTTCGGCTTGATCGCGGTCGCGCCGGCATAAACGGCGAGATCGCGCCTTTTGGGATCGACGATGACCGGAACGTTCGTTTCACGACACCGATCGATCACGTGCCGGAGCACGCGGTCGCTCAACACCCCTTTGGCATAGTCGGAGATGGCAACAGCGGTATAGTCGCCCAGCGCATCCTCGAAACGTGCGATAAGCTGTTCTTCGATCGCGGCATCGATCGGGGTCGCGTCCTCCTCGTCGCATCGCAGCAACTGCTGACTGCCGCTGACGAGGCGCGTCTTGAGCGTCGTCACGCGTGCGGGTGCGATCACCAGCAGCTCGGGGTCGACGTCCAGCGCTTCGATCATCTGCCGGCAATGCCGCCCGGCATCATCGGCGCCGATCATGGCGATCAATCCGCACTCGCATTGCAGCGCGACGAGGTTCGCCAGAACATTGCCCGCGCCGCCCAGCATGGTCCGTTCGCTCGCGACATGCATGACCGGGACCGGCGCCTCGGGAGAGATTCTGGTCACGGTGCCATAACGAAATTTGTCGAGCATCACGTCGCCGATGACGAGCACGCGGGCGTCGTCGAACGAGAAGCGCTGCGGAAGGGAAGTCGACACTTTGGGTCTCGCTATTCGCGTTGATACTCGAATGTCCGGCGATGACGGCAATTCACGCCAACGGCAAGCTCACCACGGAAGCCCGCTGAAATGCCCGTGCCCGCTGCGATGACGAAGCAGCTCGGCGAAAGCGAAAAAGAGATGATAGAGCGTCGATGCCGGCACATGATCGGATTTAGCACGGTAGCTATCGCCCTCGAGGCAATCGATCCAAAAGCCATTGGCGAGACGGGCGGCGGGGCCGGAAGGCTGCGACGTCAGGAAATAGGCGGAGATGCGATCGAGGTTGGCGTCGATCGCGGCCGCGTCGAATCCGGGGCCGCTGTTGTGGCGTTCGCGCATCGCGATCTGCGCCTTGAGGAATTCCGTGTTCGGCCACACGCGCAAATCCGTCGCGATCGACTTTCCGGCCGGCGATACGGCGGAAAGCACAAGCCCGGTCTGCGGATCATGGCCGTGCCGCAAAGCGAAATCGAACAATTTGTCGGCGATGGCATAAGCGCGTGGCTGGTTCGCCAAAGCACCATATCGATGCAGGAGCCACACCCATTCATAATGGTGCCCAGGTTCGATGCGTATCGGGCCATCGATGCCAAGCGGCCGCCACGCGTCGTCGAAGAATTCCGCCAGCGTGGATGTCGCGCGGTCGATCAGAACATCCTCCGCCAGTGCGAAAAGGTCGTCGGCCAGGGCGCGAAACGCTGGCCGTCCGGAAAATGCCGCGAGAAAGATCGCCGCCTCGAAGAGGTGCATATGCGGGTTCTGCTGATGCGGCCCCGCCTTGTCCGCTCGCGCGACGAAACCGCGGCCCGAAGGGCTTGCAAGCAGCAAGCGCAGGTTCGCGATCGATTCCTCCGCGACGAACAACGCGCGCCTATCACCCGAAAAACGGTACCACCAGGCCATCGCGAAGAGCCCGAAGGCAATATCGTACAGGTCGGCGGCGGGATCGAGCACGGAACCGTCCGGCGCGAGCAGGCAAAGGAATTGCCCGTCTTCCACGCCATGTTCCATCAAGGCGCGCGCGGCACGCGGCGCAGCGGATGCTGCCGCTTGCATCCCGCCGATCGCCGCATGACTCAGCACATAGGTCTGTCGGGCCATCACCCTGACCCGGCGGAAGCCAGGCTCGACCGGGCGCCCCGACCAGTCAAATCGCTCAAAGACCGGCGGGCCGGCCAACTGCGCGGGATCTGGATGAAGCAGGCGATCATAGTCGAATGCACGCAGCCACGACCACGGCTCGAAGCGCGTGTCGATATCGGTGCGGCGCAGGTTGGTTGCGTGCATCTCGTCAACCGTTCCTGATGTGACGGGCCGCCACACAACGCCGGGCAGCAAGAAATGGTGTCATGATACGATTCGCCCAGGCTCGAGTTCCGCGATGCTCGCGACGCATTTGACGCGCGGGCCGAAGCCGTCACGTCGTTGCTCGGCAATCCACTGCTCGACCGCTGCGCGCTCCCTGGCACCGTGGCCGGTTAGAACATGTATCGCGTGACCGACGCCGGCGTCAGCCGCGGCGACGATGTCGGTCAGGCTATCGCCCACCATGATCGATCCGGCCAGATCCAGCTGCAGATCCTCCGCGGCGGCCCTGATCATCCCGCCTCGCGGCTTTCGCCAGGGATGGTCGACCGCGTAGGGATCGCGCCCTTCAAGGTGGAACGGACAGGCATAAGAGGCATCGACCGCGCCCGATCCCAGTCGTTCGAGCACGGCGGAGTCGACGGCGTGATATTGTTCGGGGCTGACGAGTCCGCGCGCCACGCCCGACTGGTTCGTGACGATGATGACGGCGAAACCGGCCGCGCGGAACGTGCCAATCGTCTCGAGCGCGCCAGGAATGAGGGAAACCGCCTCAGGATCCGACAGATAGGCGATATTCTCGATGATCGTTCCGTCGCGATCGAGGAACAGCGCGGGCGTGCCCGCGGCGGGGCGCGATGCAATGTTGACCCATTGCGCCAGACCGTCTTCCCGCGCCATCACCGCGCCGGCCCGATCGCACCAGCCACCGCGTCGAGTACCTCGTCGGCCGTAATCGCGGCCAGGCAGGGGCTGAGCGAGCGGCGCCGGGTTATCTGGCAGGGCATATCTTCGTTACGCCAGCAAGGGACGCACCCAAAGGTTTGCGGTTTCCACAAAATGGTGACGTTGCGATGATGGCGGGTAAAGGTACGCGCGTCGGTCGGACCGAAGAGCGCGACCGTCGGAACGTCGTGCGCCGCGGCTGCGTGGAGAAATGCGCTGTCGACGCACACCATGGCTTCGATCCGCGAAACGAGTGCCAGCGAATTGGCCAATGCGACGCCGGCGGTCGTGACGATCCCCGGCCCCTGCGGCAAGCCCTCACCGACATGATGGAAAATCAGGACGTCATAATGTTGCGCTAGCGCCGAGATGATCTCGCCGATGGCGGGATGATCTTTGTAGCTGTCGCGTGAATAAGGCTGCACACCGACGATCGGCCGCGCGCCCAAGCCCTTTTCGATCAGGAAGGCATCACAGAATGCGGCTTCCTCGGCATTCCCGAACGAATTGATGCGCCAGCCCTGCGCTTTCAGTTCGGCGCGGCGGACGCCCATCGCCGCAGCGAAAATTTCGACCCGGCCGCGCTTCACATACGGCCGCGCTCCGCTTTCGTAGCGGCCCGCGGGGCATAGGCTGAGGTTGACGAAGCGGCGGTAGCGGGAGATATCGATAGGCGGCCCGTCAATGTCGATCAGCCGAACGTGCGGATTATTGGCGAAGACGGGAAAGAATTTCCGCGGGATCGCGAAATCGACCGGCGTTTTTTGACGCCGGGCGAGCGCCTCAAGGCCGGGCTCCATCATCAGCAGATCGCCGATTCCGCCCATCGCCCGCGTGACGAGTGTCGTGCCCTTCCGATTCATGCGCAGCGAGAATGGCGAGCTGAAGCGGGACGGTCGGCGCAATGTCCAGTAGCCGAACGTCATCGTCGCCTGATACAACCAGCGCATCGCAAAAGCGGCGATATTGCGGCGAATCCCGATATGGCCGCGCGCGGCGCGCAGATAGCCCGCGGACGCCCAGCGGATCAGCGCCGAGCGCAGCCGGGCGCTGTCGCCGGCCGGCTCGCGGTTGACATAAGGCGCCATCCTGATTGCGACGGCGAAGATCGACCGCTTGTTGGTCTGCGCGGCCCCGCCCTCGTCCGCTTCGACGTTACGTGACGGGCGAGGGAAAGCCGCCCACCCGTTTGCCTGTGCCGACAGCCACGCGCCGAACGCGATATGGGAAAGCGGCTCGGCCGGCACCGTTCCCTGTTGCAGATGTGCTTGGGCGAACAGCTCCGTGAGTTCGGCGCAATGTTTCACGTTTTCGACGGCATAGGGGCGCAGCACAAGGTGGGATACGAGATCCAGCACCCGTTCGGTCCTGCCCATGAAGAGCAGCACCTTGCCGCGCAGTACAAG
The DNA here is from genome assembly GCA_017849555.1 of Sphingomonas sp. Lineage (GTDB taxonomy): Bacteria > Pseudomonadota > Alphaproteobacteria > Sphingomonadales > Sphingomonadaceae > Sphingomonas > Sphingomonas lycopersici. Next base: position 20,302 of record JAFIGU010000097.1, on the reverse strand, counting down.
GACCGCGGTCGCCTCGCTGGGATAGACCGAGCGGCAAAAGGCATGAAATGCGCCGATGATTTCTTCGAATCGCGCGGTGATGCTCGCGTCGCGGGTGCGAAACTGCGGCCTGCACTGTTCGAAAAAACCGCTGAGTGATTCGGTGATCCGTCCGCAATCGCTCGGGCGGATGATCGGATAGCCCGAGACGGTCGATCCCTGATCGCGCAGACGCGCGAACACGCGCTCGATTCTGCGAAATTCGGAAAAGCTGCTCTCGTCGAGAAATTCGGCGAAGAAGCGCGCCAGCAAGTCCGGATCTTCGTCCTGCCGGGCCACGCGGGTGATGAACTCCACCGTTACCGTCCCGCCGGGCGAGAGGCGGCTCCTTTGTCATGAACAGACCAGTCGCCCCGCCGCAACTGACCGGGCGTCAACGCGATTCGATCATGGTGCGGCTGACAACGAGACATCAGAAATCCGCCCCATCGATCGCGACCGCCCGACCTTCCAGCGATGCCTTTGAATTGCCACCCGACGAACGGGCACCGCGCGACACCGGCTCCAGATGATGCGCTTCATGATGCGGCAGCGTTTTCAGCCAACTTTCGACGCCGTCGAAATGGTTTTTCCAACTCGGCGCCTGATAGTCGCGCAAGAGCCGGAGCTGGCGGCTGCGATCCGGCCCGTTTTCGAGGAACGAGAGGATCGTGCGCTCCCAGGAAACCGCGTCGAGCGGATCGAGCAGCGTCGGAATGCCCTCGCCGATCTCGCGGAAACAAGGCAGATCGCTGGCGATGACCGGGGTGCCGACCTGCAGCGCCTCGACCAGCGGCAGCCCGAAGCCCTCGGCGAACGATGGCATGAGCAACGCACGCGCGGTCGCCATCCAGCGACCCAATTCCTCGTCGCCGCAATGCGAAAGCGTGACCACATGGTCGCCGATGATGTGGCACCGCTCGAGCATGCCCTCGACGTGGCTTGCCTGCGCGCCTTTTTGCCCGATGATCACCAGCTTCGGCGTCGCCTCGCCCAGGCGCTCTGCGAGCCGTCGCCAGATCTGCAGCAGGAGATAATGGTTCTTCCGCGCTTCGATCGTTCCCACGCATACGAAATGCTGCGGCGCCTTGAACGGGATCGCCTGAGGCCGCGCGAATTGCGCGCCCGCCAGCCATGCGGCGATCACCGGTGGGGTTCGGAGCCCCTCAAGTTCCGCGAAACGCTGCAGTTCCTGGGTTGACGCCTCGGAATTGGTGATGATGCCGGCGGCATGAGCGATCGCGTTCGTCACGCGGCCGCGGTGCCGGTCGACCGAGCTGGGATTGCAGAATTCCGAATGCGTCAGCGGGATCAGGTCGTGGATCAGATATATGGCCCGCAACCGATTCTCGCCGACCCAGCGAACGAGCCGATCGAGATCGACATCGGTGTGTCCGACATTGAGGTAGAAAGCGCCGCCGCAATCGAATCTGGTCTTCCCGGCCGCCAAGGCTGCCGGCGCAAGCGCGAGCAACCTGGCCTTGAAATTCTCATCGTCGTCGAGAAGCATGTCGAACAGTCTTTCGGAATGCTTCACCGAAAGAATGCGTGGAATGCCGCGATATTGGACGAGCGCCTGCGATCGCTCCCGGAAATTTTCCAGATAGGCATAGCAGACCCGATCTATCCCCGTCGCCAGCCGGCGCGACCAGCTTCGCCAAATAAGGCGGCTCACATCAAGTACGAATTCGCGTTCCAGCATGCTTAGGCGTATTCGACCTGAGAAACTATCAGCGTGCGGTCGAGCGTAATGCTCGACTTACCATCACCTCATAATGGCCGCTATCGGATGAGTTCCCTTCGCTTAGGATAGATGCAGCGGCGACATCGGATGCGCGCTGCTTATGCGGGCTGGAAAATAACATATCCATATCGGTTCCGCCTCGCACAAAAACTCCTACGCTACGGGAATCTGCCCTTATTCGCCCATCCTGTCGAGCGTCAATTGGCCCGCATTCGATTAACCTTCATTTCGGCCCGAATTTCGGGAGTTCGCCGCAGAACCCGCCGATAGACGTCCAGATTGTCGTGCGCGAACCGACGCCATTCGAAGCGCACCGCCCTTTGAAGCCCCTTTTGCTTCAGCGTGGCAGCAAGCGATGAATTTTCGATGACACGCCGCAGCGCCGCGGCCATCGCGTGAACGTCGTCGGGGTCGGCGAGCAATCCCGCCTCTCCGACGACCTCCAGCATTGCGGACCGGCCGCTCGTCACGACCGGGCAGCCGCAGGCCATTGCCTCCGCCAGCGGTAAACCGAAACCCTCGCAATAGGAGGGGTGGAGCAGCGCTTTCGCGGCGTTGAACAGCAACGTAAGATCGCGCTGCTCGACGAGCGGCAGGAAACGAACCCGATGGGCAATGCCGAGGCTCGTCGCCAGACGGCGTAGGCCATCGGAGCGGCGGTTGAGCCGCTGGACGAAAACCAGGTCCACATGGTCGAGCGATTCCGTCGCTTCGGCGAATATCCGCAATGCGCCCTCGTGATTTTTGTAGGGCACATATTGGCCGACGCACAGGATGAACGGCCGATCGGGTGCCAGCCCCAGGCGGCTGAGGTCCTCGGGCCGATAGGCGATCTCCCGGTAGGCGGACGATATGCCGAGCGGCGTAACCGCGATGCGGTCCGCCGCCTGCGGTGCATAACCTTCGATCGCGTGCCGGCTTGCCTCGCTGACCGTGGCGATCGCCGCGGATCGCTCGAGCGCGCGTCGAATGCCGTGCTGATAGAAGAACCTCTCCAGCAGAGACGAGAAACGCGAATTGCACCATTCGGGATTTGTCAGCCACATGATGTCGTGCACCGTTGTGACGCAGGGCATCCGCAATCGGGCCGGCATGATGTTGAATGTCGCGTGAAAGAGATCGACTTGGGAGAGATCCACAACTGCCGGCAGACGCCACATCGTCGTCGGGCTGTTCGCCGCGGCGTTCACGACGGCTTCGGTGACATTGCCGGCCGTGGACAATTGCCCTGTAAATTTCGGATTCTTGAGTAATAGGAAGTCGAGATCGGGCGCAAGTTCAGGAACCCAATCAACCAGTGCCTGGACGACTTTTGCGATTCCGCTCGGTTTCGGCCCGATATATCTGCAATCGATACACACTAATGGCATTGGCCAAACCGTCCTCACTTGCGCGGGCTCGATACAGGGGCGTTACGGGATCGAACAAGGTTAAAGGCGTTGGTTCGAGCGTTGCGGCGGACGGGAACCGGATTGCCGCGTCGAGCCGAGCCGTGCGTTGAGAGAGCTTGTAACGCCGTTGGGAAAAAGCTGATCCGGCGACTTGGCCCGGGCGGATCGGGGGCGAAGGCGCTCTCTGCTTTCCGGCTACAATCCCGAATGAAAACGGGCGCCCCGCAACGTGCGGCGCGCCCGTCCGATCACTTCAGGGTGTAGGGGCGTTTCAGCCCGCGTGCTCGGCGAGCACGGTCAGCCCCTTGGCATTGACCTCGGCGAAGCCGCCGCGGATCGCGATCGCCTCGGGCTGGCCGCCGGCGGTGCGCTGGACGAGCAATTCGCCGTCGCGGATCGTCGACATCAGCGGGGCGTGTCCCTCGAGCACCGCGAAATCGCCCTCGGAACCGGGAACGGTGACCATATGCACCGCCTCGGACCGGATCAACCGTTCGGGGGTGACGAGTTCGAAATGCAGCATCACAAATCTCCGCCCCTCCCCCGCGGGGGAGGGGAGCATTTCCCGTTACGCGTCCTGCGCGAGCTTCTCGGCCTTGGCGACCACTTCGTCGATGCCGCCGACCATGTAGAAAGCGGCTTCGGGCAGGTGGTCGTACTCGCCGTTCACCACCGCCTTGAACGAGCGCACCGTATCCTCAAGCTGGACGAACTTGCCCGGGATGTTGGTGAACACTTCGGCGACGTGGAACGGCTGCGACAGGAACTTCTGGAGCGTGCGCGCGCGGCTGACGGTCAGCTTATCCTCTTCGGACAGCTCGTCCATGCCGAGGATCGCGATGATGTCCTGCAGGCTCTTGTACTTCTGGAGGATCGACTGGACGGCGCGCGCCGTCTCGTAATGCTCCTGACCGACGACGCGCGGCTCGAGAACGCGGCTGGTCGAATCGAGCGGGTCGACCGCCGGATAGATGCCGAGTTCGGAGATCGCACGGCTCAGCACGGTCGTCGCGTCGAGGTGGGCGAACGAGGTGGCCGGCGCCGGGTCGGTCAAGTCGTCGGCGGGGACGTACACCGCCTGCACCGAGGTGATCGAGCCCTTGTTGGTCGAGGTGATGCGCTCCTGCAGCGCGCCCATGTCGGTCGACAGCGTCGGCTGATAGCCCACCGCCGACGGAATACGACCGAGCAGCGCCGACACTTCCGCGCCCGCCTGGGTGAAGCGGAAGATGTTGTCGACGAAGAACAGCACGTCCTGGCCTTCCTGGTCGCGGAAATATTCCGCGATGGTGAGGCCCGACAGCGCGACGCGCGCACGCGCCCCCGGCGGCTCGTTCATCTGGCCGAACACCAGCGCGACCTTCGAGCCTTCGCTCACCGGATTGCCGTCGGCATCCTTGGCGATGACGCCCGCGTCGAGGAATTCGTGATAAAGGTCGTTGCCCTCACGGGTACGCTCGCCGACGCCCGCGAACACCGAGGTGCCGCCGTGGCCCTTGGCGATGTTGTTGATCAGTTCCTGGATGAGGACGGTCTTGCCCACGCCGGCGCCGCCAAACAGGCCGATCTTGCCGCCCTTGGCATAAGGCGCGAGCAGGTCGATCACCTTGATGCCGGTGACGAGGATCGCGGCTTCGGTCGACTGGTCGACGAACAACGGGGCCGGCGCGTGGATCGGCGCATGATGCTCCGAATTGACCGGGCCGCGCTCGTCGATCGGCTCGCCGACGACGTTGAGGATGCGCCCCAGCGTCTTCGGGCCGACCGGCACGGTGATCTGCGCACCGGTGTCGGTGACGGTCTGGCCGCGGGTCAGGCCCTCGGTCGAGTCCATCGCGATCGTGCGAACGGTGTTCTCGCCGAGGTGCTGCGCGACCTCGAGCACCAGCCGGTTGCCGTTATTGTCGGTTTCCAGCGCCGACAGGATCGCCGGCAGGTGGGTGTCGAACGACACGTCGACGACCGCGCCGATCACCTGGCTGATGCGGCCCACATTGTTGCTGCCCGTGGTCGGGCGATCCTCGAGGACGGTGGCCATGTTCTGCTTCCTGCTTCTCGTAGCTTAGAGCGCTTCCGCGCCGGAGATGATTTCCACCAGCTCGGTCGTGATCGCGGCCTGGCGGGTGCGGTTATACTGGATCGTGAGGCGATTGATCATGTCGCCGGCGTTGCGCGTCGCATTGTCCATCGCGGTCATGCGGCTGCCCTGTTCCGACGCGGCGTTTTCGAGCAGCGCGCGGAAGATCTGCACCGCGACGTTGCGCGGCAGCAGATCGGCGAGGATCGATTCCTCGTCGGGCTCGTAGGTCACCGCCGCGCCGCCGTCATTGGCGGTCTCGACGCTGGTCGGCACCGCGACCGGGATGATCTGCTGCCCGACCGGCTCCTGCACCAGCGCCGACTGGAACTTGGCGTAGAACAGATGCGCGATATCGAACTCGCCTGCCTCGTAGCGGCGGATGAGATCGCTGGCGATCGCCTGCGCATCGTCGAACGCGACCGTCTTGATCGCGCTCATGTCATGATCGGCGGCGATACCGTTGGGGAAGAAGCGCCTGAGCACGCGCCCCTTCTTGCCCGCGATATAGAAACGCACGGTCTTGCCCGCGGCTTCCAGCTCGGCGGCCTTGCGGCGCGCGGCGCGGACGATGTTGGTGTTGAACGCGCCGGCGAGGCCACGCTCCGAGGTCGCGACGACCAGGAGGTGGACCTGTTCCTTGCCGGTGCCGGCGAGCAGCTTGGGCGAGCTTTCGCTCACCGTCACCTTGCTTGCCAGGCTCGCCATCACCGCCTCGAGCCGCTCGGCATAGGGGCGGCCCTGAACGGCAGCCTCCTGCGCACGGCGCAGCTTGGCGGCGGCGACCATCTTCATCGCCTTGGTGATCTTCTGCGTCGACTTCACCGAGCCGATGCGGATCTTGAGGGCCTTTAGAGAAGCCATTTCAATCCTTCATGTGTTCCCGCGCGGGGCGGGAGCCCATCGATCGGGTTACGCGAACGTCTTGGCGAAAGCGTCGAGCGCGGCCTTGGTCTTGGCCTTCACCTCGTCGCCGAAATCGCGGCTGTCGCGGATCGCGGTGAGGATGTCGGCATGCGCTTCGCGCATATGCGCCAGCATCGCCGCTTCGTACCGCACCACGTCCGCCACCGGCACCGTATCGAGATAGCCGTTGGTGCCGGCGAAGATCGACACCGTCTGCTCCTCGAACGGCAGCGGGTTGAACTGCGGCTGCTTGAGCAGCTCGGTGAGGCGCGCGCCGCGGTTCAAGAGCTTCTGCGTCGAGGCGTCGAGGTCCGAGCCGAACTGCGCGAAGGCCGCCATTTCGCGATACTGCGCGAGCTCGAGCTTGATCGAGCCCGACACCTTCTTCATCGCCTTGGTCTGCGCCGAGGAGCCGACGCGGCTGACCGAGAGGCCGACGTTGATCGCCGGGCGGATGCCCGCGAAGAACAGGTCGGTTTCGAGGAAGATCTGGCCGTCGGTGATCGAGATCACGTTGGTCGGGATGTACGCCGACACGTCGCCCGCCTGGGTCTCGATGATCGGCAGCGCGGTGAGCGAGCCGTTGCCGTTGGCGTCGTTCATCTTCGCCGCGCGCTCCAGAAGGCGCGAGTGGAGATAGAAAACGTCGCCCGGATAGGCTTCGCGGCCCGGCGGACGGCGCAGCAGCAGCGACATCTGACGATAAGCGACCGCCTGCTTGGAAAGGTCGTCATACACGATCACGGCGTGCATGCCGTTGTCGCGGAAATATTCGCCCATCGCGCAGCCGGTGTAGGGCGCGAGGAACTGCAGCGGCGCCGGCTCCGACGCGGTGGCGGCGACGACGATCGAATATTCCATCGCGCCATTCTCTTCGAGCTGGCGGACGATCTGCGCGACGGTCGAGCGCTTCTGGCCGACCGCGACATAGATGCAATAGAGCTTCTTGCTCTCGTCGCTGCCCTTGTTGACGCCCTTCTGGTTGATGAAGGTGTCGATCGCGACGGCGGTCTTGCCGGTCTGGCGGTCGCCGATGATCAGCTCGCGCTGGCCGCGGCCGACCGGCACCAGCGCGTCAATCGCCTTGAGCCCGGTCTGCACCGGTTCGTGGACCGACTTGCGCGGGATGATGCCCGGCGCCTTCACCTCGACGCGGCGGCGCTCGGTCGCCTCGATCGGGCCCTTGCCGTCGATCGGGTTGCCGAGGCCGTCGACCACGCGGCCGAGCAGACCCTTGCCGACGGGAACGTCGACGATCGTGCCGGTGCGCTTGACGGTGTCGCCTTCCTTGATCTCCGAATCGGTGCCGAAGATCACGACGCCGACGTTGTCGGCCTCGAGGTTGAGCGCCATGCCCTGCACGCCATTGGCGAACTCGACCATTTCGCCCGCCTGGACGTTGTCGAGGCCGTAGATGCGCGCGATGCCGTCACCGACGCTCAGCACCTGGCCGGTCTCGCTGACCTGTGCCTCGGTGCCGAAATTGGCGATCTGGTCCTTGATGACCTTGGAGATTTCTGCGGCGCGGATATCCATTTACGTCAGCCTTTCATCGCGCTGGCGAGCGCATTCAAACGGGTGCGGATCGACGAATCGATCATCTGGGAACCGATGCGGACGACAAGCCCGCCGAGCAGCGCCGGATCGACGGCCAGTTCGACCGAAACCTCGCGGCCGATTCGCTGGCGCAGCTGCTGCTTCAATTCGGCGACCTGATCGTCGGCGAGCGGATGGGCGCTGGTCACCTCGGCGGTGACTTCGCCCCGGTGGCGCGCGGCGAGCGCACGGAACGCGCGGATGATCGCCGGCAGCTCGGCGAGGCGGCGATTGTGCGCCAGCACGCCGAGGAAATTCTTGGTCGTCGGGTCGACCCCCAGCTCGCCCGCGGTGGCGAGCACCGCCTTGGAGGCGGCATCGCGCGCGACGACCGGCGAGGTGGTCAGCGCCTTGAAATCATCCGACTGATCGAGCGCGGCGCGCACCTTGCCGAGGCTCGCCTCGACGGTTTCGATCGTCTTGGCGTCGGCCGCCAGTTCGAACAGCGCGGTCGCATAACGTCCGCCCAGGCTCGCCTGGATGCTGCCACCTTGAATACCGCTGGAACTATCCACGCGATTCGCTTTCCTCGTCGTCGACACGGGTTGCCCCGAGCGAACGGATGGCGCGGTTGCCGCACCTATACGCTTGGGTTGCGGCGCGCGTAGCAAAGGGGGTGCGGCGATGCAATCCTTGCGTCAAATCCTTTGCCGGCTGCGTTATTGCGCACGACCGCGTGCCTGCACCGCCGCACGTCGCGCTTCGACCGCCTCCGGGGTCACTCGCGCATTGGCCGCGGAAGAGACGCGATGCTCCAGCGCCAGCGCCTCCCCCATCGCCAGCGCAAAGCCCTGGTCGATCAGCCTCTTATAGTCGGCGATGAAGTCGGCATCGGCGCTGGCGATATCGGCGGCGAGCCGTTGCGCGGCGGGGAGCAGCTCGGCGGCGGGGACGGTGCGATTGACGAGACCCCAGCGCTCGGCGGTCGCGGCGTCGATGAAATTGCCGCTCAGCGAGAGTTCCTTCGCGCGCGCGAGTCCAATCAGTCGCGAGAGCTTTTGGCTGAGCCCCCAGCCGGGCATCACCCCGACCCGGGCGTGGGTATCGGCGAATCGCGCGTTTTCGCTCGCGATCACTATGTCGCAGGCCAGCGCCAGTTCGAATCCCCCGGTGATGGCGACGCCGTTGATCGCGCCGATCACCGGCTTGCGGCACGATTCGATCGCCCTGACCGGATTGTCGCTGGCGTCGGTGGCATTGGCCGCGCCGAGAGCGCCCGCGGTGGCGCCGAGTTCCTTGAGATCGAGCCCGGCGGTGAAGGCGCGCGTCCCCGCGCCGGTCAGCACGATCGCGCGCACATCGGGGTCGGCGTCGATTCGCCGCATCGCATCGTGCAGCGCGCGGCGCAGCGCGAGCGACAGCGCGTTCATCGCCGCGGGGCGGTTGAGCGTCACGGTGGCGACCCCCGCGGCGATGTCGACCAGGACGAGATCGGTGATGGCGGGCCTCCTCTTGCTATCGATCGCTTTGATCGCAAGCGACGGGATGCCCGCGACGGTCACTGCGCCTACATCAAGCCCATGACCGACGCCATCGACACCGCCGCGGCCTGGGCCGCCTTCGAAAGCCGGGATCGCAACGCCGACGGGCGCTTCGTCGTCGCGGTGCGCACCACCGGCATCTATTGCAAGCCGAGCTGCCCCGCGCGCCACCCCAGGCGCGAGAATGTCAGCTTCTTCGCCGATGGCGCGGCCGCCGCGCAGGCCGGCTATCGCGCCTGCTTGCGCTGCAAGCCCGACGAAGTGGGGCGCGATCGCATCGCGGTGGCCGAGGCGGTCGCCGCGATCGAGACCGCCGAGGAGGCGATCCCGCTCGACGAGCTCGCCGCGCGCGTCGGCTATGCCCCGCATCACTTCCACCGCCTGTTCAAGCGCGCCACCGGGGTGACCCCGGCGGCCTATGCGCGCGGGCTCAAGGCGCGCCGCGCGGCCGAGGCATTGAGCGACGAGGACCGGGTGACCCCGGTGATCTACGAAGCGGGCTATTCCGGCCCGAGCCGTTTCTACGCGCACGGCGCCAAGCGGCTCGGCATGTCGCCCGGCGCCTGGGTGCGCGGGGGGGCGGGGGTGACGATCCGCTGGACGATCGCGTCGACCAGCCTCGGCCCGCTGCTCGTCGCGGCGACCGACAAGGGGCTGTGCCGCGTCTCGTTCGACGAGGATGCGCTGGCGCTCGCCCGGCGTTTCCCGCGCGCGACGATCGAGCCGGGCGGCGCGGCGCTCGCTGCGCTCGCGGCGAAGGTGGTCGCGGCGGTCGAATCGCCCGAGCGCGATCACGACCTGCCGCTCGACGTGCGCGGCACCGCGTTCCAGGAGGCGATCTGGCAGGCCCTGCGCGCGATCCCCGCGGGCGAGACGCGCTCTTACGCCGAGCTGGCGGCGATCGCCGGCAGCCCCGGGGCGGTCCGCGCGGCGGGGAGCGCCTGCGGTGCCAATCCGGTCGCGGTGGTGATCCCATGCCACCGCGCGCAGCGCACCGACGGCAGCGCGGGGGGCTATGCTTATGGCCTCGAACGCAAGCGCGTGCTCCAGACGCGGGAGCGTGGTTAGGCAAATCTAAAGCCTTCGCGCCTAGCTCATTCGTCCGATGATGGGGGACGAGTGAGTATGAGTGCGTTCGGGCGTCGCAACGGGATCGGCAGTGGCGCGGCCAGAGGCGCATTCGGCGTGGCGCGGCCGATGCAGAGCGGCGGTCGCGCGGCACGGCCCGAAGGCGGCGAGCAATTCCCGCCGATCGACACGATCCCCTTCCCGATCGAGGAGGACCCGGGGCTCCCCGCGTCGCAGATCGACGCGATGCAGCGGCTGCAGGAGCGCCAGAACGCCAGCGGCGACGCCGGATCGAGCAAGGTCGACGGCTTCGAGGCGTCGATCCACAAGATCAAGGAGCAGGTGCTGCCGCGCCTGCTCGAGCGCGTCGATCCCGAGGCGGCGGCGACCCTGGGCAAGGACGAGCTGGCCGAGGAATTCCGCCCGATCATCGGCGAGGTGCTCGCCGAGCTCAAGCTGACGCTTAACCGCCGCGAGCAATTCGCGCTCGAAAAGGTGCTGGTCGACGAATTGCTCGGGCTCGGCCCGCTCGAGGAATTGCTCGCCGATCCCGACGTGTCGGACATCATGGTCAACGGCCCCGAGCAGACCTTCGTCGAGCGCAAGGGCAAGCTCGAACTGGCCAAGATCCAGTTCCGCGACGAGGCGCATCTGTTCCAGATCGCGCAGCGCATCTGCAATTCGGTCGGCCGCCGCGTCGACCAGACCACCCCGCTCGCCGACGCGCGGCTCAAGGACGGCAGCCGCGTCAACGTGATCGTGCCTCCGCTCAGTCTGCGCGGCACCGCGATCTCGATCCGTAAGTTCAGCGCCAAGCCGATCACGCTCGATATGATGGCCGGGTTCGGCTCGATGTCGGTGAAGATGGCGACCGCGCTCAAGATCGCCGGGGCGTGCCGCTTCAACATCGTCAGCTCGGGCGGCACCGGCTCGGGCAAGACGACGATGCTCAACGCGCTGTCGAAGATGATCGACCCCGGCGAGCGCGTGCTGACGATCGAGGACGCCGCCGAGCTCCGGCTCCAGCAGCCGCACTGGCTGCCGCTCGAAACCCGCCCCGCCAATCTCGAGGGGCAGGGTGAGATCTCGATCCGCGATCTGGTCAAGAACGCGCTGCGTATGCGCCCGGATCGCATCATCCTGGGCGAAATCCGCGGCGCAGACTGTTTCGACATGCTCGCCGCGATGAACACCGGTCACGACGGTTCGATGTGTACGCTCCACTCCAACTCCCCGCGCGAGGCGCTGGCGCGTATGGAGAATATGGTGATGATGTCGGACATCAAGGTGCCCAAGGAAGCAATCAGCCGGCAGATCGCGGATTCGGTCGATATGATCATCCAGGTCAAGCGCCTGCGTGACGGCTCGCGCCGCGTGACCAACGTCACCGAGGTGATCGGGATGGAAGGTCCGGTGATCGTGACGCAGGAATTGTTCAAATTCGAATATCTCGACGAGACCGCGGACGGCCGCATCCTCGGCGAATATCGCTCGATGGGGCTGCGTCCCTATACGATCGACAAAGCCAAGCAGTTCGGCTTCGATCAGGCGTTTCTGGAATCCTGCCTGTAAGCTGAGCGGGTTAATCGCGCACAGCCTCTCGACGTTCGGGCCGAGCCTGTCGAAGCCCTGCACTTTTCTTCTCATGAAGACAGCCAGCCCTTCGACAAGCCCAGGGCGAACGGGAGAGCGAAGCCACTCGCTCCAGCGACAAACGGTGGCATTTCGTCGTTGAGACGTGCATGGCGACGCTATGGCGCTCGCCCTGTTCTTCCCGTTGCTTGCCGCGATCCAGGCACCGCTCGCCACCGCATTGCCGCCGGTCGCGCATGCGCCGGGGGCGGGGCGGCTTGCGCCCGATACCGAGGCGCGCTGGGTGCCGTTCGATCTGACGCCGGGGAACCAGATCCGTTTCGACATGACGGTCGACGGCCGCGCGGTGACCGCGATCCTCGATACCGGGGTGAGCTATTCGGTGCTCGCGCGGCGCTATGCCGACGCCACCAAGCTCGCGGTGACCGCCGGCGGCAGCGCCACCGCGATCGGCGGCGCGGTCGATATCGGCTGGGTCGCGACGCGCGAGATGCGGCTCGGCGGGCTGACGCGCATCGGCGGGGGGCTCACCGTCGCCGATCTGCCCGCGATCGCCACCGGCAGCGCCAGGCCGGTCGACCTGCTCGTCGGGCGCGATCTGATCGGCGATTATGCGCTCGACATCGATTATGCTGCGCGGCGCTTCCGCTTGCTGCGCTCGGGGCGGATGCCGTTCCGCGGGCAGGTCGCGCCGCTCGCCATCGCGCGCGACAAGCGCGTCTATATCGGCGAGGTGGCGCTGGGCGCGGCCGAGCTCAAGCCGATGGTGGTCGACACCGGCGACGGTTCGTCGATCACCGTCACCGCGGAGGGCTGGCGCGAGGCGAAGCTCGCCGGGGTGCGCACCACCTCCGCGATCTCGTTCGGGCTCGCCGGGCCGGTGGTCAGCACGATCGGCATCGTGCCGATGCTGCGGATGGGGCAGCTCGTCGCGCGCAACGTCGAGGTGCGGGTCGAGCCGGTCGGCGGCTTTTCCGAGACGATCGGCGCGGCGGGGCGCGTCGGCTCGGGTTTCTTGCAGAATTACCGCGTGCTGCTCGATCCCGGCGCGGGGCGGATGGTGCTCTCCGCCGGCGAGGACGCGGACGAGCCGCCGCTGCGCTCGACCAGCGGGCTGCTCGTCGGGGTCGAGCCCGATCGGCTGCGGGTGCTGCATGTCATGCGCGGCGGCCCGGCGGCGGCGGCCGGCTGGCGCGAGGGCGATATGATCTGCGCGATCGACGGCGCCCCGGTGCCGCGCGATTATGCCACCAGCCCGCTCGCGCATTGGTCCGCCGATACGCCGGGGCGGACGGTGGCGCTCGGCATGTGCGACGGCACGACGCGGCGGCTGACGCTGGCGGATTTTTATTGAGCCGGCAGGAATTTAAGTAGGATTACCTGTCCCCGTTCGGGCCGAGCTTGCCGAAGCCTGCTTTTCTTCGCCAAGCAGTACAGCCCTTCGACAAGCTCAGGGCGAACGGGTGGCGGAGGTCAGGTCACCCCAGCTTGTCGACCTTGTCCTGCAGCCGCGCGAGCTCGGCCTTGAGCGCGGCGATCTCGTCGTCCTTCGCGCCCGCGGCATCGGCGCTACCCTTGGGCTTGAACGCGCTCGCCGCGGCCTCGAACATCGCCATGTTGCGCTTGGCCATTTCGGCGAACGGCGAATTGGCGAAGGCGCCCTCGACCGCGGATTTGAACTGCGCCTGGTTGCGGCGGAAACTTTCCATCGACGCTTCGAGATAGGCGGGGACCATCGCCTGCATCGAATCGCCGTACATCGCGATCAGCTGGCGCAGGAAATTGACCGGGAGCATCGTCTGCCCGCGGCTTTCCTCCTCCATGATGATCTGCGTCAGCACATTGTGCGTGATGTCTTCATCGGTCTTGGCGTCGACCACGCGGAATTCGCGGCCTTCGCGCGTCATCTGCGCGAGATGATCGAGCGTGATGTAGGACGAGCTTTCGGTATTATAGAGACGGCGGTTCGCATATTTCTTGATGATCACCGCGCCGTCGCCGGCATGCTGCTTCTTCATCGAAAGCTCCCGCAATGAGTGTTTACCGCGGTACAGCACAAACTTCCGCACCGCAACACGGCCCCCGGCCGCTGCCGCTGTTCCTCGATATGGTGCGCAGCGAAACCGCAGCATCGCCCGAGCGCCTGCCTGCCGTGCTCGAAGGGTTGCGCCGCTATCAGGAAGCGCCGCGCGGCCGCGTGCGCCGCGCGATGCCGGCGCGCTTCCGCAAGCGCCGCGCGCGACTGCGCGATTATGGCGGGGAGGGGCCGCCGGTGGTCTTCGTCCCGTCGCTGATCAACCCGCCGTTCGTGCTCGATCTCACCCCCGCCACCTCGCTGGTACGGTGGATCGCGGCGTCGGGGTTCCACGCCTGGCTGGTCGACTGGGGCGTCACCGATCCGCGCGACCGCGACATGGACGTCGCCGCGCATGTCGAGCGCGTGCTCGAACCGTTGCTGGCGAAGCTACCCGCGCCGCCGCTGCTTATCGGCTATTGTCTCGGCGGAACGATGGCGCTCGCCGCGGCGAGCCGGATGAAGGTCGCCGGGCTGGCGACGATCGCCTCGCCGTGGCGCTTCGCCGGCTATGGCGCGGCGGCGCGCGATATCGCCGCCTTGTGGGAAAGCGCGCGGCCGACCTGCGACCAATTGGGTGTGGTGCCGATGGAAGTGCTGCAGACCGGCTTCTGGCGGCTCGATCCGGCGCGGACGGTCGCGAAATATGAGGCGTTCGCGAAACTGGAGGGCGATCGCGCCGCGATGTTCGTCGCGCTCGAGGATTGGGCCAACGCCGGCGAGCCGCTGACCTATGCCGCGGGCGCCGAATTGTTCGAGCGTTTCATCGGCGAGGATCTGCCGGGGCGCGGGCTGTGGCGTGTCGGCGGTGTGGCGGTCGGGCCCGAGCGGGTCGATTGCCCGTCGATCGATTATGTCTCGCTCTCCGACCGGATCGTACCCGCCGCGACCGCCGCCGGGCTGGCGGCGCGGCGCGATCTCGGCGCGGGGCATGTCGGGATGATCGTCGGCGGCAGCGCGCGGCGGCAATTGTGGGAGCCGCTGAGGGACTGGCTTCACGGCGTCGCCGGGGGTAGGGAGCCGGGACAGTCCAAAGAGGAACATGCGCCATGACCGACGTCGTCATCACCGCCGCCAAACGAACCCCGGTCGGCAGCTTCCTCGGCGCGTTCGCCGCCATCCCGGCGCATGAGCTCGGCCGGATCGCGATCGAGGCTGCGCTGGCGCAGGCGGGGGTATCGGGCGACGAGGTGAGCGAAGTGATCCTCGGCCAGGTGCTCACCGCGGCGCAAGGGCAGAATCCCGCGCGGCAGGCGTCGATGGCGGCGGGGGTGCCCAAGGAGGTGCCCGCCTGGGGCGTCAACCAGGTATGCGGCTCCGGCCTGCGCGCGGTGGCGCTCGCGGCGCAGGCGGTGCAGACCGGCGATGCGACGATCGTCGTCGCCGGCGGGCAGGAATCCATGTCGCTGTCGAACCACGCGCAGGCGTTGCGCGCCGGGCAGAAGATGGGGTCGCTCGAATTGATCGATACGATGATCAAGGACGGGCTGACCGATGCCTTCAACGGCTATCACATGGGGATCACGGCGGAAAACCTCGCCACCGAATATCAGGTGACCCGCGCCGAGCAGGATGAGTTCGCGGTCGCCAGCCAGAACAAGGCCGAGGCGGCGCGCGCCGCGGGGCGCTTCGCCGATGAGATCGCACCGGTCACGGTGAAGGGGCGCAAGGGCGACACGATCGTCGATGCCGACGAATATATCCGCGCCGGGGTGACGCTCGAGAGCGTGTCGGGGGTGCGCCCGGCGTTCAAGAAGGACGGCAGCGTCACCGCGGCCAATGCCAGCGGGCTCAACGACGGCGCCGCGGCGCTGGTGGTGATGAGCCGCGCCGAAGCGGAAAAGCGCGGCGCGCCGATCCTCGCGACGATCCGCTCCTGGGCGTCGGCCGGGGTCGATCCGTCGATCATGGGGATCGGCCCGGTCCCGGCGACCAAGCGCGCGCTGGAGAAAGCGGGGTGGACGCTCGCCGATCTTGATCTGATCGAGGCGAACGAGGCGTTTGCCGCGCAGGCTTTGTCGGTCGGCAAGGCGCTCGGCTGGGATGCGGCGAAGGTCAACGTCAACGGCGGCGCGATCGCGATCGGCCATCCGATCGGCGCCTCGGGCGCGCGCGTCCTGACCACCTTGCTCTACGAGATGCAGCGCCGCGATGCGAAGAAGGGGCTGGCGACGCTCTGCATCGGCGGCGGGATGGGCATCGCCATGTGCGTGGAACGCGCATGATCGACCATATCGGGATCGGCGCGGCCGATTATGCCGCGGCGCGGCGCTTCTACGACGCCGCGCTCGCCACGCTCGGCATCGTGCCGGTGATGGAGATCACCGCGGAGGAGAGCGGCGGCTGTCAAGGCGTCGGCTATGGCCGCGGCGACAAGCCGTTCTTCTGGGTTTCGTCGGGCGGCGCGCGCGGGGCGGGTATCCATGTCGCCTTCACCGCGCCCGATCGCGCGACGGTCGATGCATTCTACGCGGCGGCGATGGCGCATGGCGGGCGCGACAATGGCGCGCCGGGGCTCCGGCCGCATTATCACCCCGATTATTACGGGGCGTTCGTGTTCGATCTCGACGGGGTCAATGTCGAAGCGGTGTGCCACGCCCCGGCGTGACGCGATTCACCGCCAGATCCGGTCGAACCGCGCGCCGAGCCCGGTCAGCAGCTCATATTGCGACATGGCGCTGATCGCCGAGGCTTCGGGCAGCGCGTAATCGAGCGCGAGCCAGTCGCCCTCCGCGACATCGGCCGCGCCGCAATCGACCGCGATCAGGTCCATCGATACCCGTCCGAGCACCGGCAGCCGCGTCGCCCCCGCGCGCGCGGCGCCCTTGCCCGAAAAACCGCACCAATAGCCGTCGGCATAGCCGAGGTTGAGGATCGCCACTTCGGTATCCGTTTGCGCCGTCCAGGTCGCATTATAGCCGACCGACTCCCCCGCGGCGACGCGGCGACGTTGCAGGACCTGCGCCTCCGGGGTCGCGACCTGGCGCATCCCGGCCAGTTCGGCGCGCGGCACGCCGCCGTAGAGCGCGATGCCGGGGCGGACGAGATCGAAACGATAGTCCGCGCCCAGCGCGATGCCGGCCGAATTGGCGAGGCTCATCCGTTGCGCCCCCGTCGTCCCGGCAAGCGCGACGAAGCGCGCCCGCTGCTGCTCGTTGAGCGGCGAATCCTCGTCGGCCGAGGCGAGGTGGCTCATCAGCGTATCGATCCTGAGCCCCTCGAGCAGCCCGTCGGCGATATCCGCCGGCGACACCCCGAGCCGGTTCATCCCGGTATCGACCATCACGTCGCACAGCCCGCCGCCCGCGTCGCGCCAGCGCTGTATCTGCCGCGCGGTGTTGAGCACCGGGCGCGCGTTGCGCAGCCGCGCCAGCGCCATATCGTCGGCGCGGACCCCGTGGAGCACCGAGATCGAAACGCCGGTGTCGACCAGCGCGCGCGCCTCGGCCCAGGTCGCGACGAAGAAATCGCGGCATCCGGCATCGGCCAGCCGTCGCACCACCTCGCGCGCGCCGAGCCCATAGCCGTCGGCCTTCACCGCCGCGCCGCACGCCGCCGCGCCGCTCATCGCCGCGAGCCGGCGCCAGTTATCGACAAGGGCGGCGGCGTCGAGCGACAGGCGGCAGGGGGAACGGTTCATGATGCCCGGTTAGCGGGCGCCGCGATCCGCGTCGACCGGTTCAGGCGACGATATGGCCGTGCCGATCTTCCTTCAGCCACAGCACGGTGACGATCAGCGCCATCAGCGTGACGCCCCAGGTGTACCACAGCCCGGCAAAGGGATCGCCGGTGCGCGCGACGATATATTGGCTGATGAACGGCAGGAAGCCGCCGAAATAGCCGGTGCCCAGGTGATAGGGGATCGACAGCGAACTGTAGCGGATCGCCGGCGGGAACATCTCCGACAATAAGGCCGCGACCGGGCCGTAGGTGATTCCCGACAAGGCCGAAATGGCGAGGATCGCGAGCAGGATCAGCACGATGTCGCGTGCCGAGGGGTGGACGCGATCGAGGTGATAGCCCGCGTCGGCCAAAGCCTTGTCGAGCGCGGCGGGCGAATGATCGTGGACCGGCTCGCCGCCGATCGACACGCTGACCACCGGGGTGGTCTGCTTGGTATAGGCGACGCCCTTCTTGGAGAAATAGTCGAGCAACTTGCCGCATTCGTCGCTCTGTTTCGCGGCGAACGGCGAATAATTGCAGGCGGGGCCGGAGACGATCACCGGCGCATGCCGCGCGGCGCGCGCGAGATCGGGGTTGGCCGCCGCACCCATCACCTCGAAGATCGGGAAGAGTAGGATGAGCGTCATGATGTAGCCGATAACGATCGGCTTCTTGCGCCCGACGAGATCGGAAATCCGCCCGAACAGCACGAACCACGCCACCCCCATCAGCGCCCCGGCGGCGGTGATCAGCTGCGCGGTCGTCTCGTCGACGCGCATCGTCGTCTGGAGGAAGGAGAGGACCGAGAACATCGCGGTATACCAGATCACCGTCAGCCCGGCGGCGATGCCAAACAAAGCGACGAGCATCCGCTTCAGATTGCCGGGATAGGTGAAGCTTTCGACCAGCGGGTTGCTGGCGCGCTCGCCCGCCTCGCGCATCTTCTTGAACACCGGGCTCTCGGAAAGCTTGAGCCGCATCCACAGCGAGATGCCGAGCAGCACGATCGAGAACAGGAACGGCGCGCGCCAGCCCCATTCCTCCCACGCCGCGCCGTGGAACACGCCCTTGAACGACAGGATGACGATCAGGCTGAGGATGAACCCGCCCGCGACGCCGGCCTGGATGAAGCTGGTGTAATAGCCCGATCTTCCCGGCGGCGAATGCTCCGCGACATAGATCGCCGCGCCGCCATATTCGCCGCCCAGCGCGAGCCCCGGCGCGATCCGCAGCAGGATGACGAGCGCGGGCGCCGCCATCCCGATCGCGGCATAAGAGGGGATCAGCCCCACCCCGGCGGTGGCGATGCCCATCAAGGTGATCGTGACGAGGAAGGTATATTTCCGCCCCAGCCGATCGCCGAGATAACCGAAGATCACCGCCCCCAGCGGGCGGAAGCCGAAGCCGACCGCGAACCCCGCCCAGGCGAGCAGGGTCTGCAGCATCTCATTGCCGCCGGGGAAGAAGGTGCGCCCGATGGTCCCCGATGCGGCGAGCGTGCCGTAGATGAAGAAATCATACCATTCGAACACGGTGCCCAGCGCCGAGGCCGAGATGACGAGCCGGATGTCGGCGGTCGACGGCTCGTCCGCGTCGTCGTGACCCTGTTCAGCGATCGTCGCCATCGTGCCGGTTACCCCTCTTCGGGCCGTTTCGGCCCGGCGCTAGCTGTAGCGTGCCGGGAGGCGGCGGCAAGAGTAGGCCGGCGCGGGCGCAACTAAACCGTTCGGGCTTCGACAAGCTCAGGGCAAACGGATTATCCGCGCTCTCCCGTCAATCGGCGAAGGTCGCTTCCACCGCGATCACCTCGATCGCATCATCGCGCCCGGCGAAGGGCAGCACATCGCCCTCCCCCGCGCCGATCAGTGCGCGGGCCAGTGGCGCCGAGAAGGCGATCTTGCCTGCGGCCGGATCGGCCTCGTCGTCGCCGACGATCTCGATCGTCCGGGGCTCGCCGTTCAGCGTGAACTCGACGCGGCTGCCGAACGCGATTTCGTCGGCCGGCGGGGCGGGGGCGAGGATCGCGGTGACGCGGCGCGTCTGCCAATAGCGCAGGTCGCGCGCGATCTCCTCGCGGCGCGGCTCGTCGGCCTCCGCCTCCGCCTGCGCCGCGTCGAGCTCGGCGATCCGCGCATCGATCAGCGCGCGGCCGCGCGGGGTGACGAGGTTCGGCCCCGGCGGGATCGGCAGCTCGAAGCGCGGCTCCTTATGCTCCTCATCGCTCTCGCGGCGGAAGGCGACGCTCATGGCTTTTCGGCGAGCATGTTGATGATGCCGGAGAAATCGCGCCCGCCATGCCCCGCGCCGGCATAAGCCTCGTAAAGCTCCCGCGCCCGCGCGCCCATCGGCACCTGCGCATCGACGCTCTCCGCCGCGGCCATCGCGCGGCGTAGGTCCTTGAGCATCAGCGCGGCGGCGAACCCACCCTGATAATCGTGGTCCGCGGGGGTCTCCGGGCCGACCCCCGGGACGGGGCAATAGCTCGTCATCGACCAGCTCTGCCCGGAGGACACGCTGGCGATATCGAAGAACGCCTGCGCCTCGAGCCCGAGCTTCTGCGCGAGCAGGAACGCCTCGCAGGTCGCGACCATCTCGGCGCCGAGGATCATGTTGTTGCAGATCTTCGCCGCCTGCCCCGCGCCATTGGCGCCGGCGTGGATCACCGCCTTGCCCATATCGGCGAGAAAGGGT
>JAFIGU010000096.1 GCA_017849555.1 Sphingomonas sp. | reverse complement strand
CGATTTCGCCCCCGGCCTGAAGACGATCGCGCTGACCGTTGCCGCCGACTGGTTCGAAGCCCAGGCGATGGTTGCCACCGAAGCGGCGAGCGCCGGCGAAGCGGTGACGGCGCTCGGTGACGCGCTGGACGGCAAACAGCCGCTGTCGACGACGCACGAGGCCGTGCCCGTCGGTGAAGCCGGCGACATGATCACGGTGCGGCGGGGCGCGGATTGGGTGAACATCCCGATCGCGACGCTTGCGTATCGTGATGCCGGTGGACGAGTGCTTGCGGGCGCGGCCCTCGCCGGTATCGACGGGAGTGCCGCCGAGCCATCGGTGTCGTTCGCGAGCGATCCCGACACGGGCCTTTATCGTCCCGCCGCAAATATCGTCGCGCTTGCGACGGGCGGAACGGAGCGCATCCGTGTCACGGCCGGGGGCAATGTCGGCATCGGCGTCGATCCCGTCAACAAGCTGGACGTCCAGACGAGCGCCGGGCGGTTCGGCGTTGCCAGCGCCGGGTCGGCATCGGTGCGGATCAGCAGTTCGGGGACGATGCAATATGATACCGGCGCGGCGTCTTCGCACCAGTTTCTGAACAATGGCGTCGACAGCGTCGCGATCAGCAGCGCCGGCAACGTCGGCATCGGCACGACGACGCCCGAGAATTTCGGCGGCTATCGCAACCTGCACATGACCGGCCCGACCGGTTCGCAGATCACCCTGTACGGCGCATCGGACACGGTGCGGGGGTTTCTCTATACGACCGCGAGCGGCATGACCGTCGGCACCTCGACCGCGCATGGGCTGGCGCTCAGATGCAACAATGTCGAGCGGGTGGTCCTGGAGACCGGCGGCGCGCTGCGGCCGGCCGGAAACAACACGCAGTCCTTCGGATCCGCGACCAACCGATGGTCCGAATTATGGGCGTCGAAGATGGTGACGCCCTCCGGCGTCGCGCTCAGTCTTCAGGCCGGTGCGGGCGGGCAGTGGAATGTGTCCGCATCGACCGGATCCTTCTTTCCTTCGACCGACAATGCCCTGCCGCTGGGCGGGGCGGCGAACCGCGCGAGCACGCTGTATGCCGCGACCGGATCGATCAACACGTCCGACGCACGCGAAAAGACGTGGCGCGGCTCGCTTACGGTGCCGGAGATGGCGGCGGCGCGCCGGATCGCCCTGGAACTCGGCTTCTATCAATGGAACGAGGCCATTGTCGAAAAGGGCTCCGCCGGGGCGCGGCTGCATTTCGGCGTGCGCGCGCAGACGGTGTGGGCGATCATGGCCGACGAGGGCCTGATCGATCCGCTGGTGCCGGAGGCCACGCCCGACAGCCCTTATGCCTTTCTTTGTTACGATCGCTGGGATGGCGACGCAGATGGCGCGGCGCCCGGCGGGGACAGGTTCGGTATTCGCCCCGACCAGCTTTCGCTGTTCCTGATCGCCGCGCAGGAGGCGCGGATCGCCGCGATGGAGACGGCATGATCGGGAGCGCCCTCGCTTCGCGCGCGATTGCCGATGCGGCGCGCCGCGACCTTGCCGCGGCATGGGGCGGACCCGCGCCTGCCGCGCGGCAGACCGAAATGACCATCGCGCGCGACCGGCCCCGGCGCGTCATCGTGCGCAAGCCCTGACCGAAAGGATTTTGCGGTGACAATGATTGTCAAAGACCCCGGAACGCGGGTCGACTTCGCATTCGAATGGGGCGCCGCCTATCCCGAGGGGCAGGCGCTGGTCGCGAGCGAATGGCTGGCAACGCCCGACGAGCCCGGCGGGGTTACAATCGCCGCCCAGACGCACGAGCTGGAGCAGGCGGCGGTAACGCTGACGGGCGGGATCGCCGGCCATGTCTATCGGGTGACGAACCGCGTCACGCTGAGCGACGGTCAGATCGACGAGCGATCGATGACGGTGCGGGTGGAGGAGCGATGACGATGCAGAGCGTGACGCCGGGCGAGAGCCCGGTCAGCCTGAACGAGGCGCGCGGCTGGCTGCGGCTGGGCCCGACGATCGACGATGCCGTGGTCGCCGGACTGGTGCGCGCGGCGACCAATATCTGCGAAGCCTTTGTCGGCCAGTGGTTGATCGAGCGCGCGGCGGAGGAAGTGCTGCCGATAAACGGTGCGCCGCTGGTGCCACGGGTGCGGCCCGTCGTGGCGGTCGATGCGGTCGCGCTGATCGCCGCAGACGGAAGCGAAGCGGCGCTGGCGGCCGAGGCATGGGACGCGGCGATCGGCCGCGATGGAACGGCGCGGGTGACGCTTCACCAGACGGGCGGTGCGGTGCGCGTGCGCCTGTCCTACCGCGCGGGGCTTGCCGCCGAGGCGAACGGGATTCCCGAAGCGATCCGCCAGGGCATTGTGCGCATGACGCAGCATCTGCACGATGCGCGCGACGGCGCCCCGGCAACACCGCCGGCGGCGATTGCGGCGCTGTGGCAGCCCTGGCGGCGGATGACGCTGGGCGGTGCGGCATGAGCGGCGCGGAGGCAGCGGTGCGTGCGCGGACATTGGCGTTGTTGCAGGCCGACGCGGAACTGGCGGGGCTGGTCCACGGGATATTCGACGGCGTGCCGGCGCGGGCGACCGCGCCATTCGTCGCGCTCGACGCGGCCGAGGGGCGCGACTGGGGAACCAAGGACCGCGCCGGACGCGAGGTGCGCCTGACGCTGGCGGTGCACGGCGCGGGCGCGGTCGATGGTGCGACGGCAGCGCGGATCGAGGCGATCGCCGCGACGCTGCGCGGCGGCGCCGATGGCTGGGCGGTGGTGGGCGCGCGGGTCGAACGGACGCGAACGCGTTTCGGGCGCGACGGCGGCTGGAGGCATGAGATGGTGCTGCGATGCCGCTGCCTGGTTGGCGATGGTTAGGGTGGGGGGATAATCAAATGCGGCCGGGATGGGGTGGGGAGCGGACGCTTGAAGCGTGCGCTGTTCTCCCCTCCCGCCAGCGGGAGGGGCAGTGAGGGTTGCGAGCTTGCTCGCTAGCCGCAGCGGGGTGGGTATATTCAACGTCGCATGCCCACCCCCGACCCCTCCCGCCTGCGGGAGGGGAGAGGTATAGCCGCAAACGGCCGAAACCGGTCGTGTCGTTTCCGATGCGATGGTCCGCCCGCTTCATCCCCCGTCCTAGTCGGCGGGCATCGTCTTGGTTTCGGTGTAGTCCTTGAACTTGTCGATGAAGGTCGAGTGGTAATCCTCGACCTGCGAATCGGCGTCCTCGACCGCTTCGGCGGCAGTGTCGCCGTCGGCGCGATCGAGCGCGATTATCGCGGTGCGGAACGCATCGCGTTCAGTGCCGCACGTTTCCTTGAGCGCGAGTTCATATTCGGCTTCGCCCATCTTTGCCTCGAGCGACTTCTTCATGTGGTCGCGCAGGCATTTGGTGAAGACCGCGCGCGAATTGTCGACCGCGGCAGCGGGCGACGGCGCCATGGCAGCGAGAAGAATGGAAAAAACAAGCATCCTGCGACTCCCCAGTTTGCGGATGATTATGTGCGAGGAGATGTATACGATGGCTATCGAAAATGGGAGCGCCTTTCTGCTGAAGATCGGCGACGGCGAAACGCCGCCGGCCTATCGCACCGTTGCGGGTTTGCGGACGACGCAAATGTCGGTGAACGGCGAGGCGGTGAATGTGACGACCAAGGATTCGGGCGGGTGGCGCGAGCTGCTGTCGGGCGCCGGGGTGCGATCGGTGTCGGTGAGCGCGGCGGGAATCTTTACCGGCTCCGACGCCGAAATTCGGCTGCGCGGCCATGCGCTGTCGGGGGCGATCGACGATTATGAGCTGAGCTTCGAAAGCGGCGAGCGGCTGCGCGGCCGGTTCCTGGTCACGCGGCTCGACTATGCGGGCGATTATAATGGTGAGCGCAATTACACGCTGAACCTGGAATCGAGCGGCGCGGTGGCGAGCCTGTGAGCGCGGCGGCGAACGCCTTGCGCGGCGAGGGAGAGTTGCGGATCGGCGGAGCGACCCATGTGCTGCTTCCGAGTTTCGGCGCGCTGGTCGCGGCCGAGGCGGAGCTTGGCCCGCTGTTCGCGCTGGTCGAGCGGGCGGCGGACGGGCGGCTGGCGCTGGGCGAGATGGTGACGCTGTTCTGGCACTGTATCGCCGAGCGGCCCGCCGCGCTGACCCGCGAGGCGGTGGGTGAGGCGGTGGTTGCCGCCGGGCTGGCGGGTGCGACGCCGGCGCTGCGCCTGCTGCTCGGGCAGATATTGCAGGGGCGATGAGGTGGCCGACGATCGGCTGGCCCCCGGCGCGCTGGCGCTGGCGGGGGTGATGGCGCGCGTCTGCGGCTGGCGCCCCGGCGAATTCTGGGCCGCGACGCCTGCCGAGGTGGCGGCAGTGCTGGCCGGCTGGCGCGGCGACGATGATGGCGGCGGCGGCATCGATGGCGCGGCGCTGGCCGCGATGATGGAGCAATATCCCGATGGGTGACGAAATCGACGAAATGGTCGTCGCGGTGCGCGCCGACACCGGCGCGTTTCGCCGCGATATCGCGGCGCTGCGCGACGATTTGACCGGACCGCTGGTCGATGCCGCCGATGCCGCCGGGCGCGGGATCGAGCGCGCACTGAACCGTGCGGTGCTGACTGGCAAGCTGGGGTTCGAGGATCTGAAGCGGATCGCGCTGTCGGTGATGGCCGACATCGCGCGCGCGGCGATCGCGAACGGGATCGGGGCCGTGACGGGCGGCGGTAGCGGCGGTGGGGGCGGGTTGCTGTCGCTCGGCAGTTCGATCGCGATGGCGCTGTTCGGCGCGCCGGGACGCGCGACGGGCGGGCCGGTGAGCGCCGGGCGCGCCTATCGCGTCGGCGAGCGCGGCCCCGAATGGTTCGTCCCGACCGCGAGCGGGCGGGTCGAGACGGGCGGTGCGGTCCGCAATATCGCGATCACCGTAAATGTTCGCGGTAGCGGGACAGAAGAACCAAAAAGGCTCGCGCAGACGGGGCGGCAATTGGCGCAGGCGGTGCGGCGCGCGGTTGCGGCGGGAGACGCCTGATGGGCTGGGCGCTGGTGGCGGCCGAGCCGCATCATCGCAAGGGCTGGGTCAAGCGCTTCGACCCGCGTTTCTGGACCATCGACTTCGCACGCCCGATGATGGCGAGCGCGGTGACGACGGCGCCCGACGCGCTGCGTATCGAGGCGGTTTTCCACAACAGGCACGATCTGGCGGGACTGATCTGGGAGGCGGCGGATCGCTGGGACCATGCGCTGCTGGGATATGAGACGCGGCGCGATTTCCGGCATAGCCGGCTGCGCTTTCGTTGGCGATCGGGCGGAGTGAAGCCGCTCGACGCGCTGCACGGCCCGACCTTGACGATCGAGGGGCGCGATGCGGCGGGCGCGCCGCGCGCCTGGTATGTGCGGCTGTGGAATTATGCCGACGGGAGCGGCGAGGACGCGTTCGTCACGCTCGACTTCGATGCGCTGGCGGGCGGCTTTTCGCTGCCAGATGAAGCCGATCCGGTGTGGGCGGGCGACATCGACCGGATGTTCGTTTCGTTGGTGCCGCCCGCTTATGACGGCAGCGAGGGCGTGCTGGCGGAGCCGGTCGAAGGTTGGGCCGAGCTCAGCAGCATTGCGTGCGACGGGTCGGGGTCGGTGCTGGCAATCGGCGATACGATCTTGCCCGAACTGCGCCGCGGCATCGCGACCGGCTATGACGATCTCTATCATCTGACCCCGGCGCGGGTGGTGCGGCAGATCGTCCAGCTCGGCTATCGCGGCGAGGTCGTCCATTATGTCGGGATGAGCCATTTCATGCGGCTGGCAGCGGCAGGCGGCGGGTTCGAGGTCGATGTCGCGGGCGGCCCGCTCAACGCGCCGTGCGCAGCATGGCACCGCGCCTTTGCAGCCGGATGTGCCGCCGCCGGGTTGGGGCTCATCTGGTCGCTCTCCTACGAATTATTCGATGCCTATTGCCCCGCCGATTGGAAGCAGCGCGACAGCGAGGGTAACCCTGCGCTGACGGGCTGGGAACCGCCATCGACCCTGTTGTCGCCCGCCCACGCCGAGGCGATGGGGTGGTTGCAACTGGTGGCGCGCGCCCTTGTCGCACTGGCGGTGGAGGCCGGTTTGCCGGTGCGGTTCCAGGTCGGCGAGCCCTGGTGGTGGGACGCCGGCGCAGGGCGGCTCTGCGTCTATGACGCGGCGACGACGGCGGCATTGGGGAGCGCGAGCGTCGCGATTCCCGATGTCCGCGGCGCGCTCGATGCCGGGCAATGCGCGATGCTCGACGCCCTGGGGGTGCTGCTGGCGACATCGACCGCCGCGCTGGTGGCGGCGGCGCGCGACGCGGCGGG
>JAFIGU010000095.1 GCA_017849555.1 Sphingomonas sp. | reverse complement strand
GACATCGCTTGAGACTCTGGATGCCGGATCAAGTCCGGCATGACGGAGAGGGGCGGGGTCACATCTTGAGGTAAGATCATGAGCACAGGCACGATTCGCGTCGGTATCGGCGGCTGGACCTATGAACCGTGGCGCGGCACCTTCTTCCCGCCGAAATGGCCCGCGAAGCGCGAGCTCGAATATGCCGCGGGGAAGATGACCGCGATCGAGGTCAACGGCACCTATTATAGCGGGTTCAAGCCCGCGACCTTCGCCAATTGGGCCAAAGCGGTGCCCGACGGGTTCGTCTTCACGCTGAAGGCCTCGCGCTTCTGCACCAACCGCAAGGTGCTGGCCGAGGCGGGCGAATCGGTCGGGCGCTTCGTCGGGCAGGGGATCGTCGAACTCGGCGATCGGCTCGGGCCGATCCTGTGGCAATTCATGGCGACCAAGAAATTCGATGCGGAGGATTTCGGCGCCTTCCTCAAGCTGTTGCCCGCCGCGCATGAGGGTGTGGCGCTGCGCCACGCGGTGCAGGTGCGGCATGACAGCTTCGCCGACCCGGCATTCATCGCGATGTGCCGCGCCGCCGGGGTGGCGATCGTCTATGCCGATTCGGCGGATTATCCCGCGATCGCCGACGTGACCGGGGATTTCACCTATGCGCGGCTGGAAAATGGCGTCGAGGAGGAACCGGCGGGCTATAGTCCGACCGAGCTCGATCACTGGGCGGCGGCGGCGCGCGACTGGGCCGCGGGCGGCGCGCCCGAGGGGCTGCCCTATGTCGAGGCAGCGAAACCGGCGCCCGCGCCGCGCGATGCCTTCGTCTTCTTCATCAACGGCGCCAAGGTCCGCGCGCCGCACGGTGCGATGGCGCTGATCGAGCGGGTCAGATAGCTTCCCGCGCCGGCCCCGCCGGCTCGGCGCGAACCGCCGGTTCGGCGGGCGGCGGCGGCGCGGCATTGGCTGAATTGTTGTTGTCGGCAGATGCGGGCGGCGGGACCATCAGCGCCGCCGCTTCTAAGGCATCGAGCGCGTGGTGCGCGGCGATGAAGCGGCGTGCGGCGTTGGCCCAATTGCCCGACGACCCGGCGCCCGGCAGCCGCGAAACCTCGCCCAGCGCGGCCTGCACCTGCCCCGCGTCGAGCAGCCGCCGCGCGCGCGCCAGTCGCTCGGCGGGGAGCTGCGACGGCGTGCTGACGTCGTGGAGGATGATGAGGCTGCCGAGCTGGTGGCGAATCCCGGCGAGCCAGCCCGAGACCCAGCCGTCGCCGCCGCCGTTGGTCAGCCGATCGGCGTTGGCGTCGAGCGCCTGGCGCAGCGCGGCGACCGTCACCGGCTGGCGTGCGGCCTGGATCACGGTGGCGACGGGGCCGGCGGCGATCTGGCCGAACCGTTCGCGCAGCTGGACCTCGAGATAGCCGAGCGTCACCCCGCGATCGATCGCGCGGCGCGCGGCGAAGGCGACCATCATCGCCTCGGCGCGACCGGCCTGCGCGGCGGCGGCGGCAGTGGTGCTGTCGATCGAGGCGGTGCGCGCTTCGAGCGCGGAAAGCTGCGCGGCAAGCGCGGTTTCGCGTGAATCGAGCGCTTCCGGGGTCGGCGGGACGGTGGCTTGCGGGGAAGGTTGCGCTTCGGGCTGCGGCGCGGTTTGCGGCTGGGCGGCGTCGGGCGCGGGCTGGGTGGTCGACGGGGTGTGGACGAACCAGCCGCCCGAATTACGCATCGCGACGAGCATCAGCGCGATGCCGACGACGAATGCCAGCACGACGAGCGTCGTGATGACCAGCCCGACCCGCGGCCGGCGCGCGGCGGTTTCGCTCGGCAGTGGATCGTTCATCGGCGCACTATCCCCGGCCCGGCGCCACGGGTCAACTCGCGAGCGACGCGGCGAGTGCGACGAGCAATGCGTCGTCGGGGCGCGGCGTGCTGGCGATCGCGTCCCAGCCCGCGCCGGCCGCCGCGGCGATCTTCTCGCTCAGCGCGGCAAGACGGATCGTCTCGCGCGGCACCGCGTCGCGGTCGACCAGCTCGGCGAAGCGGCGCGCGGCGCGCGGCGAGTGGAGCAGCGCGACCCGCCCGCGTGCCGCCGCGAGCGCCCCGGCGGCCAGATCGAGCGGCGCGCTGCGATAGACGGTGATCGAAACCACATCGGCGAAGGCGATATGTTCCTGCCCCGCGAGGTGGAGCGGCGCGCGGAACCCCGCCGCCCGGGCGGCGTCCAGCGCGGCGACGCCGTCGGTCGTACCGGTCACCGCGACGGTGAGGCCGACGGCGCGCGCGGCATTGGCGCTTTCCTCGCCGACCGCGATCACCGGCAGGTGACCCAGCGCCGTCAGCCCGGCGCCGGCGTGGCGCATCGCATTGGTGCTGGTGATAAGCAATGAATCGAACGCCCCGCCGGGTGTCTCCCACGCGACCGGCTCGACCGCGAACAGCGGCAGCGCCAACGCCGGCACCCCCAGCGCCGCGAGCCGCGCGATCGTTCGCGCATTGCCCGGCTCGGGGCGCAGCACGATCGCGGCGCGCGTCACCCGCCGAACAGCCGGCGGACCGATTCCGGCGCGCGGCCGAGCAAGTCGCGGGCCAGCGCCGCGGCGACGATCGCGCCGTCCGCGCCCTGCTGCTCGCCCTCGACCGCTTCGCTGCCGTCCTCGGCGAGCAATTGCGCGCGAAGGCCGATCCCGCCCTCGACGATCCGCGCCAGCGCGCCGACCGGCGAGTGGCAGCCGGCGCCGAGCGCGGCGAGAAAGGCGCGCTCGGTCAGCACCGCCTTGCTGGTCGGCGCGTTGTCGATCGCCGCGACCAGCGCCGCGGCGGGCGAACCGGCGCGCACCTCGATCCCCACCGCCGCCTGCGACGGGGCGGGAAGCATCTGGTCGATCGGGATCGCCTGCCCGGTGTCGTGGCGTCCGAGCCGGTCGAGCCCGGCGGCGGCGAGCAGGGTCGCATCCGCCTCGCCCGCGGCGAGCTTGGCAAGGCGGGTGTCGACATTGCCGCGGAACAGGATGATCCGCAGATCGGGGCGCAGCCGCAACAGCTGCGCGCGGCGACGCGGCGAGCTGCTCCCGACGATCGCGCCGGGTGGCAGATCGGCAATCGATGCCGCGCCGATCAGCCGGTCGCGCACGTCGGCGCGCGGCAGCATCGCGGCGATCGCGATCTCGGCCGGGCGGATCGTCTCGACATCCTTCATCGAATGGACGCAGGCATCGACCTCGCCGTCGAGCAAAGCGCGATCGAGCTCCTTGGTCCACAGCGCCTTGCCGCCGATCTCGGCGAGCGCGCGATCCTGCACCCGGTCGCCGGTGGTGCGCACCGTGACCAGTTCGACCTCGAGGCCGGGATGCGCGGCGACGAGCGCGTCGCGCGTCATCCCCGCCTGGGTGAGCGCAAGGGGGGAGCCGCGGGTGCCGAGCCGGAAGATCATGCCGCGAGCGATGGCCCAGGACGGGGCGACATTCAACCGGATGGATTGTCCCGACGCTTCTCGCTTATCCGTCATGCCGGGCCCGACCCGGCATCCAGAGCCGCAAACACCGCCGCCCGTGGCTCTGGATGCCGGATCAAGTCCGGCATGACGGAGAGGGTTCGCGCCCCTTCGACAAGCCCGGACGGACGCGATAGAGGGCGGGACATGCTGATCCTCGGGCTCGAATCCTCCTGCGACGAGACTGCCGCCGCTTTGGTCACCGGCGACCGCCAGGTGCTCGCGCACCGGCTGGCGGGGCAGGAAGCCGCGCATCGTCCTTATGGCGGGGTGGTGCCGGAAATCGCCGCGCGCGCGCATGTCGAGGCGCTGGAGCCGCTGATCGAGGCGGCGCTGGCCGATGCCGGCGTATCGCTCGATCGGGTCGACGCGATCGCCGCGACCGCGGGGCCGGGGCTGATCGGCGGGGTGATGGTCGGGCTCGTCACCGGCAAGGCGCTGGCGCACGCGGTCGGCAAGCCGCTGATCGCGGTCAATCATCTCGAAGGACACGCGCTGAGCCCGCGGCTCGCCGATGCCGAGCTCGCCTTTCCCTATCTGCTGCTGCTCGTCTCGGGCGGGCATTGCCAGTTGCTGCTGGTCGAGGGGGTCGGACGCTACCGCCGGCTCGCGACGACGATCGACGATGCGGCGGGCGAGGCGTTCGACAAGACCGCCAAATTGCTCGGGCTGGGTTTTCCCGGCGGGCCGGCGGTGGAGCGCGCCGCGGCGCTCGGCGATCCGCGCGCGGTGCCGCTGCCGCGCCCGTTGCTCGGATCGGGCGAGCCGCATTTCTCCTTCGCCGGGCTCAAGAGCGCGGTGGCGCGTGCGGTGGGGCAGTATCGCGCGGAGGATATCGCCGCCTCGTTCCAGCAGGCGGTGGTCGATTGCCTGATCGACCGCACCCGCCGCGCGCTCGACCGGGCGGACGGGGCGACCGCGTTGGTCGTCGCGGGCGGGGTCGCGGCCAATGCCGCGGTGCGCGGCGCGCTCGAGGCGCTGGCGGCGGATAATGGGCTGCGCTTCGTCGCGCCGCCTTTGTGGCTGTGCACCGACAATGCCGCGATGATCGGCTGGGCGGGGGCCGAACGGTTCGTCGCGGGGCTGAGCGACCCGCTCGACGTGCCGGCGCGCGCGCGCTGGCCGCTCGATCCGAGCGCGGAGGCGGTGCGCGGCGCGGGGGTGAAGGCATGAGGATCGGGGTGATCGGCGGCGGCGCCTGGGGCACCGCGCTCGCGGCGGTGGCGGCCCGCGGCGGCGAGGTGCTGCTGTGGGCGCGCGAGCCAGAGGTGGTGGCGGCGATCAACGCCGATCATGCGAACCCCCTGTTTCTGCCGGGGGTGGCGCTGTCGCCGGCGATCCGCGCGACCGGCGCGCTCGGCGATCTGGCCGGGGTCGATGCGTTGCTGGTCGTCGCGCCGGCGCAGCATGTCGGGCGGGTGCTCGCGGAGACTCCGGTCGGCGCGACGCCACTGGTGATGTGCGCCAAGGGGATCGAGGCGGGGACGCGGCGGCTGGTCGGCGAAGTGGCGCATGCCGCGCACCCGGGGGCGCCGATCGCGGTGCTTTCGGGGCCGACCTTCGCGCATGAGGTGGCGGCGGGGTTGCCGACCGCGGTGACGTTGGCGTGCGAGGATAGCGATTTGCAGGCGCGGCTCGCGGCGCGGCTCGCGGGGCCGGCGTTCCGGCCCTATGCGTCGACCGACGTGATGGGGGCGGAGATCGGCGGGGCGGTCAAGAATGTCCTCGCGATCGCTTGCGGTGTGGTCGAGGGCGCGGGGCTCGGGCAGAATGCGCGGGCCGCGCTGATCGCGCGCGGCTTTGCCGAGATGACGCGCTTCGGGCTGGCGCGCGGCGCGCGGGCGGAGACGCTCGCCGGATTGTCAGGGCTGGGCGATCTGGTGCTGACCTGTTCGTCGACCAGTTCGCGCAATTTCTCTTTGGGGGTCGGGCTGGGGCGTGGGGAAAGCGCCGCGACCCTGCTCGCCGATCGCCGGACGGTGGCGGAGGGGGCATTCACCGCGCCGGTGCTGGTCGAGGCGGCGCGCGACGTGGAGGTCGATATGCCGATCGTCGAGGCGGTGTGCCGGCTGCTCGACGGCGCCGATGTGCGCGCGGTGACGCGGGATCTGCTGTCGCGCCCGCTGCGCGACGAGGTGTGAGCCTGAAGGGAAGGACCTCTCACCGTTCGGGCTGCGCTTGTCGACGCCCTGCACTTTTCTTCGCGCGGTAGAAGCGCAGCCCTCCGACAGGCTCAGGGCGAACGGGTTTTATTTCGTGCGCCGCGCTCAGAAATCGACCGCGATGCCCTTGAGCTCCCAATCGCCGAAGCGGGTCGGGTCGCGATCGTTGGGATCGGTCGGGCCGGGGGTCGCCGGGGCGGGCTTGGGGACCGGCTTGTTGGGCGAGAGATAGGCCGGCGGCTTCACGTGCGCGGGGCGTTTCGACATTTGCGATATCCGATCTTGCTGGCGATCTGGCTGGTTCCCCGCCACATGGGCGTGATGACGATCCGCGCCAAGCCCCCTAGACCGCCCCGCCGCCCTGCTTTGCCGCTCGGCACCGCGACCCGCCGCGCCGCCTTGCGATTGCTCGATGCGGTGCTCAGGCGCGGCGAGGCGCTGGAAGCGGCGCTGCCCGCGGCGACGCGCGATCTCGTCTCGCCGCCCGATCGCGGGCTGGCGCATGCGATCGCCGCCGAGACGCTGCGCCGGCTGCCCGATCTCGACGCCTTGATCGATTCGGCCACCCGCCAGATCCTCCCCGAGGATGCCAAGGCGCGGATGGCGCTGCGCATCGCGCTCGCCCAGGCGCTCGCGCTCGGCACCCCGCCGCATGCCGCGATCGCCACCGTCCTCCCGCTGGTCGACGGCGGGCCGCGGCGACTGGTCCACGGCGTGTTCGGGACGCTGATGCGCGGCGGCGCGGCGCTGCCGGAGACGCCGACCCTGCTTGTGCCCGTCGCCGAGCGTTGGCGCGAAGCGTGGGGCGAGGAGGTGGTCGCCGCCGCGTCGCGTGCGATCGCCGCGCCGCCGCCGCTCGATGTCACGCTGCGCGATCCGGCGTGGTCGGGGCTCGAAGGAGAAAGCCTTGCGCCAGGGCATGTGCGGCTCGTCGATGCCGGGCCGGTGCCCGAGCTTCCGGGCTATGACGCGGGCGCGTGGTGGGTGCAGGATCTCGCCGCCTCGCTCCCCGCGCGGCTGATCGGCAGCGGCGCGGGGCAGGCGCTCGATCTGTGCGCGGCGCCGGGGGGCAAGACGCTCCAGCTCGCCGCCGCCGGCTGGCAGGTTACCGCGGTCGACGCGTCGAAAAGTCGCGCCGCGCGACTGAACGAGAATCTCGCGCGCACCGGGCTTTCCGCCGACGTGGTGGTGGGCGATGTGCTCGATTGGGCGCCCGACGCGCCCGCCGAGGCGGTGCTGGTCGATGCGCCGTGCAGCGCGACCGGCATCTTCCGCCGCCACCCCGATGTGCTTCACCGCGCGCATGACGGGGTGATCGCCGAAATGGCCGAGTTGCAGGGCCGCATCCTCGCCCGCGCGGCGGATTGGGTGAGGCCGGGCGGATTGCTCGTCTACGCCACCTGCTCGCTCGAACCCGCCGAGGGCGAGGCGCAATTGGCGCAGTTTCTCGGGCAGCGCGGCGATTTTGCCGTCATGCCGCCGGCGCCGGGCGAACTCCCCGCCGGAATCGCCGCCCACCCCGACGGTTATGTCCGCACCTTGCCCGGAACGGTCGAGGCGACGGGCGGGTGCGACGGCTTTTTCGTCGCACGGCTGCGACGTGCTTCCGCCTGAGCCAGTTGCGCGTTAAGCGGACCGTATGACCAAGCCCGTCCGCATCGCCCCCTCGATCCTGTCCGCCGATTTCGCCAAGCTCGGTGAGGAGATACGCGCGATCGACGCTGCGGGGGCGGATTGGATCCACGTCGACGTGATGGACGGCCATTTCGTCCCCAATATCACGATCGGCCCGGCGGTGGTGAAGGCGCTGCGCCCGTATACGGCGAAGCCGTTCGACGTCCATCTGATGATCTCCCCGGTCGACCTCTATCTCGACGCCTTCGCCGAGGCCGGGGCGGATACGATCACCGTCCACCCGGAGGCGGGGCCGCACGTCCACCGCACGATCCAGCACATCAAGAGCCTCGGCAAGCGCGCCGGGGTGGTGCTCAACCCGGCGACCCCGGTCGATGTGCTCGATTATCTCATCGATCTCGTCGATCTGGTGCTGGTGATGAGCGTCAACCCCGGCTTCGGCGGGCAGAGCTTCATCGACAGCCAGTTGCGCAAGATCGCGGCGATCCGCGCGATGATCGAGGCGAGCGGGCGCGATATCGATCTCGAGGTCGACGGCGGGATCGACCGGCAGACCGCGCGGCTGGCGATCGACGCCGGCGCCGATGCTTTGGTCGCCGGCACCGCCACCTTCCGCGGCGGGCCGGAGGCTTATGCCGCCAATATCCGGGCGCTGCGCGGCGAATGAGCCAACAGGACGATAAAGCCGTTGATTCCGGCCCCGACGGGATCGAACAGGGCAAGAGGCTGGTACGATCGGGCGGCGATCGCGGGCTGTCGCTCGCCGAGCGCTTGTCGCAGACCTTCGACCGGCTGACGTGGCGCACCCCGATCCATTCGTTCCGGCTCAAGGGGCGCTATCCGCTCAAGCTGATCGCGGTGCCCGACGACCCCGTTTTCGGCGATGTCGCGCGCGGGCAGGCGCTGCTCGCCGGGCATTTCCTGTGGCGCGGCGAACAGCTCGCGATCGCCGGGCTCGATTTCCGCACGCTCGATGTCGCGCCGGGCTATGCCGATTATCTCCATTCCTTCGCGTGGCTGCGCGATCTTTCTTCAGTCGCGACGCGGGTGCAGGGTGCGCCGATCGCCGAGGGGCTGATGTCGCGCTGGCTGCTCGCGCATGCCGAAAAGGTCGCCGGCGCGGCGTGGCGGCCCGATCTGTGGGGGCGGCGCATCCTGTTCTGGACCGCGCACGCGCCGCTGATCCTGTCGTCGACCGATCTCGTCTATCGCTCGAAGGTGCTCAACACGCTGGCGCGGGGCGCGCGGCATCTCGATCGCGGGGCGGACAAGACCCCGCCGGGGCCGAAGCGCGTCGCGGCGTGGAGCGGGCTGCTCGCGGCGCGGCTGCTGATCCCCGGCGGCGATGCGGGGCTCGCCTTCGCCGAGGCGGGGCTGACCCGCGCTTTGGGCACCGCCTTGTTCGAAGACGGCGGCGCGGTGAGCCGCGCGCCCGATGCGTTGCTCGATATCGCCGCGCTGCTCGCGACGTTGCGCGAATGCTATGAAGCGCGCCGGCTGGCGCTGCCCGAGGTGGCGGAAAGCGCGCTGGCGCGGCTTGTTCCGGCATTGCTTGGGGTGTGTCATGCCGATCGCGGGCTGGCGAGCTGGCAGGGCAGCGGCCCGGTGCCGGCCGAGCGCGTCGCGCAGGTGATCGAGGCGACCGGGGTGCGCGCCCGCCCGCTCAAGCAGGCGCGCGAATGGGGCTATCAGCGGCTGACGGGGGGCAAGGCGGTGCTGATCGTCGATGCCGCCCCGCCGCCGGTGGCGCGCGCGGTCGACGGCGGGTGCGCCTCGACGCTGGCGTTCGAATTTTCCGACGGCGCGACGCGGCTGATCGTCAATTGCGGCGGTGCGCGCGATGCCTCGCCGCGGTTGCCGCGCACGCTGGCCGAGGGGCTGCGCACGACCGCGGCGCATTCGACGCTGACGCTCGACGATTCCAATTCGACCGCGATCCTTTCCGACGGCAGCCTCGGCAAGGGCGTCACCGCGGTGGAATTGTCGCGGCAGGAATCGGACGGCGCGAGCCGGATCGAGGCCAATCACGACGGCTATGTCCGCCGCTTCGGGTTCATCCACCGCCGCCAATTGGTGCTGGCGGGCGACGGGCGCGAGCTGCGCGGCGAGGATGCCTTGCTGCCCAAGGGGCGACGGCGCCGGCCCGGGACGACGCCGTTCGCGATCCGCTTCCACCTCGGGCGCGGGGTGGAGGCGTCGCCGACCGCCGATGGGCTCGCCGCGGTGCTGCGCGTGCCGGGCGGGGCCTTGTGGCAATTCCGCGCGCGCGGCGATTCGCTGGCGATCGAGGACAGTCTGTGGATCGACCCCGAGGGGCGGCCGATCGCGACGCAACAGCTCGTCATCACCGGCGCGGCCGATGCCGGCGGGGCGAGCATCAGCTGGGCGTTGAAGCGCGCGCGCTGAGGGTAACTGGCCTTACTCTATTTCGTCATGCCGGACCTGATCCGGCATCCAGAGCCGCAAATGTGCGTCACTCGTGGCTCTGGATGCCGGGTCGAGCCCGGCATGACGGAGGGTGAGGGTGGCGCGCAAGCGAATTGAACCCTAATAGGCCGCGCGAACCCTCCCTAGCTTCGCGAAAGCCGACCATGACCACGATCCCGATCAAGCGCGCGCTTCTTTCCGTGTCCGACAAGACGGGGGTGGTCGATCTCGCCCGCACGCTGGCCGAGCGCGGGGTGGAACTGGTCTCGACCGGGGGCACCGCCAAGGCGCTGCGCGACGCGGGGCTCGACGTGCGCGACGTTTCCGATCTCACCGGCTTCCCCGAGATGATGGACGGCCGCGTCAAGACGCTCCACCCGATGGTCCACGGCGGGCTGCTCGCGGTGCGTGACGATCCCGCGCACGCCGCGGCGATGGCCGAGCATCGGATCGGCGCGATCGATCTGGTGGTGGTCAATCTCTATCCCTTCGCCCAGACCGTCGCGAAAGGTGCCGAGCGCGACGAGATCATCGAGAATATCGATATCGGCGGCCCGTCGATGGTGCGTTCGGCGGCGAAGAACCACGCTTATGTCGCGATCGTCACCGATCCGGCGGATTATGCGATCGTCGCCAAGGGCGAGACCGATCTTGCCGAGCGCAAGCGGCTCGCGGCCAAGGCGTTTGCCGCCACCGCCACCTATGATGCGATGATCGCGAGCTGGTTCGGCTTCGCCGATCAGCGCGAGCTGTTCCCCGCGACGCTGCCGTTCGTGCTCCAGGCGCCGACCGTGCTGCGCTACGGCGAGAACCCGCACCAGCAGGCGGCATTCTACAACCACGCCGGCCCCGCGACCCCCGGCATCGGCCAGGCGCGGCAGGTGCAGGGCAAGGAGCTGAGCTACAACAATCTCAACGACGCCGATGCGGCGCTCGAGCTGGTCAGCGAATTCCGCGACGCCGCGCCGTCGTGCGTGATCGTCAAGCATGCCAATCCGTGCGGGGTGGCCACCGCGGCGACCTTGGCCGAGGCGTATGAGGCGGCGTTCGCCTGCGACACGGTGTCGGCGTTCGGCGGGATCATCGCCTTGAACCGCACGCTCGACGCGGCGACCGCCAAAGCGATCACCGGGATCTTCACCGAAGTGGTCGTCGCGCCCGATGCCGACGAGGAAGCGATCGCCTTGTTCGCGGCGAAGAAGAATCTGCGGCTGCTGCTCACCGGCGCTTTGCCCGATCCGGCGCGCGGCGGGCTCACCGCCAAGTCGATCACCGGCGGCTGGCTGGTCCAGTCGCGCGACAATGGCCAGCTCACCGACGAGATGCTCAAGGTGGTGACCAAGCGCCAGCCCACGGCGCAGGAACTGGCCGATTGCCGCTTCGCCTGGACGGTCGCCAAGCACGTCAAGTCGAACGCGATCGTCTATGCCAAGGATGGCAGCACCGCCGGGGTCGGCGCGGGGCAGATGAACCGGCTGGAAAGCGCGCGGATCGCGGCGTGGAAGGCGAAGGATGCGGCGGACAAGGCCGGCTGGGCGACGCCGCGCACGATCGGCTCGGCGGTGGCGTCGGACGCTTTCTTCCCCTTCGCCGACGGGCTGCTCGCGGCGGTCGAGGCGGGGGCGACCGCGGTGATCCAGCCGGGCGGCTCGATCCGCGATGCGGAGGTGATCGCGGCGGCCGACGAGGCCGGGCTGGCGATGATCTTCACCGGGATGCGCCACTTCCGGCATTGAGTTTTGACAATGCAGGCCTGTTCACGCTCTGGTTTTTCATCGTTCGTCGACGCGTGCGTTAAACCCATTGTCAACGAAGCAAAAAGCGAATGGCAGTGGCCCAGATCAGGGTCGCGCGCCTCCGTCGTAACACGCGATGACATTGTCATCTGGTTAGTGGCCGGTAGGCTTGCCAGCCTTGCGTGTTTGCTCCTCCGCGACCTTAAACGGTGACGTGGCGTTGGCTTGGGGATCGTAATAGCGATCGATTCGGTTTCGGATCCGCGATTCGACCCGGTTTGCGATACGGCTATTGGTCCGACCTGCGGGATTGATATTTGGCGCGACTTTTTCACGCGTTTGGCGCTGGCCGACCTGACCGGCCGAGGATTCGGCAGTCTGACTGACCGGGGTAACTTGTGCTGTCACCGAGGCTGGGACTGTCAGAAGTGCGACGAGGAATCCTGCACAACGCATAACGCAACCTTCAAAGTCGAATGGCGATCACGCAACGCATATCAGCGAAGCGGAACGAGCTGGATCAGGTCGATTTGTCCGGTAACGCCGGATATGGATTCGGTTGCGCGAACCACAAGGGCAAGCGTCTGCACCGGGCACGTCTCCGGGACATGGAACTGCCCGTAGAATGCTCCTTTTGCTTGTGTCGAGTTCGGTACGATGACGCGGTTGAGCTCGCGGCCGTCTAGGCAGGTCAGTACCCAATAAGGCCGTGAACCCTCTGGCTGCTCGATTCCACTGCTATGTCCTTCCAACCGATAATCCCCCGGAGGAAGCATCTGCATTTGCTGCAATACATTTCCACCTACGCTTGCGGGTGCTGAGAAATCAAAGATACCGCCGCGCTCACCGGGCTGAATCATCGAGCTGATTCCA
Organism: Sphingomonas sp.; assembly: GCA_017849555.1. GTDB lineage: Bacteria > Pseudomonadota > Alphaproteobacteria > Sphingomonadales > Sphingomonadaceae > Sphingomonas > Sphingomonas lycopersici. The sequence goes on along the minus strand of JAFIGU010000095.1, from coordinate 90,639 downwards.
GGGGTGTCCTCAAGCGTCCAATCGAACGGGGTTGGTATGGCGAGATTCATCTGAAAACGCGGATCACGCGATGAGTGTCGGCTGGCTCCGCGCCGAATCCCCGAATAATAATTCCACGCATCTGCAAATGCGCCACTCGAAATGAGCCGATTGACCAGCCGAGCGTGCGGTTCGGCCGTAACCTCATTTCCCGTGCGAGCGAGGTCTCGGAACAGGCTGACAGCTGCGTCCGGGGGGCTGTGGGCTGACACATAAAGAGTGAAATTTGGTCCCCATGCGGGATCGCTCGCCAGTGTTCGCGTCAACGCGGAACGGATACCGGGATCCGCGACGGCAGAAGCAAGGACAGGAAACAGTAAGTCAGGTGCGATTTGTGACGTGCGAAGCGCGATATCATATTGCCGAAGAGCGCCAGCGACATCGTGTCGCTCAACCGCATCCTCGATAGCCCAAAGTTGTGTCTGGAGTTCGCGGCGAGAGAGCTTGTCGGCATAAGCGAATAGGCGGCGCGCGACCTTCTTGTGACCTCTGATCTCATTGATGAGTCCCAACGTCGTCGCCGCGCGGACCGCCGTCGGATCCTGATCGAGCGCCAGGCGCGCGAGACGCTCTCCTTCCGCGAGATCGGTCGCGGTCGCTTGAGCGGTCACGAACGACTGAGACAGAAGCGCGGTGACCCTCCCGTCATTGGGCGCCAAAATATGCGCCCGCGCGGAATCGTCCTTGAAAGTGTAACCTAGGCTTTGAGTAACGCTGACATAACCCAATGCTACCGCAATGATTGCCAGTAGCCCCCGAAACGCCTTTTCGGTTGCGGACCGCCGTACCGAAGCGTGGCGTGGAGACATCACCCGCGCGATGCCTCTTTCCTGTTATCGCCTTGTCGCCCGTAGCTGTAGCCATATTCATAGCCATAGCCATAATGCGCCTTACGCGCCTCGAATTTGGTCAGGACGCCGCCGATAACCCGGGCGTTCGCGCTGGCAAGGCGGGCAAGCGCGGTCTTGACGAGACTCGATCGGATACCGTGGGATTCAACCGCATAGATAATGCCTTCAACACGGCTAGCGATAAGCGGCGCATCCGCCAGGCCCATCACAGGAGGCGAATCGATCACGACGTGATCATAGCTTTCAAGCAACCGCTCTATGAGGAGCGACAGCCGGTTTCCGGTTAGCAGTTCAGCAGCGTTAGGAGGGATCGGTCCTGCAGACATTGCTGTGAAACCAAAATCGGGCATCTGGAATATGAGCGTTTCGATATCATCCTGGCCCGATAGGAAATTACTCAAACCGCGTTCGTGACCGACCCCGCCAAAATGGTGGACTGACGGCGAGCGCATGTCACCGTCGACCAAGATAACTTTGCGATGCGCACGGGCAAGCGTGGTTGCGAGGGCAAGTGCGGTCGTCGACTTGCCTTCGGCCGGCCGGGTTGAAGTGATTGCGAATGAGCGGGGCACGCCGTGTTCGGTTGTGAAGCCGAGATTGGTTTGCACCGCGAGATATGCGTCAACGAGGTCCGACTTGCGATCGAGCAGCGCTTCTTTGGGAGTGCCGCTCTCCTGCTTGGGCACCGAGCCGAGCAGCGGCAAACCAAGGCGCCGCTCGACTTCCGCAGGGTCGGCAATCGCTTCGTCGATCTGTTCCAACGCGTAGACAGCGAGCGCGCTCAAACCAAAGCCCGTCAGGAGGGCAATGGCAAGATTAAGGAAAAGGCGCGGACTCGAAGGCCGTTGCGGCACATCCGCCGGATCGACGATGGAGATATTGTTGACACCGACGCCCCCGGCAACTCCGATCTCCTTAAAGCGCTGAAGGAGGCCGTCATATAGCGCCCTATTGGTATCCACCTCTTGCTGGTAGATGTTGTACTGGATGCTACGACGGCGCAGGTCAAGATAACTGGCTTTGAGTTGCTCAACCTTGCCTTGCAGCGCTCGCTCGCGATCAAGCGCTTCCCGGTAGTCGGCGAGAAGCGAGCCGGAAACCCGACCTTCTTCACGGGCGATCGAGCGGTCGAGCTGGTCGATTTGCGACTGCAACGCTTTGGCCGCGGGGTATCCAGGCTCGAATTGCGTCATCAGCCGCTGATATTCGGCCGCCAATTCAGCGCGCTTCTGACGGAGGGTGTTGATTGCTTGGTTGCGCAAAGCCTCAGTCGATGCGCCCGCGTTTCCCGTTTGCCGGTAACGGGCTTCCGCCTGAATGCGGTCTGCCGTCGCCTGTGACAGCGCGTTATTGAGCGTGGCCAGATTATCTGCAGTGATCGAGCGCTCGCTGGTTGCCCGACCATCCCCGCTCGACTGTGCAGGTAGGTTGATGATCCGCTCCGCGGAGGCGTACGCGACCAACTGCCTTTGTGATTCGTCCAGCTTTTCCTTGAGGCCAGTCAATTGCTGTTGCAGCACACTGCGGCCGTAGGAGGTCGCCTGGACTTTGCGTTCCAGATTAGTCTGGATGAAATTTTCTGCCCAGGCGTTGGCGACTCGCGCTGAGAAATCGGGGTTGGGGCTGGTGAAATGGGCATCGACCAGCCGCGAAAGTCGGGTTGGTGAAATGTCGAGATGCTTAAGAAGAATTTCGCCAGCAATCCGTTGTCGTACCGTGCGACCGGAGGCAGGATAACGCCCGCTCGAAAGTTCAAGCGCAGGTTCGCGGCTGGACGCGCCAAAGAGTTCGAAGAACTTCGGATCATCGATCAAGCGTAGCTGCGACGCAACACGTTCGGAGAGGGAACGGGACTTCAGAAGACCATATTGGGTCTGGTAAAATTCCTGATCGGCCACGCTGACTTCCTGTTCGACGCCTTGGAAGCTGGTGACTTTGTCTGACTCGCGCGAAATCTCGAGCGTCGAGGTAGCGGTATATTTGGGCGTCATGAGCAAGGTTGCGATTAGGCCGAAGAGCGCGCAAACCCCCACCACACCCAGGATAACATAACGCCAGCGCATCGCGACGCGCAGATAATGACGGAGAATCGGGATACGCTCCGCTTCGGGTCTCGGCGGATCGTTAATAATCGGTCCGGCTGCGGAAAAGCCGCCGCGGAGATTTGGTGCAGCCAAATTCATAACGATACCGAACCTTAATTCCTTTGCAGGATCGCGATGAGCGGCCCAGCCAAAAGCGGCGAAAGCGAAACAAAATCCCGGAACAGGCGACGCTGCGGCGAATCGCCAACAACAATCACATCGTTGGCATAGATCGGAGGGTCGTCATACATGCCTCGGCGAATGGCTCCCATATTGTACAAGCCGGCCATCTTCTGATTATTCACCGTTCGGAGAATGACGACATCGTCCTGTCGCGCAAATTCCGACAGCCCTTTAGCCGATGCGATGGCACGCATAAGGGTCATCTGATTGGTGACGGGATAGAGACCCGGCTCCACGACCTGCCCGTCGATTGTTACGACCTGGCTGACCGAGTTCTTGATGTTGATGGTCACTTCCGGGTTGCGGACATAGCGTCCGCGCAATGAGTCCTCGACAGCGCGCGCCAACTCCTCCGCGGTCTTGCCGCGGGCTTCTATCGTGCCGGCTAGGGGCATCGAAATGCGGCCGCTCGCATCGACCTGCATCTCCCGGCTGAGCTCAGGAACGTTAAACACGTCTACCTGTATGGTGTCGAGCGGGCCGATCAGCGATGGGCGGTCGGCAGCTGTCAGGTCGTTACGAGCGGGAGCAGGCAGCGTTGCGCTGTCCTTCACAACGGTCAGGCGCTGGCTCGATTCCAGTGGTAGCCGACCCCCACACGCCGACAAAGCGAACGCAATCAGTAAAGCAGTACAATTCCTGTGCATGCGCGCGACGTCTTCCAGAAAGAAAGGGAGGCGAGCTGCCTATAAGGGCTGACCGGACGCGGGTAAAGCTGTGCTACGGTGCGCTCTCGTCCGATCGCTGAGCCAGGTGGCAGCTACGATGACCATCACCATGATCATGGGGGTGCGCGCGGGATAGTCGGAGACGCTGGCGATCACGACGAGCAGTAGCATCGCCGACCCTAATTTGGGCAAGACATAGTCACTGCCGGAATCGGCGCGCCATGCATTGATGCTTGCCCACGCCCACCACGAAAGCGCGGCTACCAATAGCAGCAGCCCCGGCACGCCAGCATCGAGCACGACTTCAAGGAAATCATTGTGAGCGTGGTTGAAATAAACGAGCGATAAAAGGTCAAAGGGCTCGTGCATACGGAAAATCGGATCAAAGCTGCCAAGCCCGGTTCCCGCCGGAAAATAGATTTTAATCATTTGAAGAACGGTGGGAAGTGCACGGCGGCGCAGATCCTGGTTGGGGTCGATCGCTAATATTCGATCGATTGATACCGCGCGGTCCGCAACGATACTTATCAGAATAAAGGCCCCAACAACGCCGATGATGCTGACGATCAGAACGGGGAATACCCAGCGAGGATAGCGGCGCAGCGCGCGCCTGATCTCTTGGCGCACCAGCGCCAGCCCGAAAACCACCCCCAAGAGACCCAACACCAAACCGGCGCGCGACCCGCTCGCCAGAATCGTCAATGCAAACAGCAGCACGAAGCCCAGTGCAACCGGGCCGCGCCACTGTGGCCGGCGCCCTTCAAAGAAAGCCCAGACGGGGGCCAGCATGCAGCCAAGGGCGAGGAAGAGGGCGAAGTGATTTCGGTTCGCGAAAGTACCGCTGACCTGGCCGGGCGTTCCATTGATTAGGAGATTGTTGAATCCAATTCCGGAAAGTTGGAGCAGGCCGACAAGCGCGGACGCGACGACGAGGCCCAGCAAGGTGCCGGGCAACCAGGAACGTGCGCGCTCCTTGAAGTTGGTAACAAGCATGATGGTAACGAGCGGCACGATGAGCGAGGCAGCCGCATTTGCCGTCGCCGCGGGTACGATAGACCACGGCCGCCAAGGCTGCGCTTGCCCGCTGGCAGCGGCTGCTTCTACGAGCGCGGCCCGGCCCGGCAACGCCTGCCAGACGGATGGCGGCAGGGGCACTAATTGCAGCAAAGGAAGCATTATCGCGGCGATCAGCAAAACCCACACGGGCCTCGCGAGGCGAAATGCGCGAAGCTCGCCGGTCAAAAGTATGATGATCAACGCCGTCCATGCCGCGCTTCGCACGACCGCCTGACCCAGTACATTCGCGTGCGACGCGCCTCCGGCCAGCCACACGATGCACATGAACGCGGTGAAAACGACGAACGACGCATCTAGTCTGAAAGAGCCGGAACGATGACGTGTAGGCATATTATGTAACTGCTAAGCGCCTTTCGGAGAAAACGGAACCTCCTTTTCCGATATATCGGTCTGCCACGTTCACGTGGGCCCAGGGGCGACTCGCCTTCCACGTTGACGTTGGCTAAGCGGGCTGTCTGACATGGTGTCACTTGCCGATCGACGTTCGATGGCAATGGGTGCGATGAATAATTTTGTTGTCGATCCGGACAAACCGATGCCCACCGATACCCACCTTACCCGCCGCTATTTGCTCAAGGCCAGTGCGCCGACCGTTGGAGTCGCGGTTGCTGCGCCGGCGCTGAGCGCGGCTCGCCCAGCGAACCGCATCGTCAGCGTTGCCGACTTCGGCGCCAAGGGCGACGGCATCGCCGACGACAGCGCCGCTTTTCGCGCGGCGCTTGCAACAGGTCAGGTCGTCGACGTTCCGCCGGGAACGTTTCGGATTGAGGTGCCGCTGGTACTAAGCGACGGTCAGGTATTGCGCGGCTCGGGGCGCTCGGGATGGGAGCCTTATACGGGAAAGGGACCACCACGGTCAGCGACTCGTACCGAAATCATCATCAACGGACGGCTCGCCATAGACGCGCGCAATAGCAATAACGTTGCTATCGTCGGAATCGCGATCCGGGCGAAAGAGGCCCGTCAATCGGACTGGGGGGCAGAACCGGGCTTCCAGCCAGGGGCGATCGGCATCGATATAGCCGGTTCTCAGCAGTTTGAGGCTCGAGACGTATCGTTTCATGGCCTAGAAATCGGCGTCGAAAGCGTTTCCGATGGCGGCCGATCCGCCCAAATGCCTCACATCGGTGAGTGGCTTGCACATGATTGCGGCACCGTGTTTCGGTTCATCTCGAATGATCGGGATTTCTACGCTGTCCGGGACGCGCGGATTGATGGCTGCATAGCGGCGCTACACTGCGGGCGGATTGCGGAAATTCGTAAGTGTGATGGCCTACGCATAGAGAATGTGCGCTTCTTTCAGTGCAAGTACAACTCGCTGCTGATCGAGCGAACGCCATTCGTCGCGATCACCGGTGCAACGTTGTTTGAGACCGGGGCAGAAGCGATAGTCCTGCGCGAGTGCCAATATGTTACTATGGCGGGCGTGCAGGTTGCTCGCACGGGGTTCTACCGCGCGGGAAAATTGATCCAGCAAGCCGCACTTCTCATCGAAAATTGTGATGATCTAGCATTCGATGGGCTCGTCGAGCAGCCGGTTGGGCGGGCCTTTACGATCCGCGACTCTGTCAATTTGTCGATCAACGCCGCCATCGGTACGCCCTTCTGGTCAACAGGCAGCCTTGGAAGTCGTGAAGGGGCGATTCATATCGAGCGATCCCGCGCGATCTTGATCAACGCCTCTTTCGGCGGAATCTTCTATTGGGTCGCAGTCTGGGCCGATGCCGCCAGCGCTTCTTCGATTAACGGCAGAATCACGACGGAAGGGCCTGCTGGCGTGGTCCGGTGCGTCCAATTGCAGGCCGCGCCTCTAGGGCATGTCGCGCGAACCGCGACGGCGACCAGCGTAGCGCCGGGTAAATCAGTCAAGCTGGACGAATTGCGCGTGCTCGTTCCTCCGGGCAAAGCGCTCGTTTCATGTTCGATCGAGTTGACGACGCCAGGTATCGCGTTTTTCGCAGGTCAGCAGCGATGGAACGTAGAGCGCGTGGCGGAGCCCGGCGGCGGCTCCCTATCGCTTGAGCGAAATCTCTTGCACAGGAACGATACGACGCTGCCCCGCTATGCCGCCGTTCCCATAGAGGTTTACAATTCGACGGATCACCCCATTACGATTCCCGCGGGGCATGAGACACGATTGTCGCTAGCGATCGAGTGACAGCATCATGGAGAGTCGATTCTTGCTGATAGGATATCGTTATGGCACTGAGTGAGGAAATGGGAGGCGATAGGTGGATATGGCTGCGCGCAGCATCATAGATGAGTTTAATTCGACCGGTTATTTGATTATTGATCTCGATATCCCGAACTTTGCCGAGCTCGCGGAAGGCGTTATCAGCGATCTTGCGCCTGTTTACGACCACAATAACCGCATCGAAAATGCGTGGCGCCGCAGTCCCGGCGCCCGGTACCTTGCGGTGCTTCCGAAAATTTTGAATGTACTTGAAGAATTATATGGACGTCCCGCCTTCCCCTTTCAGACTTTGAATTTCAACAAAGGGACGGAGCAAGCGGCGCATAGCGATACTATCCACTTCGATAGCAAGCCAGCAGGTTTCATGGCGGGCGTCTGGGTCGCGCTGGAAGATATCGACGCTGGAAACGGTCCACTTCGATATTATCCGGGTTCGCAATTATTGCCGCAGCTAACGCTCAAAGACGCAGGCATCGACAGGATTGGAAAAAACGATCCCTATCAGCTCTATAGAACTGCCTATGAGCCTATGATCGCGCGAGTCATCGAAGATCATAACCTGCGGCCCCAGGAAGCCCATTTGAAGCGTGGCCAGGCGCTGATCTGGTCCGCTAACATTTTGCATGGAGGAAGCCCCATTATCCAGGAGGGGCGTAGCCGCCACAGTCAGGTCACCCATTACTATTTCGACGGATGCAGCTATCATACGCCTTTGCTTTCTGATGACGAGCGCGGCATCTACCGAAGGTATCCGGTCGACATACGGACGGGTCGAAACGTCGCGGGGGAGGAGGACGGCCGACCGCTTCGGGTTCCCACCGCGCAGCGCCTGAAAAGTTGGACGAAGACTTGGCTGCGGCGAGGAACAAAATACCAGCGCTGAGCTGTACCGGCCTCGCGGGCCACGGTTGCGCACGTCGGTCGGTTCTCGATTGGGCTGCTGGTGAGTGCGATCGGACGTGCCGACCGGTTGACCGATCGCGCATATTATATAGACGTGCGATGGTGATGGCTCACACAATCGTTCAGGATGCTGGCGGCATGGCGGTACCATGCTGATGACAAGACAGATTGTTGCGAGTCCGAGCCGCAGCTTCGCGGCCTTCAATCGCCTGCGTTTTCAACTATTGGCGATGTGGGTCGTGGCTGTCGTCGCGCCGGCCCTTTATGTCTACGCGGGGCTTATCACCGTCGAATCCTATCGCGCTATCGATAATAGCGTCGTGGGAGCCGCGTTCGCTTCGATGGCTGCGCTGATGACGCTGCGTCGCGTAAACGACTTCCCCGGTACCCGCTCTTATGCTTTCATACTCCCGTCGACCGCTGCGGCTTACGGTTTGGCTCTTGTCGTGATTTTTGGGATGCGGCTCGCCTATAGCCGCGTCGTGTTGTCGGTAAGCTTCATTTTGGCCGTGATCGTGATGTACGCCATCGCGTACTTGACTGAGCGGCTAGTAAAGCCACTTTTTCATGTTGTGCCGGGCGGGGACGTCGAATCGCTGCGCAGCATCGGGGCGGCCGAATGGGTGATGATGGCAAGCCCGGTTGTGCCCGCTGACCCGCGGGCGATGCTTGTCGCTGATTTTCGTCATGATCACGATGATGATTGGGAGCGGATAATTGCGCGCGCAGCGGTTAGTGGACGCACAGTTTATCATTCGAAGCTGTTAAGTGAATCATTGACCGGAAGAGTGATGATTGAGCACCTGTCCGAAAATAGTTTCGGCTCACTGATACCGAATCTCGCATACCGCAAGATAAAGCGCTTTGCAGATCTGGCTATTTGTGTTGCACTGGCGCCTGCGTTGATGGTTCTCATGGGACTGATCGCCGTTCTAATCAAATTGGATTCTGCTGGATCTGTAATATTTCGTCAGCAACGAATTGGCTATCGCGGCGAAGTATTCGAAATATTCAAGTTCAGGACGATGCGCGCGCGGGAGATTTCTTCCGACGAGGACGAAGCGCGTCAAGATGCCATGACCCGCCACGAAGATGACCGCATTACTCGGGTAGGCCGTTTTCTACGACGCACGCGACTCGATGAACTCCCGCAGGTGCTGAATATCGTGCGCGGCGAAATGAGCTGGATTGGTCCACGTCCGGAAGCGCTTCCGCTGTCGAAATGGTATGAGAGCGAAATTTCATTCTACAGCTATCGACATATTGTTCGCCCGGGTATCAGCGGATGGGCGCAGGTGCACCAGGGACATGTAACTGACATCGATGCGATTAATCAAAAGCTCGCTTACGATTTCTATTACGTGAAATATTTCTCGGCTTGGCTGGATATCGTGATCGCACTACGCACGATCCCAACGATGATCGGTGGTTTTGGTGCCCGCTAAGCTCGTCCGATATTCCGGCGTTACGATCACGGATCTGGGGGAGGCCATGTATATGGTGCCCGGGCAGCCGATTGGATTGCAGGAATGAACGCCTCTGCTGGCCTGGCGAGTGACGCACCTGCGAAAAATACTGCCGCTTTCTCTTGGCGATCGATTCGCCTTTTAGCCTTTCCGCTATCGACCAATATATGGCCGCTACTCCTCTTCTTTTCGCAAAAAGTCTTTGTTATACCGGGACTTATTCTGGTCGGAATAGGGGATGCTAGTTACCGCCGTGACTTATTGATCGCCTTTGGAATCTCAATCGTCGGTCTGTTGGTTTATTTTTTCCAATATGGGAATCCATACGATCAGACCCACCTGCTAGGTTTTATTTTCTTTGTCTGGTCGATGCCCCTGATTAATCATGCGGTTAGATATGATTCCCTCCTTTTGCGACGTGTTTTGACTTATCTGACTTTGTTCAATGCTTTAATGGGATTCTATCTGCTGGTTTCTAGCGTCGATCTTTATGGGTTGCGCGGACTTAATAGGGTCGAGGGCTCAGATGGGATTACCTACCGCATATACTTTGAGGCCTCCAGCCTGGCGGCGGTTTTCCTTCTGTCGTCTTTCAGGAATCGTTGGGTGAGACTGGCGGCGCTCGGTGCTGTAGCCATCTTTGTGGTCTTCGTAGCCAAGAGCGTGGTTATCATGGCGCTGTTGGGTCTCAACCTCGCGCTGCCATATCTCTTACGGAGCCGCCCGCACATCAAGGTGGGTGCGGCGATTATAGCGGTGACGGCGATAATTCTGCTTTACAATTATCTGCCGATAATTCGACCAGATATGGATTTGAGCCTGCGGGCAAAGCAGTTCCAATTTAATATAATCATGGGATTACTCCCGGATAATTGGTCAGGATTAGGATGGGGTTTTTATATGCCTCAACTCTCCTCTGACCCTGAGCAGCCCTATCAGGTTGAGATGCAACTGCCGATGCTCATGCTGCAGCTCGGGCCAATAGCGTTGTTAACGATTTTGTTACTGATACTTTCGTTGTTCCTGTCCGTTTCAGGATGGACCCTGAAGGGGTTCGCGCGATTCGCGGTGTATGTACTAATTGGTTACAACAATCCGTGGCTATTCGTTCCTTCTTGGTTTCTGACCTGCCAACTATTGTTTAGGGATGATGACGAAGTGCGCCGGTCGACGGTGCCGCGGGTCCCTTCGCGCTGATCCTGGAGGTGGGACGATCCGCGGGCGCTTGGCAGGGCATTCCAAGCTTGTTCGCTGCAATGCGCGCCGATATGGCCGCATCTACGAGTTGACGACCGAGCGGGGCATACCCGTGAAGCGCGGACGTCCGTGTGGAAGCGACTACAAGTTATATGTCGGACCATCGGACATGTGGAGTACGGTTAGGATATCATGGATAATCGAAAGACGGCCTTGATCACCGGGGTAACCGGGCAGGATGGATCTTATCTCGCCGAGACTCTTCTTAAGAAGGGGTATACGGTTCACGGTATCAAGCGCCGTTCATCGAGCTTCAATACGGCACGGATCGATCATCTATATCGGGATCCGCACGAGCGTGACGTCCGCTTTTTCCTTCATCACGGCGATCTTACAGATGGTGGAAGCCTAATCCATCTTCTGGAAAAAACGCGACCAGATGAGATTTACAATCTCGCTGCTCAGAGTCATGTCGCCGTTTCCTTCGAGCAGCCGGAGTATACCGCTGATGTCAACGCGCTCGGAACTTTGCGTCTTCTTGAGGCAGTTCGCGCGCTTGATATGACACACCGGACACGTTTCTATCAAGCCTCGACATCTGAACTTTACGGCTTGGTACAAGATGTGCCTCAAAGAGAAAATACGCCATTTTATCCGAGATCGCCTTATGCGGTCGCCAAGCTTTTTGCTTACTGGACGGTGGTCAACTACCGAGAAGCTTATGGGATATTCGCGTGCAACGGGATTCTATTCAATCATGAGTCTCCTGTGCGGGGCGAAAACTTCGTAACAAGAAAGATTACGCGAGCTGCGGCGCGGATCAAGCTCGGGCTGCAGGACTGCCTGTACCTTGGGAACATGGACGCAAAGCGGGACTGGGGGCATGCTCGCGACTATGTCGAGATGCAATGGTTGATGTTGCAACAGGAGGAGCCGCGCGATTTCGTGATCGCGAGCGGGGTTCAGCATAGCGTTCGGGATTTCGTCCACGCGACGTTCCGCGAACTTGGTATCGAATTGAATTGGGAGGGAAGCGGGCTGGATGAGGTAGCGTTTGACGCCCATGGACGGCGGGTGGTTGCGGTCGATCCCCGCTATTTCCGCCCAACCGAGGTCGAAACCCTATTGGGAGATTCGACGCGAGCGCACAAGGAACTCGGGTGGGAAGCCAGAACGGACTTTGAAACGTTGGTGCGAGAGATGGTTGCTGCCGACCTGAAGGCGGCTGAACGCGAAAGCCTGCTTCGACAACATGGTCTCCACGACTGATCCTTCTGGCGCATTCGGGTGACCAACCGACGCAATTTCCTCGCTGGCGTCGCGAGTTCCGGCTGGACGGCCCTGATCGGATTGCTCGCGGTGCCGTGGTATATTCGATATCTCGGGATCGAAGCCTATGGGATGATCGGCGTGTACCTGACGCTACAGGGTATATTTGCCCTGTTGGACATGGGGCTTTCTCCCACCGTCAGCCGTGAGGTCGCCCGTTCGATGGTAGCCGGCACGATGCCCTATGCTCGAAACCTAGTGCATTCGATGTCGATTCTGTTTGTTGTGTCGGGGGCGATTATGGCCGCCAGCCTGGCAGTCCTCGCTCCGTGGATAGCGACCAAATGGCTCAATAGCGGAAGCCTTTCGGTCGACCAGATAACACTGGCGCTCGCCCTGAGTGCGGTTGCGGTCGGCGCGAGGTGGCCTGGAACCTTGTACATCGGGGTCCTGAACGGCGCCCAGCGCGTGGATCTGGCGAGCGCCGTCACCATCGCCAGCGTAACGCTCGCGAATGTCGGCGCGGTTGCCATTCTCATGTTCGTCGAGCCTTCGCTCCGCGCGTTTTTCTTATGGCAAGCTGTCGTCGGCGCTCTGCACTCCCTCGCCATGCGTGCGGCGGCCCGCCACGCCATCGGCGGCCGAGCAACCACGGGGTTCAGCTGGGCGGTTATCAAATCCATCTGGCGCTTTTCAGCGGGCATGGCTGCGGTTGCGGCAACAGGCGTTCTCTTTTCGCAGATCGACAAGATTGTCCTGATGCGCACAACGACACTTGACCAGATCGGGCGTTATACCCTCGCAACGGCGTTGGCCGGTATACTTTACCGTCTGGTAACCCCGGCATTCAACGTTGTTTATCCCCGTCTTTCCGGCCTCTTCGAATCTGGATCGATCGCGGATCTGTCTCGACAATATCATGGCTTCACGCGTCGGTTTTTAACCATAATATTCCCGATCGCGATGTTTCTCATCGTCTGCTCCCATTCTCTATTATCCGTGTGGGTAAGGGATCCGAATATTGTTGATCAGACAGCAATTATAGTTATTCTCCTTTCGATAGGAACTGCAATCCATTGCGTGATGTATTTTCCGTACGCGCTGCAAATATCATGCGGAATGACATCTGTGCCTCTATCCATAAATATACTGCTCTCCCTTATATTTCTTCCGGCGGTATTCGCGCTCTCATCCTATATGGGCGCGACAGGAGCGGCTATTGCATGGGTCGTCCTGCATTCCTTCTATTTCATATTGGGAACTTACCTGACAGATAAGTATGTCTTGCCGGGTCAGGGGTGGTTATGGGTGTTGCATGGTGTTGGTCCGCCCCTTGTCATTTCTGTTGGTTTCGGGTTTGCAGCGATCACCATTATGCCGATCGTCGGTTCGGATGTGTCCCGTATCCTTCTCGGAGGCGCGTTTATGCTGAGCGCGTTGGTGACGGGTAGCTTGATGCTGCCCGAGGGGCGGATGATGGTGAAGTGGGCGGCGAGCAGAATGATACAGAGGTAACAGCGTTCGTGATGCAGAGATTTCATGGACAGTTCGGTGAAGATCGGATTTTGGCCGACATGTTTCCGGGCGCGGGCCCGTGGACGTGTGTCGATGTCGGCGCGAACGACGGTGTCACCGGTAGTGTGAGCTTATATTTTGAGCAGGCGGGCTGGTCCTGTGTGCTGGTCGAGCCAAATCCTGAGCTTTGTGCCCGATTGCGACGCGAGCGAACCTCATTTGTGTTTGAGGGCGCCGCTTCGAGCGTTCACGGCGTGGCGACTTTGATGCTGGCCGAGGGCGCGGAGCTATCCCACGCGGTTTCCAGTATCGAGCAAGGCGCTCAAACCAGCATCGAGCGACAGGGATTGTCGGTTCGTGCGGTCGACGTCAGGACTGCGCCACTCGATACCATCCTTGAAGAGGCGGGTGCCAAACCGGGCGAGATCGCGTTCGTTTCGATCGATGTGGAGGGGCACGAGCTCGCGGTTTTGAAGGGTTTCACTCTTTCGCGCTGGCGCCCCAGAATCCTGGTGATCGAAGACAATTCACTTCTGTTCGGAAACGGTGTCCGTCACGCGTTGGCAAGCGAGGGATATGTTCGGTTTAGAAGAACCGGCGTGAACGATTGGTACGCTGCTCGGAGCGACAGGGAGATGCTGGGGAGCAGCCCGGAGCGTGATTATATTGCCTCGATGATCCGCGCCCGCGGACTGATGTTGCGGCGGCGGATCTCTCGCTTGCTTATCTCCGCTCCGGTGGTGGGAGCGCCTCTCGGGCGAAAAATCCGTGCTGCTCGGGAGCGACGAAATGACTGAGCCGCAGCTTTCTATATGCATGGCGACGTTCAAACGCGGTGCATTTATTGCGCAAACACTCGATACAATTCTGCCGCAGCTTCGTCCCGAAACAGAGCTGATTATCGTCGATGGAGCATCTCCGGACAATACAGCGGAGGTGGTTGAGCGGTATGCTAGAGACTGGCCGCAGCTTCGCTACTATCGAGAGGTGGAAAATTCCGGGGTCGATGCCGACTACGACAAAGCCGTTGGCTATGCTACGGGTCGGCATGTCTGGTTGATGACAGATGATGATCTACTAAAGCCGAATGCTGTTGACCGTGTTCTTGCGCTAATTCTCGCAGAAGACCCGGACTTGCTGGTGGTTGATGCAGAGGTTCTTGATGCAAACTGCGATCAGCCGCTGCAAGAAAGAAGATTTGGATTTACTGGCTTGCGGCGTTACGGTGTCGCGGACGGTGATCGATTACTGGCTGATGCTGGAGATCCACTGTCTTTCATCGGGGGGACCATTTTTCGTCGGCAGCTATGGCTCGATCGAGATCGGCGCAGGTACTATGGGTCGCTTTTCATCCATGTCGGTGTAATATTTCAAAAGCCGCTCGCCCATGTGCTCTTGCTCGGTGAGCCGCAGATTCAGATTCGTTTTGGCAACGCGATGTGGAGTGCGCGGGGCTTTGAAATCTGGATGTTCATGTGGCCAGCGTTGATCTGGTCGTTTTCCGGGTTTTCGGACGAAGCCAAGGCGCGCGTTACGGCAGCCGAACCGTGGCGAATACCACGCAAGATGCTCGGATTCCGCGCAAACGGATCGTATAGCATGACCGAGTATCGCAAGTTCTTCGCGCGGCGGCTATCCGGTATCCGGCGCCTGCCGCTGCTGGCCTTCGCGCTCCTCCCGGGCCGGCTTGCTAACCTGATCGCGATGCTGCTGCTGCTTAGCATGGGCGGGCGCTATCGGGCGGCGTGCTATGCGCTGGCCTGGAACAGTAGGTTTTCGATGTCGCTGAGTCGCCGTCTTGCCGCGTTGTCTCTCAAAAGGCATTCGGCGTGAAGAGCCGAACCGCGCTTATTTTCGGCATATCGGGACAGGATGGTTCCTATATGGCGGAGCTGCTTTGCGCCAAAGGGTATCGCGTCATCGGTTCATCCCGGGATCCGGACCGCGCGCGGCGATGTTTGGCAAGCCGGCGCCGAGAGGCGATTGAGCTGGTCGAGATCGACCTGCTCGACGCCGAGGCGATCGCAGCCCTGATCGGTCGAGCGAAGCCGGACGAGATTTATAACTTTGCGGCATTTTCGACCGGCTCCGGTATGTACGATCAGCCGGTTGCGATAGGTGACGTTAATGGCCTCGCTGTCGCTAGAATGTTGGACGCAATACAGGGCAGCGGTGTACGTAGCCGTTTCTGTCAGGCGTCGAGCAGCGAGATGTTTGGGGCGACGCGTGCAAGTCCCCAGAACGAAGCAACCCCATTCTCGCCGCGCAGTCCCTATGGAGCGGCGAAGCTGTTTGCGCACAATATGGTTGGAATATCGCGTTTACAACATGGGGCTTTTGCGTGCTCAGCCATTCTATTCAACCACGAAAGTCCACGCAGATCGGCTGATTTCGTCACGCGGAAAATCACTCGCGCCGCCGCCGCGATTCGTAGCGGGATGGCTGAAGATCTGGTCCTCGGAGACCTCGACGCGCGGCGGGACTGGGGGCATGCTCGCGATGTGGTTCGCGCTATGTGGTTGATGTTGCAGTCGGAGCAGCCGTCCGATTATGTCATTGCGACGGGGCAGACTCATTCTGTCGCCGACCTATGCAAGATCGCGTTTGATCACGTCGGATTGGATTGGCGCCGATACGTGAGTTCGGACCCGACGCTACGGCGCTCGCCGGACAGTACTGAATTGGTCGGAGATTCCGCGCTGGCGAGAGAGCAGCTTGGCTGGGCGCCGAGCGTTACCTTCGAAGAAATGATCAAGGAAATGGTGGACGTCGATCTGCAGACTATGCAGTCGGCGTCAGCGAACAGAGGATATACCGCGTGACTGACCCGATTAAGGCCTGCCGAATCTGCGGGAACGACAATTTGGTGGAGATTCTCGATCTCGGAATCCAGAAGCTCACTGGCACGTTCCCGCACGCGCCTGATCCTGATCTCACTGAAGGCCCGCTTCTGCTTGTAAAATGTACTGGCAGCGATGCTTGCGGTTTGGTCCAGCTCGATCGCAGCTACGATCTCGGTGAAATGTACGGTGAAAACTACGGATACCGATCTGGCTTGAATCAAAGCATGGTCGAGCATCTTCGAAATAAGGTGGGCCGTATTAGGGCGTTGAATCTCTTGAAACCCGGTGATCTTGTGGTCGATATTGGGAGCAATGACGGAACGACGCTAGGATTCTACAAGGGGGCCGGCCTCACTCTTGTGGGGGTTGACCCAACTGCAGAGAAGTTCAGAAAATATTACCCGGAAGACGTCAATATCGTTCCGGATTTCTTCACGGCCCGTTTGATCGGGGAGCGTTTCCCTGGCCGGAAAGCGCGGGTCGTGACGTCTTTCTCCATGTTCTATGATCTCGAAGATCCGCTCGCATTCATGCGCGAAGTCGCGGGAATTCTCGAGGATGATGGGATCTGGGTGTTCGAGCAGAGTTACCTGCCGACGATGCTGGCTCGTAATTCCTATGACACGGTGTGTCACGAACATATTGAATTCTATGCCCTTGCGCAGATTAACTGGATGGCCGAGCGGGCCGGCCTCGTTATCCGGGATGTCGAGTTCAATGATGTTAACGGTGGAAGCTTCTCTGTTACTGTCGGTAAGACGGGCGGCGCTAGCCAGTCGCCCGTTGCCGCTGAATTGCTGGAGCAGGAGGAGAGCGGCGGAATCCCTTCGCTAGAAGTGTATCGCGAATTCGCGCGTCGGACGGAACGGCTTCGATCTGAATTGGTCGCCTTCGTCAAGGCCGCGCGCGATGAAGGAAAGGTGGTCGCGGCCCTCGGTGCCTCCACAAAGGGTAACGTCCTCTTGCAATATTGCGGACTGGGGGCCGACCTCATCACCGCAATTGGCGAGGTCAATCCTGATAAATATGGCTGTGTGACTCCCGGTACTTGGATTCCGATCGTGCCGCAGGATGATCTGTTGCGTCAGAAACCAGATTACCTCCTCGTTCTTCCGTGGCATTTCCGAGACTTTTTCATTAAGTCGGAACGGTTAGCCGATTTCACGTTGCTGTTCCCGTTGCCCGAGTTGGAGCTCGTGCCGCCTAGATCGTGATTGATCGGCACTCCGGTGCGAGCCACTCGAAATGGTTTCTTTGCCGGGCTAGATGGCGGTTATGATTCGGGTCATCATTTGCACGCACAATGGCGTTCGGTTCCTGGAGGCTCAGTTGGCCTCCATCATGAATCAGAATCGCTCGATCGATGTCGTGCATCTGTTCGATTTCGCCTCTTCCGACGGCACGCGGGAACTTCTGGGAGAGTTGACGTCGCGCTGGCCGAAGCTGGATGTAAGGATGGTGTCCTGCGCGCCGGGGGTCACCTTGTCCTTCTTTCATGCCTTCGCTCAGATCGCGCCGCAGTGCGGAGCAGATGACACGATTTTTCTAAGTGATCAGGATGACATCTGGCTCCCGAATAAGACCGAGCGGATGCTTGACTGTCTTAACCGCGGGCGGCGGGAAGGCGAGGATCGCCTGTTGGTCTTCCATGACGTGCAGATATGCGATGCAGCACTTCAGCCGCTTCGGCAGAGCTTTTACGAGGGACGACCGTTCGCCCTACCGCAGGACCTCGCAACGGATCGTCTCCTGATCGCGAACCCGGTGATCGGACATACTGTCGCGATAACGAAGCCATTGCTCGATATCGCGTTGAGCTGCCTTCGCCCGCGTTACTATGCAATGCATGATTGGGCGCTGGTGCTTGTTGCCGCCCACGCCGGAAAGATTGTTTATATTTCTGAGCAGCTTGGTCTGTATCGCCAGCATGAAATGAATATTTTGGGGGCGGCACGTAAACGTTCGATGGGCGATTACATCAAGCGCGGCATCCGGCTTTCCCGGACTATCGGGATACAGACTTCCGCTTTCGTCGAAGATTTTTGCTGTATCGCACGAGCGGCGCGGATCACCAATCCTACTCCTATTCTCCCGGGGAGAGGGCCGCTTGCATGGAGGCTTGGTTTAGTAATGGCCCGGCGAGGCCACACTATCGGCCATCGACTGATGGCGATTGTGCAACTGAAGCGCGTGCTATGGCGAGGTAAGACTTTGAAAAATAGTGAAAATCGGTCGAAAGGTCGATAATGTCGGCACAGTCAGCAAGTTCGTTGCGGTCCGAATCCACAGCACGTTCGTCTTCTTCGCAGATTCCCTCAACGCTTCCCGAAGCTAGGGTTGCTGTGGTGGGCACGCGCGGGGTTCCGGCACGTTACGGAGGCTTCGAGACACTTGCGGAGCAATTGGCGTATCACGTCGACGCCAAGAGCGTGGAGTTGACGCTTTATGGTCAGCGATCCGCTTATACGCGGGCGGAACGGTCGGGCCGATTTGCCGGGCATCGTCGCGCATGGCTGCCATTTTCGGCGGGAGGCGCTCAAAGCCTGCTTCACGATGCGCTGCAGCTCTTTCATGCGTCCCTTGCGCGGCAGCATAATTGCATTCTTCTTTTAGGTACCTCGGCAGCATGGTTGTTGCCTTTCATTAGGCTGGTGAGGCGGCGACATCGGATTGTTACGAATATCGACGGGCTAGAATGGCGCCGTGACAAATTTGGTCCCTTGGCTCGGGCTTTGCTGAAGGCGCTCGAGTCTTTAGCGATTCGATATTCTGACGCAATAATTGCCGACAACGACGCATTGGTGCCAATGGTTCGGAAAATTTATGGCGTAAACCCCGTTATGATTGCCTATGGTGCAGATCAAGTAAGGCTTCAGGAGGGGGTCGGAGCGGACTCGAATGGTTATCTTCTAGCAATCGCGCGCGTAGAGCCGGAAAATAATGCTGCGATGATCCTGAAGGCAGCTTGCATGGAGAAAGCACGAATTACGTTTGTCGGTAATTGGAATTCTACGGAATATGGCCGTTCTCTATTCGATGAATATCATGGAACGCCGGGATTCGTCTTGCGCCCGCCGGTATATGATCAAGCGGCTCTGGCAGTGATCCGTTCGGGCTCGGCAGTCTATGTCCACGGACATAGCGTCGGCGGGACGAATCCATCCCTGGTTGAGGCGATCTTCCACTCAGATCGGATTCTCGCGTTCGATTGTGTCTTCAATCGAGCGACTCTCGATGATGAGGGAGCGTATTTTAGCTCGGTCGAAGAGCTAAGCCAGCTGATCCGGTCCCCCCAATCAGGCCTGATAACGCCTGAAGCGCGAGAGCGGTTGCGAGAACGTTATCGTTGGAGCGCGATCACTCGCCAATATTTGGACGTGCTCCTGCCCGATACCGCGCACGGTTAACCGAGCCACCCGTTGCGTACGAAGCTTTCGACCGACGAGGCGACCTTGGATCTTCCCGCGGAGGCGGGCTCCACGCCGGCCTTGCGCCGGTTAGCACCACGTATGGCGACTCAGCGCGTCGTCGCGCCGACGTGGGGCAGGGTCGCCTCGTCCGCGCGCGGCATGCGGCTGAACAAGGCGCGGTCGTCGGGGCCGAACGCCCAGCGCCACAGGATGAACAGATAGGTCGCGGCGATCGCGGGGATGCCGATGATCACCTCGGCCCATTCATATTCATGCGGCAGCGCGGCGAAGGCGCCCCCGACGACGATCGCCGCCGCCGCCGCCCACAGCAGCGGCCAGCGCAACGGCGAGACCGATGCCTGCAGCAGGTGCCCGAGCAGCCGCGCCTTGATCACCGAGGTCAGCGCGACGCTGGTCATCAGCGCCACCGCCGGCCCCGCCGCCTGATATTCGACCGGCCAGCCCAGCGCGCGCATCGTGAGGATCAGCGCGAAGCTCAGCACCACCTGGAACAGCAGCATCGCGGCGGAGATCGCGAGATTGCGGTGGCGCGCGACATAGACGAGCGCGGATTCGCACACCGCCCCGGTCGAGGCGAGCACCTCGGCGGTGAGCAGGAAGGCGAGCGCCGCGGTGCCGGCGACGAATTGCGGCCCCACCGTCCCCATCACCGCCTCGCCGGGGATCGACCCCATCAGCGCGAGGCAGCCCTGTGCGGCGATGATCCAGAACGCCACCTGCCGCACCTGATCGGCGATCGCGGCCCGGTTGCCGGTGGCGAGGTTGCGGGTGATGACCGGCCCGAGGATCGGATCGAACGAGGTCTTGAGCTTCTGCGGCAGCGAGGCGACCTGCTGCGCCATATAATAGATGCCGACGATCTTGGGCGCGAACATCACCCCGAGGATGAAACGGTCGACGTTGCGCGTCCCCCATTCGAGCGCGTCGGCGCCGGCGAGCGGGGCGTTGCGGCGCGCGAGCGCGAACAATTCGCGCAAATGCGGCGACCAGCCGTGGGGGAGACCGTAGCTGCGCAGGAACGGCACGAGGCTGGCGGTCAGCGCGGCGAGCATCGACGAGACATAGGCCAGCACCAGCCCGTCGCGCGTCGTGATGAACGAGAAGATCCAGGCGGTGATCGAGATCGTCCACGGCTCGACCACCGCGCGCGCGGTCACCGCGGCGCGGACGTTGAGGCGATAGGCGAGCGCGGCGAGGCTGATGTCGGACCAGGCGATCGCGAGGATGATCAGCGGCAGATAGCGATCGAGCCCGGTGACATAGCTGTTGGGATACATCACCTCGGGGAAGATCCACAGCACCGTGCTCGCGGCGAGGCTGAGGATGCCGCCGAGGACGAGCGCGTCCCATACGACATGGACATGCGGGCGATCGGTGGTGGCGAGCGCCTGCGCCAGCCCGCGTTTCAGCCCGAGCGTCGAGACCAGCGCCGCCAGCTCGACCACCACCACGGCGATCGCGAACCGCCCGACGAGATCGGGGCCGTAGAGCCGTCCGGCGATGAACAGGAACGGGATGCGCGCCGCCAGCCGCAGGATGAACCCTGCGACATTGGTGCGGCCGCCCTTGGCGAGCGTGGCAATATCCTCCGCGGTTTCGCTCATCGCTGGCGCTCCCGACGCCTGAGGTATTTTCGCGGGCCGGCGCCGCACGAAATGCCCCGCTGGGGCATTTCCGAACGATCCGTCAATGCGCCGCCCCCCAGCTTTCGCCCACGCCGATCTCCACCGCCAGCGGCACGTCGAGCTTCACCGCCGGCTCGGCGGCAGTGGCCATCACGCGCTCGATCACGACGCGCGCGGCATCGACCTCGGCTTGCGGCACCTCGAACACCAGTTCGTCATGCACCTGGAGCAGCATCCGTGTGCCGGCAAGACCCGCTTCGGCCAGCGCGGGTTCCATCCGCGCCATCGCGCGCTTGATGATATCGGCCGAGGTGCCTTGGATCGGCGCGTTGATCGCGGCGCGCTCGGCGCCCTGCCGCTCGTGCTGGATCTTCGATTTGAGCCGCGGGAAATGCGTCTTGCGGCCGAACAAGGTCTCGGTGAAGCCATTGTCGCGCGCATGGGTCAGCGTGTCGGCGATATAGCGGCTGATCCCGGGGAAACGCTCGAAATAGCGGTCGATCATCGCCTGCGCCTCGTCGGGGGTCACCGCCAGCCGGCCGGCGAGCCCCCAGCGGCTGATCCCGTAGAGGATCGCGAAGTTGATCGTCTTGGCGCGCGCGCGAGTGTCGCGGTTCAATTCGCCGAACAATTCCTGCGCGGTGAGCGAGTGGATGTCGTCGCCGCGCGCGAACGCCTCCTTCAACGCGGGAACGTCGGCCATATGCGCGGCGAGGCGCAATTCGATCTGCGAATAATCCGCCGCGAGGATGACATTGCCCGGCTCGGCGACGAAGGCGTCGCGGATCTGCCGCCCGGTCTCGGTGCGGATCGGGATGTTCTGGAGGTTGGGATCGGTCGAGGAGAGCCGCCCGGTCTGCGCGCCGGTGAGGCTGTAGCTGGTGTGGACGCGCCCGGTGGCGGGGTTGATCTGTTCCTGCAGCGTATCGGTATAGGTGTTCTTGAGCTTGGTCAGCTGGCGCCAGTCGAGCACGCGCATCGCGATCTCGGCGCCGGGGGATTCGTGCGACGCGGCGATCCGCTCGAGCTCGTTGACGTCGGTCGAATAGACCCCCGACTTGCCCTTGCGCCCGCCCTTGATCCCCATCCGCTCGAACAAGACGTCGCCCAGTTGCTTGGGGCTGCCGATCGTGAACGGGCCGCCGGCGAGGCCGTGGATCACGGTTTCGAGCGCGGCGATCTCGGTATCGAAGCCGCGGCTCAATTGCGCGAGCCGCTCGCGATCGACCTTGATCCCGTGGCGCTCCATCCGCGCGATCACCGCGACGAGCGGGCGATCGACCATCTCGTAGATACGCGTCGATCCCTCGACCGGGAGCCGCGCGCGGAAGCGCCGCCACAGCCGCAGCGTCACATCGGCATCCTCGGCGGCGTAGCGGGTCGCGGTCCTGAGATCGACCTCGTGGAAGCCGAGCTGCTTCTTCCCGGTCCCGACGACATCCTTATACGCGATGCACGAATGCGACAGGTGGGTCGCGGCGAGCTCGTCCATCCCGTGGCCGTGGAGCCCGGCATCGAGATCGAAGCTCATCACGATCGAATCGTCATAAGGCGCGACATCGACCCCGACGCGGGCGAGGATGATCAGGTCGTATTTGAGATTGTGCCCGATCTTGAGCACCCCGGGGTCTTCGAGCAGCGGGCGCAGCTTGGCGAGCGCGGCGTCGCGGTTGAGCTGCACCGGCTTTTCGGCGAACATGTCGGTCCCGCCGTGCGCGAGCGGGATATAGCAGGCGCGGTTGGGCGCGAGCGCGAGGCTGACCCCGACCAGCTCGGCGAGCATCGGGTCCTTGCCGGTCGTCTCGGTGTCGATCGCGACATAACCCTGGTGCCGCGCCTCGGCGATCCAGCGATCGAGCGCGGCCTCGTCGGTGACGGTGGCGTAGCTGTCGTGGTCGCACGGCGGCTCTTCCGCCTGCGGCAGCGCGGTCGGCGAAACGGGGGTCGGTGCCGGGGCATCGGCCACCTGCCCCAATTTGGCGAGCAGCGACTTGAAGCCGTGATGCTCCAGGAATGCGCGCAGCGGCGCCTCGGGGATGCCGTCGAGCGCCATTTCCTCGAGCGGCTGGGGCAAGGGCACGTCGCTCGCCAGCTCGACCAGCTTGCGGCTCAGCCGTGCCATCTCGGCATTGGCGATCAGATTTTCGCGCAACTTGCCCGGTTTCATCCCGGGCGCGGCGGCGAGCACGGCCTCGACGTCGCCATATTCGTTGATGAGCTTGGCCGCGGTCTTGGGGCCGACCCCGGGGACGCCGGGGACATTGTCGACCGCATCGCCCATCAGCGCGAGCACCTCGCCCAATTTCTCGGGGCCGACGCCGAATTTCTCGACCACCGCCTCCGGCCCCATCCGCCGGTCGCGCATCGTATCGAGCATGTCGATGCCGGGCTCGGTCAAAAGCTGCATCAGATCCTTGTCGGAACTGATCACCGTCACCTGCCAGCCCTGCGCCAGCGCCGCCTTGGCATAAGACGCGATCAGATCGTCCGCCTCCCACCCGGCTTCCTCGATGCACGGCAGCGAGAAGGCGCGGGTCGCGTCGCGGATCATCGGGAATTGCGGGACGAGATCCTCGGGCGCGGGCGGGCGGTGCGCCTTATACTGATCGTACATCTCGTTGCGGAAGGTATGCTCGGCCGCGTCGAGGATCACCGCGAGATGCGTCGGCCCGTCGGCCTCGTGGAGTTCCTTGGCGAGTTTCCACAGCATCGTGGTGTAGCCATAGACCGCCCCGGCCGGTTCGCCGTGCTGGTTGGTGAGCTTGGGCAGGACGTGATAGGCGCGGAAGATATAGCCCGAGCCATCGACGAGGTAGAGATGCGGCATGGTCGGGGGATAGCTCGGATCGCGCGCGGGACCAATCCCGCTTGTGGGGTGATTTGGCGGGTTTGTGGCGTGTTGTGGCCTTGGCGCCCCTTCCACATCTACCCGTCATTCCCGCGCAGGCGGGAATGACGAAGGGAAGGATGCGAGCGCTCAGCTCCCCGGCGCGTCGTCGTCGGCCGCGGCGATCGAGCGCGTGTCGAGCCGGTGGCCGGTCAGCGCGCTGGCGGCGGCCTGGATCAGCAACTGCCGGTCGCGCATCGGGCGCGTCGTATCGCCGATCATCGCCGCGATCGCATAGCGCCGCCCGTCGGGGGCGGTGAGCAGCCCGACATCGTTGAACCCGGCGTTGCGGCGGCCGAGCTCCTGCCCGGTGCCGGTCTTGTGCTGGAGCGTCCAGCCGGGCGGGAGTGCCGCCTTGAGCCGTGCGCGCCCGGTGACGGTCGACCCCATCGTGGTGAGCATGAAGCGGGTCGAGGTTTCGGACAGCAATTCGCCGCGCGCCAGCCGCGCCAGCGCGTCGGCGATCGCGAGCGGCGCGGCGCCGTCGGGCGGATCGGCGATATAGGCTTCGAGCGCGGCCTCGCGCACCGCCGGCGAAAGCCGCGAGCGCGCGATATTGAAGCCGTTGCCGAGCGAATAGCTCTGCTGCCAGGTCAGCCCCGCGGTCTTGGCCTGGAGCAGCCGCTCGCCGGGGCCGAAGCGGATGTCGCCCAATTGCTTGCGCTCGATGAACGCGCGCACCGCGGCGGGGCCGCCGACCAGTTTGAGCAGGCGATCGTTGGCGGTATTGTCGCTTTGCGTCAGCGCGCGGACGAGCAGGCTGCTGACGGTGGTCTGATAGCCGCTCGGCTTGACCAGCGCGGCGATCGGCTGGTGGAACAAGGTGAGATCTGCGGGGTAGAGCGTCACCGGATCGTCGAGGCGGAGCCGGCCGGAATCGCGCTGGTCGAGCACGGTCATCGCGACCCACAATTTGCTCACGCTCTGCTGCGGCATCAGGCGCCGCGCGCCATATTCGACCGTCCAGCCTTCATCGACCGCGCGGATCGCGATCCCCGCGACCCCGGGGAAACCGCGGACCAGTGTCTCGATCCGCTCGGCCAGCGCGGCGGGTGCGTCGTTGCGCGGCCGCGGGCGGACCTTCGGCACGGGGAGCGACACGACATAAGCGGGGGCGGATGCGTAGGACGAACTGGGTGCGCGCGCGGTGGTCGTGCCCGGCCGCGTACCGGGGCCGCAGGCGATCAACGCCAGTGCGCCCGAAGCGGCTATCGCCCACCGAATTCGCGACCCTAACATCTTCTTCATTGCCCACCCGACCCGATGTCGAGTTAAAACCGATCTCGGCATTGAAAGAAAACATCAGTTTGCGCGGTTCGCGATGAACCGCGCCTGAGCCGCGACGGATTCACGGAACGAGAATCGTATCGACCGCCTTGGGCGAGGTCTCGGGCCAGTCGAGCGTATAATGCAGCCCGCGGCTTTCGTGGCGCAGCAGCGCCGAGCGCACGATCAGATCGGCGGTCTGGAGCAGATTGCGCAATTCGATCAGGTCCGGGGTGACGCGGAAATGGCCGTAATAATCGCCGACTTCTTCGGTCAGCAGCTTGATGCGGTGCGCGGCGCGTTCCAGCCTCTTGGTGGTGCGCACGATCCCGACGTAATTCCACATGAAGCGGCGGATCTCGGTCCAGTTCTGCTTGATGACGACTTCCTCGTCGGAATCGGTGACGCGGCTTTCGTCCCAGGCGCGGATCGCGGGGACAGGGGCGAAGCCGTCCCAATTGGCCGCGATATGCTTCGCCGCCGCCTCGCCATAGACGAAACATTCGAGCAGCGAGTTCGACGCGAGGCGGTTGGCGCCGTGCAGCCCCGATTGGGTGCATTCGCCCGCGGCATAGAGCCCGGGAAGGTCGGTGCGCCCGTCGCGATCGATCAGGATCCCGCCGCAGGTATAATGCTGCGCCGGAACGACCGGGATCGGTTCGCGCGTCATGTCGATGCCGAGACCGATCAGTTTCTCGTAGATGTTGGGGAAATGCGCGCGGACGAAATCGGCGGGCATATGGCTGATATCGAGGTGGACGTAATCGAGCCCGAGCCGCTTGATCTCGTGGTCGATCGCGCGCGCGACGACATCGCGCGGCGCCAGTTCGGCGCGCGGATCGAAATCGGGCATGAAGCGGTGGCCGTTGGTCGGCAGCTTGAGCTGGCCGCCCTCGCCGCGCACCGCCTCGGTGATCAGGAAATTCTTGACGTCGAGATTGTAGAGGCAGGTCGGGTGGAATTGCATGAATTCCATGTTCGAGATGCGGCAGCCGGCGCGCCACGCCATCGCGATCCCGTCCCCCGTCGCGCCGCGCGGCGCGGTGGAGAAGAGATAGGTGCGCCCCGCCCCGCCGGTGGCGAGGATCGTCGCGCGCGCGGTGTAGAGATTGACCCGCCCGGTGCGGCGATCGACCGCATAGACCCCCCACACGTTGCCCGCGCCCGAATAGCGCTCCTCATGCCGGCTGGTGGCGAGGTCGATCGCGACCTGATCGGGGACGAGGGTGATATTGGGGTGTTTCTCGGCGGCGCGCTGGAGCGCCTCCTGCACCGCCCAGCCGGTCGCGTCGGCGACATGGACGATGCGGCGGTGCGAATGCCCGCCCTCGCGCGTCAGGTGGAGCGCGTCGCCCTCGGTGGCGAAAGGCACGCCCAATGCCTGCAGCCGCTGGATCGCGGCGGGGGCGTTCTCGACGACGAATTCGACGGTGGCGCGGTCGTTGAGCCCCGCGCCGGCGATCATCGTATCCTCGATATGGCTGTCGAACGTGTCGCCCGGTTCGAGCACCGCGGCGATCCCGCCCTGCGCATGCGCGGTCGAGCCCTCGTTGAGCGCGCCCTTGGCGAGCACGGTGACCTTGAAACGGTCGGCGAGGTTGAGCGCGGCGGTCAGCCCGGCCGCGCCGGAACCGACGATGAGGACGTCGCTGGTGCTGATCATGTGCGCTTGTTGCCCGAAAGTTGCGCCGCGCGACAAGGACATTCGCCGTCATTCCCGCAGGTCGGGGAAAGAGTCGTGAGGCCAGCCAGAATCGATTCCCGCCTTCGCGGGAATGACGAAAGGGGGCGACGAGGTGCCGCAAAGCCGATACCCCGGCGCGATGATCGAAGCCGAGTTCATCGCCGCATTGCGCCGCCTGCCGCTCCACCCCGGCGCGCTCGGGCTGGCCGATGACGTCGCGCGGCTCGGCGAGCATATCCTCACCACCGACACCCTGGTCGAAGGGGTGCATTTCCTTGCCGGAGACCCGCCCGACGACGTGGCGTGGAAGCTGGTGGCGACCAACCTTTCCGATCTTGCGGCGAAGGGCGCGCGGCCCGAGGGTGTGCTGCTCAATTATCCGCTCGGCGCGGACGAATGGGATCGGGCGTTCCTCGCCGGGCTGGCGGCGGCGCTGGCGGCGTTCGATTGCGCATTGCTCGGCGGGGATACGGTGTCGCTGCCGGCGGGGGCGCCGCGCGTGTTGACGCTCACCGCGATCGGCGCCGATGCGATGGCGCCGGCGCGCAGCGGGGCGGTGCCCGGCGACGATCTGTGGGTGACCGGGACGATCGGCGATGCCGGCGCCGGGCTGGCGATCGCGCGCGGCGCGGCGGGGCCGGCGACGTTGCTCGCGGCCTATCGCCGGCCGATCCCGCGCGTCGCCGAGGGGCGGCTGCTCGCGCCGCAGGTTCATGCGATGATGGACGTGTCCGACGGGCTGCTGATCGACGCGTGGCGGATGGCGGCAGCGAGCGGCTGCGCGGTGGCGATCGATCTCGCGCTGGTGCCGCTCTCGGCCGATTATCGCGCGTTCGGCGGTGACGCGCTGGCGGCGGCGACCGCGGGGGACGATTACGAATTGCTGTTCGCCGCCGCGCCCGACGCGCCGATCCCGGTGCCGGCGACGCGCGTGGGAAAATTCCTGGCCGGCAAAGGGTTATCGCTGACCGAGCACGGGAACGCGGTGCCGCTGCCGTTGCGGCTCGGGTTCGAGCACCGCGCGTAGGCGGCCCGAGAAAACCGCACCCGCGCCGTTACCCCGGCTCAAGGCTGGGGCGACGGGCGGAATGTCGCTCCGTCGATGCGCTTCATCTTCGCGGGGACACATCGTAAGGTAAGCAACGGCTTCCCCAAACGCCGCCCCGGCTTGCGCCCACGCCGGGCGCTCTATACGCCTTCACCCGTCCGTGTCCGCCACAAGGGGCAAAAGCTCTTGGGCGCGGGGAGAACAGACTAGGGGAAGGAATGCGATGACGACGGTCACTATCGCCATCCTCTGCGGCCTATTGGCCGTGGTCTATGGCATCGTCACAAGCCAACAGGTGCTCCGCGCCTCGGCGGGCAATGAAAAGATGCAGGATATCGCGGCCGCCATTCAGGAGGGCGCGAAGGCTTATCTCTCTCGGCAATATACCACGATCGCGATCGTCGGGGTGATCGTCGCGATCATCCTCGCGGTGACGCTCGGGCTCACCTCGACGATCGGCTTCGTGATCGGGGCGATCCTCTCCGGCGTCGCCGGGTTCGTGGGCATGAGCATCTCGGTGCGCGCCAACGTCCGCACCGCGGAGGCGGCGCGCGGATCGTTGCAGGGCGGGCTGACGATGGCGTTCCGTTCGGGCGCGGTGACCGGGATGCTGGTCGCCGGGCTGGGGCTGCTCGCGATCTCGGGCTTCTTCTGGTATCTCACCGGGCCGGGCGGGCATGCCCCCAATGACCGGGTGATCGTCGAGGCGCTCACCGCGCTGGCGTTCGGCGCGTCGCTGATCTCGATCTTCGCGCGTCTCGGCGGCGGCATCTTCACCAAGGCGGCCGACGTCGGCGCCGATCTCGTCGGCAAGGTCGAGGCGGGCATCCCCGAGGACGATCCCCGCAACCCGGCGGTGATCGCCGACAATGTCGGCGACAATGTCGGCGATTGCGCGGGCATGGCCGCCGACCTGTTCGAAACCTATGTCGTGACGCTGGGCGTGACGATGGTGTCGATCGCCCTGCTCATCCGCGCCGATGCGGGCGAGCTGATGAAATTGATGTCGCTGCCGCTGATCGTCGGCGGGGTGTGCATCATCACCTCGGTGATCGGCACCTATATGGTGCGGCTCGGCGGGAGCGGCTCGATCATGGGCGCGCTCTACAAGGGCTTCGGCACCTCGGCATTGCTCTCGGTCCCGGCGATCTACCTCGCGACCAAGATGACCCTGGGCGATCTCAACGTGCCGATCGGCGCGCCGGGGTTCCTCGATCAGGCGAGCGACGCGCTCGGCGGCGATCTCACCGATGCGGCCGCGGCGGCACCGGCGGTGACCGGGGTGGCGTTCACCGGCATGGACCTCTTCTGGTGCATGATGATCGGGCTGGTGGTCACCGCGCTGATCGTGTGGATAACCGAATATTATACCGGGACCAATTATCGCCCGGTGAAATCGATCGCGCGCGCCTCGGAGACGGGGCACGGCACCAATGTGATCCAGGGCCTGGCGGTCAGCCTCGAGGCGACCGCGCTGCCGACCCTGGTGATCGTGATCGCGGTGATCGCGGCGTACAAGCTCGCCGGGATCATCGGCATCGCCTTCGGCGCGACCTCGATGCTCGCGCTGGCGGGGATGGTGGTGGCGCTCGACGCTTACGGGCCGGTCACCGACAATGCCGGCGGCATCGCCGAAATGGCCGGGCTGCCCGACGACGTGCGCCACAAGACCGACGCGCTCGACGCGGTGGGCAATACCACCAAGGCGGTGACCAAGGGCTATGCGATCGGCTCGGCGGGGCTTGCCGCGCTCGTGCTGTTCGGCGCCTATACCACCGATCTGCAGACCTATTTCCCGGATACGCAGGTCGATTTCAGCCTCTCCAATCCCTATGTGATCGTCGGGCTGCTGCTCGGGGCGCTGCTCCCCTATCTGTTCGGCGCGTTCGGGATGACCGCGGTGGGCCGCGCGGCGGGGAGCGTGGTGGAGGAAGTGCGCGAGCAGTTCCGCAACAACCCGGGGATCATGGAGGGGACGAGCCGGCCCAATTACGGCCGCACCGTCGATCTCGTCACCCGCGCGGCGATCCGCGAGATGATCATCCCCTCGCTGTTGCCGGTGCTCTCGCCGATCCTCGTCTATTTCATCGTCTCGGGGGTCGAGAACCAGGCGGCGGGCTTTGCCGCGCTGGGGGCGATGCTGCTCGGGGTGATCGTCTCCGGGCTGTTTGTCGCGCTGTCGATGACCAGCGGCGGCGGCGCGTGGGACAACGCCAAGAAATATATCGAGGACGGCCATTACGGCGGCAAGGGTTCGGAGGCGCACAAGGCCGCCGTGACCGGCGACACCGTGGGCGATCCGTATAAGGACACCGCCGGGCCGGCGGTCAATCCGATGATCAAGATCACCAATATCGTCGCGCTGCTGCTGCTCGCGGCGCTGGCGGGGCACGTCGCGGGCTGATCCTGATCGGTTGAACGGTTAAAGGCCGGTCCGGGCAGTCGGGCCGGCCTTTTTTTGCCCCTTGCGCAAGCCGGTTGCCGTGTGGAAGCTGGCGGAAACCGGGGGTGAAATGAACATGCGACAGATGATGTGGCTCGCGCTGGCGATGTCGGCCGGCGCGGCGGCGCAACAGGCGCCCGCGCCGGCGGCCAATCCCGATGCGCCGGTGCCGGTCGAGGCCTTTGCCGAACTGCCGTTCATGGAATCGCCCAAATTGTCGCCCGACGGCACGCACATCGCGGCGAAGGTGGCGATCAACGGCGTCCAGCAACTGGTGGTCATGCCGGTGTTCATCGGCGACGAGAAACCGACCGCGATGGCCTTGTCCGACAAGATCGACGTCAATTGGTGGCGCTGGGTCGGGACGGGCTGGCTCGCGGTCGGCGTCGGCGCGCAGGACAAGTTCGAAGGCTATGACATCTACGTTACGCGGCTGATCGGGGTGAATGCCGCGCTGACCAAGGCGAACCGCATCGACTGGGAGCATTCCGGCATCCGCGCCGACGATGTGCTGTGGAGCGCGCGCGACGGCTCGCCGCGCGTCCTCCTGTCGCGGCAGACCGGGGTGCAGAGCATCGATCAGGTCTATCCCGAGGTGGTCGAGGCCGATCTGTCGACCGGGAAAACGCGCCGCGTCGTCAATGGCAGCACCAATGTGTTCGACTGGTATGCCGACGGCAGCGGCCGGGTGCGGATGGGCTATCGCTACGACGACGATCGCCGCCGCGGGCAATTATTGTATCGCGGCGCGGACGAAACCTTGTTCCGCACGATCGCGGTGCAGCGCCGCGACGACGAGCACAACATCCCGCTCCCGCAGATCTTCACCCCCGACGGCAATGCGATCGCGATCGACGATTCGGACGGGTATGACGCGGTCTATGAAGTGTCGCTGCCCGATCTCAAGCTCGGGCGGAAACTCTATGCCGCGCCGGGCTATGATGTCGACGGCGTGGTCTCCAACCACGAGCATGACGGCCTCGCCGGGGTCACGCTCACCGACAAATACAGCCGCACCGCCTGGCTCGATCCCGCGCTCAAGGAGTTTCAGGACGTCGCCGACAAGGCGGTCGGCACGCGCCGCGCGCAGATCATCTCGTGGAACGCCGATCGCACGCGCTTTCTCATCGATATCGGCAGCCCGTCGGAAGCGGGGATGCTGTATTTCTGGGATACCAACGCCGATCGCATGAAGCGGCTGGCGTGGAACAGCCAGACGCTGCAGGGGCGGTTGCTCTCGCCGGTCAAGACGGTGCGCTATGCCGCGCGCGACGGGACCCAGATCGAGGCGCTGCTCACCATGCCGCGCCACCGCCTCAGCGCGCGCAACCTGCCGGCGGTCATCATGCCGCACGGCGGCCCGCTCGCGCGCGATTCCGAAGGGTGGGACTGGTGGGCGCAATATCTCGCCGAAATCGGCTATGTCGTCATCCAGCCCAATTATCGCGGTTCGGCCGGCTATGGCACCGCCTTCGCCCGGATGGGACGCGGCGAATGGGGGCTCAAGATGCAGGACGACCTCAACGACGCGCTCGCCTGGGCCGCGAAGGAGGGGATCGTCGATCCCAAACGAGTGTGCATGATCGGCGCCTCTTACGGCGGCTATGCCGCGATGCGCGCGGCGCAGCGCGACGGCGCGCTGTATCGCTGCGCGGTTTCCTATGCCGGCGTGTCCGATCTCGCCGGGATGCGATCCTATGACGCGCAATTCCTCAACGGCCGCGCGCTCGGCGATTACTGGCGCGCGCGGACTCCCGATTTCAAGGCGGTGTCGCCGCGCTTCGGCGCCGAGCAATTTTCCGTCCCGATCCTGATCGTCCACGGCAAGGCCGACATGCGCGTGCCGGTGAAGCAATCGCGGCAGATGGCCGATGCGTTGAAACAGGCGGGTAAGCCGTATGAATATGTTGAACAGCCGCTTGGCGATCACCATTTCAGCCGCGCCGCCGACCGGCTCGATTTCCTCAAGCGGATGAAAGCCTTCCTCGATCGCCATAATCCGGCGTAGGCGAAGCGCCGGCAGATGCCGGGTCGAAGCGGCGATACTTCCCAAAGTCGCGCTGTTCGGCTAAGGGCGCGCGCGCCCTCAAATCCAGAAAGACAATTGTTTGGCGAAAGAAGAACTCCTCGAGATGCGCGGCCAGGTGGTCGAGCTGCTGCCCAACGCGATGTTCCGCGTCCGGCTTGAGAACGATCACGAAATCCTCGGCCATACCGCCGGCAAGATGCGCAAGAACCGCATCCGCGTTCTGGTCGGCGACGAGGTGCTGGTCGAGCTGACCCCGTACGACCTGACCAAGGGGCGGATCACCTACCGCTTCATGCCCGGCCGGGGCGGCCCCGGCCCGCAATAACAGCCGGATCGCGTGTCCGTGGCTGCCGGCCCGGCTCTCGTCCTTGCATCAGCGTCGCCGCGGCGGCGCGATCTGCTGGCGCGCATCGGCGTGGCCCCGGCGCGGATCGTCGCGCCCGATATCGACGAGACCCCGCTCAGGAACGAACGCCCGCGCGATTATGTGCGCCGCGTCGCCGCCGCCAAGGCGGCTGCGGTGGAACGCGCGCCGGGCGAGGTGATTCTCGCCGCCGATACGACGATCGCGGTCGGGCGGCGGATTCTCGGCAAGCCCGAAGACGAGGCCGATCTGCGGATGATGCTCGGGCTGCTCGCCGGGCGGCGGCATCATTGCCTGTCGGCGGTGGCGGTGATCGACGCCGAGGGACGGCTGCGCGAGCGGCTGTCCGACACGATCGTCACCTTCAAGCCGCTCTCCCTGGCGGAGATCGATGATTATGTCGCGAGCGGCGAGGGCGAGGGCAAGGCGGGCGGCTATGCCATCCAGGGCCGCGCCGAGACCTGGGTGCGCCGGCTCGCCGGATCGCATTCGGGGGTGGTCGGGCTGCCGCTCTACGAGACCGGCGCGCTGCTGCGCGCGGCCGGCGTGATCCTTGGCTGAATGGCTCTATGAGGACGGCATCGGCGAGACGCGCGCCGCGCTGATCGCCGACGGCCGGATCATCGCCGCACGGATCGTGCGCGACGATGCCGGGGCGCGGCTCGGCGCGGTCCATAGCGCACAACTGACCGAACCCGGCGTGGTCCGGCTCTCCGACGGCACGGTCGCGACGATCGCGCGCACCCCGCCGGGGCTGACGCTCGGCGCGCGGCTCAACGTGGTGGTGGTGCGCGAGGCGTTGCCCGAGCCGGGGCGCGTCAAGCCGCCGCGCGTCGCCGCCACCGATGAGGCACCACGCCCCGCGCCCAGCCTGCGCGAGACGCTGGACGGCCCGGTGCGGGTGCTGCGCGCGCATGAGCCGGACGCGCTGGAGGCGGCGGGCTGGTCCGAATTGCTCGACGAGGCGGTGAGCGGCGATATCGCCTTCCCCGGCGGGATGCTGCGCCTCACCCCGACCCCGGCGATGACGCTGTTCGATGTCGATGGCGGCGGCGCGCTCGATGCGCTGGCCGATCGCGCGGCGACGGCGGTGACGGCGGCGATCGTGCGGCACGATATCGGCGGGTCGATCGGGGTCGATTTCCCGACGATCCAGGGCAAGGAGGCGCGCCAGCGCGTCGCGGCGGTGATCGATGCGACGCTGCCGCAACCGTTCGAGCGCACCGCGATGAACGGCTTCGGCTTCCTGCAGATCGTCCGCCCGCGCCCGCGCGCGTCGCTGCCCGAATTGCTGCGCGCCGATCCGGTCGGCGCGGCGGCGCGCGCCGCGCTGCGCGAGATCGAGCGCACCCCGCCCGGCGCGCCCAATCGCTATCGCCTGCCCCCCGCGGTGGCGGCGCGAATCGACGCCCGCCCCGACTGGCTCGCCGAACTGGTGCGCCGGACGGGGCGAACCCCTATATTGGACGGATGAAGACCGTGACCTGCCCGATCTGCCGACGTCCCACGGTGCGCGAACATGCGCCGTTCTGCAGCCGCGGCTGCAAGGATCGCGACCTGTTGCAATGGCTCGGCGAAGGATATCGTTTGCCCGGGCAGCCGGTCGATCCAAATGGGCTGGACAGCGGTCGAGACGCCGACTAGAGAGCGCGGCTCCGGCGGTTCGCTGGTATGCCCAGGTAGCTCAGTTGGTAGAGCATGCGACTGAAAATCGCAGTGTCGGTGGTTCGATCCCGCCCCTGGGCACCATAGCCCGTTCCGCCAGTTTTCCGACGATCCGCTGAAGGCGATTTCGTCCGCGCTACAGACGATCCATTCTCAGCCAGCGCCGGTCGCCCACCCACGCGCGTTGCAGCGCGCGCCCCGCCGCCGTCGCTTCGAGCCCGTGTCCGCGCGCGCTTTCGCTTTCGGCGAGGCCGTAGAGCGCCCAGCCGTTGCCGGGGGTCTGCGCCAGCGCGGCGCGAAACGCCTGCGCCGCCTCGTCATAGCGCCGCGCCTGATAGAGCGCCGCGCCGAGCGACTGATTGACCGGATAATACCAATAGGCCGGCTCCTGATACGGAATCCGCGCCTCGATCGCGATCGCCTGCCGGTAAAAGCCGGCCGCGGCATCATAATGTTTCTGCGCATAAGCCAGTCGCCCGCGCGCCACCGCCTCGGCGAGCGCCAGCAGATCGGGGGCGGGGACGCCCTGCGCGATCATCCCGGCGAACGCATCCGATCTTCTCAGCTTCGCCAAAGCCGCAAGTTCGGTCTCGGTCCCTCGTGCGTCGCGCTGCCGCGCCCGCGCCACGGCGCGCGCATAGCGCCGCATCGCCGCGGCATAGGGCAGCCGCGCGTCGGGGGCGGGCATGGCGAGGATCGCGCGCGGCTCAGCGAATTGCGCCATCGCGAGATAGGGCGCCGCGTCGATCGCCTGGATCCACGCGATGCGCGCGGAGGTCGCCGGATCGAGGATCGTCCGCAGCCGCCGCGCCTCGGCCAGCGCGGTCGGCATATCCCCCGCGAGCTGCGCCGAGGTGACGATGAAATGCACATTGTGCGGATAATAGCCGTAGCGGAAGAGGCTGCGATCGCCGGTGTCGCGGATGAACGCCTCGTCCGATCGCGCGGCGGCGATGTTGACGCGGATCGCATCGCGATAGCGCCCGACGAGCTGATAGATATGCCCCGGCATATGGACGAGATGCCCCGCGCTCGGCGCCTGCGCCCGCGCCAGCCGGTCGGCCGCGGCCTCGGCGCGGTGCGGATCGGCGCTGTTTTCCATCAGGTGGATGTAAAGGTGCGCGGCCTGGAGGTGATCGAGGTTGCGCGCGATCACCGTTTCGAGCAGCCGCGCCGCGTCGCCGCTGCGCCCCACCGGGGTGCGCTTGTCGGCCTGCCAATAGTTCCACGGCGTCGTGTCCATCACCGCCTCGGCGGCGAGCACCGCGATATCGTCGTCGGCGGGGAAGCGGCGTGCCGCGTCGAGCATCGCATCGGCATAGGCCGCGTCGAGCGCCGCGCGATCGGCCCGCGCATCGCGCGCATAGCGGCGCGATATCGCCTCGATCAGCGCTTGTTCGAGCGGGGTGGCGCGCGCGCGCAACGCCAGCGCGCGATCGATCGCGGCAAGCGCCGCGTCGCGGTCGCGATCGTCCATCGGCGCGTTGATGTTCGGGCCGAGCGCGAGCGCCTCGCCCCACCAGCACATCGCGCAATCGGGGTCGAGCCGCTGCGCGACGCGGAACGAGCGCACCGCGCCGGCGTGGTTGAAGCCATAGGCGAGCACCAGCCCCTGCCCGAAATAGCGTCGCGCCGCTGCGCTGGCCGTCGTGATCGGCAGCTGCGTGGTGAGATCGGGGTAGAGCGGGATCGGGCGCGACGCGGTGCCGGCCGGCCCGGCGACCGCGGCCGCCAAGGTCAGCGAGCGGGTCAGCGCCGCCGCGCCGCCCTTTCCGCCGCAGAGCGAGGCCGCCAGCCGCGTCGGATCGAGCATGTCCAGCGCGGTGGGTGAAACGGGCTGGCCGGGCGGCGCGAAGCTCGACGCGGCGATGCCGAGGCCGGCGAGCGCGATGCAGTGGATTATCTTGTACATCAGGGCGCCCTTCGAGAGAGACAAACGCTGACGAACGAGGACGCTACAATACCATCGAAGCGCGAGCCTAGACCAAAGTGATCCTGTTGTTAAACGCGCGTTACGACGCCATTCCCGCCGCGCGGCGCAACGCCGTCGGGGTTGCGTTGGTCAGCCCGCGGACCGCGCGGCTCATATGCGCCTGGTCGGCGAAACCGCAATCATAAGCGATCGCGCTCAGCGGGGCGGCGGATATCTGCAACGCACCGAGCGCCTGCCGCGTGCGCTGGACCAGCCGGAAGGCGACCGGGGTCACCCCGAACACCTGGCGGAACCCGCGGCTGATGCTCCCCGGGTGCAGCCCGAGGCGATCCGCCCACAAGGCGAGCGACAGATCGGGATCGTCACGCAACGCCTGCGCCAGCATGTCGGGCCAGTCGGCGGGGGGTGCCGGTCGCGGGGCCAGTTCGGCGAGCAGTCGCCGGGCCGCCCCGGTGCGGTCGCGTTCGGCGAGCCGCGCGATCGTATCGGGGTCGGCGACGCGCCCGATCAGCGGCGTGGTATCGCGATCGGCGATCGGCAGGACGAGCACCTCCGCGCCGCGCGCGTCGAAACGGTCGAGATGGCTTTCCCATGCACGGTGGAGCAGGACGTCGCCCGCCTCCACCGCGTGCCGGCCGGTATCGCCCGCCTCGACATAGCCGCCCGACAGCACCACCGCCGCGAAGGCATGATCGTGCGGGTGGCGGGGCAGGTCCTCGCGCGGGCCGTGGCGGGTACGGCCGGGATCGGCGGACCGGATGCCCCAATGTGAAGTGCATTCAAGACCGCCCATCCGGCAAGGGCTAAGCAACCCGCTCGAATTTCGCAATATGAGGGTCGTGATGAGGCCGTTTGCCGCCGCCGTGCTTACCTTTTCGCTCGCCGCGAGCGCCCATGCCGAGCCGGCGACGACGGTCGATGCGGTGCTCGCCGCCAACCGCGCCGCGGTGAAGATGCCCGCGGTGGGGGCGGTGGAATTGCGCTATACCAACACCGCTTCCGGGCTGACCGGGCCGCTCACCCTCCGCTACGACGTCGCCACCGGCGCTTATGCCGAGGAACAGGAGGCGCAGGGGATCCGCAGCAGCGACGGCTTCGACGGAAAGACGCCGTGGCAGCAGGATATCTCGCTCGCCTATACGCCGCAGCTCGGCGGTGACCGCCCGCTCACCGCGGCCAGCGCCGCCTATCGCAACGCCAATCTGTGGTGGCGCGCCGATCGCGGCGGCGCGAAAATCACCTCGGCCGGACGCGACACGATCGACGGACGCGCGCAGGATCATCTCGTCGTCACGCTCAAACAGGGGCATCGCTTCGATGCGTGGTTCGACGCCGAGACGCATTTCCTGACGCGCATCGCGGAGATGCGGCAATTCTTCCACGTCACCGAAAATTATTCGGACTATCGCCCCGAAAGCGGCGCGATGCTGGCGCACAAAATGGTGACCGATCAGGGGCTGGGGCCGGAATCGCTGTCGACCTCGCTGCTGCAGAGCGCGACCTTCGGCGGGAGGCGCCCGCTCGGCGCCTATGCGATGCCCAAGGTGGCGCTGACCGGGGCGGAGATCGTCGGCGGCGCGTCGCATGCCAGCGTGCCGTTCCGCTTCCTCAACAACCACATCTACGTCGAGGCGATGGTCAACGGCAAAGGGCCGTATACGTTCATCGTCGATACCGGCGGGCATACCTTGCTCTCGCCCAAATTGGTCAGGGAAGTGGGGCTGCAGGCGGTCGGCGCGGCGGTGACCAGCGGCGCGGGCGAGGGCCATGA
Organism: Sphingomonas sp.; assembly: GCA_017849555.1. Taxonomy (GTDB): domain Bacteria; phylum Pseudomonadota; class Alphaproteobacteria; order Sphingomonadales; family Sphingomonadaceae; genus Sphingomonas; species Sphingomonas lycopersici. The sequence goes on along the minus strand of JAFIGU010000095.1, from coordinate 52,204 downwards.
GACGACCGGCTTCGTCCATCTCGACGAGATCGCGATCGGCGACGTGCGGCTGAAGGACCAGACCGGCTTCGCGACCAATATCTACGATCCGTCGATCGAGGGGATCGCGGTCGACGGGATGGTCGGGTTCGAGCTATTCCGCCGGCTGGTGACGACGATCGATTACGGCGGCAAGACGCTGAGCTTCACCCGGCCGGCGGATTTCAGGGCGAGCGCGGCGCTGGGCAGCGCGGTGCCGTTCGTGTTCTACGATCATCTGCCCTTCGTCAGCGGATCGGTGATGGGGATGCCCGCGCGGTTCGATATCGATACCGGTTCACGCTCGGAGATCGATTTCACCAGCCCGTTCGTGAAAGCCAACGATCTGCGCGCCAAATTCGCCAAGGGCACCAGCGCGGTGACCGGCTGGGGCGTCGGCGGGCCAGCGCGCAGCTATGTCGTGCGGCTGCCGGCGCTCAAATTGGGCGAGGTGCCGGTGAGCAATATCGCCGCCGGGCTGTCGGAGGCGAAGGGCGGGTCGATCAGCGACCCGGCCTATGACGGCAATATCGGCAGCGGGCTGCTCAAGCGCTTCGTGGTGACCTTCGATTATACCAATCAGATCATGTACCTGAAGCGGATCGTGCCCGAGCCCGAGGATGTCGGCACGTTCGATCGCTCGGGGCTGTGGATCAACGCCAAGAACGGCGGCTATGAAGTGACCGATGTGGCGAAGGACAGTGCGGGCGCCGCGGCGGGCCTCGCGGTGGGCGATGTGATCGTTGCGATCGACGGCACGCCGGTCGTGGCGGAGCAGCTTGCCGATGCGCGCCGCCTGTTCCGCTCGCGACCGGCGGGGTCGACGATCGCGCTGCAGGTGCGCCGCGGCGGGGAGACGCGCGCGGTGGCGCTGACGCTCAGGGATCAGATTTAGAAGGCAGAGCGCGATCTCTCTCCGTTCGGGCGAACGGGGCGAGGTGATCCCGAATCAGCAACGAACGGAGGTTACCGCCGCTTCGCCTTCGCCCCCGCCAGCGCCGAGAGCACCCCGCGCAACGTGCGCACCTCCTGGCTCGACCAGCCGGGTTTGGTCAGCAAGGTGCGCAGGGTGCGTTTGGTCGCGGGGGTGCGATCGGGCGGGAAGAAGAAATTGGCCTGTTCGAGCATCTGGTCGAGCTGGCCGATCATCCCTTCCAGCTCGGCCTGCGGCGCGGGCGGGGCGAGATCGGTTTCGGGCGGGCTCGCCAGCGTCTCGCCCTTCGCCCATTCGTAAGCGACGAGGATCACCGCCTGCGCCAGGTTGAGGCTGCCGAATTCGGGGTTGATCGGCACGGTTAGGATCGTGCGCGCCAGCGCGACATCGTCGGTTTCGAGCCCCGACCGCTCGGGGCCGAAAAGGATCGCCGAGCGCTCGGCCGCGCCGCGCATCTCGCGCGCGGCGGCCTCGGGGGTCACCACCGGCTTGGTCACCCCGCGCTTGCGCACCGTCGTCGCATAGACATGCGCGCAATCGGCCACCGCCTCGGCGACGCTCTCGAACACCCGCGCGCCCTCGAGCACCAGATCGGCGCCCGACGCCGCCGGGCCGGCGAGCGGATTGGGCCAGCCGTCGCGCGGGGTGACGAGCCGCATCTCGGTCAGCCCGAAATTGAGCATCGCGCGCGCCGCCTTGCCGATATTTTCGGCGAGTTGCGGGCGGACGAGGACGATGACGGGGGGCGGCGCAGCGCTCATCCGCGGCCGGCTTCCTCGACCGTGCCGGCGAATTCCTCGAAATCCTTCGCCTCGTTGAAATCGCGATAGACCGAGGCAAAGCGGATATAGGCGACCGAATCGAGCCCCTTGAGCCCGTCCATCACCATTTCGCCGATCCGCTTCGAGGTCACTTCGCCTTCGCCCGAGGTTTCGAGCTGGCGCTGGATGCCCGAGACGAGCCGCTCGATCGCGATCCCGTCGAGCTGGCGCTTGCGCGCGGCGATGCCGATCGAGCGGATCAGCTTCTCGCGGTCGAACGGTTCGCGGCGGTCGTTGCTCTTGACCACCACCAATTCGCGCAGCTGGATCCGCTCGAAGGTGGTGAAGCGCGCCGCGCACCCCTCGCACTGGCGACGCCGACGGATCGCCGCGCCGTCGTCGGTCGGGCGGCTATCCTTTACCTGGCTCGCATCATGGCCGCAGAACGGGCAGCGCATTCAGTTCGCGCCCTCGAAGGAAGAAGCAGCACCCTCTCCCGTTCGCCCTGAGCCTGTCGAAGGGCTGCCCTTCTTCATCGGAAGAAAGTGCAGGGCTTCGACAAGCTCAGCCCGAACGGAGGATGGGAGAGGCATAGCTCAGTTCTTATCGCGGCGCGCGTAGGCGACGCCGGCGCCGACCACCGCGCCGATGACCGGGCCGACGAAGGGCAAGGGGATCGCCAATACCGCGCCGATCGCGCCGTATTTCGCCATTTTCCGGCCGAGGCCGGGGGTGTTGCGGACGGTTTCCTGCACTTCGTCGATCTTCGACATCTTTACGCCCTCACTGATAGATCGGGAAACGAGCGCACAAGGCGCGTACTCGTTCCCGAACATGCGCCTCGACCTGCGCATCGCCAGCTTCGCCGTTCTTGGCGAGGCCGTCCAGTACGTCCGCAACCATATTGCCGATCTCGCGGAATTCGGCGGCGCCGAAGCCGCGCGTGGTGCCCGCGGGGGAGCCGACGCGGATCCCGCTGGTCTTCATCGGGGGGAGCGGATCGTTGGGGATGCCGTTCTTGTTGCAGGTGATCCCGGCGCGCTCGAGCGCCTCGTCGGCGTCCTTGCCGGTCACCCCGAGCGGGGTCAGGTCGACCAGCGCGAGATGCGTGTCGGTGCCGCCCGAGACGAGGTTGCAGCCGCGCTCCTTGAGCGTCGCGGCCAGCACCTTGGCGTTTTCCACCACCGCGGCGATATAGCTCTTATAGTCGGGGCGCAGCGCCTCGCCGAACGCCACCGCCTTGGCGGCGATGACGTGCATCAGCGGGCCGCCCTGCAGCCCCGGGAACACCGCCGAGTTGATCTTCTTGGCGATCGCCTCGTCATTGGTCATCACCATCCCGCCGCGCGGGCCGCGCAGCGTCTTGTGGGTGGTGGTGGTGACGACATCGGCATGCTCGAACGGCGAGGGATGCAGCCCGCCCGCGACGATCCCCGCGAAATGCGCCATATCGACCATGAACTTGGCGCCGACCTTGTCGGCGATCGCGCGGAAGCGGGCGAAATCGATCACGCGCGGATAGGCCGAGCCGCCGGTGATGATCAGCGTCGGCTTATGTTCGAGCGCGAGCGCCTCGACCTGATCGTAATCGATCAGATGCGTGTCCGGCGTCACGCCATATTGCACCGCGTTGAACCATTTGCCCGACATCGCCGCCTTGGCGCCGTGGGTCAAATGGCCGCCGGCATCGAGGCTCAGCCCCATGATCGTGTCGCCGGGCTTGGTCAGCGCCAGCATCACCGCGCCATTGGCCTGCGCGCCCGAATGCGGCTGGACGTTGGCGAAGTTGCAGCCGAACAGCGCCTTGGCGCGGTCGATCGCGAGCTGCTCGACCTCGTCCGACGGGTGGCAGCCCTGATAGTAGCGCTTGCCGGGATAACCCTCGGCATATTTGTTGGTGAAGACGCTGCCCTGCGCTTCGAGCACCGCCTTGGAGACGATATTCTCGGAGGCGATCAGCTCGATCTGGGTCTGCTCGCGCTCCAGCTCGTGGGCGACGCCCTTGAACACCGCCGGATCGGCGTCGGCAAGGCCGCGGGTGAAGAAGCCGTCCGGCTGCACATCATTGAGATTGGCGGGGTTCGTGCTCATCGCGAGACTCCTTGGTTATGCAGCCGTGAGGCGGACGGAAAGCTTGTCGATGCGGTGCTGGTGGCGGCCGCCCTCGAAATCGGTCGAGAGGAACGCCTCGAGGCAGGCCTTGGCCATTTCCGGGCCGATCAGCCGCGCGCCCATCGCGATCGCATTGGCGTCGTTATGCTGGCGCGCGAGACGCGCGGAGAGCGGCTCGCTGACCAGCGCGCAGCGGCATGCCGGGTTGCGGTTCGCCGCGATCGAGATGCCGACCCCGGAGCCGCACAATACCACGCCGCGCTCGACGCGGCCGTCGGCCAGCGCCGCGCCCACCGCATGGCCGAAATCGGGATAGTCGACGCTCGCGCTGCCGTTGGTGCCGAGATCGAGCACGTCATGCCCGGCCTCGCGCAGCCAGTCGGCGAGCATGGACTTGAGCTCGACGGCGGCGTGATCGGACGCGATAGCGATGCGCATCGGGGGCGCTTTCCATAAAGGCGTGGACGGATGCCCGCGCCTTTAGACGCGTGATGCGGCGAATGCCACCGCTGATAGCGTGGCGCGGCATGGGATTAGGAAATTTGAAGCGACGGTCACGCTGCCTATGGCTCGCTGCGACCCGGCGTAGGCCGGGGTCCAGCATCGGAGCGGTCGTAACTGGACCCCGGCCTGCGCCGGGGTGGTGGATAGCACCGCGCTTGATCGCGATCGCACGGATCGGCTAGGGGCCGCTCATCGACCGAATGGCAACTAGGGTTCCGGGCGCTTTGCCGCCGCTGGACCGAGCGTTGCAGAAACCGCGGGTGCTCCGCGGCTGCACCCGAGGGATAAAAGCCCAGAGGCGGAGACGTCGAGATCGACCAATCAGGAGGTCTCGATGACATTTGCCTCATTGCTGCTCGTCGTGCTCGCGTCGCTCGTCCATGCGACGTGGAACCTGCTCGCCAAGCGCGCCGCGGCGGTCGGCCCGGTGTTCGTCTTCGCCTATAATCTGGTCGCGTGCGTCGCTTATGCGCCGTGGGTGGTCTATCTGGTGATCGCGGGCCGCGGGACGGCGTGGACCGGCGTGGGCGCCGCCTTCGTCCTGCTCAGCGCGCTGATCCACCTCGGCTACAGCCTGTGCCTGCAGCGCGGCTATCAGGTCGCCGATCTCTCGGTGGTCTATCCCGTCGCGCGGGGGACGGGGCCGATGCTGTCGACGATCGGCGCGTTCCTGATCCTCGGCGAGCGGCCGTCGGGGTTGGGGGTGCTCGGGTTGATCCTCGTCGTGGCGGGGATCGGGCTAATCGCGACGCAGGGCGATCTTTCCGCCTTTCGCCGGCCCGGCGGGCAGGCGGGGGTGCGCTGGGGCAGCGCGACCGGCGGGCTGATCGCAACCTATACGGTGGTCGACGCTTATGCGGTCAAGACGCTCGGCATCGTCCCGGTGATGCTCGACTGGTTCTCGAACCTGCTGCGCTTCTTTCTGCTCTCGCCGCTGGTGATCGCCGATCCGCGCCGCGCGCTGGCGGCGATGCGCGGCTATTGGCGGTTCGCGATCGGGGTCGGGCTGCTGTCGCCCTTGTCCTATATCCTCGTGCTCGCGGCGCTCGGCTCGGGCGCGCCGCTCAGCCTCGTCGCGCCGATGCGCGAGATGTCGATGATGGTCGGCGCGCTGATGGGGATGCTGATCCTGCACGAGAGGGTCGGGCCGTGGCGGCTGGTGGGATGCGGCGTGCTGATCGGCGGGGTGGTCTTCCTGTCGGCGGGGTAGGCCGGGGCGTCATACGCACAGCGCGAGCGGTGGGGAGGCGATCTTAGCTTCGCCGCCAGACCATCATCTCGCCGCCCGCCACCACCTCGCCTTTCGTGCCGACCGGTTCGGCGGTACCGTCGGTGAGGAAGGCGATCGTCGCGGCATCGCCGCCGGGCACATGCGCCAGGGTGCGGTTGCCGTCGGGGAGCCGCGCGACGATCACACCCGATCGGGGTTGCCCGTCGCGCGCGTAGAAGACGGTATAGGTTTCGATCTCGGCCGGGCCGGCATAGTCCTTGATCAGCTCGGGAACGCGGCCGCGCGCGGCATCGGCTTCCGCCTGACAATCGAAATCATGCGCTTCGCCGGCACCGGGGAGCGGCGCGGTGGCGAGCACGATCGCGTGATTGTGGGTGGCATAGCCGCCATTGGCGAACAGCAGCCCCTTCTGGCCCTCGCCGCCGCGCAGCGCGTCGACCATCTCGGCGACCGCGTGGCTCATATAATTGCCGATCGGGCCGCCGCCGAAGGTGAGCCCGCCGAACACCGTCGCGGGCCTGTCGAGCGGCCAGCCGATCACGCGGCGCGCCATTTTCGGGACGCAGGGGAAGCAGGAATAGAGTTCGGCGAGATCGAGGTCGTCGGCGCCCACTTGGTTCCATTCGAGGACGCGGTTGAGGCATATTTCCATGCTCGGCGATTTGTCATAGCGGTCGCGCGCCAGAAAATCGTCCGCCTCATGCGCCGCGGCGCCGCGCCCGACATAGATGATCCGCGCCTCGGGCACCCCGCGCCGCCGCGCTTCGGCGAGGCTGGTGACGATGAACCCGGCGCCCTGGTTGACGCTCGAATTGGCGACCATCAGCTTGGTGTAAGGGAAAGCGATCGGGCGATTGTCGGCGGTCGGGGTGACGATCTCGGCGGCGGTCTTCGGAGCGTGGATCCACGCCGCCGGGGTCGCCGCGGCGATCGCGCTGAACCGCGACCAGATTTCGCCCGATTCGGCCTGCCCCTCGGCGAGCGTCTGTCCATAGGCGGCACGCCCGGCGTTTTCGTAGAGCGGATAGACGTCGACCGGCGCGGTGAGCCCGTGGATCTGGCGGTATCCCGGCGCGCGGCCCTTGGCGAGATTGCGGATCGGATTCTGGTCCGACACGTCGGTCCTGGCGGCGAGCGCGGCGCGCTGGCTGGCGGTGCGCAGTGCCTCGCCCCCGGTCACCGCGGCGATCCCGATCTCGCCGCGCGCGATGCGGTTGGCCGCCTCGTTGAGCAACAGGATCGGGCTGTCGCCATTGGGGCCGACGGTGTCGTGGACGATCGTCGCGCGCGATCCGATCCGCTCGGCGACCTTTTGCGCCAGCGGATTATCCTGGCGGAAGCTGATCTGCTGCACCACCGCGACCGACTCGACGTCGCCGAGCCAACCGCCCCCGGCATCGCGATCCGCTGCCTGCAGCGCGGCGACCATCAGCCCGAGCGAATCGAGCCCCTGCAGCGGATCGGCCGGGCGGTCGTTGACCTGCCCGACCCCGACGATCACCGCGATGCGCTCGGCGTCGGCGGCCACGGTCAGCGCGCCTTCCACACCGGCGCGCGCTTTTCGGCGAATGCCTTGGGCCCCTCGCGCGAATCCTCGCTGGTGAAGACGATCTTCGCCTCGGCGCGGTTCTGTGCCCAGGCGGCGTCGTCGCGCGCGACATGGCCGTCGACGATGCCCTGCGCCATCCTCTTCGATGCCTGCACCGACAGCGGCGCGTTGACCGCGATCCGTTCGGCGAGCGCGAAGGCGGTGTCGAGAAGCTGTTCGCGCGGCGCGATCGCGTTGACCAGCCCGAGCGCGAGCGCGCGCTCGGCGGTGATCGGATCGCCGGTGAGGATCATCTCCATCGCGATCTTCTTCGGCAATTGCTCGGGCAGCCGGAACACCCCGCCCGCCGCCGCGAACAGCCCGCGCTTGGGCTCGGGCAGCCCGAACAAGGCGCTGTCGACCGCCACCGCCAGATCGCACGCCAATGTGATCTCGAGCCCGCCGCCCAGCGCCGTGCCGTTGACGCAGGCGATCACCGGCTTGGAGATCGGGTGGCTGGCGATGCCGGCGAAGCCCCACGCCTGTTTGGCCTTGTCGTCGGGGGTCAGGCTTTCGCCGCGCGAGAGCGCGACCAGATCGGCCCCCGCGCAGAAGGACTTGTCGCCCGCGCCGGTGATGATGACGCAGCGGATCTCGGGGTCCTTGTCGGCCGCTTCGAGCGCATCGCCGACGCCTTCGTGGACCTGCGCGTTGACCGCGTTGCGCGCCGCCGGGCGGTTGATCGTGATCAGCATCACATTGCCGCGCGTCTCCACCGCCACCGCGTCATTGCCCAAAGCGCTCATGCCCTCATCCTCTCGCTATCGAGGGTGAGATAACATAAGTTATGGCGAGCGGAACAGGGTATTTGATGGGGCGAACGGCTGGGTCCAGCCGGGCCGTCACCCCGGTCTTGAGGCGGGGTGACGGGCGGGGATTCCGCTTCACGCTTTCGCTTCCGCCCCCGTCACGCTAAATGCCAGCGCATGGCCGGCCCTTGCGGCGACTGTCTTATTGAAGTAATACGCTGATGGCCGACCATCCGAACGATCCTATGCACCTCGATCCGCACGAAAATGGCCGTCTGCGCTACAATCACGCGCCGGCGGAATCGCGTCAGCCGCTGCCCGCCTTCGATGCGTGGCACGATCCGGTGCCCGATCCCGCGCCGCTGCCGCCGCGCATGCGCCCGGCGGATCGCGCCAAGCGCATCTGGCGCTGGGTGGTGCGCGGCGCGGCGGCGTTGGTCGTGTTGCTGGTGATCGCGATCGGCTGGCTCGCCTTTACCGCGCCGCTGTCGCAATCACTGAAGCCGCCGACCCCGCCGTCGATCACGCTCACCGCGGCGGACGGCACCCCGATCGCGCGGCGCGGGGCGATCATCGGCGCGCCGGTCGATGCCGCCAAGCTGCCGCCGCATGTGCGCGAGGCGTTCATCGCGATCGAGGACCGGCGCTTCTATTCGCATTGGGGGGTCGATCCGCGCGGCATCCTGCGCGCCGCCTGGGCCAATATGGGATCGCGCGGGGTGCGGCAGGGCGGCAGCACGATCACCCAGCAGCTCGCCAAGAATGCCTTTCTCGATGCGGATCGCACGATGGGGCGCAAGCTGCGCGAGGTGATGATCGCCTTCTGGCTCGAAGCGTGGCTGACCAAGGACGAGATCCTCTCGCGCTATCTCTCGAACGTCTATTTCGGCGACAATGTCTACGGGCTGACCGCTGCCTCGAAACATTATTTCGGGCGCGCGCCGGACAAGCTCAACATCGGGCAGGCGGCGATGCTCGCCGGGCTGGTCAAGGCGCCGTCGCGGCTCGCGCCGACCGGCAATCTCGAAGGCGCGCAGGCGCGCGAGATGGTGGTCGTCGGCGCGATGGCCGAGGCGGGGTTCATCACCAAGGCGCAGGCCGCCGAGGTGCAGCCGCAGCGCGTGCTCGCCAAACAGCCCGAAGCGCTGCCCACCGGCACCTATTTCGCCGATTGGGTGCTCCCCGAGGCGCGCGATCAGGCGGGCGAGATCCGCAACGAGGCGACGATCCGCACCACGCTCGACCGCAATCTCCAGCGCACCGCCGAACGCGTCATCCGTCAGGCCGGGCTGCGGCAGGCGCAGGGCGCGCTGGTGGCGATGAAGCGCAACGGCGAGGTCGTCGCGATGGTCGGCGGGCGCGATTATGCCAAAAGCCCGTTCAACCGCGCGACCCAGGCGCGGCGCCAGCCGGGGTCGACCTTCAAATTGTTCGTCTATCTCGCCGCGATGCGCGCCGGGCTGACGCCCGAGACGATCGCCGACGATTCGCCGGTCGAGATCGCGGGGTGGAAGCCCAAGAACGACGACAATCGCTATCTCGGCAAGATTCCGCTGCGCCGCGCCTTCCAGCGTTCGTCGAACGTCGTCGCGGCGCGGCTGACGCAGGAAGTGGGGGTGAAGAACGTGATCCGCGCCGCGCGCGATCTCGGCATCTCCACCCCGATCGCCAATGAGGCGACCATCTCGCTCGGCACCTCCGAAGTGTCGCTGCTCGAAATGACCGCGGCCTTCGCCGGGGTCGCCGACGGGCGCTATCCGGTCGAGGCGCGCGGGCTGCCCGCGACGGGCGACAAGCCGTGGTACACCGCGCTGACCAGCGGCCCCAAGACGATGCCGTCGGACATCCACGACGAGATGCTCGAACTGCTCGGCGCGTCGATCCGCGGCACCGGCCGCGCGGCGGCGCTGTCGGTCCCGGCTTATGGCAAGACCGGGACGTCGCAGAGCGGGCGCGACGCGTGGTTCATCGGCTTCGCGGGCGATCTGGTGGTCGGGGTGTGGGTCGGCAATGACGACAATACCCCCAATCCGGGGCTCCACGGCGGCGGGGTGCCGGCGCAGATCTGGCGCAACTTCATGGTTTCCGCGCTTCACCTCGCCCCGGTGGTCAAGGTGCCCGAGCCCGAGGAGATCGATCCCGAGGCGCTGATCGGCGACGTGGCGGGGAATGTGATCGGCCCGATCGCCGAACAGATCCACAGCCAGCTGCAGGGCGCGGGGATCGATCTCAAGGTCGGGCCCGACGGCGCGGTGTCGGTCAACCGAGCGCCGTCCCCCGACGCGCCGCCCCCGCCGCCGCGCCGCGACGAGCGCGGGCCGCCCGCCGGCGACGGGCCGCCGCGCGACTGGTTCTGATCAATCAGCCCAGCTTGTGATTTGAGCGCCAGATTCGGATCGACAGCGGCGCGCGGGCCGTTACAGCGTGCCCGTATAAGAAGGGGGATCGCTTCTCCACCGTTCGCCCCGAGCGTGTCGACGGGCTGCACTTCTTCGGAAGAAAGGGCAGGGCTTCGACAAGCTCAGCCCGAACGGGAACGAGCGACTCACCCGCCGGCGCAATGAAAGCAACCAGATGAGCGACGCGACCCGCCCCAATTCGACCCGCGCCGCCGTCCTCATCCCATTCGCGATCGTCACCTTGATCTGGGGATCGACCTGGCTGGTGATCCGCGATCAGCTGAGCGTCGTCCCGCCGAGCTGGTCGGTCAGCTATCGCTTCCTCGTCGCGGGCGTCGCGATGCTCGTCTGGGGGCTGGCGACGCGCGAGCGTTTCACCTTCGACGCGCGCGGCTGGGCCTTCGCGGCGGCGCTGGGGCTCGCGCAATTCGTGCTCAACTTCAATTTCGTCTATCGCGCCGAGCAGCATATCACATCGGGGCTGGTGGCGGTGGTGTTCGCGCTGCTGCTGGTGCCCAATGCCGTGTTCGCGCGCATCTTCCTCGGGCAGAAGCTCGGGCGGCAGCTCGTGATCGGCTCGGGGATCGCGATGGCCGGGGTGGTGCTCCTGTTCATCAACGAAGCGCGCAGCGATCCGCACGGCCCGGGCGCGGCGCTGATCGGGATCGCGCTTACCTGCTGCGCGATCCTCTCCGCCTCGACCGCCAATGTGATGCAGGCGACCTCGGTCGCGACGCGCTATCCGATGGTGCCGACCTTGGCGGTGGCGATGCTGATCGGGTCCGGGCTCGACGCAGCCTGGGCGTGGATCACCACGGGGCCGCCGGTGTTCGAATGGCGGCTGGGCTATGTTGCGGGGACGCTTTATCTTGGGCTCGCGGCCTCGGCCTTGTGCTTCCCGCTCTATTTCCGCGTGATCCGCGCGATCGGCCCGGCCAAGGCGGCCTATTCGAGCGTGATCGTGCCCGTCATCGCGATGCTGCTGTCGACCGTGTTCGAGGGCTATCGCTGGTCGACGCTGGCGATCGGCGGCGGGGTGCTCGCCGGGATCGGGCTGGTCATCGCGCTCACCGCGCGCAGGCCGACGCGGTAATCGGGGTAGAGCGGCGCCCAGCCGAGCACGCGCTTCGCCTTGCCGTTGGCGACGCGGCGGTTCTCGGCATAGAAACCGCGCGCGGCGGGGCCGAGGATGTCGAGCGGCACGACCGGCGGTGGCGGCAGGCCGATCAGCGCCGCGGCATAGGCCAGCACCTCGTCCTGCCCGGCCGGCAGATCGTCGGCGAGATTATACGCCCCCGCCGGTGCCGCGAATCCCGCGATCACCCCGCGTGCGATATCGGCGACATGCACGCGGCTGAACACCTGCCCCGGCAGGACGATGCGATGCGCCGTGCCGGCACGCAGCCGGTCAAGCGGCGACCGCCCCGGCCCGTAGATACCGGGGAGGCGGAACACCCGCGCGCCGATCGCCAGCCACGCGGCATCCGCCCCTGTGCGCGCCGCGCGCCGCCCGCCGCCGACCGGCGCGGTCTCGTCGACCCATGCGCCGCCGGTGTCGCCATAGACCCCGGTCGAGGAGAGATAGCCGAGCCAGCGCCCGCCGAGCAGCTCGCGATATCGCGTCAGCACCGGGTCGGCACCGCTCTCGTCGGGCGGGACGGAGGATAGCACATGCGTCGCCGTCGCCATCCCGGCGCGCACCGCATCCGCATCGTCGAAGCGGATCGTCCCGTCGCGCCCGTCGCGTGTCGTCCCCAGTGTGGGCGCGCCGCTCGCCGCGGTGATCGCGCGCGCGGCGTAGCCGAGACCGAAGACGAACAGCCGCGTCATCTCATGGCGCCATCGGCCCGTCGAACAGCCCGGCGAAATAATCGCCCCGGTTCCACAGCGGGCGCGTGTCGGCGTCGGCGATCTCGCGCGCGATGCGGTAATTGGCGTCGACGAAGCGCACCGCCTGATCCCACAGGATCGGCTGGGTCAGATCGTCCGACGGGCGGTGATAATGCTTGTTCATGAAGTCGTCGGTCGCCGCCTTGCCCGGCCCCTTCGGCCCCGGCCACAGGAACACCGCCGGAATGCCGCGGCGGACGAAATTGAAATGGTCCGACCGCACGAAGATCGCCTCGCCCGGCATCGGATCGGGCGACAGCGTCACCCCGATCCCGGCCAGCGCACGCCCGATCACCGGGCCGAGCGTCGAACGATCGCCGCCGAACGCGACCATATCCTCGAAGCGATAGGTGAGGATCGGCATATCGAGATTGACGTCGGCGACGATTGTGCCCGTCGCGGGCAGATGCGCGGTGAAATAGTCGCTGCCGATCAGTCCCTTCTCCTCGGCGGTAAAGGCGACGAACATCACGGTGCGGCGTGGCGCGCGTTCGTGGAAACGCTTCGCCTCCTCGATCAGGCTGGCGATGCCGATCGCATCGTCGAGCGCGCCATTGTTGATCGTATCGCCGCGCGCGTCGGGCGCGGTGACCCCGATATGGTCAAGATGCGCGGAGAGCACGACGACCTCTTTCGCCAGCGCCGCGTCGCTGCCGGGCAGCACGCCGATGACATTGGACGAACGCGCCGCCTCGAAGGCGCTCGCGGTGTCGATCGTCAGCCGTGCGGGGAGCGGCTGCGCGGCGTAGCGCGGCACCGGACGCTTGGCTTCCTTGACCAGCGCCGCCCAGGAAATGCGCGTGCCCGCGAACAATTTCGCGGCGCCGGCCTCGCTGAACGTCGCGACGACCGGGATCGGCGCGTCGGCGTGGCCGCTGCCGTCGGCCTCGGCCCAGGTCATCCGCGGGCGGGCGCTGCGCTCGGCGACCCGGGCGAAGGGGGTGGTGCGCTCACTCCCCGGCGTGACGAGCTGGATCACGGCGACCGCGCCGCGCGCCGCCGCCGCTTCGGCCTTGGTATCGATGCTGCCGAGATAGGCGCGCTGCTCGGCATTGAGATCGTGCGGCGCGCCCGGCAGCAACGCGACGATCTTGCCCTTGACGTCGAGCCGCGCAAGATCGTCGGGCACGCCATAGCCGGCGAACACCAAAGGCGCGTCGAGCGACACCTTGGCGCGGCGCGGATCGGCCAACGGGACATAATCGGTCCCGGCGACGAGCGTGCGGCCGCCAAGCGAGGCGCGGCTCTCCCCGCTGGTGCGGTAGCGCACCAAAGGCACCGCCTGCAGATAGCCCCCGGCGCCTCCCCCCGGGCGTAACCCGGCGGCGTAGAAGCGCGACGCGACATATTGCGCGGCAATGTCATATTCGCCGCTGCCCGCCTCGCGCCCCTTCATCGCGTCCGAGGCGAGGAACATGACATGCGCCTTGATCGCCGCCTGATCGGCCGGCAGCGGCGCGTTGATCGCGGCGTTGACCGTCGCCGGATCGGGGGCGGTGTCTTGGGCGGCGAGCGGGGCGGAGAGGGCGAGGAGCGCGATCAGGCTCGCGCGGGCCGGCGGGAGAAGCGTCTTCATGAGTGCCGTCGGCGTAACACACGTTGCCACGGGCGCAAGGTTTCGATGGAACCCGCGCGGGCGCCGGCTATATTTCCCTTATGATCGACGCCCAGACCGCCCTCGCCCAGCCTCACGTCACCCGACGCGAGGATTATAGCCCGCCCGAGTGGCTGGTGCCCGAGGTCGCGCTCGATTTCGATCTCGACCCCGAGCGGACCCGCGTGAAAGCGCGGCTCGAGGTGACGCGGCGCGGCGCGCACGATGCGCCGCTGCGGCTCAACGGCGCGGGGCAGGCGCCGCTAGCGGTGCTGGTCGACGGCGTTGCGGTCAACGACTGGCGGCTCGACGGCGAGGACCTGATCGTCCCGCTCGCCGGCGGCAGGCATGTCGTCGAGACCGAGGTGGAGATCGCGCCCGAGCGCAACACCCAGCTGATGGGGCTCTACGCCTCGGGGGGGAACCTCTGCACGCAATGCGAGGCCGAAGGCTTCCGCCGCATCACTTACTTCCCCGATCGCCCCGATGTGCTCGCGCGCTATCGCGTGCGGATGACCGCGGACAAGGCACGCTTCCCGGTGCTGCTGGCGAACGGCGATCCGGTCGCGTCGGGCGACCTGCCCGGCGGACGGCATTGGTCCGAGTGGCACGATCCGTTCCCGAAACCGACTTACCTGTTCGCGCTGGTCGCGGGCGATCTGGCGGTCAACCGCGGCACCTTCGTCACGCAATCGGGGCGCGAGGTGGCGCTGGGCATCTGGGTGCGGCGCGCCGATCTGCCGCGCACCGATCATGCGCTCGATGCGCTGAAGGCGGCGATGGCGTGGGACGAGCGCGTCTATGGCCGCGAATATGATCTCGACGTGTTCAACATCGTCGCGGTCGACGATTTCAATTTCGGCGCGATGGAGAACAAGGGGCTCAATATCTTCAACAGCCGCTACATCCTTGCCGACCCCGATACTGCGACCGACTACGATTATGACGCGATCGCCGCGGTGGTGGCGCACGAATATTTCCACAATTGGTCGGGCAATCGCGTCACCTGCCGCGACTGGTTCCAGCTCTCGTTGAAGGAGGGCTTCACCGTCTATCGCGACCAGAGCTTCTCGGCCGATCAGGGATCGGCGGCGGTGAAAAGGATCGAGGATGTGCGCGGGCTTCGCGCGAGCCAGTTCCCCGAGGATTCGGGGCCGCTGGCGCATCCGGTGCGCCCCGAAAGCTATATCGAAATCTCCAATTTCTACACCGCGACGATCTACAACAAGGGCGCCGAGCTGATCCGCATGATGGCGACGATCCTCGGCCCGGCGAAATTCCGCGCCGCGACCGATCTCTATTTTTCGCGGTTCGACGGCACCGCCGCGACGTGCGAGGATTTCGTCGCGTGCATGGAGGAGGCGGGCGAGGTCGATCTGTCGCGTTTCCGCTTATGGTATTCGCAGGCCGGCACCCCGCGCGTTTCGGCGAGCATCAGCGACAATGGCGGCCGCGCGACCCTGCGGCTCGCGCAGCATGTCCCGCCGACCCCCGGCCAGCCCGACAAGCAGCCGATGGTGCTGCCGCTCAAGGTCAAATTGTTCGGCGCGGAGACCGGGCGGCCGCTGACCCCCGAACGGCTCGTGCTGTTCGACACATTGTCGGAATCGATCACCTTCGAAGGGCTGGCCGAGCGCCCGGTGCTGTCGATCAACCGCGGTTTCTCAGCGCCGGTGATCATCGAGAGCGATCGCCCGGCGACCGATCTTGCCTTCCTTTCGGCGCACGACGACGATCCCTTCGCGCGCTATGAGGCGATGCAGCAATTGATGCTCGACACGCTCGTCGCCGCGACGGTGGAGGGGCGCGCGGATCATCGCGCGGTGATCGATGCGGTGGCCAATACGCTCGGCGACGCAACGCTCGACCGCGCCTTCGTCGCGGAGGCGGTGCTGCTGCCGTCGGAAAGCTTCATCGGCGATCAGCTCGTCACGGTCGATCCCGACGCGATCTTCGCCGCGCGCGAGGCGCTGCGCCGCGATCTCGGCACCGCGCTCGCCGCGCAATGGCGCGCCGCCTATGACGAGGGCGACGGGCGGCCCTATGCCTATAATCCGGCGGCGAAGGGATTGCGCCGGCTGCGCAATGTCGCGCTCGGCTATATCGCCGCGAGCGGCGCGGCGGATATCGCGCCGCTCGCGTTCCGCCAGTTCGAGCGCGCCGACAATATGACCGACCGGCAAGCCGCGCTGACCACCCTGGTCAACGGCGACTGGGACGAGCGCGCCGCGGCGCTCGACATCTTCTACAATCGCTATGCCGACAATCCGCTGGTGCTCGACAAATGGTTCCAGACCCAAGCGCTGTCGACCCGCGACGATACCCCGAGTGCGGTGGCGGCGCTCGCCGCGCATCCCGATTTCACGCTCGCCAACCCCAATCGCGCGCGCAGCCTGATCGGGGCGTTCGGCGCCAACCAGCGCGCGTTCAACGCGATCGACGGGCGCGGCTATCGCTTCCTTGCCGATCAGCTGATCGCGCTCGACCGGATCAACCCGCAGACCGCGGCGAAACTGCTCCCGCCGCTCGGCCGCTGGCGGCGGTTTGATACGCGGCGCGCGGGGCTGATGCGCGCCGAGCTGGAGCGGATCGTCGCGGTGCCGGAATTGTCGAAGGATCTGTTCGAACAGGCGTCGAAGAGTCTGGAGGGGTAGCGCTCCCTCCGTCACCCCGGCCTTGAGCCGGGGTCCATTGTGCCGCAAGCACAGCGATCAGAACCTCTTGCTCCGCGCCTGCCTCCCGATGGACCCCGGCTCAAGGCCGGGGTGACGGTGTGGATCAGAACAACCGCCCGCCATTCGGCACCGCGTCGCTTGGCGCGAGCAGCACCACCTTGCCGTCCGCATCGGGCAGCCCGAGCGTCAGCACCTCGCTCATCATCTTGCCGATCTGGCGCGGCGGGAAGTTGACCACCGCCACCACCTGCCGCCCGACCAGCGTCTCCAGCGCATAATGTTCGGTGATCTGCGCCGAGGATTTCTTCACCCCGATCGTCGGACCGAAATCGATCGTCAGCTTGAACGCGGGTTTGCGCGCCTCGGGGAAGGGCTCGGCGGCGATGATCGTGCCGACGCGGATATCGACCTTGAGGAAATCGTCGAAGGAGATCGTCGCGGCGGCCTCGGCCGCCGGGTCATGCGTGACGTGCATCAGAAATCCGGGTTCTCGTAATAAGACGGCGGCTCGATCCCGCGCATCCGCTCGGCGAGCAGGGGACGGAAGCTGCGGCGGCTCTTGAAGGCGGAATACCAGGCCTTGGCGTGGGTATGCCCGCTCCAGTCGATCCCGCCGAGATAATCGGCGACCGAAATCTGCGCCGCGGCGGCGAGATCGGCGAGGCTGATCGTCGCGCCCGCCATCCATTTGCGGTGATCGAGCAGGAAATCGATATAATCGAGATGCCCGATCGCCGATTTCATCGCCTCGCGCAGCCGCGACGCATCGGGCGACGCGCGGTGGACGAGGCGCTTGATCATCCGCTCCTGGAGCAAGGGGCCGGTGACGTCGCGGTAGAAATGCGCGTCGAACCAGGTGACCAGCCGGCGGATCTCGGCGCGGTTCGCCGCGGTGCCGTTGATCATCTGCGCCTTGTCGACCGTCTCCTCGAAATATTCTGCGATCGCCATCGAATCGATCAGCAGGATATTGCGCGTCGGATCGGCCATCACCGGGGTCTGCCCGGCGGGGTTCATGTCGAAGAATTCGTCGCGCCGCGCCCAGGGCTCCTCGGGCACCAGCTCATAGCCGACGTCCTTCTCGTTGAGCAGCGCGCGGACCTTCCGCGTGAACGGGCACAAGGTGAAGTGATAGAGCTGCCACATGCCGCCACCCATAAGCCGGGTGGCGGCGATGCGGCAACGGCGGTTGCGCCGGAAAGCTCAATAAGCGCCGATCGCATCTGGAATATCATGTGTTTCCGCGAAAGCGGGAACCCAGCGGACGAGAACACCAACCCCGCCGCTCTTGGCCTCTGGGTCCCCGCCTTCGCGGGGACACAAGCAATGTCCACCCCGGCGAAGGCCGGGGTCCAGCAACGAGCGGCCCGATACTGGACCCCGGCCTGCGCCGGGGTGGACGCTATTTCCTACTCCGCCGCCTCCAGCGCCTCGCTGTCGTCGAGCGGGTGGGAGAGGCGGGTGAGCATCTCCTTCGGCACGACCTGCCAGAAATGCCCGGCCTCGCGCTCCCAATCCTCGAGGATCGCGCGCGACCATTTGCTGTCGGTCACCTCGGCATGTTCGCGGATCAGATTCTGCAGCACGCTTTCCCAATGCAGCGCCGAGAGCCTCTGCCAGGTGATGCTTTCCGGGTTGGCGCGGCGCGCGAAGCTGCCGTTGGGATCGTAGACGAACGCCATCCCGCCGGTCATGCCGGCGCCGAAATTGGCGCCGACCTCGCCGAGCACCACCGCGGTGCCGCCGGTCATATATTCGCAGCCGTTGGCGCCGCAGCCTTCGACCACCACGGTCGCGCCCGAATTGCGCACCGCGAAACGCTCCCCGGCCTGCCCGGCGGCATAGAGCCGCCCGGCGGTCGCGCCGTAGAGCACGGTATTGCCGATGATCGTGTTGTTCTGGCTGGCGAGCGGCGACGACACCGCCGGGCGCACCACGATCACCCCGCCGGACAGGCCCTTGCCGACATAATCATTGGCATCGCCGAACACCTCGAGCTTGACGCCCTTGACGAGGAACGCGCCGAGGCTCTGCCCGGCCGAGCCGCGCAGCCGGATCGTGACGTGGCCGTCGGCGAGCGTGTCCATCCCGAAGCGCGCGGTGATCTCGCTCGACAACCGCGTGCCCACCGCGCGATGCGTGTTGCGCACCGAATAAGTGAGCTGCATCTTCTCGCCGCGCGAGAAGACCGCCGCCGCATCCTTGATGATCTGCGCATCGAGGCTGTCGGGCACTTCGTTGCGGAAGGTCTTGAGGCTGAAACGACGCTGGTCGTCGTCGGCATCGACCTTGGCGAGTATCGGGTTCAAGTCGAGATCGTCGAGATGCTCGGCGCCACGGCTCACCTGGCGGAGCAATTCGGTGCGCCCGATCACCTCGTCGAGGCTGCGCACGCCGAGCCGGGCGAGGATGTCGCGCACCTCCTCGGCGATGAAGGTCATCAGGTTGATGACCTTTTCCGGCGTCCCGACGAACTTCTGCCGCAGCTTGTCGTCCTGCGTGCAGACGCCGACGGGGCAGGTGTTCGAATGGCATTGCCGCACCATGATGCAGCCCATCGCGACCAGCGAGAGCGTGCCGATGCCGAATTCCTCCGCGCCGAGGATCGCGGCGATCACGATGTCGCGCCCGGTCTTGAGCCCGCCGTCGGTGCGCAGCTTGACGCGGCCGCGCAGCCCGTTGAGCGTCAGCACCTGATTGACCTCGCTCAGCCCCATTTCCCACGGGGTGCCGGCATATTTGATGCTGGTCTGCGGGGAGGCGCCGGTGCCGCCGACGTGCCCCGAGACGAGGATCACGTCGGCGTGCGCCTTGGCGACGCCCGCCGCCACCGTGCCGATCCCGGCCGACGAGACGAGCTTGACGCAGACCCGCGCGCGCGGATTGATCTGCTTCAGATCGTAGATCAGCTGCGCCAGATCCTCGATCGAATAGATATCGTGATGCGGCGGCGGCGAGATCAGCGTCACCCCCGGAGTTGCGTGGCGCAACTTCGCGATGAATTCGGTGACCTTGAAGCCGGGGAGCTGGCCGCCCTCGCCGGGCTTGGCGCCCTGCGCTACCTTGATCTCGATCTCCTCGCAGGCGTTGAGATATTCTGCCGTGACGCCGAACCGCCCGCTGGCGATCTGCTTGATCACCGAATTGGCGTTGTCGCCGTTGGCATAAGGCGTGTAGCGCGCCTTGTCCTCGCCGCCCTCGCCCGACACCGCTTTGGCGCCGATGCGGTTCATCGCGATCGCCAGCGTCTCGTGCGCCTCGGGGCTGAGCGCGCCCAGCGACATCCCCGGCGTCACGAAGCGCTTGCGGATCTCGGTGATCGGCTCGACCTGATCGACCGGGATGCCCTCGCCGGGGAAGTTGAACTGTAGCAGATCGCGCAGATAGATCGGCGGCAGATCGGCCACCCCGCGCGCGAATTGCAGATAGGTGGTGTAGCTGTCGGTCGCGACCGAGGTCTGCAACAGATGCATCAGCTGCGCCGAATAGGCATGCGCCTCGCCGGTGTGGCGCTGGCGATAGAAGCCGCCGATCGGCAGGTTGACCACTGCCGGATCGAACGCCGCCTCGTGCCGCTCGGTCGCGTTGATATGGAGCGAGGCATAGCCCTCGCCCGAGATCTTCGCCGGCATCCCCGGGAACAGATCGTTGACCAGCGCGCGGCTGAGGCCCACCGCCTCGAAATTATAGCCGCCGCGATAGCTGGAGATCACCGCGATCCCCATCTTCGACATGATCTTGAGCAGCCCTTCCTCGATCGCGGTGCGATGCCGCTCGAGGCATTGTTCGATCGCGAGGTCGCCGAACAGCCCGCGCGCGTGGCGATCGGCGATCGCCGCCTCCGCCAGATAGGCGTTCACCGTCGTCGCGCCGACCCCGATCAGCACCGCATAATAATGCGTGTCGAGGCATTCCGCCGCGCGGACGTTGATCGAGGCATAGGAACGAAGCCCGCGCCGCACGAGATGCGTATGCACCGCCGCCGCCGCGAGCACGCCGGGGATCGCGACGCGATCGGGGCCGATATGCTCGTCGGTGAGGAACAATTCGCTCTTGCCCTCGCGCACCGCCTGCTCGGCCTGGTTGCGGATGCGCTGGATCGCGGCGCGCAGCCGCTCGGCATCGCCCGCCGCCTCGAAGGTGCAGTCGATCTCCGCCGCCGAATTGCCGAAATGTGCCTTGAGCCCGCCCCACATCGCCGAGGTGAGCACCGGCGAATCCATCACCAGCACGCGCTCGCGCCGATCCTCGGTATCGAGGATGTTGGCGAGATTGCCGAAGCGCGTCTTGAGCGACATCACATAACGTTCGCGCAAGCTGTCGATCGGCGGGTTGGTGACCTGCGAGAAATTCTGCCGGAAGAAATGGCTGAGCAATCGCGGCTTGTCCGAGATCACCGCAAGCGGCGTATCGTCGCCCATCGAGCCGATCGCTTCCTTGCCGGTCTCGACCATCGGCGCGAGGATCAGTTCCATATCCTCGAGCGTCTGCCCTGCCGCGACCTGCCGCCGCGCCAGCTCGGCGCGGTCGTAGCGCGGCACGGTCCCCGCCGGCGCCGGCGGAAGATCGTCGAGCGTCGCGAAATTGCCGATCATCGCGGCATAATCCTGCTCGCCGGCGATGCGGTCCTTGATCTCGCGATCGTGGAACACGCGCCCCTCGGCGAGATCGACCGCGATCATCTGCCCCGGCCCGAGCCGGCCCTTGGCGATGATCGTCGATTCGGGCACGACGACCATCCCGCTTTCCGATCCGACGATCAGCAGCCCGTCGGCGGTCTCGGTATAACGCAGCGGACGCAGCGCGTTGCGGTCCATCCCGGCGACCGCCCAGCGGCCGTCGGTCATCGCCAGCGCCGCCGGGCCGTCCCACGGCTCCATCACGCTGGCGAGATATTGGTACATCGCGGCATGTGCAGGCGGCACATCCTCGTCGCCGCTGTTGCGCCACGCCTCGGGCACCAGCATCAGCTTCGCGGTTGGCGCATCGCGGCCCGAGCGGCAGATCGCCTCGAAGGTCGCATCGAGCGCGGCGGTGTCGCTCGCGCCCGCCGGGATCACCGGCTTGATATCCTCCGAATGCTCGCCGAACGCGATCGAGGCCATGCGGATCTCGTGGCTCAGCATCCAGTTCTTGTTGCCGCGGATCGTGTTGATCTCGCCGGTGTGCGCGAGGCAGCGGAACGGCTGCGCCAACCACCATTGCGGGAAGGTGTTGGTCGAATAACGCTGGTGGAAGATCGCGACGCGGCTCTCGAAGCGCTTGTCGGTCAGGTCCGGGTAGAACACCGACAGGCTCTCGGCGAGGAACAGCCCCTTGTAGACGATCGAGCGGCACGAGAGCGAGCAGATGTAGAAGCCCTGGATCTGCGCCGCGATCACGCGCTTCTCGATCCGCCGGCGGACGAGATAGAGGTTCTTCTCGAATTCGGCCGCGTCGACCTCTTCGGGCAGCGGCCCGGCGATCATGATCTGTTCGATCTCGGGGCGGGTTTCCTGCGCCTTGCGCCCGATCACGCTGACGTCGACCGGCACCTGGCGCCAGCCGTAGATCGTATAGCCCGCCTCGATGATCGCGCTCTCGACGATCGTGCGGCAGGTTTCCTGCGCGCCGAGATCGGTGCGCGGCAGGAATATCATGCCGACCGCGAGCCGGTTGTGGAGCACCTTGTGCCCGCTCGCCGCGATCGCATCGTCGAAGAAGCGGATCGGCAGATCGACGTGGATCCCCGCGCCGTCGCCGGTCTTGCCGTCGGCATCGACCGCGCCGCGATGCCACACCGCCTTCAATGCATCGATCGCCGACTGGACGACGCGGCGCGACGGCCGCCCATCGGTCGCGGCGACGAGGCCGACGCCGCAGGCATCGGATTCGAGCTCGGGGCGGTACATGCCGTGCGTGGCAAGGTGGGTGCGCTGTTCTTCGAGCGTGCGGGCCATGACGGGGGCCTCCGTGCGATCCTGGGTCACTTCGCGTCCTTTCCGGTCGCGGCGTCGGTTGACGTCTTTTTCGGCGGGGGCGGGAGATGTTTGGTCGCATCGGCGACATGAGCCATGATCTTCGGCATCGCCTGCATCATCTTCGGTACGAATGCCTGCATCGCGTTGACCATATCCGGCCCCATCATCAGCAGCATCGAATCAGAGGCATAAGCCTTGCCGGTGGGCGTCGCGAAGAAACGCTGGAGGTCACCGAGTTCAGCCACCGAGAAGCGCCGGGCATAGGACGCGGTGAGGGCATCGCGAACCTCGGGCTCGATCTCGGTCATCAACGTGGCCATCTCGTCGCCCATCACCTTCATCGTGATGCGCATCCGCTCGCGGAAATAGGGATCGGCGCGATCCGCCGCCTGCCCAAGCGTTTCGTCCGGGTGGACGTCCTTCGCTTTGCTCGCGTCGGCCGGGAGCCCCATGTTCTTGGCGAATTCGTGCGGCTTCATGTCGAACATCCGCATCATCGTGCCCTGCACGACCTGATCCATCGTCGCATGCATGACGCGGGCATAGGTGCCGAGCGGCCACAGCGCGTCGATAACCGGCCGCGCCGCGACAAGACGCGCGGGATCGGGTGCCGGAAGCGCGGCCGGTGCCTCGGTCACCGGCTCGGCAAGCAACGGCGTGGGGGCGGCGAACAGCGCGGCCGCGCACAGCGCATGACGCAGCATCATGCCGCCACCCGTTCGCTCGCGGCCTTGGCCTTGAGCCACTTATGCATCTGCTCGGCGACATCGCGCCCGTCGCGGATCGCCCACACCACGAGGCTCGCGCCCCGCACGATATCGCCCGCGGCGAACACGCCGTCGAGGCTGGTCATCAGCGTCTTGCCGTCGACCAGCAAGGTGCCCCAGCGCGTTACCCCCAGTTCGGGCGCATCCCACAGCCGCGGCAGTTCCTCGGCATCGAAGCCCAGCGCCTTGATCACCAGGTCGGCGGGGAAGGACAGTTCATTGCCCGGATCGATCTCCGGCGCGCGGCGGCCGCTGGAATCGGCGGCGCCGAGCCGCATCCGGCTGGCGCGGACGCTCGATACCTTCTCGCCGTCGAACGCGAGCGGGGCGGAGAGCCAGACGAACTCGACGCCCTCTTCCTCGGCATTGGCCACCTCTCGCTGGCTGCCCGGCATATTGGCGCGGTCGCGGCGGTAGAGGCATTTGACGCTCTTGGCGCCCTGGCGGATCGCGGTGCGCACGCAGTCCATCGCGGTATCGCCCCCGCCGACCACCACGACATGCTTGCCCGCGGCATCGAGGCTGCCGTCGTCGAACGCCGGGACGGCGTCGCCGAAGCCTTTGCGGTTGGAGGCGGTAAGATAATCGAGCGCCTCGACCACGCCCTCGGCGGCGCTGCCCGGCACGTCGATCGCGCGGGCGCGATAGACGCCGGTGGCGATGACGAGTGCGTCGTGGCGCTGGCGCAGATCATCGAGCGTCGCGTCGCGGCCGACTTCGAACCCTTCGTGGAACACGATCCCGCCTTCGCGCAGCCGCTCGACGCGGCGCATCACCACCGGTTTCTCGAGCTTGAACCCGGGGATGCCATAGGTCAGCAGCCCGCCGGCGCGGTCGTGCCGGTCATAGACATGCACCTCATAGCCGCGGACGCGGAGATATTCCGCCGCCGACAGCCCCGCCGGCCCGGCGCCGATCACCCCGACCGACTGGCCGCGCGGCGCGCCGGGCTTGAGCGGCTCGACCCAGCCTTCTTCCCAGGCGGTATCGGTGATGAATTTCTCGACCGACCCGATCGTCACCGCGCCGTGGCCGGAGAATTCGATCACGCAATTGCCCTCGCACAACCGGTCCTGCGGGCAGATGCGGCCGCAGATCTCGGGCATGGTCGAGGTGCTGTTGCTCAGCTCATAGGCTTCACGCAGCCGCCCTTCGGCGGTCAGCCGCAGCCAATCGGGGATATGGTTGTGGAGCGGGCAATGCACCGAGCAATAAGGCACCCCGCATTGCGAGCAGCGCGACGCCTGATCCTCGGCCGCCGTCTCCGCATAGCGATCGGCGATCTCGCGAAAGTCCGCCGCACGCGCCGCCGCCCCGCGCTTGTCCGGATAGGACTGCGCCTTCGCGACGAATCGAAGCATCTTTTCAACAGCCATAAGCCCTCCGCCGGCTGCGTTCTCACAGCCGGGTCGGGACAACAAGTCAGCATTGCTGACCTATATGGCGGTTTGGCCCTTTTATCGGGTCGAAAAGAGCGAATAACGCTCCAATAAAGCGTCCGTATCGGTCTTAATGGAGGAAAATTGCGATGAGCGCAACGGCGCCGGCAACGATTCGATACCAGGCGAAGGGCTGGAAGCCATGTTTCGCCACGATCGACATGAACCAGCGGATCACCACCATCGCGACGAGGAACGAAACGACGAACCCGATCGCGATCGACCCGACATGTGCGCCGCTCAATTCGTGACGGCTCTTCCACAAGGTGAGCGCGGTCGCGCCGAGCATCGTCGGGATGGCGAGGAAGAAGCTGTATTCGGCCGCGGTCTCGCGCGAGACCCCCATCGCGCGCGCGCCCATGATCGTTGCGCCCGAGCGGCTGACCCCGGGGATCATCGCCAGGCATTGCAGCACCCCGACGCCGAGCGCGGTGCGCCACGACATATCCTCGACCATCCCGCCCTTCGACGGCGGGGCGAAGCGTTCGATGACGAGGATCGCGATGCCGCCGACGATCAGCGCGATCGCCACCACGGTCGGGGCGATCACCGGCGCCTCGAGCACCGCCTTGATCGCCTTATAGGCGACCGCGCCGACCAAAGCCGCGGGGAGGAAGCCGAGCAGCACGTTGCGGGTGAAGGCGATCGCTTGCGGCTCGCGGCGCAGCAGCCCGCGCGCGACGATCATGAAGCGCCCCCAGAACAACACCACCACGGCGAGGATCGCGCCGAGCTGGATGACGATATCGAAGGTCGCATCGGCCTCGGGCAGCCCGAGCAACGCGCCGGCGAGGATCAGATGCCCGGTGGAGGAGACGGGCAGGAATTCGGTCACGCCCTCGACGATCCCGAGCAGGATCACGATCAGCAGGTCGGTCATGTGGGGATGGTCCTCGCGTCGGCGCCCCGCGCGAGCGAGGCGCGCGGGATGAAATCAGGCCTTGGCGGTGACCGCGAAACGACCGGCGCGGCGATAACGCACCAGCCAGTCGGGGGCGACCGCCGCGAGCGGGGTCGGGGTGACGCCCAAGGCGGCGAGCCCCGCCGCACCGGGCGCGACGACGGTGTCGCGCTGGAGCAACTTCCACTGGTCGGCGGTGAGCGGCGCGCCGGGTAGGAAGCCGAACATCGCGATCGCCTGCCCGGCGATATCGGGCAGCGCGGGGAAGGCGGGGTCGCGGTCGATCGTCCGTGCGATCCACTCGTGAAGCCCGAGCATCGTCAGCACATCGGGGCCGCCGAGTTCGTAAACCTGCCCACCGAACCGCGCCGGATCGGCGAGCGCGGTGGCTGCCGCCGCCGCGACGTCGCCGACGAACACCGGCTGGAAGCGCGTTTCGGCGCGCAGCACCGGCACCACGGGGAGCCGCGCGATCATCGCGGCGAAGCGATTGGTGAACTGGTCCTCGCGGCCGAATACGGTGGCGGGGCGCAGGATCGTCGCCTTGGGGAAAGCGGCACGGACCGCGGCCTCGCCCTCGGCCTTGGTGCGCGCATAGGAGGAGGGCGATTCGGCATCGGCGCCGATCGCGGAGAAATGGACGAGCGATTCGGCACCGCTATGTGCGGCGGCCTGCGCGATGGCGCGCGCGCCCTCGACATGGATGCGCCCGAGATCGCCGGCGAAGCTGCCGACGAGGTTGACGACATGATCGGCGCCCGAGATGGCGCGCGCGATCGTATCGGGGCGGGTGACGTCGGCGGCGACGAATTGCGTCTGGCCGAGCCCGCCGAGGGGTTTCAGGAACCAGGCGTCGCGCGGATCGCGCTGCGCGACGCGGACCCGCGCTCCCGCCGCGAGCAGCGCCTGGGCGACATAGCGGCCGATAAAGCCTCCGCCACCGACGAGCGTGACCAACCTGTCCTTCATGCGCGAGCCGTCCAAAAAAGATTTTCGATGCCTGAGCGCCTAGCCCTGAGCGAGCCCGGTTGACAAGGCCGGGCTGCCTCCCCTAGAGGCGCCGGCCTACCCCGTGCCCAGATGGCGGAATTGGTAGACGCACCAGCTTCAGGTGCTGGCGCTCGCAAGGGCGTGGAGGTTCGAGTCCTCTTCTGGGCACCATTTGTTCTCCTGGCAACGTCCAGGGACATCCAGCAAGAGGCTGGTTTTTCAGCATTTTCTTGGTGAGAATCGCCGGCAACCGTCCGGGACGATCCGCCCAAATCCGGCACGAGACCAACAGATTTGTTGGTGTTTTTGTTGGTGCTGGAGCGGCCCGGCAAAGCTGGGACCAACACGATGCTGACTCATATCCAGGTCGCTTCCGCCAAGCCCGCGGCGAAGCCCTTCAACCTTGCTGATGCCCAAGGTCTCGTTCTGACCGTCAAGCCCAACGGCTCGAAGCTGTGGCGGCTCAACTATCGCTATCTCGGTCGGCAGAAGACTCTTCATCTCGGCCCCTGGCCCGAGGTGAGCCTCGCCGATGCCCGGGTGCGCCGGGATGCTGCACGCAGGCAGGTCGCCGCCGGCCTTGATCCTGCCCAGGAGAAGAAGCGTGCGCGCGTCACCGAAAAGATCGCCGCCGCCAACACCTTCAAGGATGTGGCGGAGGAGTGGGTCGCCAAGTGCGAGCGCGAGGAGCGTGCGGCGATCACGCTCGACAAGATCCGCTGGCTGCTCGGCATGGCCTATCCGATGATCGGCAGCCTGCCGATCTCGAAGATCTCGCCGCAGGAAGTCCTGGCGGTGCTGCGCAAGGTGGAGGCGACCGGCCGCTACGAAAGCGCGCGCCGCATGCGCAGCGTGCTGAGCCGGGTGTTCCGCTACGGCATCGCCACCGCGCGGACCGACCGCGACGTCGCCGCCGACCTGCGTGGCGCGCTCATCACCCCGAAGGTGAAGCATCTCGCCGCGATCACCACACCCAGGGAAGTAGGCGGGCTGATGCGCGCCATCGAAGGCTATACCGGGCACGGGATCACCGCGATCGCGCTCCGCCTGTCGCCTCACCTCTTCGTGCGGCCGGGTGAGCTGCGGCAGGCCGAGTGGGACGAGTTCGATGTCGACAAGGCCATCTGGTCCTTGTCGGCCGAGAAGATGAAGATGCGCCGCCCCCATCGCGTGCCGCTCTCACGCCAGGTGCTTGCGATGGTCGAGGAGCTGCGTCCTCTCACCGGCGACGGGCGATTCCTCTTTCCGTCGTTTCGATCGCCCCGCCAGTGCATGTCGGAGAACACCATCAACGCCGCATTGAGGCGGCTCGGATACGGACAGGAGGAAATGACGGCCCACGGGTTCCGCGCGATGGCCGCGACCCTGCTCAACGAGATGGGTA
Organism: Sphingomonas sp.; assembly: GCA_017849555.1. Taxonomy (GTDB): domain Bacteria; phylum Pseudomonadota; class Alphaproteobacteria; order Sphingomonadales; family Sphingomonadaceae; genus Sphingomonas; species Sphingomonas lycopersici. Next base: position 24,308 of record JAFIGU010000095.1, on the reverse strand, counting down.
TCTGGAACCCCGACGCGATCGAGAAGCAACTCGCCCACCTCGACACGTCGATGGTGCGCCGCGCGTACACGCGCGGCGAATATTGGGACGAGCGCGTGCGCATGATGCAGCACTGGTCGGATCATCTCGACCAGCTCCGCAACGGCGCGAAAATCCTCCGCCCACAATTCGGCAAGAACCGAGACAGGGGAACATGAGCCCCTGTCGTTTGGTCTGGTGTCGGCTGCACCAATGTGATCAAACAATCACAGATATTCTATGCGATCGAACGCTCTCATTTTTATGTTGTGATCGAACGGTAACATGGGTACGAAGTGAGCGTTCGGTAGCAGGAGGGCATCGTGCACGTTCGCACGGCCAGGGACATCGGCACGTTCATTCGTGACCAGCGCAAGCGACAGAAGCTCGATCAGGCAACGCTGGCGTCGCTCATCGGCGTCAATCGTCGCTGGGTCATGGAAGTCGAGCGCGGCAAGCCACGCGCCGAAATCGGGCTGGTGCTGAAGGCGCTGGAAGCCTTGGGCCTCGATCTCTCCGTCGATCGACGCGACGTGTCCGGCTCCACCGCAGACGCGCTCGACATCGTCGACATCGATGCGATCGTGCGCAACGCGAAGGGGCCTGCTGCGTGAGCAAGGAGCTCTTCGTCCTGCTCTCCGATCGCGTAGTCGGCCGCGTGACCCAGGACGATCGCGCCAGATTCTCGTTCATCTACGACGAGGGCTGGCGCGATGTCCGGGGCACATACCCCTTGTCGCTTTCGATGCCGCTTGCGGCGATCGAGCACCGGCACGAGGCCATCAGCGCCTATGTCTGGGGCCTGCTGCCCGACAACGAGCTCGTGCTCGATCGGTGGGCGAAGCGGTTCCAGGTCTCGGCCCGCAACCCGTTCGCGCTGATCGCCAATGTCGGCGAGGATTGCGCAGGCGCCGTGCAGTTCGTCCGCCCCGAGCGCCTCGATGCCGTTCTCGCCGGCGAAACCGGTGACGTTGCCTGGCTCGAGAACGCAGAGATCGCGGCCCGCATCCGGCAGCTCCGCGAGGATCAATCCGCGTGGCGCCGACCCGGCGATACCGGACAGTTCAGCCTTGCCGGCGCTCAACCGAAGACCGCCCTTCTCCTTCAGGATGGCAGATGGGGGGTGCCGTCCGGCCGCATCCCGACGACGCATATCCTCAAGCCCCCGAGCGCGGACTTCGATGGTCATGCCGAAAACGAGCATTTCTGCCTCGCGCTCGCGCGCGCCCTCGGCCTCCCCGTGGCGACCTCGACCGTCATGCGCTTCGAGGACGAGGTGGTGTTCGTGGTGGACCGCTACGATCGGCAAGCGACCGATCGAGGCGTCATTCGCATCCATCAGGAGGATATGTGCCAGGCGCTGGGCGTGCCGCCGACGCACAAGTATGAGAATGAAGGCGGCCCAGGTGTATCGGCGATCGCGGGCCTGCTGCGAGAGCATTCGCGAGCATCGGCGGAAGACGTCCAGACGTTCCTCGATGCCCTTGCGCTCAACTGGCTGATCGGCGGCACCGATGCCCATGCGAAGAACTATTCCATCCTGATCGGCGCCGCCGGTCGGATTCGCTTGGCGCCGCTCTACGACGTGGCGAGCATCTTGCCCTACGGTGACTTCGACCCGATGCGCGTCAAACTCGCCATGAAGATCGGAGGGAAATACCGCCTTCGCGACATTTCTCCGCGGAACTGGGAGAAGGTCGCCGACGAATTGGGACTGGATCAAAGGGCAATATCCGAACGCATCCGGGCAATGGCCGATGCACTGCCGGCTGCGGCCGATGGCGTCCAACGTGACATGCGCGATGCCGGCATGGCACACGAGATCGTCGACCGGCTGGCCGATATGTTGAAAGATCGTGCCGCGAAGAGCTCGAAGCTGTTTGCCCTCGCGGAAAGCGTCGCGGCGGCGATGGGCGATTCAGCCGCCGGCATCGCCGACGACTAGCGCTTTCAGGCTGGCGTACTGGACGAGGGTCGTCCGGCCGACCTTCATGATCTCGAGGTCGCCCGATTGGATCAACTCGTAGATTCGCGATCGGCTCAAGCCCGTGATGCGCACCGCGGTCGAGATACGCACGGTGAGCGGCTCGACGGCGCGCTCCCATGCCCGTTCGATCATTTCTGCCCCCGCAGCCGGGCGTCGCGCTCACGAACGAAGGCGCGGTCGCTCTCGAGAAATGTGGCGAGCATGGCAGGGATTAGTTCGGCCATCGGCTCGTCGCGCCCGTAGGTTTGGGCGTAGAGCGCGGCATAGTCGGCCAGCGCCTGGTGGAGGTCGGGCAGCACCGAGATGCTGAGCTTGATCGGCGTGCGATCGGGCAGCTGGGAGAGCTTGAGGTCCGCCATGTCAGTCCTCCTTCCGGCTTGGGGGCGCAAGAACCAGATCCTTGTGAACGACCAGCCGCACGGGCGTGCCGGGTCGCACGGTGATCGTCGGCTGGACGCCGAGATTGCGCTGGGTGATCTGGTCGCCAGCGCGCGCGACATTGTCCTGCGTCGACATGCGGATCGCCTGGACGAGATCGCCCTGTCCGGAGAGCGCCAGGTCGGAGCTGACGCCGAGCAGTGTAGAGAGCGCCACGCCCTGCAGCAGCTGCCAGGTATGGAAATCGACCTTGTCGGCGAGGCCGGCATAGCCCGAGGGATCGGTCGCCGGCACGTTGTCGATGCGGAGCGAACGTCCGTCCGGCATGATGATGCGCTGCCAGACGATCAGCGCCCGCTTCTGCCCGAAGGCGACGACGCTGTCATAGCTGCCCACCAGCCGGGCGCCCTGCGGCACGAGCAGCAATCGGCCGGTCGCGCTGTCGTAAGTGTTCTCTGTCACCTGCGCGGTGACGAGGCCGGGCAGGTCGGACCGCAGCCCCGTGATCAGGCTGGCCGGGATCACACTGCCCGCCGACAAGGTGTAGGGCGACGGCAGCGCCGTGAGCGCGTGCGGGTTCACGTCGCCTTTCGGATCCAGCGCCGCCACGAATGCGGTCTTGCGCCCCTGGGCATTGGGATCGCCTGTCGGGTCGAGCGCGACCTTGCCTGGCTCGCTGGCGGGCCCCACCGCTGGCACCGCGATGGCTGCTTCGGCGCTCGGCTGGCCCTGGCGGGCCTGCACCAGCACGCCGGACTCGCGGGCGGCTTTCTGCTCCGCGAGCCGACGCTCGCGCTCCGCCGCTTCGGCCTGCTGCAGCTGCGGGTCATTCGGACCGCCCGGCGTCGCAAGCTGCTGCTGCCGCTCGAGGATCGGCTTGCCGAGGTCGCCCGGGAGTGGCGGCCCGAGGCGCGGCACGTCGCCATAGGTGGCAGGCGCGCTGCCCAAGCCATCGCTCGCCGGTCGTACATTGGGTTGCGACAGTTCCTGCTGGGTATCCCCGCGCTGGAGGAGCCGCGGTTTCAACGCCATCCACGTCACGGCGATCAGGCTGACCGAGCCGATCGCCGCGATCGCGATGATCACGCCGCGCTTGAAGCGGATCGCGCGCGGTGGTCGCGCCCGGATCGCCAGCGTCTCCGGGTCGAGCTTGCCGCTGGGCTGGGCAAGTGCCTCGGTCACGACGTCCTCCGCCGGTTGTCGGCCTGCCCGGATCGGGTGATCCGCACGACGTCCTGGCGCTTCAACCCAAGTCGCAGCTCGGCGGCCTCGAACAGCCGGTCGACGACATAATAGCGCCCCTGCACGCGGTAGTTGACCAGCTGCGCCGTTCCCTTGCCATCGACAAGGAAGAGTGGCGGCGCCTCGCCGGTGCCCAGGCTGGCCGGAAATTCGATAAAGGTCTGTCGACCGTCATCGAACGCGCGGAGCGGCCTCCACGTCGGCTGGTCTCCCGAGATCACATAGTCGAAATGGAGCTGGTCGACCGAAAGCCCGGTCGCGATGGGCTGCGCTGCCCGGGCGCGATCCTCCGCCGCCTTCATCGCGATGAGCTGGTCCTGCGGATAGCTCCAGGACAGGGCCACCATCGCCGACCGTTCGGCGCTCGAAAGCGCAAGATGGTAGGTCCGACGGTCCGTGGTGATGATGATGTTCGTCGCCAGTCCGGCGGCAAATGGCTTCACCAGGACATGCGTCCGTTTGCCTTCACCGCTGCCGCTGGTCGTGTCGCCGATCACCCACCGGACGGTGTCGCCGGCGGCGACCGCGCCCAGGGCTTCCCCCGGTTGCAGCGCGATGTCGGTAACCTGCCCCGGTGCCGTGATGACGTGAAACACCGCGCCGTCGCTAAACGGATAGACCTGGACCGCATTGATGTATCCAGCGGCGACGGGCTCGAGCGTCGCCGCGCGGTTGGCGGCGCGGACACGCAATTCCGCCGGCGAAGGTGGCACCCTCCTGTGCGGTTTCGGCCGCAGCCTTGCCGTCACGGTGGGCCGGGCCACGATCGGGGCGGCCATCGGCGTCGGGAACACGGGCGGCTGGGATTGCGGAAGGGGCACGGTCTGGGCCGATGCGATGCTGGCGCTGGCGAGCAGGCCGAGGACGACGAGCGTTTTCATTGGCGGGTCTCCGCTTCAGGTTGCTGGGGCTGGGCGAGAGTCGGATCGAGCGGTCTGGCTTGGGGAAGGCTCGGAACGGGAGCCGGGGCCGGCCTTGCGCCGGGTGGTGCCGCCGCGGGCGCTGTCACGCTCGGTTCCAGTTCACGGCTCCAGTCGATGGCATCGACATAGAGCCCGAGCGGATTGCGGCGCAGCGCATCGGCGCTGGCGGGCGGCTTGACGACCACGGTCAGGATGGCGGTCCAGTGCGCGGATCCGGCCGGCGCTGCACGCTCGTAGCTGGTCTCGATCCACTTCACCTGGAAGGACCGGTCGGAGGCGCGGATGACGCTCGTCACCTGCACCGACACGGTCCGCTCGCCGACATGGCCGAACGGATCGGCAAGCCGCGCATAGTCGCCGAGGAAGACGGCGCCCCGCCTGGTGGTGAAGTCGTAGGCGGACAGCCAGTCCTGCCGCATGAGCACCGGATCGAGCGAGACCGACCGCACGCTGGTGATGAACCGCCCGAGGAACCAGGCGATCTGCGCGTCGGTCGGATGATAGCCTGCATCCGCGGGCGCCACGGCGCGGGGCTCGCCCAGCTTGTCGACCTCGACGACATAGGGAACGACACGGCTCTGCAGCGACTGCCAAAGCAGCCCACCCGACAGCGCGGTGGTGATCCCGAGGCAGCCGAACGCCATCAGCCGCCAATTGCGGGCCTGGACGCGCGCGGAGCCGATCCGCTCGTCCCAGAGTTGCCCCGCCCGCTGGAAGGGCGTTTCGGGGATGGGCGATCGCCCATAGCGTTGCACGGCTCTCTTGAAGATCATCAGTCTTCCCTTTCCTTGATGTCGGGGGTGGCGCCGCCGCCGCCGCGATCGCCTTGGCCGACAGCGTGGACGACGGCCTGACGGTGGTGTCGGGCAGACGCCTGGTCCTTCATCGCGCGCGCCCAGCCGGGCATGTTGCGGGCGTCATCGGCGGCGCCGGCCGCAGCGGGTGACGTCCTGCCGGCCATGGCGTTGAAAGCACCTTGCCGTCCCGCCTCTGCTGCCTCGCCGAGCCCGAGCGCGGCAGACATACGTGAGCGGGCGGCACCGGATGCAGCGGTCGCCAAGCCTTTCATGCCGGCGCCGACCGATGCCGATCCGCTCGCTTCCTGGCCAAGTCTGTAGGCGGTGCCCGCGGCGGACCCCATCGTGGTGCCGGCGCGAACTGCGCCTAGACCGGCGGCTGCCAGCCCGCGCGCCGCGCCGGCGGCACCGGCGCCGCCCAGCACAAGGATTCCGCCCGCGCCGAGCGTAGTGCCCAGCGCTGCGCCGGCCCCGAGCTGCGGCGCGCCGGAGACGAGACCCGAGGCGATCCCGGGGCCGAAGATGCCGAGGCCGAACAGCGCAAGGCTGGCGAGCACGAGGCTCAGCGCCTGGCCGATATCGGGCTCCTGGCCCTGCAGGGCGGTGGTCAACTGGGAGAAATAGTTGGAGCCGATCCCGACGATCACGGCGAGCACCATGACCTTGATGCCGGAGCTGACGACGTGTCCGAGCACGCGCTCCGCCAGGAAGCTCGTCCGGTTCCAGAGCGCGAAGGGGACGAGAATGAACCCGGCAAGCGAGCTCAGCTTGAACTCGAGGATCGTTACGAACATCTGCACGGCCAGGATGAAGAAGGCGAGGATGACGAGCACCCAAGCGATCAGCAGGACCATGATCGTGAGGAAATTGTCGAAGAAGCTGGTGAAGCCCATCATCTGCGAGGCCTGCTCGAGCAGGGGCCAGGCCGCGGAGAAGCCGGTTCCGGCGAGGCGACCGGGCTTGAGCAGGTCTGCCGCCGCCATCCCGCCCCCGCCGGCTGTCAGCCCGGCCTGGGCGAACGAGCGGAAGATGATGTCGGCGAGCGTCGAGAAGCTGTTCAGGATGAACGCGAACGCGCCGATGTAGAGGATCTTACGGATTAGGCGTCCGAGAACATTGTCCTCGCCGCCGAGCGCCCAGAACAGACCGGCCAGCGTGATGTCGAGCGCGATCAACGTCCGACTGAGGAAGCTGACGTCGCCGCCGAGAAGGCCGAACCCACTGTCGATGTAGGTGATGAAGGCCTGCAGAAACATGTCGATGACGTTGAGGTCGTTCACGGCGGTGATGTCCTGACGAGATGAGGAGAAATGCCGCGGGGCGCGCCTGGGAGAGCTGCGACGCACCCCGCGGCGACGTCGGCGGAGGGGCGAGATCCGTCGACGCCGTGCCGGCGCCTACTGGGGGGTGTAGGCGTTGCCGGAGCCGAGGAACTTCTTCGTCGCGCCCTGCGCGTCCGACTGGGCCTGCGCGCGGCTTGCCCGCTCGATCGCGTCGGCGCGGTACTGTGCCGCCATCAGCGTCTGGAGCTGGAACTGCTGCTTGGCGACGAGTGCGAGAAGCTGGTTCGTGGCCTGCTGCGCCTGAAGCGCGCCCTGCGCACCCTGGCTGCGCTGGACGATGCCGTTGAGCGTGCTCGCGTCTGCGGCGACGTTCTCGACCACCTGTGCCTGGACGGTCATGGTGTGCCTGTACGCATCCATCGAAGCATCCAGGCGCGCACGCGTGGCGATGACGTGCTGGTTGCCGGTAAGCGCCTGATTGAAGCTCTTCGGGAACATCGACTGGAACTGCTGGTCAAGCCCGGCGACGCGGAAGCGGATGGCCTGCGCCTGTCCCATCAGTTGGTCGATCTGCTGGATCGTCTGGGTGATCGCTTGCAGCTCGGGAAACGTGATCGTGCTCAGGTTCCTGGCCTGGTTGATCAGGCTCTGCGCCTGGTTCTGCAGCATCTGAATCTGATTGTTGATCTGCTGCAGCGTCCGCGCCGCGGTCGAGACGTTCTGGCTGTAGTTGCTCGGGTCGAACACGGTGAGCTGCGCTCGTGCCGGCGTAGCCGCCGTCAGCACACCCATCACGAGCGCGCCGGCCATCAGATACTTCTTCGAGGGGATTCTGGTCATCTTGGGTCTCCGGGGCTTGGGGTCAGGGAGCGGTGAAATCGGCGAGAAGGTCGGCAGCCCAGCCGAGATCGGCGGCCGCCAGGTAATCGGCCGCGAACCGGTCGGGGCCGGTCTCGGCGAGGATGGTGTCGATGCGGCGCTGGCTGGCCGGGTCGGATGCACCGCACAGCGCCAGCGCAACCGGTCCGAGACCCAGTTCGAACAGTCGGTTCCCACGCGCGGACTGCAGGTAATAATGCCGCTTCGGCGTCGCCCGGCTGACCAGTTCGATCTGGCGATCGTTGAGACCGAAGCGCGCATAGGCCTCCCGGCTCTGGGGCTCGATCGCACGGTCGTTGGGAAGCAGGATGCGCTGCGGGCAGCTCTCGATGATGGCCGGCGCGATGCTGCTGCCCGCGACATCGGCGAGGCTCTGCGTGGCGAACAAGACCGCCACGTTCTTCTTGCGGAGGGTCTTCAGCCACTCGCGGATACGCGCGGCGAAGAGCGGATGGTCGAGGAAGATCCAGGCTTCGTCGAGGATCAGCAATGTCGGGCGACCGTCGAAACGTTCCTCGAGGCGGTGGAACAGATACGTCAGCACCGGGGCCACGACGCTCGCCTGTCCGAGGAGCGCCTCGGTCTCGAAGCACTGGACGTCGGCGAACGCCAGCCCGCTCTCACTCGCATCCAGAAGCCGTCCGTGCGGTCCGTCGAGCGTGTAGGGCTGGATCGCGGTGCGCAAAGCGTTCGACTGGAGCAGCAGCGCCAGCCCGGTCATCGTCCGCTCGCCGGGCGGTGCCGACGCGAGGCTGCCGAGCGCCGACCATACAGCGTCCTTCACCTCGGGCGTGACGGCCACCCGCTCGGCATCGAGCAGCGCGGCGATCCATTCGGTCGCCCAGCCCCGCTCGGTCGGATCATCGATCCGCAGGAGTGGCTGGAAGGCGAGCGCTCCGTCCGATCCGGCGTCTGCGCCGAGCGCGTGATGCGCGCCGCCCATTGCCAGCACGGCGGCCCGCGCCGAGAAACCCTTGTCGAAGATGTAGACCTGAGCGTCGGGGTAGCGGCGGAACTGCAGCGCGATCAGGGCCAGCAGCACCGACTTGCCTGCGCCGGTCGGCCCGACGACCATCATGTGGCCGACATCCCCCACATGCGTGGACAGCCGGAACGGCGTCGATCCGCTGGTCTGTGCGAGCAGCAGGGGCGGCCCTTCGAGATGACCGTTCGCGACCGGACCAGCCCAGACCGACGACAGCGGCATGAGGTGGGCGAGGTTCAGAGTGTGGACGATCGGCTGCCGGACATTGGCGTAGACATGGCCCGGGATCGAGGACAGCCACGCCTCGACCGCGTTCACGCCCTCGCGGATCGTCGTGAAGCCGAGGCCGCCGACGATCCGCTCGACCTGCCGGATCTTGGCCTCGACCATTGCGCGTTCATCGTCCGCGACCGTGATGGTCGTGGTCAGATAGCCGAAGGAGACGTGATCACCGCCGAGCGCCTGAAGGGCAAGATCGGCATCGACGACCTTGTTGTCCGCGTCGCTGTCGAGGAGCTGGGCGGGCTGATTGTACAGCACTTCGCGCAGCAGTGCGGTGATCGACTTGCGCTTGTTGAACCATTGCCGACGCAGCTTGGTCAGGAGCTTCGTCGCGTCCGTTTTGTCCAGCGCGATGAAGCGCGTGGCCCAGCGATAGGCGAAATCCGCCTCGTTGAGCGCGTCCAGGATTCCGGGCCGGCTGACGTTGGGAAAGCCGACGAGCGTAAGCGTGCGCAGATGGCGGTCGCCGAGCTTCGGCTCCAGTCCGCCGACCAGCAGCGTGTCCGCCAGAAGCGCATCGAGGTACATCGGCGTCTCGGGCACGGAGACGCGGTGATGCCGATGCGAGATGGTGCCGTGCAGATAGGTCAGCGTCTCGTCGGACGAGAGCGCGCGGACCTCCGGCATGAAGGCGGCGAACAGATCGAGCGCGCGGTCCGTCTCGGCGACGAAGGTCGCCAGCGCAGCCTGCCAGTCGCGGCCTTCCGCCGCATCGGGGCGGTCGACCAGCGATCGGCCCGCCACATCAGCGCCGTCCGCCGCAGGAAGCCAGACGAGGGTAAGATGGTAGCGGCTCTCGAAATGGGCGCCTTCCGCCTCGAAGCGCCCGCGTCGTTCCTCGTCGATCAGCCATGAGACCGGGTCCGGAAACGCGCTGCCCGGATAGCCGAGAGCGTCCCTGCGTTCGGCCTCGAAGAACAGCGCCCAGCCGGTGCCGAACCTCTTGAGGACATTGTTTGCCCGGGCGCAGGCGGATACGAGCTCCGCCTCGGTCGCGCTTTCGAGATCGGGTCCGCGGAACGACAGCGTCCGCTGGAAGCTGCCGTCCTTGTTGAGGATCACACCCTTCGCCACCAGTGCGGCCCAGGGAAGATGGTCGGCAAGACGATCGGCGCCGTGGCGGTATTCACGCAGGCTCAGCATGCGAGATAGCCCTTCTGTCTTAGGTGACGGATCAGGACGGGAGCGAAGGCCGGGTCGCGACGGGTCGCGAAGACCGCGATGCTGTGCCCGACCGCCCAGACGACGATCCCTGCGATCCATTGCTGGAGACCGAGACCGATCGCCGCCGCGAGCGTCCCGTTGACGATCGCGAGGCCGCGCGGGGCACCGCCGAGGAGGATCGGCGCTCCGAGGCTCCCGTGGATGGGAACCTCGAAACCTTCGATATGCTCGCTCACGCGATCAGCGCTCCGCCGCCGAAGCTGAAGAAGCTCAGGAAGAAGCTCGATGCCGCGAAGGCGATCGACAGGCCGAAGATGATCTGGATCAGACGGCGGAAGCCCCCGGCGGTCTCGCCGAAGGCGAGGGTCAGGCCGGTGACGATGATGATGATCACCGCCACGATCTTGGCAACGGGACCCTGGACTGAATCCAGCACCTGCTGCAGCGGCTGTTCCCACGGCATCCCGGTTCCGGCGGCGTGCGCCTTGGTGGCGATCGCCAGTCCGAGGCCGATGACGGCGCCGGCAATGAAGGTGGTGCGGCGGTCAGGAATCCTGATGACAGTCATGATTAATCTCCTTGGTTGCGGGGGGCGAGAAGCTCGGTGAGGGGGTAGGCGCCGGTGTCGGGGTCGAGTGGTCCGACCCGCGCTATGCTGGCGATCCGGCGCTGGGTGCCGCGGCCGGCGATGAAGACGATTATGTCAATCGCTTCCGCGATCAGCTGGCGGGGGACCGTGATGACGGCCTCCTGGACGAGCTGCTCGATCCGGTAGAGGGCGGCGATCGCGCTGTTCGCGTGGACGGTGGCGATCCCGCCCGGGTGGCCGGTGTTCCAGGCCTTGAGCATGTCGAGGGCTTCGGGGCCGCGAACCTCGCCGACGATGATGCGATCAGGCCGGAGCCGCATGGTCGATCGGACCAGGTCGGTCATCGACACCACGCCGGGGCGCGTCCGCAGGGCGACGGTATCGGGCAGCGGGCTCTGCAGCTCACGTGTGTCCTCGATGAGGATCACCCGGGCATCGACCCGCCCCATCTCGGCAAGCAGCGCGTTGGCGAGCGTGGTCTTGCCCGAGCTCGTGCCGCCGGCGACAAGGATGTTGAAGTGCTGCGTCACGGCGGCACGCAGGGCATCCGCCGCCGCCGCCGTCATGATCCCGTCGGCCACATAGTCGTCCAGCGTGTGGAGTCGCTCGGCGGGCTTGCGGATCGAGAAGCACGGCCCCGTCGAGACCGGCGGGAGCACGCCTTCGAAGCGTTCACCGGCGCGGCCTTCGGCATAAGGTGGCAGCTCCGCCGAGATAATCGGCCGATCTCCATGAATTTCGGCGCGAGCGTGGCTGGCGACGAGGCGGATGATGCGCTCGACCTGATCTGGCTCCATCCTGACGCCCGTATCGACCCGGCCTTCTCCCAGGCGGTCGAGCCGAAGCGCGCCGTCCGGGTTGACCATGATTTCGACGACGTGAGCGTCGGCGAGCGCCAGGGCGATGTCCGGCCCCATGGCGGTGCGTAGCATCGCGCGGCGGCGGTCGCGGGCAAGCGATCCACTCATCGGTCATGCTCCGTGGCGATGGTGCGCTTACCGGCAGCGACCTGCCTGCCGACCTGCGCGACGAACGCCTCGAACCGCTCGCGACCGACCGCGCGACCAGCCTGATCGCCATCGGCGAGCGGCGCCTGGATCGAGAGTTCGAACCGAACGAACAGAGCCATTGTCTCGAGCATGACATGGCCATCGCGCTCGATGCGGGAGAGCGCGGTCGACATCCGATCGAGCCGCAGTCCGAAGCGATCGTCGAGCTCAGATGCGCCGCGGCGATTGAGCCAGGCTGTCAGCGCATCGACGAGGATGGCCGACTTCGATGCGCCCGGTTTCGCCGCAAGCGCTTCGAGCCTGTCGCTAAGCGGCTTGGGGAGGAACAGCTGATGGCGGATCTTTTCGACCATGGTCAGAAGTCCAGCTGAAGATCGTCGGGACGCGACGATGCGGAATCGATGGCGTAAACGGTACGCGACGCGGCCAGCGATCGGGCTTGGTCCATTGCGCGCTTGTCGGCGGCGGTATCGCCTTCGTCGTCGCCGAGGCCCAACGCATCTGCCGGCGACAAGTCGACAGCTGTTGCCTGTTCGACTTCGTGGGCAGGATGCCGAACCTGCTCGAGGCCGCCGCCAATCTCCTCCCCGCTCTCGTCCGAGATCTCGCCGAGACGAGCGTCGGTACCTCGGACATGATCGCGCCAGTTGTCGCACCGCGCCGCTGGAAGATCGGGATAGCGTCCGCTGTCGAGCGCCGGTGGAGGAAGGATGCGCGCTTTGAACGTGCGGTCCTCATAGTAACGCAGCTTCTTCGCGCGCACCGGCGCATGCCCGGCGACGAGGACAAGCTCGTCCACCGGCGGCAGCTGCATGACCTCGCCGGGCGTCAGCAGTGCCCGCGCGGTCTCCTGACGGCTGACCATGACATGGGCGAGCCAGGGAGCGAGCCGGTGGCCGGCATAGTTGCGCATCGCGCGCTGTTCGGTGGCCGTGCCGAGCGCGTCGGAGATACGCTTGGCGGTGCGTTCATCGTTGGTCGCAAACGCTACCCGGACATGGCAGTTGTCGAGGATCGCGTTGTGCTCGCCATATGCCTTTTCGATCTGGTTGAGGCTCTGCGCGATCAGGAAGGTGCGGACCCCGTAGCCGGCCAGGAAGGCCAGACTCGTCTCAAAGAAATCCAGGCGGCCGAGCGCTGGGAACTCGTCGAGCATCATCAGCAGGCGATGGCGGCCAAGCTTGTTCTCGGCGTGGAGATGCTCGGTGAGCCGACGCCCGATTTGGTTGAGAACCAGCCGGATCAGCGGCTTCGTGCGGCTGATGTCGGAGGGCGGCACGACGAGGTATAGCGAGACGGGGTGGTCGCCCTCGACCAAGTCGGCGATGCGCCAGTCGGATGCAGCGGTCACCGCAGCCACGGTCGGATCACGATAGAGGCCGAGAAACGACATCGCCGTGGAGAGCACGCCCGACCGCTCGTTCTCGCTCTTGTTGAGCAGTTCGCGCGCCGCCGATGCGACGACCGGATGGACCGCCGGCGCGTCGGTCGTCCCGAGATGATTGGTCGTCATCATCACGCGCAGCGTCGCGACGAAAGGCCGCTGCGGGTCGGACAGGAAGGTTGCTACACGTGCGAGCGTCTTTTCGGCGTCGGCGTAGAGGATGTGCAGGATCGCGCCGACGAGGAGAGAATGGCTCGTCTTTTCCCAGTGGTTTCGCCGGTCCAGTGCGCCTTCCGGGTCCACGAGGATGTCCGCGATGTTCTGGACGTCCCGCACTTCATCGGCGCCACGACGGACCTCGAGCAGCGGATTGTAGCGCGCGGAGCGGGCATCGGTCGGGTTGAACAGCAGGCAGTGCGAGAAGCGCGCGCGCCAACCCGCTGTCAGCTGCCAGTTCTCCCCCTTGATGTCGTGGATGACGGTCGATCCCGACCAGCCGAGAAGGGTCGGCACGACGAGACCGACTCCCTTCCCGGACCGCGTTGGCGCGAACGCCATGACGTGTTCGGGGCCGTCATGCCGGAGATAGCGCTCGCCCAGTCGGCCGAGAAAGATGCCGTCGTCGCTGAAAAGGCCAGCGGCCTTGGTCTCTCGAAGGGAAGCCCAGTGCGCCGAGCCGTAAGTCGCCACATTGCGGCGCTGTCGCGCGCGCCATAGTGAGCCGGCGACGGCTGCGCCGCACCCCACGAAACCGCTGGCACCCGCGATCGCGCCAGCGCGATCGAAGACATGCGGCGCGTAAGCGTCGAAGTGATACCACCAGAGAAAGATCGCCCACGGCTGATAGACTGGAATGCCATCGATCACTGCCCAGGGCGCGCCAAGTTCGGTCTGATAACCGAGCTCTGCAGCCGCCCATTGCGTCGCGAACCAAATGCCGGCGAGCACGATCGCGAAGACGACCAAGATCTGGCCAATAAGAAGCTTGGTGGGTGTCATACGGGCCTCCGCCCGCATCAGTTTCAAGCTTGCGAGCTCAGACCTAAGTCTCGCCGGTTTGCGGGGAAAAGGTCAGAACACGTTCGGTGACGGCCCGAGCCTTTTTAGGGCCACTCACTTCGAGCTGACCGAGAAAGCCAATTAGCGCTTCGCCACGCGCACTGGGAGAATGCGGCGACGGGATCTGGAGGATTTGGCAGCATTAAAATTGAGTGTCGGACGAGCTTTCCGGGTCGCCATCAAGTGTTCGATTTCACATTAAAATCATTGGCTTACGAAGTCGCCAAGAGCAACGCCACACAGGCAACTGCCTGAAAGGGCCCGACACGCACGAACGATAAGATTCAGGTCTCTTGCCACCGCATTGCCGCAGCCAATGCTGGCGGACGCTCCAGCGATCTCGCTAGGGCGTAGAAATGAAGCGAACAGCGACGCCTGCTTCCTCCAGGAGATCGACAGACACACGAAATCCCTCGCCCCACTGCGGGTCCGAGAAGTCCGGAGCCAGGCTAACGAGTTCCGCTATGCCTGCCTGCACGATAGCCCGGGCACAGTCTACGCAGGGAAACCACGGAAGGTACATGCGGCAGCCAGCGAGGGGGATCCCGTTGCGGGCAGCCGCATAAATGGCATTCCGCTCGGCATGCTCAGTCCAGAAGTACTTGGCCGGCCGCTCATGCCGGTGGTCGTGGTCATCATTTAGGCCGCGCGGGAACCCGTTGAACCCAATGGATCGGAGGCTGTTGTCCGGGGCCACAATCACGCAGCCGACCTGACGGCTCCGATCCTTGCTCCAGCCAGCGACGAAGCCAGCCAGCTCCATGAACCTCTGGTCCCAGTCAGCCATGAAGCTCGCCCCCCACCGCTACGGGTACCGGGGCGTAAAGTTTCTCCGCCTCGTTCAGGCACCCGCGCCACAAGTCCCGTTCCCTGAGGCGCTCGGTCGCGAGGAATAGCGCCTGCACGCAAGCCTGCACGAAGAACAGCCAGCCAGCGGGCGCGATCGAGGGGTCCACAAGCAGGCTTGACCTCAGTTCACGCGCAATCCGGTCGGACCTCGAGATTGACTGCGCTCGCACGGCGATCGCGGTCCTCGCCTGCTCCCTAAGCTCCGGACCCGCGATGGTGGCAAGCTCGACCAGCGACCTTGTCGCGCCATAGCGAACGTCCTCGTCGGGATCGTTGTCGACCAGCTCTTGGAGGCAATGAAGCGCCTCTTGCCTCGGTACTGCCCCGAGTACGTGGGCGATCCTCCACCTGACCGTTGCGTTGGGAGAATCAGCAAGCCATTGGGCCAGCTGGGGCAAGATCCAGTCGCGGTCGACGACCCTCTTGGCGACGTTCGCCACGGTCCAGCCGAGGATGGAGTTGTCTTCGATGATCTTCGCCAGTGTTGCTGGCTCAATGGCCTGTGTCTCGGATATGCGAAACACTTCCTTCCATTCGTTGAACCAAGGAACATCGGAGCCGATGGCATCGACTACGGCGCAAAGCTCGGCGAGGGTCGTCGCCTGTCGAAACGGGACTGCTGCCTGGATCTGCATAAGGCGCAGGGCGTCCGCTGCGCGCTGGCGAGTGGCAATGACAGGGTCGAAGCACTTGTCGCCGAGCATGGCGAGGATCACAGTCCGCATCTCGGCGCCCACCGGCGTGTCGCCTTGTCGCCTTTGCGCGAGAGCGTAGCCGGCTGCATAGAGGTTCCAGTCATAGAGCTTCTGCAGGAACAAGTCCGCGGGCCTCTCCGCGAGCTGCTCGAACGCCAGCTCGACTGCGTCGAACGAACTGGCATCGAAGCTTAGCTCCCGGAAAAGCCCTGGCGTCCAGAGCGCTGAATCCAGTCGCGCGACATGCGTTGCGGCAAGGAAGTCATGGGCGATGTGGTGCTGGAAGAAACCGTTCGTGCCGTCGATCTTGATCGCGCCGGATTGCTCCAGCTTGTCGAGGATGGGTTGGCCGACCTTCTCCCCAAACGCCACGACGTCGAACATCCGGGATCGTGCAGCGGAGTATGCGGCAAAGCAAGCTTCGGCGACTGTCCCAACCTCGGCATCGGTAAGCCCGAAGTGCTCGTGAACCATCCGATCCAGCATCGCCACACGCCCCCCGCCGGAGGCTCCGGATCGCAATGCTGCATCAAGGAAGAATGGCGAGGACCGCAGGTCATTCTCGACCACAGCAGCATCCTTGGGCAAGTGCCGGCGGATCTCGTCAGAAGCCAACGGCAGTGGCGTTCCAATCCACCACCGGGTCGGGCTCGGTAGATCCCTACGGACGAGGCGATCCACGACGATGACCGAGGTATTCATGTAGTACGCCACGATCTCGTCGAGCACCGTAAGTACTTCCAGGCCAGCCTTGGCGGTAATCTCGTTCAGGCCGTCCACGAATATGATCTTGCGAACGTTGGGCGGCAGGCGATCAAGGTCGATGATGCCGAGCCCAAGCCCTGAAAAGCGGCGGACAAGAAAGTCTGCGCCAGCCCCGACATGGTCCTGGGTCCATTCCCTCCAGCCCTCGTAGTCCGCGCCTGTCCACTGCTTCAGGTCGATGAATACCGGCACGATGCCAGCATCGATCGCGCGCCTGAACAGGCGTCGTAGCAACCAGGTCTTTCCATCCCCGCCACGACCAGACAGGATTGCCCGTCCTGTGGAAAGCGAGTGGTCGAGAACCTCCTCCTCGCGAAGCGTTACACCAAGCTCGCCCGCGAAGATGCTGTCGTAGGACCGCGACCAGCGAGTGAGGAGTGAGAATGCCGGCTCATGCGCCTTCCACGAGGCGGCGAGGCTGCGCGCCAAGGCGACGACCTGTTCGCGAAAATCCTCTGGCTTGAGCTGAGGCATGTCAATTCCCTCCAATATCGAGCGGGAGGGTCTGGACGAACTGCCTTGCTACCAGCGCGGCGGCGTGCGCGGCGAAGGACTTCCATTGTGCGCGCTGCTCGTTGTTTTCCCCGTCGGCAACCAGGTCCGAGATGCCCCTGATGATCACATAGCGAGGGTGGTACCAGAACGATCCCCGCCCGTGGCAGACGGCCCTGGCCATCCCGATGGACTCCATGTCAACTGCAAGTGGCTTGTCGAAGGGCTCGAGCAACTGCTTCTGCACGGGGCTGTGGACGTCCCCCAACACCTTCTCGGCAGACACAATTCCGCCCACGTGGATCTTGCATGGGGCGCCCGCATCCGGGGGCTGGTGGTCCGCGTCCAGCGCGTCGCGAATGCTGAAGGTCTTTGAGATCGGCGCGCATACGTTCTTGCGCAGGGGTTCCGACGGATGGTCGATAGCGTAGCTGCGAACCCTGGCGGCGTTATTGTCGATCTTGAGGAACTCTACGTAATTGACCTGGTCAGCGAACACGACGTCGCCGGTACGAATTCCGTCCCGGCCTTGGTTTTTGTCATCACAAAGGCCGCCCGCGACGCCCAGCAGGATCATCACCTGCGGACGCAGGTCCTCCATGAAATCGGTGGCATCGGCAGATATGGGCACGTTGGAGCGGTCCGAGGCCTGGATCAGAGCCAAGTCCCACTCCCTTATGCCTTGGTCGCAATCCACGAAGTAGGGCGTCCCGGGAATGTTGTGGTTCAACCCGAAGATCGACTTCGCGGCCTCGAATTCTTCCTCAATGATCGTGATTATCCCAACCCTGACGCGTCCGACGCGTCCCGTCGGGGCAACTCGCTTCGCGACCTCGATCGTTGGCGCTTGCCGGGATCCCAAGAGGGAGGCGAGCAGGCGCTTCACCAGCGGGCCCCCGGTCGAATCTGCATGCCTAAACGTCTCCAACCTCAACGGCTCCCATTGGCATCGGCAGGCCATGAAGGCAATCGAATATTCCCCATTTGTTCCGTCTTACCTTCTGCTTTGGCCGTATGACACCTATTCGCGGCAGGGAAAGTGATACCTCAGATAGTTGCCGGGGCGGGAGGTGCCATGTCCTCCTCAACCGCGCGAAGCGCATCTGCGCCCTTCTCCGCATGATAAATGGCATCGATCGCTATCATGGCGGAGAGGCACTCTGCGGGACTGCTCTTAGGCGGTTGCATCGCTGCGCTTGAGATATACGAGAGTAGCAAATGCATCGTTTCGAAAAAGTAGTCCGCACGGCAGTTTTCGACGGCCTTAATCTCGAACAGATTGCCGAGCTGGCCCTCCAGCTTGCCGCCTCCGGCAGTCAGCTTAATCTTGGAGATGCCACTACGGCGGATATCGCTTCGACGGGAGGCCCGACTAGCCTTTCGACCCTGTTATGCCCTCCAATGCTCGTCGCGACCGGATGGCTGGTGCCGAAACTGGGAGTGCCAGGCCGCCCAGCTGGTGGTATCGACGTGCTCGGAACAATTCCCGGCTACCGGACAGCACTTGACGCCGCGGCAGCCGGCCGACTGCTTGCGAATTGCAACTACGTCCATGTCGATGCCGGCGGTACCTTCGCACCGGCGGACGCAGCACTCTTCCGATATCGACAACAGGTCGGAGCCCAGGCTGTCCCCGATCTCGCAATCGCCAGCTTATTGTCGAAAAAAGTCGCGATGGGGGTCAAGCGGGTCGGCCTGGAGGTGAGAGTGGCGAGCCACGGCAACTTCGGCTCCGATTTCTCCGAAGCGAGGCAGGCCTCCCGAAAATTTTGCGAAGTGGCGCGCATTCTCCGCATGGAGCCAGTCTGCCTCTTGACCGACGCGAGCCGACCATTTCAGCCGTTCGTCGGTCGTGGGGAAGCGTTGCTTGCCCTCAAGCTTGTTCTGGATGGCGACGAAAATGCTTGGCTTGCCGAGCATGTCGAGGCCTGCGCCTCGATGGTGTCAGCGGTCGGCGGCCCGGCAGAATTCGATCGCAGGGGAATGTCTAAGGCCGCCATTCGCAACATTGAAGCGCAGGGCGGGACCGAACACGCATTTCGGAAATATGCCGACGAGATTGCAGTTTGTCATAATCGCCCACTCGTTGCTGACACGACGGGACATGTTCGCTACGATCTCGACAAAATCCGCACCGCGGTCATGCAAGCGCAGGGTACGTCGCCCGGCTATCCTGACGATGCCGGCCTGTTTCTTCGGGCCCGGCCCGGCGATCGTGTCGAGCCCGGGGAAGAGCTACTGTCTATTCGTTGCCCGGAGGCTACGAGGCGGACTTTTGAGGCCGCGCTGCGGAGTGCGATTACGATCGACGCGACGCCGACTGGCTCGCCGCCTGTGGCGATGGAGTGTGTGAATGTCTGAAAGTGGGAAATATTGCTGCTTCAACTGCCCCTCCAACGACTATTCACGCAAGCGGCTGTCGGACGAATGTCCGACCTGCGGCAAGGAATACGGATTCCCGCTGACTTCGGCGCCCACCAAGATCGACAAGTTCGAGGTCGAACGGCCCCTTGGGCGGGGCTTTTACGGAGCTGCGTTCGTCGGGCGGCGCTCCGGTCCGATCCGCCCGCAACGTGTGCTCAAAGTCACTCCGAGGGCGATGTACGAGAAGTTCGGCAAAGACTTTGAGGAAGAGGTTCGCCGCCACGCAGAGGTCGCCGCAGGTGCGGAGTTCATCGTGGGCGTGGAGGATATGTTCGATGCGGACATCGACTTCGGAGGTACGGTGCTTCCGTGCCATGTTGTGGAACTGGCGTATGTCGATGGGGAGCCGCTGGAAGAGTATTTGTCGGGCCACCTGCCCCTCGGCGCTGCGCAGGCTGCGCAGATCGCATGCGACCTATTCAGGATGCGCGATGAGTTCGAGCTTCGCCTCAAGCACCACAACGACCTGCACGCCGCGAATATCGTCGTCGAACAGCTGCCGAAGGCAGCCTGGCGCCGAGGCGATGCGATAGAACCCGGTTTGCGGGCGAAGGCGATCGATTTGGGATCGGTGGCGGCCGACCGTCGTTCGGGAGGCATCCACGTCGGCGACATTCACTGGATCGGCGAACATCTACAGCGCATGGCCGAGCGCCTGCTCCTGGACGGCGAGGAGGCTGCCGATCTCGACAAACGCGTCGCGCTCAAGCTTCTCGGGATCGCGCAGTCGCTAGCTGCGACGACCGAAAATCAGCGCCCTCCCTCAGCCGAGGACATGGTTCGGTTGATTCGCACCGAATATCATAAGGTCGCGGAACCGTGGCGCCCCTGGCGCGAGAATCTCGTGCTGCGCCGATTTGAAGAGTCCTACAACGCGCAGACGATGGACGCATGGTACGTCCCGCAACTGCTCGTCGATCCCGAGAACACCTGGGTCGACCGCGTGAGTGCTCCCGGTCCCTTGGTCATGACCGGGATGCGGGGGTGCGGCAAGACGATGCTGCTCCACTCAGTTCAGTTCCATGCGCGCGCTGCAGTACGGTCGGGAGAGAGCGAGGCAGACGCTCTTCAGCGCATCGGGCAGGACAAATACGTGGGCCTGTTCGTCTCGGCACAGCGGCTGATACCAATACGAAAGGACGAAGTTCGACCATCCGCCGAGCAGTTGTTCGCGCGGTTGGTGGTTGCGTACGCCGCAGCAGCGGCGCGTGCTTTGGCGCATCTCGATGACCTCGATCCAGCCGCCGTCGAGCCAGATGCCGCAGCGGCGATTGCGCGAGCGGTTGCTGAAGTGCTCGAACCGGCGCCCCTCATCCCGGAGCCGGCGACGATCGAGCAATTGGAGCGCTCGCTCGTTGACCTTTTGGTTCGGCTCAGCAGGGTCGACAGCGAATATCGCATCGCAACCACACCTGCCATCGCATTTCCCCATCTCGCGTCAGCTGTTCGCGCTTCCGCCGTGGTCTGGCGCAACGCGCAGGTGTTGTTCCTGCTTGACGACGTATCGACACGCTATCTCGACACAAGTCGGATCGAAGAGTTGCTGTCGGCTCTCATCTTCCAGCACGCCGACTGCGCGTTCAAGCTGACCTCCGAAGCACAAACGATCTTCCTCACGCTCAAATCGCCTGGTGAGTTGCACCCGGCCGCTGCGGGGCGCGACTTCCAAACCTTCGATCTCGGCGCTGAAGTATATGAGCGGCTGAAGCGACCGGGTGGGGGGAGGGATTTCGTCAACGCGATCCTTCTGGCGCGTTCGCGCTTCAATCCGGGTCACCCGAACGCCGAGCCGAAGGATGTACTCGGCGACATCGATCTCGAGTCCATCGCCCGCGGCATCGTCAGCACCCAGCCGACGTCCGGTGACCGCAAGAAGCTCTATCGCGGGTTAAGCGCACTCACGGGTGTATGTGTCGGCGACATCGGAAGCGTGATCCAGATTTATCAGGCTATTATTGCGCGCGGAAGCAAGGAGCTGCCCGTACCGGCGCAGCATCAGAGCGCCGCGTTTCAAGACTTCTGCGCGCGCTACCTCTACCATCTCGATCGTCGCGACAGCGATTTGAAGGCGGTGGCGATGAGCTTCGCTGAGGCGTCCTACCATTTGCTGATGCAGTCGGGCAAAGACCCTGGGTCGAAGCGATTGCGGCAGTACACCTCGATCTATGTGAGGATCACGTCCGGCGACGTCGAGGAACAGATGGCGCGGCTTCGCGAACTTGTCGATGCGGGCGTCTTCGTGTTTACCGGCGCGGCGCCGCGCACGAAGACGCGCGACTCTAATCCCACGCAGCAGTTCCAGCTTTCCTATCGCAAGCTCTATGGCTTGGTGAATTCGATCGGGCTCGCAGAACGCGATCGGTTTGAACTCTCCGGAGAGGGTTTGGAGGAGTGGCTTCGCAAGCCCAAGGCCGGAAAGGAAATCCTTCTTCGCAACTTGGCCACGTCGGATTCTTGGGATGAGGCCGAGGAAGCCTCGGTGCCATCGGTCGAGCGGCCGCGTGAATTCGTCCGAATACCACCGGTGCAGCTGATGTTCCCCGACACGTCGCCTGTTCAAGATGCAGACGCCGAGCCGATCGTTCTCTCGGCGCTCGAGATGCCCTCGGTTAAACGCCTCCAGCTCGCCGGAATGCCCAGCGTCGTCGATACCCTCTTGATCGGCCTGGGATTTGAGGATCGCACGCCGATATCCTTCGACCGACTGCTCAGTGCCACGCGGCCGAAACGAATCTTGGCCGCCCGTTACGCAATACCGGGACACGCGGACGGTATGCTGGCGAAGGCCGCAAGCGAAGGTATCGTGGTCGAAGAGCTGCCTTATGATGCGGTGCGAAGCGGGACGCTGCCCAAGCTCGAAGGCGAAGTGGTGGTTGACATCACCGGGCTCGCTAAGCCGGCCCTTTTCAAAATGGTGCGCTCCGGCTTGTTGGATCGTCGGTCACTGACGATCGCCTACACCGCAGCTGAACGATATTCGCCAAACGAAGCCGAACTGCAGGCGGTGCTCGACGCGCATGCATCTTATAATCGGCACGAGACGCTCGCCGCGCTCAAGTCGGTGCTGACTGGGGAACAGGGACCGTATAGCCCGATTTCGCTGCTCACGACCGAGAGCGACGGAACGCGCAAGCGCGGGTTGTGCGCATTCGCCTCTGCCAAGCATGAGCGCATACTGCATCTGATGGAGGCCCGAGAATATGACGCGGTCGAACTTATGGTCGACGCGGCCGACACAGCCCGTGCCAAGGTTGCCGAGATGGCGGGGCGAGTGGCGCTGGAAGAAAGCCGGGCGGGTGAGTTGGTTTCCGCAGATGCTTCCGATCTTGAGGCGATCCTGTCGATCATCGCGCGCACTCATCAAAGCTGGTATGTCGATGGCGGCTTTAATTTCGAACTCGGCCTGACGGGCAACAAGATCCAGGCAACAGCGGCAGCGATCCTGAGCTCAATCCTTCCTGTGAACGAGGTCTGGTACGTGGCGCCCGCGACATTCGATGCCAATCGATTCACCCAGGGTGTAGGCGAGACCACACTCTACCAAATTGAACGACGCGATCCGCTTGGCTGAATTACAAGCGGTCTTCCTAAGATGCCCGATCGGCCAGAATAGCCGATGGGAAGTCAAATAACTGATTTGTCATGAAAACCGTCGACCTCGTTCTCGCCCGCGCCTCGGCATCTGCCAAGCCTTCACGATGGCGCGCCGTTTTCTACCCACGTCGCCGAGGTCCTCTACGACGAAGATGCCGGCCTTGGCGCGAGCGGACGATATCAGCGCGACGCCCGGCCAAGAGCGTTGCTGCCGGGCGTGCTGGAATGACAGCTCTTTCAGCGTTCAGTGCGAGGCGGAGATTAGCTTCGAGGCCGTGATGCCGGTGGACAGGCTGCCGGTAAGGTAGCGGGCCGCCCGCTCGATCTCGGGGAACAGGGTTTTCTCGTTGATTCCGAGCTTGTCGAGCTCATCGAGGATCTTGGCCTTTCGATCGCCAACGACGGTGATCCGCTCCACCCGGATGCCCACTCGATTGCTGTCGGTCAGCTCCGAAGTAAGGCCGAAGGCGAAGAAGGCTCCGGATTGCGCCAGGATGCGCTTATTGCTCTGCTTCGGCTTCACCAGGACGATGTCGTTGAGATCCGACGGCACGATCTCCGGCTCGAATCCCGTCTTCTCCTGCCGAATGAAATGAAGCAGCCGCTTGATTGGCAGCTCGGCATTGAAACTGTCCTGAGGGAGGGACGTGTCGATCTTCTCCTTGAGATCGTATCGGAGCCTGGCGAGGTTCGCGATGCAGCTCACCTGATCGCTGTCGAAATAGCGGATGCGCGCGCGACCGACCGCAAGGGCGACGACCTGGCCGTCCGCCTCCACGGACCTAGTCCTCTTGCCGGATCCGGGCACGGTCACCCGTCTCTTGACGCTTTCGCATGCGAAGTAGAGGGCCACCAGCGGGTTCATTGAGACGTCGAGCAGCCGCGTCGGCAACGAGTAGTGCTGCATCCGGACCAGCATCTCGAGCGCGCTGGCGTCCGTAACGAAGTCTTCCGGATGGGCGGCGACCAGCTCGCGCAGCAGTAAGTGCTCGTTCTCGCGCGTCACCGCTTTTCGGAAGATCGACGGCGAGAGGGTGTAGCCGGCGTTTCCGTGGCCGCGATAGGTCACGATCCTGGACGGATCCGCGGTCCGCCCCAAGATCGCCTCGATGAACTCGCTCAGCGACGAAACCGTCGTCATGCTTCCCCCAATGTGTTTCCGGCCGCCGAGTCCGGAACTCGATCCCCGACATAGGCAATTCTACCGGGCGCGTAACCTGCCCGCCCCATGCACCTCCGATCCATTCATTTTGGAGAGACCCTGAGCGCCCACGAAGAACTGGACTTAACTTTCCATTTTTACGTATCCGTTCATAGTGCCTTGGGGAGCGGGTCGAAAATGGCGAGAGGAGCACCGCGCTCGGGGGGTGTCGTTGCCCCCTAATTGCCTGACGAGGCCTCGCGGGTTTGGGTGATGTACTCGCGGGGTGATCGGTAGCCTAGCGCCTTGTGCGGATGGACCTCATTGTAGTGGGTTAGCCAGCGGGGCAGTTGCTCGATGACAGTGCG
>JAFIGU010000094.1 GCA_017849555.1 Sphingomonas sp. | reverse complement strand
GCTTTGGAGGCTGGTACGCCTTCCCTTGTGCTCCCGCGAAGGCGGGGACCCAGTCTGGGGTCCCGCCTTCGCGGGGGCACAAGGGTATTTGCGGTAACAGCCACCGTGCTGGCCGGAACGCTGCTCGCCGCGTCGGCGCCGGCGCAGGATGCGCTGGCGATCGCACGGGCGCGGCTGGCGCAGGCCAAGGCCGCCGCCGCCGAGGCGACCCGCCGCGCCGCCGCCTTCGATCGCCAGGCCGCCGCCGAGCGCGACACCGCGGCGCGTTTCCACGTTCAGGAACAGGGAATGGCGGCGCGCATCACCCGGGCCGAGGCCGATCTGGCGGCGGCCGAGGCGCGCGTCGCGATCGTCGAACGGCTGCAGGAACAGCAGCGCGCGGAATTCGCGCGGAAGCGCGAGCCGGTCGCGCGGTTGCTCGCCGCGCTCGCTTCGCTTGCCGGGCGGCCGGCGGTGGTTGCGGTGGCGCAGCCGGGGTCGATCAGCGATATGGTGCATGTCCGCGCCGCGCTCGCGGCGACCACGCCGGTGATCGACGCGCGCGCGGCCGATGTCCGCGCGGCGCTGGCCGAATCGCGCCGGCTCGAGCGTGCCGCGGCGTCGGCGGCCAAGGGGCTGCGCGACGGGCGCGCCGATCTCGTCGTCCAGCGCCAGCGGCTCGCGGCGTTGCGCGCCAGCCACGATCAGGCCGCGATGCGGTTTGACCGCGATGCGCGCGCCGCCGCCGACCGCGCGATCGCGATGGGTGAGGAGGCGCGCGACCTGCTCGATCGGATGACCGCGATCGGCGACGATCGCCAGACGCTTGCTGCGCTGGAACGCTTGCCGGGGCCGCCGCGGGTCGACCGAACGCCCGGCGCGATCCCGGCGGCGTATCGCCTGCCGGTCGCGGGGCGGCTGGTGACCGGGCTGGGCGAGGTTTCCGACAATGGCGTGCGCGCGCGCGGGCTGACCTTCGCGGTCGCGTCGGGCGCGCCGGTGGTCGCGCCGGCGGCGGGGAAGGTGATCTTCGCGCGGGTTTTCCGCGATTACGGCGGCACGGTGATCATCGATCACGGTGCGGGGTGGAGCACGCTCGTCACCGGGCTCGGCGCGATCGCGGTGACGCGCGGGGAGGCGATCGCGGCGGGCCGCGCGCTCGGCACGGCGCCGACGCGCGAGGAGCCGCAGGTGACCGTCGAACTGCGCCGCCGCAGCCAGCCGGTCGATATCACCGCGCTGATCGGGTGAAGCGGGCGACGCCCTTCTTTTTCCTTTCCCTTCACCAGGGAGGGGAGAAGAAGGGGAGCGAAAGGTCGCTCATCCCCCATTCAGTCGCGCTGGCGCTTTGCTCGCCCGGCGATATGGGGCTAGGGTGAAAACGCCCCCTCTCGTCAGGACGCCCAGATGAAGTTCAAGCTGTTTCAGGCCACCGCTCTTGTCGCGACGATCGCGCTGGTCCCGGTCGCGACCGGGGCGATGGCGGCGGTCGATACCGACACCTACAAGCAGATGGACAAGTTCCTCGACGTCTATAACCGCGTGAAGGCGGATTATGTCGACAAGGTCACCGACGAGCAGCTGATCCGCGGCGCGATCGACGGGATGCTGTCCGCGCTCGATCCGCATTCGAGCTATGTCGACGGGCGCGATTTCGACAATCTGCGCATCCAGACCGAGGGCAATTATGGCGGGCTCGGCCTCTCGGTCACGATGGAGGACGGCGCGGTCAAGGTGATCGCTCCGCAGGAGGATACGCCGGCGGCCAAGGCGGGGCTCAAGCCGGGCGACTATATCACGCATATCGACGGCAAATTGCTCTACGGCAGCACGCTCGACGAGGCGGTGGCGCAGATGCGCGGCAAGCCGGGCACCAAGATCGCGCTGACCATCGTCCGCCCCGGCCGCGACAAGCCGATCGACGTGACGCTGACCCGCGAGGTGATCGTCCAGCGTCCGGTGAAATGGCAGATCAAGGGCGATGTCGGCTATATCGACATCAATACCTTCTCCGAGACGACCGGCGCCGACACGCGCGCCGCGCTGCTCGCGATCGACAAGGCGCTGGGGCACCGCCCGCTGGGCTATGTCATCGATCTGCGCTCGAACGGCGGCGGGCTGCTGACGCAGGCGATCGACGTGTCCGACGCCTTCCTCGATCACGGCGAAATCGTCTCGCAGCGCGGGCGCGATCCGCGCGAGAACCAGCGCTATTTCGCCAAGCCGGGTGACGACGCGCACGGGCTGCCGGTGATCATCCTGACCGATTCGGGCACCGCCAGCGCGAGCGAGATCGTCGCCGGCGCATTGCAGGATCATCACCGCGCGCTGGTGATGGGCGAGCGGACCTTCGGCAAGGGATCGGTGCAGACGTTGCTCCCGCTCGGCCCGACCACCGCGCTGCGGCTCACCACCGCGCGTTATTACACCCCCTCGGGGCGCTCGGTGCAGGAGGGCGGGATCGAGCCCGATATCGCCGTGCCGCAGCTGTCCGACCCCGATTACAAGGCGCGCCCGGTGTTTCGCGAGGCCGATCTGCGCCGGCACCTGATCAATGAGGTCAAGACCGACAACAAGGTGCTCGAGGAAGACACCAAGGAGGATCCGCGCTTCTCGATGACGGTGGATCAGCTCAAGAAGGAAAAGATCACCGACTTCCAGCTGTGGTACGCGCTCAAGGCGATCGCCCGGCTCGGCGGCCCGACGCAGGTGGCGGCCGTCACCGCGGCGGTGCAGAAGGACTGGAAAGACCCGAAGGACATTGCCGCCAAGTGACCCGCCAGATGAGCTATTCGCAGATGACCCCGTCGCAGACCAAGGCCCGCGCGCTCGCGCTGCTGCTGCCCGCCGCCTTGCTCGCCGGCGCCTGGGGATCGCAGCTGATCGGCGGGCTCGTGCCGTGCGAGATGTGCCATTGGCAGCGCTGGCCGCATTATGCCGCGGTGGTTGCCGCCGCGCTGGCGCTCGTCGTGCCGGGGCGCGCGGTGCGGCTGACGCTGATCGCGGGTGCGGCCGCGTTGATCGCGGTCTCGGGGCTGATCGGCATCTTCCACGCCGGGGTCGAATATCATTGGTGGCAGGGGATCACTGCCTGCTCGACCAGCGTGAGCGGCGCCGGGATCAGCACCGACGAGATGCTGCGCCGGATCCTCGCCGCGCCGGTGGTGCGATGCGACGCGGCGCAGTGGAAGATGTTCGGCATCTCGCTCGCGGGCTATAATGCGATCTTCTCATTGGGCGGCGCGGCGGTGATCGCGTGGCTCATCAGGAGGCGCGCGTGAGCTGGAAGCCGGGAGATCGTCGCCGCACGACCGCATCGATGATCCGCGTCGATCAGGCGGGCGAATATGGCGCGACGCGGATTTATGCCGGGCAGCTCGCGATCATGGGGCATCGTTCGCCCGCCGCGCGCAAGATCAGCGGGATGGCGCTGCAGGAAGAGCGGCATCGCGCCTTTTTCGATCGGCTGATCGTCGAGCGCGGGGTGCGGCCGACCTTGCTCCAGCCGTTCTGGAACGTCGCGGGCTTCGCGCTCGGCGCGGTGACCGCGGCGATCGGGCCGGAGGCGGCGATGGCCTGCACCGCCGCGGTCGAGACCGAGATCGACAAACATTATGAGGAGCAGCTCGGGGTTCTGGGGGACGACGATCCCGAGCTTTCCGATGCAGTCCGCACCTTCCGGGCCGAGGAGGTCGAGCATCGCGAGACCGCGCTCGCCAGCGGGGCGGAGGACGCGCCGGCCTATCCATTGTTGTCCGCCGCGATCCGGTTGGGGTGCCGCTTCGCGATCGCGACCGCCAAGCGTATCTGACGGGAGAAAAAGATGTTGCCCCGCACGATGATCATCGCCGCCCTGCTGCTGACCCCGGCCGCGCTTTCCGCGCAACAGGCCGAGACCGGCGCGGCCAAGCCGGCGCCGCCGCCGCTGATCATCCCGCCGCCCTCGTCGCGCGAGGTCGCGCTGCCCGGCGCGCCGCGCGTCAGCCCGCAGACCGTTCAGTCCGATGTGTCGCATGCGGCGCCGGTCAACGGCGTCATCACGCTCTACGGCAACCAGCGCTGCCCGACCAACAAGGACGGCGCCGAGGTCGCGGTGTGCGTCCGGCGCTCGGCCGAGGAGCAATTCCGCATCCCGAAGGAATTGCGCAATTTCGAGGTGACCCCCGAGAACGCCGCCTGGGCGGCGCGCATCAAGGGGCAGGACGATCTCAGCGGCACCGGGGTGGGTAGCTGCTCGACGGTCGGCCCGGGCGGCGCGACTGGCTGTTTCGTCCAGAACGCCAATCGCGCCAGGGCGGAATCGCGCGCGCGCGCCAAGGAAGCCAATCCGGATCTGTCGAACTAAGGACCGGCTCCCTGACCAACTGCACACCGTCACCCCTGCCTTGAGCCGGGGTCCATTGTGCCGCACGCTCTATCGTCAGAACCTCTTGCCCCGCGCTTGCCTCCGATGGACCCCGGCTAAAGGCCGGGGTGACAGGTGTGATGAGGCGCTGGCCCGCGCCCCCGTTTCCCGCTAACCTCGGCCCTGTCGCGTGACTGGCGCAGTCGTGGAGCACCACGAGGGAGCGCGATGCCTTCTCCCGCCGCGCGCCTGGGCGATCTTCGCAGGACGAGAGGAGCCGAGACCCGATGCGCATCGCCTTTCTGCTATTCCCCAACGTTACCCAGCTTGATCTCACCGGCCCGGCGCAGGTCCTGTCGCGGATGGGGGAGGGGACGCATGTCGATCTCGTCGCCGCGACGCTGGAGGCTGTGCCGACCGATGCGGGTTTCGCGATCCTCCCCACCGCGACCTTCGACGAGGTGCCCACGGCGGATATCCTGTGCGTTCCTGGCGGGTTCGGGATCAACGGCGCGATCGCCGACGATGCCACGATCGATTGGGTGCGCCATGTCGGCACGCACGCGCAATGGGTGACGAGCGTCTGCACCGGCTCGCTGGTGCTCGGCGCGGCGGGGTTGCTCGAGGGCTATCGTGCCGCCTGCCATTGGGGGCAGCGCCATATGCTGCCGCTGTTCGGCGCGACCGCAGTGACGGAGCGCGTGGTGGTCGATCGCAACCGCGTCACCGGAGGCGGGGTGACCGCCGGGATCGACTTCGCTTTTCGGCTAATGGCGCTGATCCGCGGCGAAGCACACGCGCGGATGGTGCAGCTCGCGCTCGAATATGATCCCGACCCGCCGTTCGATTCGGGCTCGCCCGAACATGCCGATGCGGCATTGGTCGCGGCCTATCAGCGCCGCGTCGAGCGGCTGGCGCCGGGGCGCGACGAGGAATTGCGCCGGCTCGCCGCGCGGCGCGGTTATTCCTGAGGGTTCTTCTTCAACCCGCGCAGCCGATGCCACAGATAGAGCCCGCCGGCGATCACGATCACCGCGCCGATCGCGAGATCGGCCTGATGGAAGAACGCCTTGAGCCGCGGGTCGCTGTTCCACGCGGTGCCGAGCTTCATCCCGATCCAGGCGAGCGCGAGGCAGAACGGCCATGAGCCGACGAACGTATAGATGTGAAACGGGATCAGCGGCATCCGCGCGACCCCGGCGGGGAAGGCGATGAAGGTGCGGATGATCGGCAGCATCCGCCCGACGAGGATCGCGATCGGCCCCCAGCGGTTGAAGAAGCGATCGGCCATGTCGAGCTCACCCGGCCCGATCAGCAGATAGCGACCCCAGCGCTCGACCAGCGGGCGCCCGCCGCGCTTGCCCGCCTCATAAGCGACGATCGAGCCGAGGTTGCACCCGATCGCGCCGGCGGTCGCGGCGAGATACAGATCGAACCGCCCGGTCGAGACGAGATAGCCCGCGAAGGGCATGATGATCTCCGACGGCAGCGGGATGCAGGCGCTTTCGATCGCCATGAGCAGCGCAATGCCGCCATAGCCCCCCGCCGAAATGACGGTGACGGCGAAGGTCGCGAGCGCGGCGAGTATCTTCTCGATCATAGCGGCCGCGCATGCGCGAGGCGGGTGCGCGGGTCAACCTGCGCCGATCGCCATGCAACGATCTGTTACATGGTTCATGCGCATTAAACATAATGATGCTACGTCGCGGTCATGGGGGCGATTCGCAAAGCCTTGCGATGGGCGGCATTTTCTCTCGGCGTCACCCTGGTGCCGATGTATTTGCTGTCGCGCTGGACCGGTCTGGAGGTCCCGGCGGTCTATTGGGCCTTTGCGACCTGCTGTTCGGGCGGCGTCTCGTTTCTCGTTTCGCTGCGGCTTGCCTGGCAGGGCGAGCAATTGCGCCGGCTCAATGCCGAGCTCGAGGCGGTGCATGTCCAGCTCAAGCATGCCGCCGAAACCGATCCGCTGACCGGGGTGCTCAACCGCACCGCCTTTCTCGAACGGCTCGAACCGCAGCACCGCAGCGTCGGTGGCTGGATATTGGTGCTCGACGTCGATCACTTCAAATCGATCAACGATCGTTACGGGCATGAGGTCGGCGATCGCGCCTTGTGCAAAGTGGCGGGGGTGCTGCGCCGCTCGGCGCGTACCGGCGACCTGATCGGGCGATTGGGCGGCGAGGAATTCGGCATCTACCTCCCCGGGGTGGGACGCGGGATCGCGATGCAGGTCGCCGAGCGGATGCGATCCGACATGGAAACCGCCTCGCTGAGCGATCCGGTCGCGCCGGGGATGACGATCACCGTCAGCATCGGGCTGGCCGCGGCCGATCGCGACGTCGCGATCGCCGAAAGCCTGCGCCGCGCGGATTTTGCGATGTATGGGGCGAAGCGCGACGGGCGGAACAGGGTGCGGGTGACGGTTTAGGAACTACCCCGGGCCGCCTTCCTTTTGCTCCCCTCCCTGGTGAAGGGAGGGGAGAAGAAGGGGAAGGTAGAGGCTATTCCGCCGCCAGCAATGTCTCCGCCCCCTGCAGGTCGACCGAGACCAGCCGGCTGACCCCGCGCTCGATCATCGTCACCCCGAACAGGCGGTGCATCCGGCTCATCGTCACCGCATTGTGGGTGACGATCAGATAGCGCGTCTGCGTCTCGCGGGTCATGCGGTCGAGCAGGTCGCAGAAGCGCTCGATATTGGCGTCGTCGAGCGGGGCGTCGACCTCGTCGAGCACGCAGATCGGCGCCGGATTGGTGAGGAACAGCCCGAAGATCAGCGCAACGGCGGTCAGCGCCTGCTCGCCGCCCGACAGCAGGGTGAGCGACTGGAGGCGCTTGCCCGGCGGCTGCGCCATGATCTCCAGCCCGGCTTCGAGCGGATCATCCGAATCGACCAGTTCGAGATGCGCCTGCCCGCCGTTGAACAACGTGGTGAACAGCCGCTGGAAATGCCCGTTGACCGCCGCGAACGCGGCGAGCAGCCGCTGCCGCCCCTCGCGGTTGAGCGTGCCGATCGACCCGCGCAGCTGGTTGACCGCCAGCCCCAGTTCCTCGCGCTCGGCGGCATTGCCGACCGCGCCCGCTTCGAGCTCGGCGAGTTCCTGTTCGGCGACGAGATTGACCGGGCCGAGCCGTTCGCGATCGAGCGTCAATTTGTCGTGCGCCGCGCTTTCCTCCTGCGGCGCACGCACCGTCGCGCTGTCGAATCCGGCCTTGGTCGGCAGCACGGGCGCGGGGCATTCGAAGCGTTCGCCCGAAAGCTGGCCCAGCTCCACCCGGCGCTGCTCCTGATTTTCCGCGCGCGCCAGCGCCCCGGCGCGCGCCTCGCGGGTCGCGGCGAGCGCTTCGCCAGCGATACGCGCCGCCTCCTCGCAGCGGCGCAGCGCGGCCTCGGCTTCGCGCTCGGTCGCGGCGAGCGCGTCAGCGGCGCTGCGTTCGCTGTCGTGCCGGGCGGCGAGAGCGGCGATATCGGCTTCCAGCGCGGCGGGACGACCGGCGAGCGCTTCGCGGTCGCGGGCGATCTCGCTTTCGCGCTTCGCCATGTCGGCGATGCGGCGTGCGGCATCGCCGGCACGGCTTTTCCAGCTCTTGGTCTCGGCCTGCGACGCGGCCAGCCGTTCGCGCGCGGCGGCGCCGGCACGCTCGCGGCTCGCGCGGTCCGCACGCGCTTGCACTACCGCGGCGCGGCGCGCCTCGGCCTCGCGCTGGAGCGTGGCGACTTCGCCCGCGGTGGCGCTGGTATCGGGCAGAGCGACAATCGCCGCCTCGGCGGTCGCGACTTCGGTGGCGGCGGCGTCACGTTCGGTTGCGGTGTGCGTGGCGCGCGCGGTGAGATCGGTGCGCTGCCCGGCGAGGCGCTCGATCTGGGTCACCGCGCGGTCGATATTCTGGCGTGCTTCGCGCGCGGCTGCTTCCGCACGGGTGAGGGCGGTGCGCGCGGTGCCGGCGGCGGTGCGCGCGGCGGCGATCCGCGTCTCGATTTCGGCAAGCGCGTTGTCGGCGGCTTCCACCCCAGCGCGCGCATCGGGCAGCGCGGCCTCGATCGCGGCGAGCCGGTTGAGCCGTTCGAGCCGCTCCGCCGCCGCCGCGCCGCCGCTCTTCGCAACGAAGCCGTCCCAGCGGCGGAGTTGGCCGGTTCGCGTCACCAGTCGCTGCCCGACCGCGAGGGGGCGCCCGTCGTCCTCGGGGACGACGACGACCTGCGCCAGCCGCCGCGCAAGCTGCACCGGCGCGGTGACATGGAGCGCCAAGGCTACCCCCTCCGTTCGCCCCGAGCTTGTCGAAGGGCTGTCTTTCTTGGCGGAAGAAGGCAGCGCTTCGACAGGCTCAGCACGAACGGAGGAGAGCGCGGGGTCGTCTGGCAAGATATCCGCGCCAGCCCAATGCGCCTCCGCGCCGGCATCCAGCCCGATCTCCAGATCGTCGCCCAGCGCCGCCGCCAGCGCGCGCTCGTAACCCGGCGCGGCGCGGACATGATCGAGCAACCGATCGCGTCCCGAGCGCTGCGTTGCGCGCGCCAGCGTCGCGGCCTCGCTCTCCAGCGCGGCAAGCTCGGCGCGCGCGGCGGCGCGGCGGCCCTGCGCCTCGTCGCGGGCGGCGAGCGCGGCCTTTTCGTCACTCTCGGCGCGCGCGAGATCGCCGCGCGCCTGCTCGG
>JAFIGU010000093.1 GCA_017849555.1 Sphingomonas sp. | reverse complement strand
GCTCGGCACGCTGGACATGATCGCCGACGGGATCGGCGGCGGGGCCGGTGCCGGCCCGAGCGGGGGCGTGGCAGGCACCGGCAGCGGCGGGGCCGCGCGCTTCGCCAACGGCGATGCCGGCCTGCTCGCGCCGGGTGCGCAGCGGTTGATCGATACGCTCTCGCTCCACGCCAATGGCGATAGCGCGGGGCGGGTGCTGTTCGCCGATACCTCATCGGCGCCGAACGGCGGGCTGACCGTCACCGGCGCGCTGTCGCTGGCCAGCCTCGGCGCGCCGGTTGCGGGCTTCTCGGCGATCGCCGTCTCGGCGACGGCCAACCAGGTGCAGGTGGGCGGCGACGCGACCTTCGACACCAGCGGTCCGCTGTCCTTCGCCTTTGCCGGCGGGGGGGGCGTCACCGCCGCGGGGGCGCTGACGGGAAGCTCGGGCAGCACGATCGACATGAGCTACACGGGCCAGCCGGCCGGGGTCGACAGCCTGACCGGCAACACGATCACGCTGACCGCGCCGGGCAATGTCACGATGACGGGTCCCGGCTCGCTGCGCGCGGTCAATGCGCTGACGATCACCAGCGGCGGCGCGATCGGCTTCGCGACGGGCAGCGCGATCAACGCCGGCACCGACGTGACGCTGACCGGGCAGGGCATTAACGCGGCGGGCCTCTCCGCGGGCGGCCAGGCCTTGCTTGACGCCGGGACGGGGAGCCTGTTCGCGAGCAATCTGGCGGTCGTCGGGTCGATCACCGCAACGGGTGTGGGGATCAACCTCGCCGGTCCGGGCGCGATGACGATCGCCACCGCCAATGCCGGCACCGGCGCGCTGACGCTCAGCGCGGGGACGATCAACGCGACGAGCCTCGTCGCCGGCGGACCGATCAGCGCGACCGCTGTGGGCAACGCGCAATTCGGCAACGTGCAATCGACCGCCGGTGGTATCACGATCAGCGCAGGCGCGATCAATGCGACGACGCTCGCCGCGGTGGGCCCGATCGGTGCGACCGCCACCGGTAATGCGAGCTTCGGCGACGTGCAGTCGGGCACCGGCGTCACGATCAATGCCGGCGGGCTGGCGAGCTTCGCCGGCGGGGTCGGGGGGACCTCGATCGCGGTCACCTCGCGGGATATCGCGATTGCCCTCGGCGCGACGATCGGGACCCCGGGGGTGACGCGCAACGCCACCTTCACCTCGGTCGGCGGTACCACGGCGGCGGGCACGAGCGCCCCGGCCTATATCGGCGGCGGCGACGTGGCGGGCGCCTACAGCCTGTCGGCGGCCGAGCTGGCGCGGGTCTTCGCGAACGATATCGCGATCGTCGCGCCGGCGCTGGGCTCGGCCAATACGCCGTCGGTCTTCGTGCGCGCGCTGACGCTCGGCACCGCGACCTTGCCGGGCGGCGGGACGCTGTCGATCACCACGCCGGGCTCGATGCAGGTCGAGGGCACGGTCCAGCTCACCGGGCGCACCGCGACCGGCGGGCTGGCGCTGTCGGCGGGTGAAACGCTGGCGGTGATCGCCGGTCTCGGCGCGATCGACATCAACGACGGCAATGGCGGCCTCGCCGGAATGCTGACATTGCGCGGCCGCACGATCATCGCCGCAACGCAGGCAGCGATCGGCGATGTCGCGGCGGTGCCGACGGTCGATGCGCGCGATCGGCGGCTTGCGCAGAATGACGGGGTGCTGAGCGACGCCGGTATCCTGCGCGCCGCGACAATCAACGCCAATGTGTCGGACGGGCTGTTCATCCAGAATACCGGGAGCGCCACCGATTTCGATTCGCGCCGCGGCTTCACCGCCAACAATGTCGCGATCACCACCACCGGCGCGGCGCAGATCGCGATCAACGGCCGGCTGACCGGCGCGGGCGGCAGCTTCGTCACCGGCCGGCACACCGGGCCGCAGGTGTCGATCAACGGCGCGCTCGACGGCCGGGCGGGCGGCTATGTCATCGGATCGAAGATCAACGGCTGCCTGATCGGCACCGCGGGTAGCTGCGTCGATCTCAACACCGTGCTCGAACCGCACGGCACGATCGAAGGCCAGCTCGATCCGATCGCCGCGGTGCCGCGCGCGCTGAGCCTGTCGCTGATCGAATTGTGGGACGCCGCCGCACAGGGCTTCCCGCCGCTGATCGACGAGCCGGTGACCGGGGCGGGCAACGACGATCTGTGGCAGCGCAAGCCATGAGCCAGGATCCCGGAATCGCGACCGAAACGGGATTGAAACGACCGGCCGATATCGGGCAGGGATGGCACGGTCGGACGCGGTGGGGCGCGGACGGCAGGGGGGCATAGGATGCGGGGCGGCGGTCAGGCGATCATCGGCAGGTCCGCGCTCGGCGGGGTGCTGGTCGCATTGCTGCTCGCATTGTTGCTCGGCCTGCCCGATCTCGCGCGTTCGGCCGACGCCGCCGGCGCGCAGGCCGCGGGACGCACCTATGTCGGCGTCGCCTCCTGTGCCGGATCGACCTGCCACGGGCGGATGGAGGCGGACGGCAAGGTCGTCCGCCAGGACGAACTCAAATTGTGGCAGGAGCCCTCGACACCGGGCGGGGCGCATAGCCGTGCCTTTGCGGTGCTCGGCGGGACGCGCGGGCGGCAGATCGCGGCGACGCTCGGGCTGGGCGAGGCGACTGCCGCGCCCGCCTGTCTCGGGTGCCATTCCACCCCGGCCGGCGCGCGCGGCCCGCGCTTCCTCGCGCAGGACGGCGTCGGGTGCGAGGGCTGCCACGGCGCGGCGAGCGGCTGGATCGCCACGCATTATGCGGTCGGCGCGACGCATGCCGCCAATGTCGTGAACGGCATGACCGCGCTCGATCGGCCGCAGGTGCGCGCGGGCGTCTGCCTCGATTGCCATTTCGGCAGCGCGCGGCCGGGCCAGTTCGTCGATCATCGCATGATGGCGGCGGGGCATCCGCGCGTCTCGTTCGAGCTCGACCTGTTCTCGACGATGCAGGCGCACCACAATGAGGACGCCGATTACGCGCGACGCAAAGGCCGCACCGATAGCCTTAAATTATGGGCGGTGGGGCAGGCGAGCGCGGTCGAGCGCGCGCTGACGCTCTATTCGAGCGCGAAGGGCAGCGAAGGCGCCTTCCCCGAATTCTACTTCTTCGATTGCCAGAGCTGCCACCGCCGCATCTACGATCAGGCCGAGCGCAGCAAGACGTGGGAGGCCAATCCCGGCCGCCCGATCCCCGCCGGGATGCCGCCATTCAACGACGAGAATATGATCATGCTCTCGGCCGCGGCGCGGGTGATCGCGCCCGGGCTGGCGGGGCGGTTCGATGCCGATAGCCGCGCCTTCCATGCCGCGCTTGCCAGGGATCGCCCCGCGGCGATCGCGGCGGGGACGCGGCTGGCGGCGAGCGCGCGTGCCTTGGCCGATGCGTTTGGCGCGGCGGCGATCAATGGCGATATGGCCTTCACCTTGGTCGCCGAGGTCGCCGGCGGGGCGATCGCGCCGCGCTTCACCGATTACGAAGGATCGGTGCAGGCGGTAATGGCGGTCGATACCTTGCTCAACAGCCTCGTCAAATCGGGGCGGATCACGATCGGCGCGGCCGCCGGCATCCGTGCCGACGTCAACCGTGCCTATGCCGCGGTACACGAGCCCAATGCCTATCGCCCGGCCGACTTCCGCGCCGCGCTGGCGAGCGCCGCGCGCAGCATCGGGGCGCTGCGATGAGACTGCGTGCGCTCCTGTGCATCGCGTCCCTGTTGCTGTCGTCGTGCGGCGACGGCGGCGCGAGCGGCAGCTCGCCGACCCCGACGCCGAGCACGACGCCCGCGACGACGGTTTATGCGGTCCCGGCGCAGGAGTCGCTCTCCGTCAGTGACGTCCAGGTCGTCATCGCCCACGCCGCCGCCGAGGCGCAGGCGCGCAACCTGCCCGCGGTGATCGCGGTGACCGATCGCGTCGGCAATGTCCTCGCGGTGTTCCGCATGACCGGCGCGCGCGCCACCGCGACGACCAGCGCGGCGCCCAATGGCGTCAATATCGACGCACAGAATCTCACCGTCCCGGCGGAGGTCGCGGCGATCGCCAAGGCGATCACCGGCGCCTATCTGTCGAGCGCGGGCAACGCCTTTTCGACCCGCACCGCGAGCGAGATCGTCCAGCAGCAATTCCCGCCTTCGCCGGCGACGACGGGGCTGGAGAGCGGGCCATTGTTCGGGGTGCAGTTCAGCCAATTGCCCTGTTCGGACCTTGCCGCGCGTTTCATGGCGGGCGGCGCGGGAACGGGGGCGCTGATCGGGCCGAAGCGTTCGCCGCTCGGGCTCGCCGCCGATCCGGGGGGCTTCCCGCTCTACAAGAATGGCGTGGTGGTCGGCGGAATCGGGGTGATGGCTGACGGCGTCTATGGCTTCGACCCCGATGTCAGCAATGTCGACAATGATCCCGAGGAATATATCGCGCTCGCCGGGACGCTCGGGTTCGAGGCGCCCGATACGATCCGCGCCGATCGCGTGCCGGTCGACGGCACGTTGCTGCGCTATTCCGACGCGAGCTATGCGGGGCTGATCGCGACCAGCGCGCCGGGCTTCGCCACGATCAACGGCAGCATCGGCGCGCTCGTCGCGGTGCGCGGTTACTATGGCGATCCGGCCCCGGTGGTCCTCCCCGGCGCGGCCTATGGCACCGAAGCATCGGGGGTGCGCGCCGCGACCGCCGGCGAATTCTCCAACCGCGACGCCTTCGTGCTGACCGACGGCAGCGGCGCGAACCGCTTCCCGATCCGTGGCGGAACCGATGCGGGCGATGTCGCGCAGCCGCTCTCTGCGGGCGAAGTGACCGCGATCCTCGAAGAGGCCTTTACGGTGATGAGCCGCGCGCGCGCGCAGATCCGCGCGCCGCTCAACAGCCGCGCGCAGGTTTCGATCAGCGTGGTCGATACCCGCGGGCAGGTGCTCGGCGTGGTGCGCTCTCCCGATGCGCCGATCTTCGGCACCGACGTCAGCTTGCAGAAAGCGCGGACGGCGGCGTTCTTCTCGGGGAGTCATGCGGGGAGCGATCTTCTCGCTAGTCCCAGCGCCGATGTTGCCGGGTTCGTCGAGCGCGCGCGCGCTTTCCTAAACGATCCCAATGCGCTGACCGGGCGTTATGCCTTCACCGATCGCGCCAACGGCAATCTCTCCCGCCCCTATTTCCCGGACGGCGAGTTCGGGCGCCCCAACGGCCCGTTCTCGCGCCCGATCGCGCAGTTCAACCCCTTCTCGACAGGGCTGCAATCGGCGCTGATCGTCGGCGATCTCGCCGCGCATCTCGGTTATGTCACCGGGGTGAATGCCGCCGATACGCCGCAGCGCTGCGGCGCGGCGGCGGGGCAGACGCGGGCGCCGAACGGGGTGCAGATTTTCCCCGGGTCGGTGCCGGTCTATCGCGGCAACGTGCTGATCGGCGGGGTCGGCGTGTCGGGCGACGGGATCGATCAGGACGATATGATCGGTTTCCTCGGGCTCAACAATGCGGGCAAGCGCGTCGGCAGCCTGGGCAATGCGCCGACCGCGATCCGCGCGGATCAGATCGTCGTCAATCTCGGCAATGAGAGCGTGCGGCTGCGTTATGTGAACTGCCCGGTCGCGCCGTTCCTCGATACGTCGACGCAAGACGTCTGTTCGGGGTTGTAGCGATGGGCCCGCTCGCGCTCCTTCCCCTGGCTCTGCTGGCGCAGGCGACCGATGCCGCGCCGCAGGCCGATCCGCCGCCCGACGATCAGTCGATCCCCGGCCGCCGCCGCCCCGGCTATGAGGCGCCGCTGCCCGAGGCGGTGACGCAGGACAATCGCGGCGCGGTGCGCGCGCCGCCGCCCGAGGCGTTCCCGGTCGATCAGGTGCCGGTGCCCGATCGCTGGCGGCTGATCGAATCGCTCGGGCTGGTCAAGGAACGCTGGTTCGATCCCTATCGGCAGAATAGGCTGAAGGGCGACCGGCCGATCGACCGCGACAAGGTGAAATGGCTGCCGATCAAGGGCGACGACTGGTTCTTCGTCGCCAGTGCGGTGAGCGACACGGTGATCGAGCCGCGCACCTTCCCGATCCCGGTCGGGGTGCAGACGACGCAGCGCCCCGGCAGCAACGACGTGTTCGGCAGGGACACCAGCCTCGTGCTGAGCCAGACCTTCATCGCCGGCGTCTCGCTGGTGAAGGGCGCCACCGCGTTCAAGCCGCCCGAGATCGAATATCGCCTGACCCTGGCGTATAATATCAATTACGCGCAGGTGCCCGAGCGGCGCGTCTTGTTCGTCGAGCCGTCGAAGCCGACCCACCGCACCGATCAGTTCCTCGGCGTGCAGGAAGCGTTCGTCGATGTCCACCTGACCAATACGTCGGATCGCTACGATTTCCGCTCGATCCGGATCGGCATCCAGCCGTTCCAGTCCGATTTCCGCGGCTTTCTGTTCAACGACCAGCAGCTCGGTATCCGGCTGTTCGGCAATCGCGACGACAATCGCTTCCAGTTCAACCTCGCGGCTTTCTGGCGGCTGGAGAAGGATACCAACAGCGGGCTCAATTCGGTGACGCACACGCCGCGCCGCGACTGGGTGTTCGTCGCCAATCTCTACCGGCAGGATTTCCTGATCCCTGGCCTCACCAGCCAGATCACCGCGGTCTATAATATGAACCGCGAGAAGAATCGGATCGAGATCGACGACAACGGCTTTCCGGTGCGCCCCGCGCTGATCGGCGACGGGCGCGGGCGCGATTATGACGTGGTCTATCTCGGCTATAATGCCGACGGGCGAATCGGGCGGATCAACCTCACCGCCTCGCTCTACGGCGCGTTCGGCGAGGATCGGAACAGCATCTTCACCTCGCGCCCCGCGCGGATCCGCGCCGGCTTCGCGGCGACCGAGATCAGTTACGACAAGGATTGGATGCGCTTCCGCCTGTCGGGGCTCTACGCCACCGGCGACGGCAAGCCATATGACAAGGTCGAGACCGGGTTCGACGCGATCTTCGAAAATCCGGTCTTCGCCGGGGCGGACACGAGCTATTGGATCCGGCAGAGCATCCCCTTCGCCGGCGGCGGGCGCGCGATCGCGATCACCGGGCGCAACGGCATCCTCAATTCGCTGCGCTCGTCGAAGGAGCAGGGCCAGTCCAATTTCAACAACCCCGGGACGATGCTGGCGGGCGCGGGCGCCGATTTCGATCTGACCCCGCAGTTGCGCCTGTCGGGCAACGCCAATCATCTGTGGTTCGAGAATACCGCGACGCTCGAGGCGCTGCGCAACCAGGGCGGGATCGACAAGTCGATCGGCTGGGATCTCTCCACCGCCGCGATCTGGCGGCCCAAGGCGACGCAGAATATCGTCTTCCGCCTGTCGGGCGCGGTGTTGCTGCCCGGCGCGGGCTTCCGCGATCTGTTCACCAATAGCGACCGGCATCGGAATTATTATTCGGTGCTGGCGAACTTGATCCTGTCCTATTGATGCACCGCTTTCTCCCCTTCCTGCTGCTCGTCCTTTCCGCGCTGGCGCTGCCGGTCGCGATGCTGCACGCGTCCGGCGGCGAGAAGCCGGTGGCGCGCGTCTATATCGCTTCGCCGCCCGCCCCGATGAGCCAGACCGCGGCGCAGGTCGCCGCCAAATCGGACGGGTGTTACAGCTGCCACACCAGAACCGACGAACCTTCGATGCACGCGACGCCGGCGGTGATGCTGGGCTGCGTCGATTGCCACGGCGGCAATGCCGCGGTGCGCGGCGATCCCGCGCGCGGGTTCGACGACCCCGATTATGTCGCCGCGCGCGAGCGGGCGCATGTCCTGCCGCGTTTTCCCGAGGCGTGGCATTATCCCTCTTCGGCCAATCCGCAGCGCAGTTATGCCTTGCTCAACCGCGAGGCGCCCGAATTCGTCCGCTTCGTCAACCCGAGCGACTATCGCGTCGCGCGCGAGGCGTGCGGCGCCTGCCATCTGCAGGTGATCGAGGCCGCCGAGCGGTCGCTGATGGCGACCGGCGCGATGTTGTGGGGCGGAGCGGCATATAACAACGGCGTCGTCCCCTATAAGAATTACATTTTCGGCGAGGCCTATACCCGCGACAGCCAGGCGGCGAAGATCGTCTCGCCCGGCGATCCGCCGGGGACGCTGACGCCCGAGCAGCAGGCGCGCGGCGCGCTTGCTGCGCTCTATCCCTTGCCGACCTGGCAGGTGACCCCGCCGGGTGACGTGTTCCGCGTGTTCGAGCGCGGCGGGCGCAATATCGGCACGCAATTTCCCGAGATCGGCCTCCCCAATCCGACCGGCTCGATCCAGCGGCTCGAGGAGCCCGGGCGCCCCGATCTCAAGCAATCGAGCCGCGGCCCCGGCACCGGGCTGCGCGTCGCGATCCCGGTCCTCAACCTGCAGAAGACGCGGCTCAACGATCCGTACATGTGGTTCATCGGGACCAACGACCAGCCGGGCGATTATCGCCATTCGGGCTGTTCGGGGTGCCATGTCGTCTATGCCAATGATCGCGAGCCGCGCCACAGCCTGATCTATGCCCCCTATGGCCGCGACGGGCAGAGCGCGACGGTCGACCCGACGATCGCGGCGAAGACCGCGCACGGCGCGTTGAAGGGGCCGGCGGGCGAGCCGGTCGATCCGGCGTCGGTGGCGAAGGAAAGCGGCCACCCGATCCGCCACAGCTTCACCCGCGCGATCCCCACGTCACAGTGCATGACCTGCCACATGCACCAGCCCAACATCTTCCTGAACAGCTATCTCGGCTATACGATGTGGGATTATGAGGCGGATGCGCCGCTGATGTGGCCCGCGCAGCAGAAATATCCCACCGCCGCCGAAACCCATGCCGCATTGGAGCGCAACCCCGAGGGCGCGAACCCGCGCGGCAATTGGTCGGACCCGGATTTCCTGCGCAACGTCTATGATCTGAACGCCAGGGCGAAGGACACGCAATTCGCCGATTACCACGGCCACGGCTGGAATTTCCGCGCGGTGTTCAAGCGCGATCGCGCGGGCAATCTGCTCGATGCCGAGGGCAAGATCGTCTGGCCCGACGATCCCGAGAAATTCCGCCGCAAGGGCGAGGGCAAGTTCGTCCCCGTCGGGGTCAATCCCGGCAAGGCGGTCCATCTGATGGACATTCACGCCGAAAAGGGGATGCAATGCGCCGATTGCCATTTCGCGCAGGACAGCCACGGCAACGGCTTTATCTATGGCGAGGTGGAGAATGCGATCGAGATCGGGTGCAAGGATTGCCACGGCACCGCGGACGCCTATCCGACATTGCTGACCTCGGGCCCGGCCGCGCCGCCCAAGGGCACCGACCTTGCGCTGCTGCGCAATCCCGACGGCCAGCGCCGCTTCGAATGGTTCTATGATGCGGGCGGGCGGCGCCGGCTGGTGCAGCGCTCGATCGTCGATCCGAAGCTCGAATGGGAAGTCAGCCTGGTCAAGGATTCGGTCGATCCGGCCAATCCGCATTTCAACGCCAAGGCGGCGCGCGCCAAATTGATGAGCCGATCGGGCGCGGAGGACGGCAGCTTCGCCTTCGGGCTCGGCGTGGCCAAAAGCGATCGCGCGCATAATGACGAGGATGTCGCCTGCTTCACCTGTCACCTCAGCTGGACGACGAGCTGCGGCGGGTGTCACCTGCCGATCGAGGCGAACTGGAAGACGACCAGCCACCATTATGAAGGCGAGGAGACGCGCAACTTCGCGACCTACAATCCGCAGGTCGCGCGCGACGACATGTTCCAGCTCGGCAAGCATATGACGACCAAGGGCAATGAAACCGCCCCGGTCCGATCGACATCCGCGCTGGTGCTCTCCTCGACCAACATCAACCGTGAGCGCATCTATATCCAGCAGCCCCCGGTTTCGGGGATCGGTTTTTCCTCGCAGGCGTTCGCGCCGCATTTCCCGCATACGGTGCGCCGCACCGAAACCAAGACCTGCTCCGATTGCCATCTGTCGGCGAAGGACGACAATAATGCGATCATGGCGCAATTGCTGCTGCTCGGCACCAATACCGCCAATTTCGTCGGGCTGAACGCGTGGACCGGGCTCGAGAACGGGTTCGAGGCGATGCGTGTCACCGAATGGGGCGAGCCGCAGGCGGTGATCGGCAGCTATCTGCAGAAATATGCCTATCCCGATTATTGGCGGATGCATGTCGAGCGCAACGGCCGCGAGCTCAAGGATTGGGTGCGCGGCAAGACCTTCGATCGCAAGGCCTCGGGCGAGACGCATCCGCTGGAGGAATTCCGCAACGTCATGAAGGGCACCGCCGATCGCGTCGGCTGCCTGCAACTACGCGGCGAATATATGTATGTCGCCGAAGGGAAGGGCGGCTTCCGCGTCTATGACGTGGCGTCGGTTGCCAACAAGGGCGTGTCGGCGCCGATCCTGAGCGCGCCCTTCTCGAAGCTTGGCCAGAATACCAATGTGGCGTCGAAGAACGCCACCTGCGTCGCGCTGCCGACCAACCAGCCGATCAATCCGCTGCGCAACACCCCCGAACGCCGCAAGATCAATCAGGAACAGCCATTCCTGCCGATCTACAGCTATGCCGCGGTGACCGACAGCGTCGAAGGGCTGATCCTCGTCAATATCGAGACGCTGGCCGACGGCGAGTTCCGCAACAATTTCCTCAAGCGCGCGGTGACGTGGAACCCCAATGGCGTGCTCAACGGCGCGCGGCATGTCCAGCTTGCCGGGCAGATCGC
Organism: Sphingomonas sp.; assembly: GCA_017849555.1. Classification (GTDB taxonomy): domain Bacteria; phylum Pseudomonadota; class Alphaproteobacteria; order Sphingomonadales; family Sphingomonadaceae; genus Sphingomonas; species Sphingomonas lycopersici. The sequence continues at coordinate 27,407 of JAFIGU010000093.1, read as the reverse complement.
GTACATCACCGCCGATGCCGGGCTGGTGGTGGTCGATCTCGCCGACCCGCTCCACCCGCGGCTCGCCGCGGTGCGCCCGCTGAGGGAGGCGCGGGCGAGCGCGATCCAGTTCCGCTATCTATGGGTGACCGATGTCGAGGGGCTGAAGCTGTTCGACGTGACGCGGCTGACCGATCCGGTCGCGATCCCGTCGGCGACGGTCCGCTTCGCCGATGCGCGGCGCGTCTATCTCGCGCGGACCTATGCCTATGTCGCGGCGAAGGGCGAGGGGCTGGCGATCGTCGATATCACCAACCCGCTCAGGCCCGCGATCTATGCCAGGGAGACGTTCGGCGGGCGAATGAACGATGTCGAGGATGTGATCGTCGGCAGCACCAATGCCTCGCTGTTTGCTTATGTTGCGGACGGGCGCAATGGGCTCAAGGTGATCCAGCTCACCAGCCCGGCGAGCCAGCCCAATTTCTACGGCTTCTCGCCTGCGCCCAAGCCCGAGCTGATCGCCTGGGCGCGGACGCGGTCGCCCGCGCTGGCGCTGTCGAAGGGACTCGATCGCGATCGCGCGGTCGACGAGACCGGGGGGCAGATCGCGGTATTCGGCCGGCTCGGCTCGCGCCCGTTCACCCGCCCCGAAATGGAACGGCTGTTCCTGACGCGGCACGGCGCGCCTTATAAAGTGAGCGACGAGGTCGATATGAAGGCGTGGCGCCCGCCGCTCAAGGTGGCCGCGGGGCAATGAAAGCGGCGCGTCCAAGCTAACCAATATATCACACCAATTGCTCGAGCGGATCGAGCCTATCCGCATTGAGCAACGGGCGCGCCGTATCGGCGACGAAGGTGAGCCTTGCTCGATTGTGCCAGAAGACAGGCATGCCGACCCCCGCTGCGCCGGGAATATCGGCAGGCGAGCCGGCGACGAAGAGCGTCCGCGCCGGATCCGTGCCAAGCCGATTCAGCGCCATGCGGTATGGCTCCGGGCGTGGCTTGTAGAATCCCGCTTCTTCCGCCGTCACGACGATCTCAAAAGGGACGCGAACCCGCTGCGCCGCTCGCCGCCCCAAAGCGATCGAGCAGTTTGTGACGACGGCAATCGGGATCGCGCGATCTCGCAAACCTCGTAACAACCCCGGCGCTTCCGGCCAGGGTTGAAGACTATCCCAGGAGGTGACGAGATTCTCGGCGGCCTTTGCCGCGACACCCGTCTCGAGCGCGGCCTCGCGCACAAGATCCTCATAGGGCCGATACGCGCCGCATCCATAAGTCAGCGCAAGATAGGCGCGCCGCCAGCGCATCCCGTCATCCGCGCGGCCCGCGGCGCGATTCCAAAGCGACCATGAATCCAGCAGCGCGGTGAGGAGATCGAACATGACGGCCTCGACGGGCTCTTGCGACATTTGCTTATCTGACACTTTCTCGGCACCAATAGATTGGACGGCTGATCGGTATCAGCGACTGCCGCCGGCAGGCTAATGCCGATAGCGAGAGATTCTATGCTAGCCCGCGCGCTGGCGCATCGAGATCGTGTCGAGAGCGCCCGACTGCATTGCGGCGTGATCAATCGACGGCAAGAGTCCAAAAAGACTCCGCTGCGGGCGATTGACGCGCGCGCGGCCGATATAGTCGCAAATCGACCGGAATATCCCACTGCTCGCCACCCGCCCGAACCAATATCCCTCGTTCCAGCTCATCCCCAACGATGCTGAGGGGAAGCCAGGCCATGCCGGTCCCTTCCTTCACCATGCGAGCGAGGACCAACGTGTGCGAGGTGAACACGTTGTTGTAGGTAATGGCTTCCGGGCTCTTCGCCGTCATCGCCGATACAATGCGACCCATGCCCGAGGTCGGCCCATATGCCAGCAGGTTGACCGCGCCATCCGCCAGCGGATGAAGCGCCGTCATTTCCGTCTTGTGTGGGGCGCTGACCGGTACGAGCCTGTCATTGCCGAGGGATGCGAACTGAAAGCCGGTGCCATCGAGCGCGGATCGAGCATCAGGATGATGATGACAAAGACAGAATTGGGCCTTTCCATCGAGCATCATCTTTTCCGATGCGTCCATATTGTCCGCCGTCATCTGAATCAGCAAAGGCGCGTCGGTCCGCGCCTGTAGCGACGCGAGCCATTGCGGAAAAAACGACAAAGCTAACGCATGCGTGACGAGAATCTTGACCGTCGAGGCCGATGTACCGGCTATTTCCTGCACTTCCTGTCGCCCATGCTCAATATCGCGCAGAACGGCCTCGGCGATCACCGCGAAGCGCTTGCCGGCCGGCGTCATCGTGATCTGGTGCGTGCGCCGATCGACGAGCTCCACCGACAGCCATTCTTCAAGCGCGCGAATACGACGACTGAACGCTGGTTGCGTGACATTGCGCGAGGCCGCCGCCCTTGAGAAATTCCCAAGGCGCGTGAGCGCGATAAAGTCTCCCAGCCACGCAAATTCCACGAATCTACCCTATAAGCGTGCCCATGATGACCCTAGCGTTCTTCATCGTTTCCGTCATTGTCGTCGGTTATCGCTCGCCGGCGACCGCCTCGGAATAGTCGATCGTGACGCTCGTAACTCGGCCGGCGAGGACATCGTCCGCCGCCATGTCGATCCGTTTGAATTGATTGCGTTCGTGCATCTGAACCTGGTCCGTCAGGTGGATCGTCCCATGTCTTGCGGGGTCGATGAACTGATTTTGCCCGCCCGCCTCGGTGATCGAATAGAGCGCGGGATGCGCCGGCGCCAATTCCATCATGCCGACCCATTCCTCGCCGCCGTTCAATGTCACCATCTTCGGCCCGAGCCCGAGTTCCGCCCAGAGCGCGTTGCTCCGCTCATCGTCGTTCGGCAGCGGCGGCCGTTCGGGGTCCTCGGCCTGATCGGTGAAATATTTCCAGAAAACCGGCATCCGCCACGCCGTCATCGGTTGCGCCGGAAAGCGTGACGCGACCTCGGCGATCGTCCGTCGCACCGTCTCCGCGACGACCTCGTCGCGGGGGCGGCCGTGGAAATAGTCGAATTTGACCGGCGCGCCGGCCGCCGCGCCCTTCAGCGTCCGATACAGCAGGCCGGTCTGATATTTGAGATAGCGATCGGCATCGATCTTCTTCCACCAATCGCCCATGTCGCGATCGAACAGCATCGCCGGCGCGATCTCCAGCCAGGCGCGGAACAGCGTAAGCCCCGGATTGTCGTAGCGGCCGTCGCCGTCGCGATCCTCGTAGCGCCCGTTCCACGACAGCATCAGGCCGACCGCCTCGGCGATCGTCGGATCGTGTGCCGCCGCGGCGCGCAGTGCCGGCGCGAAGAAGTCGGGCGACGTCTGGGTGCGATCGCGCGCGCCCATCGCGTTCCAGATCTGGCGGTTATACTCGGCCATGTCGAGCAGGGTCGCCGCGCGCGCCGCGGTGCCGAGGTGATTGCCCAGCCATGTGCGGAAGGTGGCGCCGATCCGCGCCTCGTCGCCTTCGCGTGACCAGATTGTCGGCTTGCTGTTCCAGCTGTGGATATAGCCCTGCTTGGGATCGAGCATATGCGGCCGCTCGGCAACCGCGAGAAAACCCTGCCAATCATAGTCGCCGGTGCCGGGGGTCGGCAGGCGGGGATCGGTGCCGGGGGCGCGCTTGGGCTGGAGGCCGGTTTCCCAAAAGCCGATCCGGCCGTCCTCGTCGCCGTAGCAAATTCCGAAATCGGTCGACAGTCGCGCTACCGCCTGGTCGAATTCGCCGAGCGATCTCGCGCGTTGCATGTCGACCAGGCCGACCCAATTGTCGATCTCATGCCCGCGCTCGGCATAGCTTTGCGTGTAGGCGACGTGATGCGGTTTGTCCCAGGCGACGACCGGCCCGTGGATCGTCCGCGCCGCTTCGTGGATCACCGGCGCGGCGCCCTTTACCGCGATACGCTCCCGACGGCGCTGCATCGTGCGCCATTGCCCCCGATACCAGTAACGATAGGGATTTTTCGGGTCGAGCTTCTCGGCGAACGTATCGGTGCTGTCGGAAACGCCCGAGGTCACCAGCCAGCCGTGGCGCGGGCCGCGCCCCATGATCGGCACGCCCCATGCCGGCGTGGTGAAGCCCGCGCTATCGAACCCGCCGCCATGCAGATGGATTTCCGGGCCGTCGGCGGTCGCCTCCATCATCAGCACCTTGCCGCTGGCCGATTTTTGCGGGCCGATGACGAGGCAGCGGCTGTGATCGCGGCTGGGTGCGGCGGGAATCGACACCGGCCCGGCGGTGCCGTCGGGCAACAGGCTGAGATAGGTGGCGACAGGCAACGGCCGGGCGGGCGCGCGATCCTCTCCCGCCGGGATCGCGGTCGGCGATTCCGGATCGCTCACCGGGACGACATCGTCGAAGATGTCGCGGCCTGCCGTCACCCCGTGCTGCTGGATCATCGCGGTCAGGAAGGTGAGGTTGGTGACCTCATTGCCCTCGCGGCTGCGCGGAAAAGCGGCGATCATCGCGAGGAAGTCGAGCAACGACCAGCGCGCCGGTTTCACCCCCCATTGGATGAACTGATAGGGCGTCTTGTGCGCAGGATCGCGCTCGATCTCGGCGATCGCGTGATTGATGCCGTCGACATAGGCCTGCATCATCCGCCGATATTCGTCGGGCGCCGCGCGATACATGCGAAGCAGTTCGGCGGCGTCGAGCAGTCGATCGCGCGAGATGACGTCGGATTGCACCGCCGATGGCCCGAGCACTTCGGCGGTCCGCCCCAGCGCGCGGCGGCGTGCCAGTTCCATGTCGGCCAGGCGATCCTGCGCGAGGGCATAGCCTGCGCCGAACAGCACCGCTTCGGATGTCGCGGCAAAGACATGCGGCACGCCCATCGCGTCGCGATCGATCCGGGCGGGTTGCGGCGCGGCCTCGCTGGCCGCGCCGGCCGGCGTGCCGATCGCGACCGCGCTCAGCACCAGCGCCGAGAGCATCTTGCGCCGCATCGATCCGCCTCGGCGGGCCGCCCCCATTTTAGAAATCCCTGCGGATCGAAAGGCTGATGATCCGCGGCCGGATCAGATAATAATCGGCGTAGCCAGCCGCCCCGGTACCGGTGGTGAAATAGGAATAAGCGGCCGAAGAGATTCCCTTGCTGTTAAAGATATTGCTCGCCGCGAGGCCGATTTCCCAGCCGTCACGCGCTGCCTTCACGCGTAGATCGACGGTCGTATAAGCGGGAAGCATCAGGTCGTTGTCGATCTGCGCTCGTCGCGATCCGGTATAATTGACCAGCGCCGACCAGGTAAGTCTCGAATCAAGCGGCCCGGCCATCTCGAACTGCGGTTCGAAATTCGCCTGAATCCTTGCGGTACCGGGCAGGCGCGTGCCGGCCGGGACGATGAAATTGCCGGTGAAGCCGCCGGCGACGTCGGTGGCGAAATTGCGCGTGCTCTGCAGATCCGCGCCGGTCTTGGCGTCGATATAGGTGAAGGTGCCGTTGAGCCTCAGCCCGGCGACCGGCCGCCATTGGCTGCTGATCTCGACGCCCTTCGATGTTGCGCTGCCGACGTTCGAGACGATCAGGAAGCCGTTCTGATCGGCGGTCGTGACCTGCGGGTTCTTCCAGTCGATATAGAAACCGGCGAGATCGAAGGTGAAGTTCCGGGCGGGTTCGAGCCGCACCCCGGCTTCGTAATTCCACAGATTGTCCGATTTGTATGTCGGATTGCCCGGCGTCGAACTGATACCGCCGAAGCGATAGCCTTTCGAGGCGGAAGCATAGAAGATCGCTTCGCGGCTCAGATGATAGCGTACCTGGAACTTGGGCGTGAACCCGCTTTCGGAATAATGGTAATTCTTCGACTTCGCGGCAGAGATCATCGCCTGGGCGTTGGTCGTCCGATAGTCGACGCTGGTATTGAACCAGCGCCCGCCGGCGCCAAGTTCCAGATTCCCGAAATCGAGATTGACTTCACCGAACAAAGCCCGCTCTTCCGCCTTGCCGTCGCGGTGGACGTCGAAGAACAAATCGCCGAAGACGGGGTCGTTCGCGCCGGTCAGCGTCACATCCTGGATGCGATGGAAATTGACGTTCTGGCCGAACGCGCCGACCAGCCAGTTGAACACGCCCTTTTCGGCCGACGCGATCCGGAACTCCTGCGATATGCCGTTCGAGCGCCGGAACTCGATGTTGCGCGCCTCCTTGACGTTCGGAAACGGCCCGACCCCGAACCCCACGACCGACGACACGTCGATACCGATCGTCGCGTCGGGCACCAGCAACCGGGTGAGGTCGCCATCGAGATTGCGTTCCTTGGTCTGATGCGCGGTCAGCGACGTCAGCTTGATCGGACCGAGGATGTAATTGATCTCGAGCTTCGCCAGGCCGAACTTCGACCTGTACGAACTCGGGCGAGGTGAGGAATAATAATAGACATCGGGGCCGATCGAGGCGGACGTATCGTCCTGGTGCGATTCCTGATAAATATAGAGGCCGTCGATCGTCAGGTTATCGGTCGGTTTGAACAGGATGAGCGCGCGCCCGCCCTTCACCGTGCGACCGTTGACGTTGGTTTTCCCGGTGCCGATATTGTCGATATAGGCAGGGTCCGATTGATATTGCCCGTCGACGCGGATCGCCAGCACGTCGCGAATGATCGGCAGGTTCAGCGCGGCATAGCCGGATGCGCGGGTATTGCCGCCGTTCGCCGAATCGAGCGTTCCGAGGATCGACCCGCCGACGCGATCGAGCTCGGGCTTCTTGAACGTATAGTTCACCGCGCCGCCGAGCGAGCCGGAACCATAAAGCGCGCCCTGCGGGCCGCGCATCACCTTGACGCTGTCGAGGTCGAAAGCGGCGAGATCGGGGGTCGAGATATATTGGAACGGATCGGTGAACGGGATGTCCTCGATATAGATGCCGGTCGGCAACTGGCCGGTGCTGGTATTGTCGGACGAGGTATTGGTGCCGATGCCGCGGATCGTCAGCATCGCGCCGTCGGCGGAGCCCTTGTTGAACTGGACGCCGGGCGCGAGCTTGAAGATATCCTCCGCATCCTTGGCGCCGATATCGGTCAATTCCTTCGCGCCGAGCACATTGACCGTGCCGGCGACGTCGCGAAGATTCTGCAGGCGCTTGCCGATCACGGTCACCTCGGGCGCATCCTGCGCCGGGCTCGAATCCGTCGCCGCGCCGCTGGTCTGCGCGACCAGCGGCGCGCCCGAGACGGTGCAAAGCGCGACGATGGCTACCCGCGCCGCCAAGCGCGCGCGTGCGCCGATATCCCGATCATCGTCCATCGCTTACCCTCCCTTTTCCCGGTTCCGTTATCGGATCCCGGTCTTTGATTTCGAGCGCGTCTGTGACCGCACCTTTGACCCGACGCCTTAATGATCGGGAGGCGAGCAAGCCAATGTCGACTTCGGATCAAACTATAAGCGGTCCGCATAACCAACGACGTAGTCGGTGAGCCGAGCGGTTCGGCCGGGGACGGCGCCTTTCGGCAGATGTAAAATCGCGATGAATCTCATCAAGTGCTTGATTTATATAGCAATATTGAACGGCCGTGACCGACCGGCTCCGTCGTTTAGGGCGCCGTGACCCCGCGTCCGAACACGGATGGCTTTCGTGCCGCCACCGCTGTTGACCGGACGCGCGCCCGTGGGGGCCTTGTCCTGGGGCGCAGGGCAGATTAGCATTACTGAGATCGCAGTTTGTGCGCCCGTTGAGCGCGAGCGCTGCGTCGTTCCATCGGAAAATAGAGAGAGGGGAAATCGATGAGCGGACCTTCATTCGGCGCATCCCGACGCCTGCGCGGCGGGCTGATGGCGGGTATCTTGATCGCCGCCAGCCCGGCCATCGCCGGCGCGCAGCAGGCGCCGACAACGGCCGGGGCACTGTTCCAGCCGATGGATATCTTCCGGCTCGCGCAAGCCGCCGAGCCGCAGATCGCGCCCGACGGGGCGACGATCGCTTATGTCCGCATGACGAACGACATCACCATTGATGACGCGAAGCAGACGATCAGGCTGCTCGATCGCCGATCCGGCAACCAGCGGCAGATCGCGACGACCGCGATCGACGCGGCGCAGCCGCGCTGGTGCGGCGACGGGCGGCGGCTCGCCTTCACCGCCCGGCCAACAGGCGAGGAGCGCGGCATCTTCGTCCACGAGCCGGCATCGGCGCGAACGCGGCGCATCGCGACGCTGCCGAGCGCGGCGTCGGCGATCAGCTGGTCGCCCGATTGCACGCGCATCGCCTTTGTCATGCACGCTTATGCGCCGGCGCCGACATTGGGCACGCCGTTGAACAAGCCCGCCGGTGCCGATTGGGCGCCGCCGCTGCGCGTGATTACGCGCGCGACCTATCATAAGGATGGCAAGGGGCTGACCCCGCCGGGTTACGATCATATCTTCGTCGTGCCGAGCAACGGCGGTGCCGTGCGCCAGGTGACGAGCGGCGATTACGACGATGCCGGCGCGCTGTCCTGGTCCCCCGACGGCCGCTCCTTATTGTTCACCTCGCTCCGCGAAGCCGATGCCGATCGCGCGATTTACCGCAGCGCAATCTATCGTGTCGGGGTCGACGGCGGCGCGCCGGAACGTCTCACGTCATTGGACGGGCCGCTCCACGCCGCGGCTTATTCGCCCGACGGACGGACGATCGCCTTCACCGGTTTCGACGATCGCAAGCGCCGCACCTATGAGGATCGCCATATCTATCTCATGCCCGCCGAGGGCGGCGAAGCGCGCGCGCTGACCGGTGCGATCGATCGCAGCTTCGACGAGCCGATATGGGCGGCGGACGGGCGCGCGCTTTATGCGCTTCTGGACGACCGCGGCGTTCGCAAGGTCGCCCGGATCACGCTCGACGGCACCGTCACGACCCTCGGCGAAGGCGTCGCCGACAGCGGGCTCGATCTGCCCTATTGCGGCGGGTCCTTCACGGTTTCGCGTGACGGGACGATCGCTTTTCCGCAAGGCGATCCCGGTCATCCTGGCGAGGTGGCGATCGCTGCCGGCGGCAAGACGACGCGGCTGACCGCGCTCAACGACGCGCTTCTCAAGACCCGCGTGCTCGGCGCGCTTTCGCCGCTCGCGGTGAAGGCCAATGACGGCACGCCGATCGATGCGTGGCTGATGACCCCGCCGCATTTCGATCCCTCGCGCAAATATCCGCTGATCCTTGAGATCCACGGCGGACCGACGCTGAGCTACGGCCCCTATTTCTCGACCGACGACCAATTATATGCGGCGGCCGGCTATGTCGTCGTCTACGCCAATGCACGCGGATCGGCGACCTATGGCGCCGCCTTCGCCAATGCGATCGACCGCGATTATCCGGGCGTCGATTACGATGATCAGATGCGCGTCGTCGATGCCGCGATCGCCCGGGGCTTTGTCGATCCCGACCGCCTGTTCGTCACCGGCGGATCGGCGGGTGGGGTGATGACCGCCTGGATGGTGGGCAAGACCGATCGTTTCCGCGCCGCGGTGTCGCAACGACCGGTGATGAACTGGACCAGCCTGGCGCTGATGTCCGACAGCGGATCCAAGATGATGAGCAATTGGATCGGGACGACGCCGTGGGAAAATCCCGAGGCCTTCTGGCGCCATTCGCCGCTGTCGCTGGTCGGCAACGTCAAGACCCCGACGCTGCTGATCGCGGGCGAGAACGATATCCGCACCCCTTTCGGCGAGGCCGCGCAATATTATGGCGCGCTGCAATTTCGCGGGGTGCCGACCGGGCTGGTGACGGTGCCGGGGGCCTTCCACGAGCTCGCCGCGCGGCCGAGCCATGCCGCCGCCAAGGCCGAGGCGGTCCTTGCCTGGTTCGCGCGGTTCGATCGCCCGATCGGGCATTGACGCCGCAACGCTTGGGGAAGTTTCGGCGCCTCCCCAAGCGACCTTGCCGTCAAGCCGGTTCCTGCGCCTAGTCCGCTCGCTTCGATCCCGCGCGGATCATGTTCCAGAAACGCTCGACCGAGGGCGATCGCCGCGCGCGCGGGCGATAGAGCCGGATCTCGATCGGGACGTCCCATTGTTCGCCCCCGGCGCGGGCGAGCCGGCCGCTCTCCAGATCGGGGCCGGCAAGGCTGAGCGGGGCCCAGGTAACCCCGCGGCCGTCGCGCGCCATCGTCAGCAACCCATTGGCGAGATGCGACCGGAACACCGGCTTGAGGATCGCACCGCCCGAGATCAGCGTCTGCGACGCCTGGAGGATCCGCCCCATCCCCGACCGGCTTTCGAATTCCAGATAGGGCAGCGGTGCTTCGTGACTGCCCGGCAGTTGATTGAGCGGCTTGCCATCGGCGTCGGCGCCGGTGACCGGCAGCAGCAAATCCTGCCCGATATGGATCGAGGAAAAGCCGCTCGGATCGAGGCGGTTGGTCGCCGCAGGATGATCGTGGCAAAGCAGGAAATCGGCCCGCCCCTCGAGCATATAGCGCTCGCAGGCGACCATATGATCGGCGATCAACGTGATCGTGCCGAATCCGGCTTCGTCCTCGAGCGACTGCAGCCACGCCGGAAAGAAGGTCACCGACAGCGCGTGCGTCGCCGCGAAGCGCAATTCGCTGATCCGCGCGCTGCCGATCTCCTTCGCCTCGTCGCGGCCGATCGCCAGCCTCCGGGAAACCTCCTCGGCGACGAGCCGGAACGCGTTGCCGGCTTCGGTCAGCGCGATCCTATGGGTGTCGCGATCGACCAAGGTGACGCCGACCCAGTCTTCCAATGATCGGATGCGACGGCTGAAGGCCGGTTGGCTGAGATTGCGCGCCGCGGCGGCACGCGAAAAATTGCTTTCGCTCGCGAGCGCGAGAAAGTCTTCCAACCACAACAGGTCCATCTCCGCACGCCCCGCATGAATTGATCGAAATGCAGCATTGGCCGCATCGCTTCAACGCATCCTAAGAGCTCGCCGCGGACGAGGATCGGGAGACATCGGGCTATGGCCGGCAGGCGGACATTGTACGACAAGATAATCGATCGTCACAAGGTCATGAGCATCAACCATGTCCGCGGCCACGGTGAATCGCTGCTGCTCTATGTCGATCGCACCGTGCTCAACGAATATACCAGCCCGCAGGCGTTCAGCGGGCTGCGCGACGCGGGGCGCGGAGTGTGGCGGCCCGAAACCGCGCTCGGCGTCATCGACCATGTCAATTCGACCGCACCGGTTCGCGACAATTGCAGCGCGGACCGCGGCGCCGCACGGCAGATGGCCTATTTCATCGAGAATGGCCGGGAATTCGGGATCGAGATTTATGACGTGCTGCACCCGTTGCAGGGGATCGAGCATGTCGTGCTGCCCGATATCGGCTGGGTGACGCCCGGGCTGGTGATCGCGGCGGGGGACAGCCACACCACTACTTATGGCGCGTTCGGCTCGGTCGGCTTCGGGATCGGCACCTCGGACATCGAGCATCTGCTCGCGACGCAATGCCTGGTCTATCATCGGTTGAAGACGATGCGCGCCGGCGTCGACGGGCTGCTCGCGCCGGGCGTCACCGCCAAGGACCTGATCATGGCGCTGATCCGCCGGATCGGCGCGAGCGGCGCGAGCGGCCATGCGCTGGAATTCACCGGCGAGGCGATATCGGCGATGGGGGTCGAAGAGCGGATGACGATCTGCAACATGGCGGTGGAATGCGGCGCCCGTGTCGCGCTGGTCGAGCCCGATGCGAAAGTTCGCACCTATATGGCCGGACGCCCGCGCTCGATCGCCCCGCATCATCTCGATCGCGCGGCGGCGCTATGGGCGGATCTCCGCAGCGATGCCGATGCGCGCTTCGACGCCGAGATCCGGCTGGACGCCGCCACGGTCGCGCCGATGGTGACATGGGGCACCAGCCCCGATCAGGCCGCGACGATCGACGGGCATGTTCCCGATCCCGGCTCGCTGCGCGGCGCCGAGGCCAGCGCCGCGCGGCAGGCGATCGATTATATGGGGCTTGTGCCGGGCATGGCGCTGGCGGACATTCGCGTCGACCGGGCGTTTATCGGCTCGTGTACCAATGCGCGATTGTCCGATCTTCGCGACGCGGCGCGGGTGCTGAAGGGGCGGAAAGTCGCCGATGGCGTGCGCGCGATCGTATCGCCGGGCAGCTCGACCGTCAGGCGGGAGGCCGAGGCGGAGGGGCTCGACCGGATCTTCATCGCGGCGGGCTTCGAGTGGCGCCAGTCGGGCTGCTCGATGTGCCTGGCGATGAACGACGACGTGCTGGCGCCGGGCGAACGCTGCGCATCGAGCACCAACCGCAATTTCGAAGGCCGACAGGGGAGCGGCGGTCGCACCCATCTGATGAGCCCGGCGATGGTCGCGGCGGCGGCGGTCCGCGGTCGGCTGGCCGACGTTCGCGACTTCGGCGCCGTTCGATGACCGTCTTCGAGGTCGTAGACGGGATCGCGGCGGCGATGCCCGCGGCCAATATCGATACCGACGTCATCATGCCCAAGGTCTTCCTCAAGGGCATCGATCGCAGCGGTCTCGCCGCCGGCCTGTTCCACGATTTGCGGTTCGACGATCAGGGGCGGCCGCGCCCCGATTTCGTGCTCAACCGGCCCGATCATGCGGGTGCGCGCTTTCTTCTGGTCGGGCCCAATTTCGGTTGCGGCTCGTCGCGCGAACATGCCGTCTGGGGATTGCGGCAATTTGGCATCAGGGCATTGATCGGCACCAGCTTTGCCGGGATATTCGCGGACAATGCCGCGAACAACGGCCTCCTGCTCGTGTCGCTGGCGCCCGATCGGCTGATGCCGTTGATGGCGGCAGCCGAGGCCGGGCCGCTGTCGCTCGAAATCGATCTGACCGACCAGCATATCCGCTATCCGGGCGGCGACTTGCATTTCGAGGTCGACGAGCGGTTGCGCCATAGCCTGATGTCGGGTCTCGACCGGATCGGCGAGACCCTGACCCATGCCGAGCGCATACGCGCGTTCGAGCGCGATTATCTGGGGGAGCGCCCATGGCTGGCAGAGAGATGATGAAGGTCACGGGTCACCCCGAGATCATGCCGGGGTTCGCCTGGTACGATGTCGATGCCGATGGCGTGCGGATCCGCGCCTGCATCGGCGGTTCGGGGCCGCCCTTGCTGCTGCTCCACGGGCATCCGCAGACGCATTTGACGTGGCACAAGGTCGCGCCCGCGCTGGCGCGCGACTTCACCGTCGTCGCGACCGATCTGCGCGGCTATGGCGACAGCGCCAAGCCCGCGGGCGGCGTCGATCATATCGGCTATTCCAAGCGCATGATGGCGGCGGATCAGGTCGCGGTGATGCGCGCCCTCGGGTTCGAACGCTTTGATCTCGTCGGCCATGATCGTGGCGGCCGCGCCGCGCATCGGCTGGCGCTCGATCATCCCGATGCCGTCGCGCGGCTGGTGCTGATCGATATCGCGCCGACCGCGACGATGTACGATGCGACCGACAAGGCATTCGCCAGCCGCTATTTCTGGTGGTTCTTCCTGATCCAGCCTTACGATTTGCCCGAACGGCTGATCGCCGCCGATCCCGATTATTTCCTCGACCGGCATATCGCCGGGCAGATCAAGGTTGAGGGCGCGGTCGATCCGCGCGTCATGGCCGAATACCGGCGCTGCTATGCCGATCCCGCCACCCGCCACGCGATTTGCGAGGATTATCGCGCGGCGTTCGGCATCGATCTCAGCCATGATGCGGCGGATGCCGATCACCGGATCGAGGCGCCGGTGCTCGCGCTCTGGGGCGCGCGGGGAACCGTCGGCGCGCTGTTCGACGTCGTCGCCACATGGCGGGAGAAAGCGCGCGACGTTCGCGGCTTCGCGCTCGACTGCGGCCATTCGCCGCAAGAGGAATGTCCCGACGTCCTGATCGCGGCGCTGCGCGGCTTTCTCGGCCGGGATTCGGGCGGGGCATGATTTGATCCGCTAATCGCATTGGCAATCGCCCCCGCCGCGCGGCAGGCCATGATCGCGCACCGGCGAATTTGGGGAGTGGGGCTTTTGCACGCAGTGGCGCCGTTGGCGGATTTCCGGAAGCGGCGGCCGCTCTACGCGCGGCTCTATTTCCAGGTATTGGTCGCCGCAATGCTGGGCGTCGCGCTCGGCCATTTCGCGCCGGATACGGGCGCCGCCCTGCGCCCGCTGGGCGAGCTTTTCATCAAATTGGTCCGGATGATGATCGCGCCGATCGTCTTCGTGACGGTCGTCACCGGGATCGCAGGGCTCGGTAATTTGCGCGAGGCGGGGCGACTCGGGCTTAAGGCGATCCTCTATTTTGAATTGGTCTCGACCCTCGCGCTGGTAATCGGGCTGATTGTTGGCAATCTCGTCCAGCCCGGTCACGGATTGAACATCGATCCGCGCTCGCTCGACAGCAATGCGGTGGCGAGCTTCGTGCGTGCCGGCGAGCAGATGAGCTCGGTCGGCTTTCTGTTCCATATCGTGCCCGACAGCCTGCTCGGCGCGCTCGCTTCCGGCGAGATCCTGCAGGTGCTGTTGGTCGCTATCCTGCTCGGTGCGGTCCTCGCCGGATCGGGGCAAGGCGACGGCGCGATCGTTCGGTTGCTCGAGGAAGCCGGCGAGGCATTGTTCGGGATGATCGGCGCGATCATGTATCTCGCGCCGGTCGGCGCCTTTGGCGCCCTGGCCTTCACCGTCGGCAAATATGGCGTGGGGGCGTTGCAGCAGCTCGGGATGCTGATCGTCTGCTTTTATGCGACCGCGCTGATCTTCATCGTCGGCGTGCTCGGGCTGATCGCCCGGGCGAGCGGCTTCAGCCTGTGGCGGCTGCTCGTCTATCTCAAGGACGAGATCGTCCTCGTACTTGGCACCTCGACCTCGGAAAGCGCGCTGCCGCGATTGATGGAGAAGCTCGAACGATTGGGCGTCGCGCCGCCGGTCGTCCGGCTGGTGGTGCCGACCGGTTATTCGTTCAATCTCGACGGGATCGCCATCTATCTCACGATGGCGTCGCTGTTCATCGCGCAGGCGCTCAACGTCCCGCTCTCGATCGGCGAGCAGATCGGCCTGCTGCTGGTGCTGCTGCTGACCTCGAAGGGGGCGGCGGCGGTGACCGGCGGCGGGTTCATCACCCTGGCCGCGACCTTGTCATCGACGCATACCTTGCCGGTCGCCGGCCTCGCCTTGCTCCTCGGCATCGATCGCTTCATGTCCGAAGCCCGCGCGATCACCAACATGATCGGCAATGCGGTGGCCTGCCTTGCCGTCGCGCGGTGGGAGGGCGCCGTCGACCAGCAGCGGATGCGATCGATGCTTCACGGCGGCGATCTCGACGCATCGACGCGATAACAGCGCAATTGTAGCGGAAGAAGACGTCAGCGGCCGCAACGTGGCCGCTGCCGCTGACGTTTTGCATCGAGCGCACGAATCTTGTCGATCTGGATCAAGGATAGCCGGCTGGCATTCCGTCTCAGCATCTGCAAGGTAACGCATCCGTAAAAGGAGCGATTCTCGTGTATTGTGAGGAGCTTGGAGAGGAGTGCGTGGCGGGTGCGGATACGCTGCTCGCGCTGGCGGAGCGTGTCGAAGCAGCGGGCGCGCCGGATCGTAATCTGGACGAGGAAATCGCGGTTGCGATCCTGTGGCGGCCCTCCGGCGTCTGCGAGGCCGCGGGCACGATTCCCTGGTGGCTGACGGCGTCCTTCGGCATTCCGGACTATACCGCGTCGCTCGACGCCGCGATGAAACTCGTGCCGGGCGGCTGGCGTTGGACGGTGACGGATTATCAGGGCGCGGCGCCGGCGCGCGCGATATTGGGCGACGATAGCATCATCTGCACTGCGACGACGCCGGCGCTCGCGCTCACCGCCGCTTGCCTCCGCGCCCGCGCGCGGGGCGGCCGATAAGCGGACGACAATTTTAGCGTCTAAGCCGGCCGCTCGCCCATCGTCATCCGCACCAGCCCCTGCATCTGGTCGTCGAACCGGGCGAGCGTCGGCGGTGCGTCGGCGGTCGCGAAATGGGTGACGATCCCCCCCTCGCCCCAGCGGTGGAGCGCATAGCCCGGCGCATCGGCAATCACCATCGCGCGATCGTCGGGGGCTTCCGGGTCCATCGGGCGCAGATCGAGCGCGAGTTGCGGCGCGCTCGACGAGCAGACCGCGATCGTCGTCCCGCGCCACGGCGCGACGATCGCGCGGTGGATATGGCCGCACACGATCCCCGCGACATTGTCGCGCCCCGCGATCGCCGCGGCGAAGCGCGCGACCCACGGTTCCTCGGGATGGGTGTTCATCCAGTCGATGCCGACCTCGACCGGGGGGTGGTGCATCATGATCAGCGTCGGGGTGGCACGATCTGCGTCGAGCGTCGCCGCGAGCCACGCGGCGCGACGCGCGCAAAAGGCGCCGCCGTGGCGCCCCGGTTCGAGCGTATCGATCACCACGATGCGGCGTCCCGCGAGCGGGACGACATATTGGATGAAACCGTCCTCGGTCGACACCTGCGGGAAATGCGCGGCGAGACTGGCGCGGTCGTCGTGGTTGCCGACGCACGGCCACACCGGAAAATCGCACCGCGCCAGCGCATCGGCGAGCCGGGCATAGCTGGCCGCATCGCCGTTATCGGTGAGGTCGCCGGATAGCAGCAGCAGGTCGGGGCGGTTGGGACCGGTGGTGAGGGCGTCGAGTACGCGATCGAGCCGGATGCGGTTGAGCTCGTCCGCGTTGCCGGGATCGAACCCGAGATGGATATCGGTCACCTGCGCGATCAGCATGATCCCGTGCCCCTCATGTCGCGTGGCGGCTCCTTTTCGGCCGGTCCGCATCTTCGCGTTTCGTGCGCAGCGTCGCGGGCACCCAAGGGGCGCCGTCGCCGGCGTGATAGCTGTGGCACATCGCGCAGCTCGACGGCACCGCGGCCTTCGACTGCTCGCCGCCGTGGCAGGTGCGGCAGGTGGCGATGCCCGGGAGCAGCAGATCGGTCGCCGCGCTGGATTTGGGTGCGGCGTGGCAGCTTTCGCATTTTTCGGTGCGGTGCGCGGCGTGATCGAACCAGCCGTTCATCATATAGCGCATCGGCTGGTTGACCGGGGTGATCCGCCACGTCGTCGCGCCATTGCTGCCCGGCGGGGTCACGACATGGCAATCGTAACAGGCGCCGCCCTTGGAAAAGACCGCGCGGATCGCGGCGTCGGCGTTGCCCGGCCGTGTCGCCGCCGCGCCGAAATAGGCATGATAGATCCGCCCCTCGGCATAATCGCCCGGCCGCCGCCGGGCCATCCCGCCGAGTTCGATCGGGCGGGCGGGGGCAGTCGAGCGGTAATAAGCGCGCAGATCGGCGATCACCTGGTCGGGCTGGCCGTGGCGCAACGTCCGCATCGTTCCGCCGATCGTCTCGAAGGAGAGGCTGTGACACATCTTGCAATCGCGCTCCATGTCGACCGGCAGGAAGCGCGTGCCGTCGGCGGTCGGCTTGTGGCAATCCTGGCAGGCGAGCGCATCGCCGAAACCGTGCTCGGCACGCATCGTCCGCGCCATCTTCGCCACCCCGCCGGTGGCGGAAAGGTGGATGTCGTGCGGGAATTTGAGCCCGTCGTCGCTCGTGATCGGCTGGTCGAGCGATTTGCGCTCGAAGGTCGGGTGCTTGCCGGGGACGGTCTCGACCAGCGGGCGGAATTGCGGGTGCGCGGTGCCGAAATCGCGCGCATCGGCGAGGCTGGTGTCCTTCAGCCGATCCTTGAGCGAGCCGTGGCAATCGGTGCAGAACGCCTGCGGGGTCGGCTGCATCGGCCCGGCGCCCTCATGCTCGCGGTGGCAATCGACGCAGGCGCCGGCGGGGGGCTTGTTGAAGGCATGCGCGACCTTGGCGAGCAACTGCCCGCCCAGCCCCGGGGTTTCGCGCGCCAGCGCGAGGCGGCCGGCCGGGGCATGATCGTGCGCATCCTTGTGGCAGGCGATACAGGCATTGTCGCGCACCGAGACGAACGCTTCCCGGTGGCACGCCTCGCATTGCCCCTCCAGCGCGTGATGCGCCTTGCTCAGCGGACCGGGGGTCCACGCCTTGTCGCCGATGATGCGGTCTGCGCCGGGCGGGGCATGGGCGGGGCGGGTCGCGACGCTCCAGATCGGCACGACGAGGAAGCCGATCAGGATCGCGAGCGCCGCGCTCCACGCGGTCAGCCTTTTGCCGGGGATCAGCCCGCGGAGCGAGAAAGCGGTCGCCTCCTCGCGATCGGCCGATGCCTCGGACAGCGCATCGACGCGGCGGATCGTGAGGACCGTTGCGCCGTCTTCGTCGGCCGAGACCGCGATGCGATGTCCGCCGAAGCGCAGTTCGGCGCCGATCGCGGGGTCAATCTCGGCACGCAGCGTCGTGCGGCCGTCGACATCGAACCCCAATGTTCCGGTCGCGCGGACGCGGATCGTCCGCGCGTCGACCTGTTCGATCCGCGCGTGATCGGCATCGAGCGCGAGGTCGGGGAGGTGGATGTCGCTCTCCGCCGCGCGGCCGAGCGAGAGCTGCGGCCTGGCGATCGTCGTGCTGCGCACGATCTCGCGGCCGTCGGCGGTAAGGCTGATCTGGCGGACGATGAAGCTCACGCGCTCACCAGTAGAAAAAGACGCTGACGATATGCGCGGTGAGCGCGGCGAGCAGCGCGAAGGTCGCCGGGACATGGACGTAGAGCCAGATCTCCAGCAACGCCTTGAGCTTCAGGTGGCGGCGCAGCCGCGCCAGCATCGCGCGCTTGCGTTCGAGCAGGGCGTCGATCCGTTCGAGCGGGTCGTTCCCGGTATCGGGCCGGTCCCCGGTCCAGCGGCGCAGCGCGGCCTGCGCGCGCGCGGTGCCGCAGCGCGGATAATTGCCCGAAAGCCGCGCGACGATGCCGCCGCCGAACGGATCGTCGTCGAGCGACAGCCGCACCAGGGCCGCCTGATCGTGCGGCAGCGGCTGCGCGGCATCGTGGAGCTGGCGATCGATCGCGCGGATCGCGTCGAGCATCTGCCCCTGCGTCATCTCGGCGCGGTTGTTGCTCAGCGCGGCGGGGAGCGCGGCATAAAAGATGATGCCGACGATCCCCGAGGCGATCACCAGCAACATCAGCGCATAAGCGAGCGTATGGACGTTCCAGCCGAGCTGGAAACCGGTGTGCAAGGTCGCGACGACGATCAGACTGAGCCCGAGATAGACGTGCGCCGAGGTCCAGGCCTTGAGTGACCAGCGCCCCGCGGTCATCGCGCGCTTGCGCACCCCGAGCAGGGTCAGCCACAGGATCAGCAGCGCGCCGATCGTGCCGAGCGTATAGCCGTACCAGCTCCCGCCATTGTGATGCGGGGTGACGTCGATCAGCAGATAGCTGGCGATACAGGCGAGGCACAGCAGCAGCGCGATCTTGAGCCAGCGGAAGCGCGCGTGACGCAGGAAACCGTCGTGGAGCACGGCGCCGCGATCGCGGCGCGCGGGAACGCGGGTGGGGGCGGCGGTCGCCACTATTTTGCCTCCCGTCCGAGCCGCGCGACGGTGAGGAAATCCTCCGGCGCAACGCGGATCGCCGCGCCGGTCGGGCAGGCGCGGACGCAGGCCGGGCCGCCGTCGATCCCCGAGCACATGTCGCATTTGATCGCCTTCTTGGGCTTTTCGACCCCCGGCTCGGCGTGCTTGTAGCGCCATTTCTTGGAGGGCTCGCCCGGCCCCGGCCCCCGGCCGAACAGCAGCCATTGCAGCAGCCCGGGCTTTTCGGGCGGCACGCTGTCCATGCGGATCACGCCATAGGGGCAGTTGCGCTGGCAATTGCCGCAGCCGATGCAGGTCTCGTCGATGAATACCTCGCCATCGGGGCCGCGGTGGATCGCATTGGGCGGGCAATCGGCCATGCAGTGCGGATGTTCGCAATGCCGGCACGAGGTGGGGACGTGGAGATGCGCATAGGTGCGCCCCGCCTCGCGATCGAGCCGGGAGAGCCCTTCGTGGCTGTCGGCGCACGCCTTTTCGCAATTGTCGCAGCCGACGCACAGATTCTCGTCGATCAGCAGCACGTCGGTCGCTTCGCCGATGCCGTTGTCGACGAGGAATTTGGCGGTTTCCGAATACATGTCGACGACGGTCGAGAAACTATGCTTGCGGCTCTCGACGAAGGCGTTGACGTCCTGCCGCGCGGCCATGTCGCGCCGCGCGCGTTCGAGCAGAGCGGGCTTGGCCGCCATCAGCCGCGCGAAGGCATCGCCGTTGAGCCGGATCACCTCCGACCGGACCGTCGCGCGAACGGTGGCGGTGCGCGGCGTCCCCGCGATCAGCGCCATTTCCCCGACATAGCTGCCCGCGGGGAGATAGGAGAGGAAGACATTCTTCCCCCCGATCTTCTTCTCGACGATCATCGATCCGACGCGGATGACATAGATGTCGTTGCCGGCATCGCCTTCGTTGAGGATCGTCTCGCCCGCCTTCACCGTCAGGATCTCGGCGGTATCGAGCACTTCGGCGACATCGGCCGGATTGAGCCCCGCGCCGAACATCTGGAGCAATTGCCGCTCGGTCGAGATGCGCGTGATCGCGCGCTTGGCCGGCGGGTTGGACGACATGAGTTTCAGCGCCGCGGTGCGCGACACCTCGACCATGATCGACGCCTCGCCGGCGCGGATCGTCGCGCCGCGCCGCCGGCCGGAGATCAGCCCGACCTCGCCGAAGATCGACCCCTGGTCGATCGGCACCTCGACGCCGGGCGCGACCTCGACCAACGCCCGCCCGCGCGCCACCCCGAACAAGGACGAGCCGGGCGCGTGCTTCTCGAAGATCACCTCGCCCGCGCGATAGGCGCGCACCTCGCTGTCGAGCATGAACTCGCGCATCTGCAGCGGCGATAGCCCTTCGAGGATCGAGACATTGCTGCGGAGGAATTCGAGCCATTCGGAAACGCTGCGCTTCTCGGGCAGGCTGGCGAATTTGGCGGCGAGGATCGGCTCGTCGGCGGGCTTCAGCTCGGTGTTGCCGTTGATGAACTCGACGACATCATAGCCCTGGTTCATGCAATGTTTGATCAGCGGATAGCCGGCGAGCGCGCCGATCACGAAAATCCCCGGCGCGGTGCTTTCGAACATCGGGGAGAGCCGCGGGAAGGCGAGCCGGTCGCCGCTGGTGAATTCGATCCCGCACGATTCGACGAAGCCGCGCGGCGGCGCCGATCCCATCCGCGCGATCACGCGGTCGCATTTCAGCTTCACCTCGCCGTCGCGCGTATCGAGCGTGATCTGCCCCGGCTCGATCTTCGAGGTGGTGCTTTCGGTGAGGATCGTGACGCGCCCCGCTTCGCTCGCGGCGATCAGCGCCTTGACGTTGGCGCCCTTGGCGGTCGCGAATTCGGCCGAGCGATTGACGAGCGTAACGACATTGCCCTGCGCCTCGTCGGCAGCGAGCCCCAGCGCATTCTCGATCCCCGCATCGCCCCCGCCGATCACGAAGATATGCTCGTCATTATAAGCGGCGGGATCGTCGAGCTGATATTGGACGTGGGGCAGATCGGCGCCGTCGCAGCGCATCAGATTGGGATTGCCCTGCGTGCCAATCGCGAGGATCACGGCATCGGCGACGATCTCGCGCCCGTCGGTCAGGGTCAGGCGATAAGGCGGGGCGTGCCGCTGGATCTCGCGCGTCTCGCTGGTGCCGTCGCGTTTGCGCTCGACGATCTTGTGGATGCTGCCGGGGATCGCGTCTCCGGTGCCGGCGATCGCCTTCACCTCGGCGTTATAGGCGACGTCGATGCCTCGTTCGGCGGCCTGATCGTTCCACCGGCCGAGGATCGCCTCGCGCTTGCCCGCGCCGAAATCCATGTCCGAGCGCAGCACGAGCTGGCTCGGGGTGGCCATCACATGCTTGCCCTTCTGATATTTGTAGATCGTATCGGAAAGGTGATCGGTCTTTTCGAGCAGCAGGTGCGACAGCCCCAATTGCGCCGCCCGCGCGGCCGCGCTCAGCCCGGCCGGCCCCGATCCGACGATCGCGATGCGCACGCGCTCACCCAACGGTCTATCCCCCCGATCCGTTCACATGCTTCGGGTAGTTTCCCGATCGAATGCGGCCCCGTGCGTCGGTCTATCATTTTGATCGCGCTAGGCTAGATACGGATTGTCTTAACGTTGCGTTGCCTTTGGGGGATCGGGGAGATGGCGGGCTGGAGCTTCGGGCGCGTCGCGCTGGCCTGCGGGATCGGGGCGGCGCTCGGGTCGATCGGCTATAATGCGCTGCGCAACCGCCCTGCGCCGGTCGAGGCGATTCCGGCCACCACCCCGGCCGCGGCGGATCCCGAGGAGGCGCTGCGCCAGCTCAAGGCGCGGGTCGCCGCCAACCCCGGCGATGTCGAGGCGTGGCAGAAGCTCGGCTGGAGCCATTTCGAGGCGGGGCGTTATGGCGAGGCGGCCGATGCCTATCGCCGCGCGACCAGCCTTGCGCCGGGCAATGCGACCTTGTGGTCGTCGCTGGGCGAGGCGGTGGTGATGGCGAGCGCGCACGACCCGATGCCGCCCGAGGCGTCGGCGGCGTTCGACAAAGCGGTCGCGATCGACGCGAAGGAGCCGCGCGCGCGCTATTTCCTCGCGGTACGCAAGGATCTCGCCAAGGATCATGCGGGCGCGATCCGTGACTGGCTGGCGCTGCTCGCCGATACCCCGCCGGGGGCGCCGTGGGAGGCCGATCTGCGCCGCACGATCGAGCAGGTCGGGCGGATCAACCATATCGATGTCGCGGCGCGGCTGGCGGCGGTGAAGCCGGTCGCGCCGCACGCGATGGACCTCCCGGTGTCGGCTGGCGCGGCGATCCCCGGCCCGACCCCGGCGCAGATGCGCGCGGCGGCGGGGCTGCCCAAGGATCAGCAGGATTCGATGGTCGCGGGGATGGTCGCGAGCCTTGAGGCGAAGCTCGATGCCAATCCCGGCAATGTCGACGGCTGGATCATGCTGATGCGCAGCCGGATGACGCTGGGCGAGCGCGACAAGGCCAAGGCGGCCTATGCCGCGGCGCGCGCCGCCAATCCCGCGCAATCGGCGCAGCTGGCCGAGGCGGCGCGGGCGCTGGGGGTGCCGGGGGCATAATCGCGCGTCAGGTGAAGCGTTTGGCGCCCGCGACGCACAGGATGACGATCGCGGTCGAGGCGATCATGCTCCACGCCACCGGCTCGCCGAGCACCACGCCGGCGAGCAGCAGCCCGAAGAACGGCTGGAGCAGCTGGAGCTGGCCGACCCCGGCGATCCCGCCGAGCGCGAGCCCGCGATACCAGAAGACGAAGCCGAGCATCATCGAGAACAGCGAGACATAGGCGAGCCCGGCATAGGCGTGCCAGCCGATCCCGTGCCAATGCGCGGGGAGGGTGGCGAGCGCGATCACCGCCATGACCGGCAGCGAGACGAGCAGCGCCCAGCTGATCACCTGCCACCCGCCGAGCCGCCGCGAGAGCGTCGCGCCTTCGGCATAGCCGAGTCCGCACAACAGGATCGCCGCGACCATCAGCAGGTCGCCGGTCAGCGATCCGCCGCCGCCATTGTAGAGCGCGAACCCCGTCACCGCCGCGGCGCCCGCGATCGAGAAGATCCAGAAGGCGGGTTTGGGCCGCTCGCCGCCGCGCAGCACCGCGAAGATCGCGGTGGCGAGCGGGAGCAGCCCGACGAAGACGACCGAATGCGCCGCGGTGATATGGCGGAGCGCGACGCCGGTGAGCAGCGGAAAGCCGACGACCACCCCGATCGCGACGATCGCGAGCGGGATCAGGTCGCCGCGCGCCGGGCGGCGCTGGCGCAGCGCGAGGAGGAAGGTCGCGCCGAGCAATGCGGCGATCACCGCGCGCGCCGAGGTGACGAACAACGGCGTGAAATCCAGCACCGCGACGCGCGTCGCCGGCAGCGACCCGCTGAAGATGATCACGCCCAGCAGCCCGCTGCCCCAACCGGCGGTGGTTCTTTCCATAGATCCTCGCTTTCGTCGGCGGCGGATAAAGCGGCGGCGAGGCGGGAAACAGGAACAGATCGGTACGAAATCGTCCGACTGTATTGGCCGATAGACCGATACGGTCGCTATCCCGCCTTGCGCTTGAGGAGGAAGCCGCCGCTCGCGCAGGCCAGCATCGCCACCCCTGCGACGAGGAAGGCGTCGCTATAGGCGAGCAGCAGCGCCTCGTGGTGGACGATACGGTCGATCAGCCCCAAAGCGCGCTGGCGCAATCCCGCGGTCTGGAAAGCGTGAAGCGCGCTGACGCGATCGATCTGCTGATGTGCGAAGCTGCGGACCAATGCGATCATGCGTTCGTGGAATTCGGGCGAATAGGGGCTCACCGCCTCGCCGATCCGCGCGGCGTGGAGCTTTTCGCGCTCGACGACGAACTGCCCCGCCCCGGCGATGCCGATCGCACCGCCGACGTTGCGGACGGTCGAGAACAATCCGGAGGCCGAGCCGACCTCCGATTTCTCCAGTCCGTCGACCGCCATCACCCCGAGCGCGACGACGATGAACGACTGGCCGATGCCGCGCACCACCAGCGAGGGGACGATGACGTTGGCCGCGGCGTCGCCGTCGAGGTGGATGTTCATCATGCATCCCGCCGCCATGATGACGAAACCGAGGATGATGATCGTCCTGACGCTGGTCCATTTCATCAGCCGCGGCGTGGCGAAGGACATGACGAGCTGGATCAGCCCGTAGGGGATCATCGTCACGCCGATCTGCGCGGCGCTATAGCCGTGCGCCTCGGCGAAATAATTGGGCACCAGAAAGACCACCCCGAAGACGATCGCGCCGAAGGTGAATTGCATCAGGCTGGCGAGCCCGAAATTGTAGCGCGCGAGCAGCCTCAGGTTGATCAGCGGGTCGCGGCGGCGCAGCTCGATCGCGGTGAAGGCGATCAGGAACAGCGCCGCGACCGCGCTCATCGCGACGATATAGCCGGAGGCGAACCAATCCTTGCGCCCGCCCTCCTCGAGCACGATCTGCAACGCCGAAAGCCCGACCGCCATCGCGACGATCCCGCCCCAGTCGCCGCCGCGCAATTTGTCGAGCGACAAGGGGCTGCGCGGGGTCGCCCAGCCGATCGCGGCGAGCAGCAACAGCCCGGGCGGCACCTGGAGATAGAAGATCCAGCGCCAGCTATAGGCGTCGGTCAGCCAGCCGCCGAGCGACGGGCCGGCGGCCTGCGCGACATTGTTGGCGACCGCGAACAGCGCCATCCCGAACGGGTGTTTCGACGGCGGCAATTCGGTGACGATGATCTGGAACGACAAGGGGATCAGCACCCCGCCGAACGCCCCCTGCAGCGCGCGCGCGACGATCATCGTGTTGATATCGGGGGCGAGCGAGCAGGCGATCGAGAAGAGCACGAACCCGCCGGTGCCGACCATCAGCACGCGCCGAGTGGAAAAGACCGATACCAGCCAGCCGGTCATCGGGATGATGATGATCTCCGCCACCAGATAGGCGGTGGTGATCCACGATCCTTCCTCGAACGACGCGCCGAGCGACCCGCGGACATCGGGCAGCGAGGCATTGGTGACATGGACGTTCATCCCGGCCATGAAACAGCCGACCACGCCCCCCAGCACCGCGACCCAGGCGCGGAGCGAGACGTGATCGGGGTCGGCCCCGGCCGCCGCCTGCGCGGTCATCGGCGCGCACCGCGCGTGTCGACGATCGCCTCGACCGACATGCCGGGGCGCAGCGCGCTCGCTTGCGGCTGGCCGGGATCGACGCGGATGCGCAGCGGCATGCGCTGGACGATCTTGGTGAAATTGCCGGTGGCATTGTCGGGCGGCAGCAAGGCGAATTGCGCGCCCGAGGCGGGGGCGAAACTGTCGACATGCCCGGCGATCTCTGCGCCGCCGAACGCATCGACGACGATCCGGACCGGCTGGCCGGGGCGGACGCGCGCGATCTGGGTCTCCTTGTAATTGGCGACGACGTAAGAGGTGCCCGGCACCAATGCCATCAGCGGGGTGCCCACATCGGCATATTGGCCGGCGCGCACGCTGCGCTGCCCGACGAGTCCGGCGATCGGCGCGCGGATCGCGGTGCGATCGAGATCGAGCCGCGCGGCGGCGAGCGCGGCCTCGGCGCGGCGCAGCGCGGCTTGTGCCTTGTCGAGATCGGCGGTGGCGCCGCGCCGTTCACTCGCCAGCACGGGCAGCGCGTCGCGCGACGTGGCGAGCTTGGCGCGCGCCTCGGTCAGGCCCGCGCGCGTCCGGTGCGCATCGGCCGCGGCGGTTTCGAGCATCTGGTCGCTGGTGATCTGCTGGCGCGCGAGATCGGCCTGGCGGCGATAGGCGAGCGTCGCGAGGTCGGCGTCCGCCGCGCGCGCCGACACCG
This sequence comes from Sphingomonas sp., assembly GCA_017849555.1. GTDB lineage: Bacteria > Pseudomonadota > Alphaproteobacteria > Sphingomonadales > Sphingomonadaceae > Sphingomonas > Sphingomonas lycopersici. The sequence goes on along the minus strand of JAFIGU010000093.1, from coordinate 1,207 downwards.
CCGCCGCATCCTGCGCGATCGCGCTGCGCTGCTGCGCCGATCGCGCATCGAGATTGGCGACGCGTGCGGCCGCCGCGGCGAGATCGGCGCGCGCCGCCGCGACCGCGCCCTCGGCGTCGGCGACCCGGATGCGATAGTCGCGATCGTCGATCCGCGCGAGCAGGTCGCCCGCGCGCACCCGCTGGTTGTCGGCGACCGCCACGGCGACGATCGTGCCCGCGACGCGCGGCGCGATCGCGACGACATCGGCCCGGACATAGGCATTGTCGGTCTCGATCATGAAGCGCCCGCTGGTCCACCAGCGAAGCGCGAACCCGGCCGCGGCGAGCAGCAGCAATGCGCCGCCCGCGAGCAGCATCCGGCGTCGCGCGCGCGGGGATCGGGTGTCGGAAACAAGGGTAGCGGTCATGGCGGGATTACTCGGCAGGGGGCACCGCGGCGGCGGCGCTGCTAGGTCTTTCGGGGCGGGGCAGGGTGACGGCGGGGGCCTGTTCCCAGCCGCCGCCCAGCGTCTTGAACAACACGACCTGCGCGACCGCGACCTGCGTATCGGCCTCGGCCAGCGTCGCCTGCGCGGCGATCTCCGAACGGTCGGCGTCGAGCACCTCGAGCGCGGTGGCGCTCCCTGCCTTGCGCCGCGCGCGGACGAGCATCGCGGCGCGCGCGGTGCGATCGGCGGCGATGCGCAGCCGTGCGGTGCGATCGAGCAGAGCGGCATAGCCGGCGGCGGCCTGGTTCACCTCCTTGAGCGCGGTGAGGATCGCGGCGTCGAACGCCGCCAGCGCGGCGACCTCGCCGGCGCGCGCGCGGCGGATCCGCGCGCGGGCGGCGCTCAGATTGGGAACGCTCCACGACAGCAGCGGCCCCGCGCGCCAGACGAAATTCTGCCGCGCGCCGAGCCCCTCGACCGAAGGGGAGGAGGAACCCGCCATCGCGCCGAGCGAAATGCGCGGATAGAGATCGGCGACCGCGATCCCAATCCGCGCGGTGCTCGCGGCCAGCGCCTGTTCGGCGGCGCGCAGATCGGGGCGCCGCCGCAGCAGTGCGGCCGGGTCGCCGACCGGGATCGGCGCGGTGAGCCGGGGGATCGCGCGACACTCGGCGGCGGCGGCCGGCAGCTCGGTCGGCACATGCCCGGTGAGCACCGCGAGTTCGGTCAGCGCGCGGTGGCGCGCGTCGTCCAGCCGCGGAAGCGACGCCTCGGCCT
>JAFIGU010000092.1 GCA_017849555.1 Sphingomonas sp. | reverse complement strand
GCGCGGGTTGCGGCGACGATTTACTTAGGATACTCTGTTTTTTGAAGGGAGCAAGTCTAGCCTGAAGTCGTAATCGTCGAGGTCGCCGCCCACGACAGGCTAAAAAATGAGATCAGCGTGGTTTCGACCGAGGCCAAGCTCGGACTGATCGACCGCGCGATCCGTGCGGGCGCGCGGCGGCTGGAGGTGACGAGCTTCGTCAATCCCGCGCGCGTGCCGCAAATGGCCGATGCCGAGGCGGTGGTCGCCGGGCTGCCGCGCCGCGACGACGTGACCTATATCGCGCTGGTGCTCAACCGCCGCGGCGCCGAGCGCGCGCTGGCGAGCGGCGTCGACGAGCTCGGCGCGGTGTGCGTCGCCAGCGACACGTTCGGTATTCGCAATCAGGGGCAGACCGCCGCCGAATCGCTTGCGGTCGCGTGCGAGACGGTGGCGCTGGCGCGGGCCGCCGGCCGCGCCGCGCAGATCACGATCGCCACCGCCTTCGGCTGCCCGTTCGAGGGCGAAGTGCCGATCGATCGCGTGGTGGAAATGGCGAAGCGCGCGGCGGACGCGCAGCCGCGCGAGGTGGCGCTGGCCGATACGATCGGGGTCGCGGTGCCGGCGCAGGTGACGGAAGCGGTGACGCTTGTCGCCGAGGCGATCGCGCCGCTGCCGGTGCGGGCCCATTTCCACGACACGCGCAACACCGCGATCGCCAATGTCTGGGCGGCGATCGGCGCCGGCGCACGCGTCATCGACGCCGCGCTCGGCGGGCTCGGCGGCTGCCCGTTCGCGCCCGGCGCCTCGGGCAATGTCGCGACCGAGGACGTGCTCTATCTGCTCGATCGCTCGGGAATCGCCACCGGTTACGATCGCACGCTGGCGATCGACACCGCATCCTGGCTGACCGGACTGATCGGCCGCGACCTTTCAGGCAAGGTACGCTGCGCCCCGCCCTTCCCGCCCGCGCACGGTGAGGCTGGACCGCGCGGATAGACGGCGATATACTTCGGTTACTAAGCAATAATACAGGAGTGGACATGGACCCGCGCGATACCAACGGGCTCGACGTACAATTCATCGGCAAACCCTCCCCCACGGCGCCGCGCATCCAGGCGGGCGGGCATCCGTGCCAGGGGATTTACTGGGCACCGGCGGGAAAGAAGCCCAAGACCGCGGTTATCGCCACCCATTACAACGTCGACTTCGCCGAACATTATATCGCGCCTTATTTCGCGCGGCGCGGCTATGGCTTTCTTGGCTGGAACACGCGCTATCGCGGGTTCGAGGATCAGTTCCTGCTCCACCACGCGATCCTCGACATTTCGGTCGGGATGCGCTGGCTCAAGGAAGAGGCGGGGGTCGAGCGGATCGTGATCCTCGGCAATTCGGGCGGCGGATCCTTGATGGGCGCCTATCAGGCCGAAGCGATCAAGCCGACGCTCGACGGCGAACTGCCCGAGGCGGTGCGCGATCTTTATCGCAACCTCACCAAGGCCGATCTCTATATCTCGCTCAACGCGCATCAGGGCCGGCCGGAAGTGCTGACCGACTGGATGGATGCATCGGTGACCGACGAGAATGATCCGCTCGCCACCGATCCTTCGCTCGATCCGTTCAGCGCGGACAATGCCCCGCCTTATTCGGACGAGTTCGTCACCCGCTATCGCGCCGCGCAGCGCGCGCGCAACCAGCGCATCACCGATTGGGCCAAGGCCGAATTGAAGCGGCTCAACGACGCCGGGGTGCCCGATCGCCTGTTCCCGATGTTCCGCGTATGGGGCGATTTGCGCTGCATGGACCCGGCGCTCGATCCGTCGGAGCGCAAGCCGCGCTGGTGCTATCGCGGCGATCCGGCGATCGCCAACCGCACCCCCTCGATCGGGCGGGTCAATTCGATCAAGACTTGGCTCAACATGTGGAGCCTCGAAACCTCGCCGTGCCAGGGCGCACCGCACCTCGCCAAATTCGATACCCCGGCGTTGGTGGTGCAGGGCACCGCTGACACCGGAGTGTTCCCGAGCGACGCGCGCAAGATCTTCGATCATATCGGCTCGTCCGACAAGCAGCTCGAGCTGATCCCCGGCGCGCATTACTTCGAGGATTCGATCGAGGAACGCGAGAATGCCGCCGATCTGATGGCGGCGTGGATCGCGGCCAAGAGCTGAGCGGGATGAGCGACATGGGGGACGCCGCCACGATCGCCGCCCTGCGCCGCGCCGGCATCGCGCCGGCGGGGCGTGCGGTGTCGCTCGCCCCGCTGTCGGGCGGGGTGTCGTGCGACGTATGGCTGGCGCGGATCGAGGGCGAGGCGCCGGTCGTCGTCAAGCGCGCCTTGCCGCAATTGCGCGTCGCCGCCGAGTGGCTCGCGCCGGTCGAGCGCGCCGAGAATGAGGTGCGCTGGCTCCAGCGCGTCGCCGGGATCGATCCGCGGCTGGTGCCCGCGGTGGTGGCGAGCGTGCCCGAGGAGCATATGTTCGCGCTCGCCTATCTCGCGCCCGAGGCGCATCCGGTGTGGCGCGACGAGCTGATCGCCGGGCGCGTCGATCGCGATTTCGCCGCCGGGCTGGGGCGCGCTCTCGCGCGCATCCACGCTGCGACCGCCGACCGCGCCGCCGATGCCGCCGCGTTCGACAGCATGGACCTGTTCGACGCGCTGCGCATCTCGCCCTTCCTGCGTTATGTCGCGGCCAACCGGCCCGAACTGGCGCCGCGGCTCGACGCGATCGCCGATGATCTCCAACGGCGCCGCGTCGCGTTGGTCCACGGCGACGTCAGCCCGAAGAATATCCTCGCCGGGCCGGCGGGCGGGGTGATCCTCGACGCCGAATGCGCGGTTTACGGCGATCCGGCGTTCGATCTCGCCTTCTGCACCACGCATCTGCTGCTCAAGACGATCTGGCTCGCCGGTCACGCCGCGGCACTTAAGGATTCGGCGTCGGCCTTCGTCGCCGCCTATCTCGCCGAGGTGACCTGGGAACCGGTCGGCGATCTCGCTACGCGTGCCGGATCGCTCGTCGCGGCGCTGCTGCTCGCGCGCGTCGAAGGCAAATCCCCCGCCCCTTATCTCGACGGCAACGCCAAGGAGACGGTGCGCGCCAAGGCGCTCGCGCTGCTCGCCGCCGCGCCGCTGCCGATCGACCAACTCATCGCCGCATGGCCAATGGAGCATCGATGACCAATTTCCGTATCGCCACCGTCCTCGCCCGCCAATTGTGGGATTCGCGCGGCCGCCCGACCGTCGAGGCCGAGGTGCGCCTCGAAGGCGGCGCGGTCGGCCGCGCGATCGCCCCGGCCGGCGCCTCGCGCGGCGCGCATGAGGCGGTCGACCTGCGCGACGGCGGCGCGGCATTCGGCGGGATGGGGGTGGCCAAGGCGGTCGCCAATGTCGCCGCGGAAATCGCCCCCGCGCTCGCGGGGATGGACGCGCGCGACCAGGCGGCGATCGACCGCACGCTGACGCAATTGGACGGCACCGCCAACAAGGGCCGGCTCGGCGCCAATGCCTTGGTCGCGGTGTCGATGGCGGTGCTCCACGCCGCCGCCGCTGCCGAGCGCGCGCCGCTGTGGCGCTATCTCGCGGGCGGGCGCAAGGTGCGCGTGCCGCTCCCCGAAATCCAGATCTTCGGCGGCGGCGCACATGCCGGGCGCCGCACCGACATTCAGGATTTTATGGTGATGGCGCCGCGCGCGGGGAGCTTCCGTCGCGCGCTGGAGATCACCGACGAGGTCTATCGCGCCGCCGGGCGGCTGATGGAGGCACTGGGGCCGCTTTCCGGGGTCGCCGACGAGGGCGGCTGGTGGCCCAATTTCTCGTCCAACGAACAGGCGCTCGATACGCTGACCAAGGCGATCGAAGCCGCCGGGCATCGCCCCGGCGAGGATGTGTTCATCTCGCTCGATATCGCGGCGAACGAATTGGGCGATACGACGGGCTACCGCCTCGCGCTCGACGATCGCCGAATGGACGGCGCGGCGATGGCCGAGGAAGTGATCGGCTGGACGCGGCGCTATCCGATCCTGTCGATCGAGGACCCGGCCTCGCAGGACGATTTCGCGACGATGGCGACGGTGATGCGCGCGATCGGCGATACCGTGCAGGTAATCGGCGACGACGTGCTCGTCACCAATGCCGCGCGCGTCGCCGGCGCGGCGGAGGCCGGGGCGTGCAACGCCGCGCTGATCAAGGTCAATCAGGTCGGCACCGTCACCGAGGCGCATGAGGCGCTGGAGGCGGCGCGCGCGCACGGCTGGGGGATGGTCGTTTCGGCACGCTCGGGCGAGACCGAGGATGTGACGATCGCACATCTCTCGACCGGCTGGGACGCCGGGCAGCTCAAGGTCGGTTCGTTCACCCGCTCCGAGCGGATGGCGAAGTGGAACGAAATGCTGCGGATCGAGGAGGAGATGGGCAATGACGCCGACTTCGCCGGCGCTTCGGCCTTCGCCGCCCCGGTCGCCGCGCGGCTCGGCTGATGAAGCTCGCGATCGACACGATCCCCAGCGCCGGCTTCCAGGCGCAGATCGACGCCGCGTTCGGTGCGGGCGCGGTGCAGGCGTTCGCGCCGGGCAATCCGCCGCCCGCCGATACCGAGGTGCTGCTCCACGTCCTTGCCCCGGTCAGCGCGGCGGCGATCGCGGGGGCGCCAGGGTTGCGGCTGATCCAGAAGCTTGGCGTCGGGGTGAATACGATCGCGCTCGACGCCGCCAAGGCGCAGGGGGTCGCGGTGTGCAACATGCCCGGGGTCAATGCGCAGGCGGTGGCCGAATGCGCGTTGGCCCTGCTGCTCGCGGTGCTGCGCCGTACCGTCGCGCTCGACGCCGCGACCCGTGCCGGGCAATGGGCGGTGCCGTCCGCGGTGCTCGACACGATGGGCGAGGTCGCGGGGCGGACGATCGGGCTGGTCGGGATGGGCAATAGCGCGGCGCGGCTGGCGCGCGCGCTGGAAGCGCTGGGCGCCGAGGTGGTGTTCACCGCACGCACCCGCCACGCCGACAAGCCGTGGCGGCAGCTCCCACTCGACCAATTGCTCGCAATATCGGATGTCGTGTCGCTGCATGTCCCACTGACCGACGAGACCGCCAATCTGGTCGACCCGCTGGCGATGAAGCGCGGCGCGGTGCTGATCAACGTCGCGCGCGGCGGGCTGGTCGACGAGGCGCGGCTCGCCGAAGCGCTGCGCAACGGCCATTTGCGCGGCGCCGGGCTCGACGTCTTCGCGACCGAGCCGGTCGATCGCGCCGATCTGTTGCTCGCTTTGCCCAATGTCGTGGTCAGCCCGCATGTCGCATGGCAGACCCCCGAGACGCTGGCGCGCAGCCTCGCTGCCGCCGCCGAGAATGTTCGCCGGCTCGCGGCGGGCGACCCCTTGCTCAATCAGGTGATTTGATGTCGCGTCTTCCCATCGTCCTCGCCTCCGGCCAGTTGCTGACCGAGGAGACCTGGACACCACAGCGCGCCGCCTGGGCCGATCGCGACGTACATCACGCCGATCACACTCGCGACGAAACGATCGCCGGGATGGCGACGCGGCTGCTCGCCGCCGCGCCCGAGCGCTTTGCGCTGGTCGCGCATGCGATGGGCGGGTTCGTCGCGTTCGAGGTGATGCGCCGCGCGCCCGGGCGGGTGGCGCGGCTCGCGCTGATCGCGACGCTCCCCGCCGCCGACGGCCCGGCGCAGACCGCGCGGCGGCAGGGCTATATCGACCTCGTCGACGCCGGGCGGTTCGATCAGGTGATCGAGGAGCGCATCCCGATGCTGTTCCCGCCCGCCAAGCGCGACGATGCGCCGTTGCTCGCACTCGCGCGGCGGATGGCGGCGCAGACCGGGGCGGAAACCTTCCTGCGCCAGCAGCGCGCGATCATGAGCCGCATCGACAGCCGCCCGACGCTCGGCGCGATCACCGCGCCGGTGCTGCTGATCCGCGGCGATGCCGACGGCATCACCACCGCCGAACAGCAGCAGGAGATGCTCGACGGCATCCCCGGCGCGCATCTCGAAATCCTGCCCGGCGTCGGTCATCTGCCGACGATCGAAGCCGCCGGGCAAACCACCGCGCTGCTCACCGACTGGCTGGACCGCGCCTGACCGACGAAGGAAAACCGATGAGCGGGCTCGATACGCGCGTGATCCTCGTGACCGGTGGCGGCAACGGATTGGGACGCGCGCATAGCCGCCATCTCGCCTCGCTCGGCGCGCGGGTGATTGTCGCCGATCGCGACGTGCCGGCGGCCGAGGCGGTCGCCGATGAGATCAATGCCGCCGGGCATGTCGCACGCGCGGTGGCGCTCGACGTGGCGGACGAACGATCGGTGACCAGCGCCTTCGCCGAGGCGGTCGCGCATTTCGGCGAGATCGACGTGCTGGTGAACAATGCCGGCGGAGTCTTCGCGCCGCTCACCACCGCCGAGCATATCGCGCTCGACGACTGGAATCGCGTGATGGCGATCAACCTGACCGGCCCGTGGCTCTGCGCCCGCGCGGTGATCCCCGCGATGAAGCGACGCGGCGCGGGGCGGATCATCAACATCTCCTCGACCAGCTTTTCGCAGGGGCTGCCGGTCGAGCTGGTGCCTTATATCACCTCGAAGGGCGGGGTCGTCGGGCTGACGCGCGCGCTGGCGCGCGAGCTCGGCCCGCACGGCATCACGGTCAATGCGGTCGCCCCCGGCTATGTCCCCAAGCGCGCCGAACAGGTCCACGCCGGATCGACGCTGGGCATGGATAAGCGCGAGGCGATCAAGCAGATGGTGCTCGGCCAGCAGACGATCCCGCGATCGGGCGAGCCCGAGGACATCGTCGGCGCGGTCGCCTTCCTCGCCTCGGACGCATCGGGGTTTATGACCGGACAGGTGATGAACGTCGACGGCGGCTGGGCGCTGGTGTGACCCTTCAGCGTCAGCGCACCGTATAGAGCCGGTGCCGCGCACCGAGATCGGTGCGCTCGCCGACCCCGATCGCCAGCACGCCGTTGAGCCACGCATAATCGGGGCTCGCCGTTTCGAAGACCGGCGCGATGCGCAGATAATAGCGCGCCGGATCGACCGCCGAGGCCAAAGCCGGATCGCCGAACTCCCGCCGCACGTCGTCCGGGATCACGCTGCGGCCGTGATAATGCGCATAGATCAGCGCGCCGTCATGCGTCTTGAGGATCGCGCGCGCATCGAGCGTGCCGACCGAGGCATCGGCGCCGATCCGCCCGCCGACCGACCAATTCCCCCCGCCTGGCAGCACCTCGCCCGACAGCCGCGGGCCATCGAACTTGCCGCCGGTGATATAGCCGATCCTGCGGTCCCCGAACGGCGAGGCGCCGATCGGAATGATCCCGCCGGCGACGTGGAACTCGACCGTGCACAGATAATCGCCGAGCACCCGTTCCATCTCCGCCGTCATCGCGTCTATCTCCACTGGACTAATCGATAGTTAGTAGTCTAAGTGAATACACAGAACATAACAATAAGGCGCAGCGGCGCCCGACGCACTGAAGGGAGGATGGAGATGATGCGCAAATTCCACTTGTTGCTCAACGGGATCGCTGCGGGAACGATCGCCGCGGCGATCGGCGCGACGCCGGCCGCGGCGCAAACCGCGCCGGACGCGACCGCGCAGACCCCGCCGGCCGATCGCACCGACGGCGATATCGTCGTCACCGCGCAGAAGCGCGAGCAGCGGCTGCAGGACGTGCCGATCTCGATGGAGGTCGTGTCCGGGCAGAAGGTCGCCGATTTCGCCGCCGCCGATTTCAAGGCGGTGCAGAATTTCGTGCCCAACATGTTCGTCCAGCAGACCAACGGCAACGACACGATCTATATCCGCGGCTTCGGCTCGCCGCCCCAGAATTTCTCGTTCGACCAGGCGGTCAGCGTCTATATGGACGGGGTTTATGCGGGGAAGATGCGCCAGGCGCTCAACCCGTTCTTCGACGTCGCACGCGTCGAGGTGATGCGCGGTCCGCAGGGCGCGCTTTACGGCAAGAACACGCCCGCCGGCGCGATCAGCGTGGTCAGCGCGTGGCCGAGCAAGACTTGCGAGAGCGGGATCACCGGGTCGTACAATTTCGATCTCGAGGGCTATGACCTGACCGGCTATGTCTCCGGCCCGGTCTCCGACACGCTGTCGCTGCGCGTCGCGACGCGGCTGCAGAACCAGGACGGCTATATCCACAACCTCGGCACCGGGAAGGACGACCCGCGCAACAAGCTGCAATTGTTCCGCGTCAGCGCCTTGTGGGAGCCGACCGACAATTTCAGCCTGTCGGGCAAGGTCGAAATGTCGAATTACGAGCGCGAGGGCGGGCTCGGGGTATCCAGCCCGACCACCACCGCGCAACAGCCCAAGCTGGTCCGGTACACGGTCAACAGCCCGCTCGGGCAGGAAGGCTATACCAACCGCTCGGTGCTCGGCTCGGTGACCGCCAACCTCAAGGTCGGCACGCACACGCTGACCTCGATCACCGGCTATTCGTGGTTCAACGGCTCGGTGACCAATTATTTCGATCAGCAGGTGCCGGGCACCGGGCAGATCGTCGAAAATTCGGTCGCCAACAAATATCCCGAGAACTTCCACCAATTCTCGGAGGAATTGCGCCTGCTCTCCCCGACCGGCGGCACGCTCGAATATGTCGTCGGCGCTTATTACGACCGGTCGACCTATAACGTCGATCCGTATCTCTATTACAACCTGCAGGCGCTCAATCTCGTCTCGCTCAACCAGACCTATTTCCACCAGCAAGCGCGCACGGTCTCGGTCTTCGGCCAGGCGACCTTGCGCCCGGCAGCGGGGCTCCGGATCATCGGCAGCCTGCGCTACACCAATACCCATAAGGACGGGCGGTTCAGCGGCGCATTGCTCGGCGGAAAGATCTTCCGGCCGCTCACCTCGGCAACCGGCTCGATCAGCGAGGGCCTCGCCGATCCGTCGGTGACCGTGCAATATGACGTGTCGCGCAACCTGATGGTCTATGCGGTCTATGGCCGCGGCTCGAAATCGGGCGGCTTCGTGTCGAACACGTTGGGCACGACCAACGCCACCTTCACCTATCGCCCCGAACGCTCGCGCAACTGGGAAGCGGGCATCAAATCGACCCTGCTCGACGGCAAGGCGACGCTCAACGTCTCGGTCTACGATACCAAGTTCACCGACCTGCAGACCTCGGGCTACGATCCCGACAGTTCGACCTATATCACCAAGAATGCGGCGGCCGCGTCGTCCAAGGGTGTCGAAGGGTCGCTCCGCATCGCGCCGAGCCGCTATTTCGACATCACCGCCTCCGCCGCCTATCAGGATATCAAATACGACAGCTATCCGGGGGCGCCGTGCCTCGCCGGGATGACCGGGCCGATCTGCGACCTGAGCGGGCACCGCCTGCCCTATACGTCGAAGTTCACCGGCAACGTCTCCGTCCACGGCCGCGCCGATATCGGCGACTACAAGCTCGACGGCACCGCGATCGTCGGCGGGCGCTCGGGTTATTTCGACTCCGACGATCAGAGCCCGCTCTACGGCTATCAAAAGGGCTATGCGAAGCTCGACCTGCGCATCCAGTTCGCGCCGCAGGACGAGCGGTGGCATATCGCGTTCGTCGGCAAGAACCTGACCAACAATCTGACCACCGGCAGCGCGTTCCGCCTGCCCTTCCCGATCACCACCGTGACGCGGTCGATCATCTTCGTCGAGCCGCCGCGCAACCTGGCGATCGAGGCGGGGGTGAAGTTCTGATCCGCTTTCCCCTCCCCGGCATTGCCGGGGAGGGCGTCGCCGCGCTGAGCGAACCAGGTTAAACCTACCTCTCCCCGTTCGGGCTGAGCTTGTCGAAGCCCTGCACTTTCTTTCCGAGGGAGAAGGGCAGCCCTTTGACACGCTCAGGGCGAACGGGGACGATGTTGCTCCGTGATCCGCTACACCGGCGTGTCGTGCCCCCATTGACGGGTCACCGCGCCGTTTTCGCGTCTCACCGCCACCCAATCCCCGCCGGCGAGACCGTCGTCCGCGATCAGGTCGATCACCGCCGCGGCGATATCGTCGGGGGTGCAACGTTCGTTGTTCGCCAGCACCGGCGCCATCCAGTCCGCCGCGCGATCGCCGCCGGTGGTGTGGAGGATCGGCGTATCGGTCAGCCCCGGCAACACCCCCGCGACCCGCACCCCCCATTCCTCCTTGAGCGAGGCGCAGCAACGGGTGAGCATCATCACCCCCGCTTTGGTCACGGCATACATCGCATCGCGGAACCCCGGGCCGAGCGCGACGGTCGAGACGGTGTTGACGATCACGCCCCCGCCGCGCGGGTGCATCGCCTGCGCGACGCGCTCGGTCATCAGCACCAGAGAGGTGAGGTTGACGTCGACGATCCAGCGCAGCCGATCGAGCGGCATTTCCGGAAACGCCGCCGGGCCGGACACGACCCCGGCGTTGTTGTGGAGGATATCGGGCGCCCCGTCCGCCAAGGTGCGATCGAGCCACGCCGCGACCGCCGGCAGATCGCCGAGGTCGAGTCGCTCGGTCTCCGCCTCGGCGCCCGCCGCCGCGACCAACGCCGCGCTTTCCGCGAGCCCCGCCGCATTGACATCGAGCAACGTCACCCGCGCCGCGCCGGCTTGCGCCAGCCGCACCGCGGTGGCGCGGCCGATCCCCGACGCGGCCCCCGTCACGACCGCCCAGCGTCCCCGAATATCCATATGCCTCTCCTGTGGTTGACTCACATCCTTATGTATCTAAGCATCAAGCGCAAGCGAGTGACTGGAGAGAGAGCGGCGATGAACGAGACCGAGATGCGCGCCTTTGCGAAGCGCTTCTTCGATGCGATCGAGGAAGGCGATATCGCGACGATGCAGGGCAGCTTCACCCCCGATGCCGAAATCTGGCACAATACCGACGAATTGATCGTCACCCCCGCCGATACCGCCAGGACGCTGACCGGGATGGTCGCGCGGATCGCCAACCGCCAATATGCCGAGCGCCGGCTCGATATCTTCCCCGGCGGGTTCGTCCAGCAGCATGTGCTGCAGGGCAATCGCGTGCATGACGGCGGCGCGGTGCGCCTGCCCTGCGCGATCGTCTGCCGGGTGGAGAACGGCAAGATCACCCGGCTCGACGAATATTTCGATTCGGCGCACGTCGCCGAATTCCGCAAATTCGCGGCGGCCTGAGCGAGGAGAACGATCATGCCCGTATTGCGCCAGGTGCCGCGCGGCGAGGTGGCCGACCAGATCGTGCTCAATTATTACGACCGCCTGTTCGGCGATCGCGATCCCGTCGCCGAGCCCGGTACCGCGACCGGCACGCCGGGTGATTGGTGGACGGTATTCGCGCTCTCCCCCGACATCTTCAAGCACGCGGTCGACGGCTTCGCGGTCTATCGCAACCCGGCGCGGACGATCGATCCGGTACTGCGCGAGCTCGGCCAGACCCGCGCGGGCTGGGTCAAGGGCAGCCAGTTTGTCTTTTCGCAGCATTGCAAGTCGCTGCGCGGGCTGGGGGTAAGCGACGAGAAGATCGCCGCGGTACCGCATTGGACGGTCGCCGATTGCTTCGACGATCAGGAGCGCGCGGTGCTCGCTTATGCCGATTGCCTGTCGCAGGCCGGCGGGCGCGTGCCGACCGCGGTGTTCGACAAGCTCAGGACGTTCTGGAACGACGAGCAAATCTTCGAATTCACCTACATCACCTGTCTTTACGACATGCATGCGGTGATCACCCGCGCGCTTAGGATGGAATATGACAATCGCGACGAGCCGATCGTCGAGATCGCTGCGCCCGAAGGCTTCAACGCCGCCGACTTCCTCAGCGCGGCGCGGCCGGCGGCAAAACCGTCAACTTGATTGACGATTGGCACGATTCGCGCTATAGCCGGATATAAGAGACACGAAATTTGTCTGGCGCGGCCGCGGCGCGAAAAACCGCCTCTTTTCCGCCGCGTCCCACAAGAGGAGAAGGACGATGCCGGCCACCAACACCCAGTTCGAGTTCAAGGGCGTCAATCATCTGGCTTTGGTCTGCAAGGATATGGCGCGAACGGTGGAATTCTATCGCGACGTGCTGGGAATGCCCTTGGTCAAGACGATCGACCTGCCGGGCGGGCGCGGGCAGCATTTCTTCTTCGATATGGGCAATGGCGACAGCCTCGCCTTCTTCTGGTTCGACGGCGCGCCCGAAGCGCATCCGGGGATCGCCGCCCCGTCGGCGCTGCCGACGCAGGGCGATTTCCGCTCGGCGCACGGATCGATGAACCATATCGCGTTCAACGTGCCGGCCGAGAAATTCGACGAATATTATGAGCGGCTGCAGGCCAAGGGGATCGCGGTCACCAAGATTCTCAACCACGACAATTCGGACACGCAGACCAGCGATCACATGCATGACGACGTATTCGTCCGCTCGGTCTATTTCTTCGATCCCGATGGCGTGTGCCTCGAATTCGCCGCCTGGACCAAGGAGTTCACCGACGCCGACGTGGCGCACGATCCGGTGACCGCCGATGGCACCAAGAAGGAAGGGCTGATCGTCCAGAAGGCGCTCGCCCAGAATGACGTTACCGAACTCGCCACCGCGAAGTGACGCGCGGGACAACGGGCGCATCGCGCTGACCAGATCCTCTCCCCTTGTATGTTGAAGGTTGCCCGATCTGATTGGAGGATGGGGTGATCGCCGGGGGTGGCCACCCCGGGCGATCGGGCGGGTGGGGCCGTCGACCCCTTGGTGAATAGCGCACCGTAAGGGAGCCTGGTCCACTCGTCCTTCGCGTTCGGCCTGAACAGATG
>JAFIGU010000091.1 GCA_017849555.1 Sphingomonas sp. | reverse complement strand
GGGGGCTGGCGCCGGCGCGGCGGCGGGCGCGGCTGCCTGCGGTGCGGCTTCGGGCTTGGGCGCTTCCGGCTTGGCGGTTTCCTGTTTCGGGGCGGCCGGCTTGGGCGCGGCAACCTCGCCCTCACCCGAGAGCAGCATGATCACTTCGCCGACCTTCACGCCATCGGCGCCTTCGGGGACGACGATCTTTTCGACCACACCCTCGTCGACCGCCTCGAATTCCATCGTCGCCTTGTCGGTTTCGATCTCGGCCATCAGGTCGCCGGCCTTCACCGTGTCGCCTTCTTTCACCAGCCACTTGGCGAGCGTGCCCTCTTCCATCGTCGGCGAGAGCGCGGGCATCTTGATCTCGATCGGCATTCAATTCCCCGGGGAGAGGTGAGTAGTCTCCCCGTCTCTCGCGCCCCGCCCTTGCGCGGTCAAGCCCGCAGGCCGATAACCAAGCCGATTAGGGGGCATTACTGATGCGGATCTATCTGACCGTGATCGACGATACGCCGGAGGCGGAAATCGCGTTGCGTTTCGCCGCGCGCCGTGCGGTCAAGACAGGGGGTGGAGTCGAGATTCTCGCGCTGATCCCGCCGCAGGAATTCATCGCTTTCGGCGGCGTCCAGGCGACGATCGAGGAGGAAGCGCGGCTCCACGCCGAGGGGCTGGTCGCGCGCGCCGCCGGCACGCTGATCGAGGAGGCCGGGCTGCGCCCCTCGCTGACCGTGCGGCAGGGCGACGGGCCGAAGGTGATCCGCGAGATGATCGCCGCCAATCCCGATATCGCCGCCTTGGTGCTGGGCGCGGCGACCAACGGCACGCCCGGCCCGCTCATCGCGCATTTCACCGGCGATCTGAGCGCGATGCCGGTGCCACTGATGATCGTCCCGGGCAATCTCGACCGCGCCGCGATCGACCGGCTGAGCTGAGCGGCGGCACACCCCGCTTCCCGTCATTGCCGCCTTCACGGCAATGACAGAGAATTTCCTTTCCGAACGACCCCGAGGATTCATGAATCGCACGCTGCTCCCCCTCACCGCGCTCCTGCTCGCCACCCCCGCCGCCGCGCGCGAAGCGCCCTCGCCCGAGAAGCTGCGCGCCTCGGTGGAAAAGCTCGTCAGCTTCGGCACGCGCCACTCGCTCTCCTCCGCCACCGATCCGAAGCGCGGGATCGGCGCGGCGCGCAACTGGGTCGCGGCGGAATTCGCGAGCCTGTCGAAACAATGCGGCGGGTGCATTTCGGTCGAGCGGCTGTCGCGACGCTTCACCGGCCCGCGCGCGCGCGACGGGGTGGTGATCGAGGATGTGCTCGGCATCCAGAAGGGCAGCGATCCCAACCGCTTCGTCATTGTCGGCGGGCATATCGACAGCCGCGTGTCGAACGTGATGGACATCACCTCGGACGCCCCCGGCGCCAATGACGATGCCTCGGGCGTCGCGCTGGTGCTCGAAGCGGCACGGATCTTGTCGAAGGAGAAGTTCGCCGCCAATATCGTCTATGTCGCCTTCTCCGGCGAGGAGCAGGGATTGTGGGGCGCGACCCTGCTCGCCGAGACCGCCAAGGCGCGCGGCTGGCAGGTCGACGCGATGCTCAACAACGATATCGTCGGCAATTCGATCGGACAGGGCGGGGTCAGGGCGGGCGATTATGTCCGCGTCTTTTCGGAAGGGATCCGCACCAGCGAGACGCTTGCCGAACAGGTCGAACGCCGCGCGATCGGCGGCGAGGACGACGGCCCGAGTCGCGCGCTGGCCAAGACGATCCACGGCATCGCGCAGGCGCTGCCCGGCGATTTCGCCGCCTTCGTCGATCGCCGGCCCGACCGGTTCGGCCGCGGCGGCGACCACGAGCCCTTCCTGCGCGAAGGCTATCCCGCGGTGCGCTTTACCGTCGCGGCGGAGAATTGGGATCGCCAGCACCAGGATCTGCGCACCGAGAACGGCATCGTCTATGGCGATACGATCGAGGGGATGGACTTCGCCTATCTGTCGAAGGTCACCGCGATCAACGTCGCGACGCTGGCGCGGCTCGCGGCGGCGCCCGCCGCCCCCGCCGGGGTGTCGATCGCCGGGGCGCTCGGCCGCGACACCAATGTCAAATGGAGCGCGGCGCCCGGCGCGACCGGCTATCGCCTCCACTGGCGGCGCGCCGATCAACAGGATTGGAGCGACCAGCGCGAGGTCGCGGGCGGCGTCACGACGGCGGTGCTGAAGGACGTGCCGGTCGACGACCATTTCGTCGGCGTCTCGGCGATCGGCGCGAACGGCGCGGAAAGCCTGATCAGCTTCGCCGGACGCGCGGCGGCGAAGTGACGGCCGCCGGCGGCACCTGCGCCGCCTATCTCGCGCGACGCCGCGGCTTGCGCCGCGGCATCGGCTTCGGCACCGGATAGGAACGCGCGGTCTGGGTGCTGACGGTCGCGCCGGAACGGTCGCGATAGTAATCGGCGTTGACGTCATAGCCCGGCGCGGTGCTGCTCGTCGTCACCGTCGCGCCGTCGGGAGCGTGCCTCACCACCGGTGGCGGGAGCGGCGTCGAGCGCAGCGGCGGCGCGTCGTCCTCGCGATCCAGCGGCACCGCGACGACCACCCCGCCGGGCACCCGATCGCCGCGCTGGGCGATCGCGGCGCCCTCGACGGCGACCAGCCCGAGCATCGCAGCCGACAATATCAACCAGCGCATCTCGCTCCCCCCCGCAACCCGCGCACGACAAATAGCAGCGATCCGACTCAGGCGATACGATCGGCGATCAGCGCGACCAGCGCCTCGCACCCCGCGGCGTCATCGGCATCGAACCGCCCGACCGACGGGCTGTCGAGATCGAGCACCCCCACCAGCCGCCCGTCCGCCGCGACGACCGGCACGACCAGCTCCGACGCGCTCGCCGCATCGCACGCGATATGCCCGGCGAAGGCGTGGACGTCGGCGACCAATTGCGTCTGCCGGCTCGCCGCCGCGGCGCCGCACACCCCCTTGCCCAGCGGGATGCGGATGCACGCCGGCTTGCCCTGGAACGGCCCGAGCACCAGTTCACCCCCGACCATGCGGTAGAAGCCGGCCCAATTGAGATCGGGCAGATATTGCCACAACAGCGCGGCGGCATTGGCCATATTGGCGATCGCATCGGGCTCGTCGGCGGTCAGCGCGTCGAGCGCCCCAGCCAGTTCGCGGTAGAGATCGGCCTTCGAGCCGGCGGCGATATCGAATTGGTACATGGGTGCGCTCTACGTCATTCCCGCGAAGGCGGGAATGAACAAGAAATTGGGGCCTCCAAACTATCCCCGTCACGCCGGGCGCGACCCGGCATCGAGAGTCACAAGCGATATCGCCCTCGGCTCTGGATGCCGGGTCGAGCCTGGCATGACGAACGGAGAACCGCTCGTCACTCGCGTGAACTTCGTGAACTTTGCCGCTCAGTCCAGCTGCACCTTGCCGCGTCCGGCCTTGACCACGCTGCGCCCCTTCTTGGCGTCGACGCGGCGTGCCTTGGCGGCGCGCGACGGCTTGGTCTTCACCCGCCGCGCCTCGCGCTCCTCGGCGCGCGCGAGCAAGTCGGCGAGCCGTTCGCGCGCATCGGCGCGATTGGCCTCCTGCGTGCGATAGCGCCGCGCGGTGAGCACCAGCACTCCGCTCGCGCCGAGCCGCGATCCCGCGAGCAGCTTCAGCCGCCGGAACGTTTCGGGATGTAGCCCGAGCCGATAGACGTTGACGCGCAGCTGGCAGGCGGTGGCGACCTTGTTGACATTCTGCCCGCCCGGCCCCGTCGCGGCGAGGAAGCGCTCCTCGATCGCATCCTCGGGCACGACGATCTCAGGCATCCGGGTCACCGAATCCGATTTTGGCGAATCGCTCGGGCCAGGGCGCGACCGCCGCGACATCCTCTTTCCCCGCGCGCGGCACGATCAGCTCGGCGGCGTGGAGCATCATCCCCGCCGGATGCGCCGTGCCATAGACGGGGTCGCCGACCACCGCATGTCCCAGCCCTTCGAGCGCATGAACGCGGATCTGGTGGGTGCGCCCGGTCGCGGGGCGGAATTCGACCAGCCCCAGCCCGTCGCGCGCCGCGATCAGCCGCCACGCGGTGCGCGCCGCCTTGCCCTTTTTGGCGTCGCCGGTCATCCACCAGCCGCGCTCGCGGGTCGAGACCTTGGCGAGCGGCAAATCGATCTCGCCGCTCTCGCCCGCCGGCACGCCGTCGAGCACTGCAAGATACCGTTTCTGCACCGCGCCGCTTTCGAACGCC
Source organism: Sphingomonas sp. (assembly GCA_017849555.1). Lineage (GTDB taxonomy): Bacteria > Pseudomonadota > Alphaproteobacteria > Sphingomonadales > Sphingomonadaceae > Sphingomonas > Sphingomonas lycopersici. The sequence goes on along the minus strand of JAFIGU010000091.1, from coordinate 5,824 downwards.
TGCTGGAAGCGCGCATGCGCCTTGGGGTTGCGCGACAGCAAAAGGCAGCCGCTGGTATCGCGATCGAGCCGATGCACCGGCTGCGGCCAGCGCTTGAACCCGAAGGTCAGGCTGTTGAGATGGTTTTCGAGGCTGATCGCGCCGTCGCGCGGCCGATCGACCGGCAAGCCCGCCGGCTTGTCGATCACCAAGGCCTCGCCATCGAGGAACAGCACTTTCTCGCCCAACATGCCCCGCCCTTGCCACCGACCACGCTTCGAGGCCAGAGGAAGCGACATGATGCTGCGCAGCCTTTTCCTGATATCGCTCCTCATCGCCGCGCCGGTCGAAGCGCAGGTGTGCGGCGGGGCGAGCGCCCTGGTCGCCGCCGACGGGCGGGCGTTGGGGCATCTGCCCTATGGCGACGCCGCCGACCGCGATCTGGTGACCGCCCCGCCGGGGGTGGCGATCATTGGCACCTGCCGGCTGCGCCCCGAGGCGATGGCCGCGCTCGAACGCCTGCTCACCGCGGCGGCGGGCGACCCGGCGGTGCAGGGGCGGCTCTATGCCTTGTCGTGCCACCGGTCGCTCGAATCGCAGGAGGCGACCTTCTGCAAGCCCCGCGCCGAGGCGACCGACGGCGATCGCTCGATTTCGGTCGCGCCGCCGGGGCATAGCGAGCACGGCACCGGCTATGCGCTCGATTTCACCGTCCGCCCGGCCGACGGCTGCCGCGACGCCGAAGGCTGCATGGCCGCCAAGCCCGCCTTCCGCTGGCTGCGCGAGAACGCGCCGCGCTTCGGCTTCGAAATGTCCTTCCCGCCGAGCAATATCCAGCGCGTGAAATGGGAGCCGTGGCACTGGCGCTGGGTCGGCACCAGCGCGAGCGAGCCGGGCGCCGCGCGGGCGCGCTTCCTGTTCGCCCGCGCACGGCGCGATTTCCCCGCTGATCCGGCGATCCCCGATCAGGTCGCCGCCGGGGCGAAAGCCACCGTGACCGAGCAGGCGCCGGGTCAGTCGAAGGAATAAGCGTCCATCGCCAGCACGCCATAAGTGTAGCTGTGGTGGAGCCGGATCGCCTTGGCTCCCGCGCCGCCCGCGCCGAGCGCCGTGTAGAGCGGCAGCAGGTGATCGGGGGTCGGGTGATTGCGCCGCCCCTCGGGCGCGATCTCGATCGCGTCGAGCACCGCGCGCGTGTCGCCCGCGGTCAACCGCGCGTGCATCCACTCGGCGAAGGCGCTGACCCATTCGGGGGTCGGCGCGTCGACCGTGCGGCGCGCGGCGAACACCTCGCGCAGATTGTGCGTCATGCTGCCCGATCCGATCACCAGCACATTGTCCGCGCGCAGCGGCGCGAGCGCCGTGCCGATGCGATGATGCCAATCGGGGTTGTGTTCGCTGCTGATCGAAAGCTGGACGACCGGAATATCCGCCGCCGGCCAGCCGAGCAGCAACGGCACCCACGCGCCGTGATCGAACCCGCGCGTCGGATCGGCACGGACCGGCACGCCTGAGTCGGCAACCAGCGTCGCGACCCGCGCGGCGAGATCGGGCGCGCCGGGTGCCGGATAGTCGAGCCGATAGAGCGCCTCGGGGAATCCGCCGAAATCGTGGATCGTCCCCGGGTGTGCCGCGGTCGTCACCACCGCGCCGGGCATATCGTGATGCGCCGAGACGACGAGGATCGCCGCCGGGCGCTTTAGCATGTCGCCCAGCCCGCTGAGGAAGTCGCGCGCCGCGCCCGGCTCGGCGACGATCATCGGCGAGCCGTGCGACACGAACAATGCGGGCTGGGTGGTCATGATCTTAGAGTCCTTTGGAAAATGCGGTTTCAGCGCATTTCCAGACAACCTTACGCCTTCAGCTTCGCCGCTGTCTCGGCGATGCGGCGGCCCTGATAGCGTGCGCCGTCGAGTTCCTCCGCGCTCGGCTGGCGGCTGCCGTCGCCGCCCGCGATCGTCGTCGCGCCATAAGGCGCGCCGCCGCGGACCTTGTCGACGCCCATCTGCTCGGTGAAGCCGTAATCGAGCCCGACGATCGTCATGCCGTGGTGCAGCAGGTTGGTGATGATCGAGAACAGGGTGGTTTCCTGCCCGCCGTGCTGCGAAGCGCTCGACGTGAAGGCGCCGCCAACCTTGCCGACGAGCCCGCCGCGCATCCACAAGCCGCCCGCGGTATCCCAGAATGCCGCCATCTGGCTCGGCATCCGCCCGAAACGGGTCGGCGCGCCGACGATCACCGCGTCGTAATCGCCCATCGCATCGGGGCCTTCGATCACCGGATGCGCGGTATCGGTCTTGAAGCCGGCGGCCTTCACCACCTCGGCGGGCGCGGTTTCGGGGACGCGGCGGATATCCACCTCGGCCCCGGCCGAACGCGCGCCTTCCGCCATCGCGTCGGCCATCTGCTCGATATGGCCGTAGGACGAATAATAAAGCACCAGAACCTTGGTCATCGTGTCAGCTCCATTTGAAGAAAGGGGGTGCCGCCCGGCGGGGGGAAGACCGGGCGGCTGGGGGGACAGGTCAGTTCGAATCGACCATCACGAGCTCGGCATCTTCCTGCGCCGCGATCGTGAAGCGCCGCCCGCCCGACAGCGCCGCGCCGTCGCGCGCCGCGAAGGGCTCGCCGTTGATCGTGATCCGCCCGGTGGCGGGGACGAGATAGCCGTGGCGCCCGGCGCCGAGATCATAGTCGAGCGATTCGCCCGCCTTGAGCGTCGCGCCCAGCACGCGCGCATCGGCGCGGATCGGCAGCGCGTCGCCGTCGTCGCCGAAGCCGCTCGCCAGCGTGACGAACCGGCCCGAGCGATCGCCTTTCGGGAAGGGCTTGGCGCCCCAGCTTGGGTTGCCGCCCGGCTGGCGCGGCAGGATCCAGATCTGGAACAGGGTCGTCGCCTCGTCTTCCAGATTATATTCGGCGTGGCGGACGCCCGAACCGGCGCTCATCACCTGGACGTCGCCGGCGGCGGTGCGTCCGCGATTGCCCAGCGAATCCTGGTGCGTGATCGCCCCGCTGCGAACGTAGGTGATGATCTCCATGTCGCGATGCGGATGCGGCGGGAAACCGCTCTGCGGCGCGATCGTATCGTCGTTCCATACAAGGATCGCGCCCCATCCCATCCGCGCCGGATCGTCGTAATCGGCGAAGGAGAAATGATGATGCGCGTCGAGCCAGCCGTGATCGGCGTGGCCGAGGCTGTCGAACGCGCGGCGCTCGATGCCGGAATGGGTCAGGATGTCGGTCATCAGAACCTCCATTGCTTGACCCGAACATAGGTTGGCGCGATCAACGCGAAAACGGAAACGTTCGAAACGAATCGTTTCCCGATAGGGGTGATTCATGCGACTGCCGGACCTCGAAGCCTGGGCGACCTTCGCCACCGTGGCGGATCACAGTTCGTTCAGCGCCGCCGCCACCGCGATGGGGGTTTCCAAGGCGACCGTGTCCAAGGCGGTGGCGCGGCTCGAAGCGTCGCTCGGCCAGTCGCTGTTCCACCGCACCTCGCGCCGGCTGACGCTGACCGAGGCGGGCAAGCCGCTCGCCGAACGCGCGCAGCGCATGTTGGCGGAAGCGGTGGCGGCGGAGGAGGCGGCGCACGATGCCGCCTCGGCCCCCGCGGGCCGGCTGCGCGTCGCCGCGCCGATGACCTTCGGGGTCACGCATGTCGCGCCGCTGATCGCCGAATTTCTCGCCGCGCATCCCGCGATCGAGATCGAGCTCGCTTTGTCCGACGCGCGGGTCGATATCGTCGCCGAGGGGTTCGATGTCGCGCTGCGCATCGCCGAATTGCCCGATAGTTCGCTGCGGGCGCGGCGGCTGCGCAGCGTCGCCTCGCATATCGTCGCCGCGCCGGCCTATCTCGAACGCTACGGCACCCCGCGCCACCCGGGCGAATTGGGCGACCACCGCCTTCTCGGCTACACCAACGTCACCGGCCCCTGGCGCTTCCGCGGGCCGGGCGGGGCGGAGGTCGCGGTGCGCGCGAGCGGGCCGCTTGCCGCCAACAGCGGCGATTCGCTGATGCCGGCGCTGATCGCCGGGCTCGGCATCGCGCGCCTGCCCGATTTCATCCTCGGCGACGCGCTCAACGACGGGCGGCTGACCGAGATTCTCCCCGAATGGCGCCCCGCCCCGGTCGGGCTGCATTTGCTCACCCCGCCCAGCCCGTTGCGTCCCGCGCGGGTCGAGGCGCTGATCGCATTCCTTTCGGAACGATTGCACGACTGACGTACTTGATCCGTCACATTGCGGGTCTATGAGCCGCGCGGTCGAGCCAATTCCGACTCGATGCACGAAAGCAGGAACCGATGCCCCGATCCAGCCCCCAGCCGGGCGACGGAGACAGTAGAAGCCGCGCTTCGCTGTTCCCGAACGCCCCCTGCCCGGCGGCAGGATCGCAGCAATCGGCCTAGTCCGATCCACGCGGTCTCCGTCGGGTGAATCCCCTTTTGGACCCGATGGAGGTCGCGATGACCCAGACGCTGTTTCTCGCGGTGGCCGCTGGCTGCCTTTCCTTTCTACCCCTGCCCGCCGCGGCGCAGGACGCCGACCAGCCGACCCAGGATTGGGCGGTTCACGGCCAGGCGACCTTCGTCGTGCAGGGGGTCGGCGGCTTCGCCTCTCCCTACCGCGGCACCAACAGCCTTGCCCCGAAACAAACGAAGGAAACCGTCGACGCGACGCTGTTCCTCGGGGTGCGCCCCTGGGCGGGCGGCGAGATCTGGGCCAATCCCGAGATCGATCAGGGTTTCGGACTGTCCAATACGCTCGGCGTCGCCGGCTTCCCCAGTGCGGAGGCGTATAAGGTCGGGCGCAGCAATCCCTATTTCCGGCTGCAGCGGCTGTTCTTCCGCCAGACGATCGGGCTCGGCGGCGGGCATGAGAATATCGCACCCGGCGCCAATCAGCTCGGCGGCACGCGCGACGGCAACCGCGTCGTGATCACCGCCGGCAAGTTCGGCGTCGGCGATGTGTTCGACACCAATGCTTATGCCCATGATCCGCGCAGTGACTTCCTCAACTGGGCGGCGGTCGACGCCGGGACGTTCGACTATGCCGCCGACGCCTGGGGCTATTCGACCGGCGTCGCGGTGGAATATTATTGCGGCGCATGGACGCTGCGGGTCGGCGCGTTCAACCTCTCCAAGGTGCCCAATGGGGAAACGCTGGAGCGCGATTTCAGCCAGTTCCAGCTCGATGCGGAGATCGAGCATCGCCACAGCATCGCGGGCCACCCCGGCGCGGTGCGGGTCACCCTGTTCCGCAACCACGGCCGCTTCAGCCGCTATGACGATGCGCTGGCGCGCTCCGCGGCGACCGGCGATCCGATCGATCTCGCGCTGACCCGGCGGCCGATGACGCGCATCGGGGTGCATTTCAATCTCGAGCAGGAACTGACCGGCAATTTCGGGGTGTTCGCGCGCGCAGGCATCGCCGACGGGGCGATCGAGCCCTATGATTTCACCGATATCGACCGCACCGCGCAGATCGGCGCGATGCTCCACGGCGCCGGCTGGGGACGCAAGGACGATCGCATCGGGCTGGCGCTGATCGCCAACGGCATTTCGGCGGAGCACCGCCGCTATCTGGCGTCGGGCGGGATCGGCGTGCTGGTCGGCGACGGGAAGTTGCCCGATGCCGGCGCGGAGGAGATCGCCGAACTATTCTACGCGCTCCACATTGCGCCCGCGTTCGAGGCGACGGTGGATGCGCAGCATATCGCCAACCCGGGCTATAATCGCGAGCGCGGGCCGGCGAACGTCCTCGCGCTGCGGCTCCACGCAGCGTTCTGATCCCTGCTCCCCACTTCTCCCCTCCCGGGAAGGGAGGGGCTGGGGGCGGG
>JAFIGU010000090.1 GCA_017849555.1 Sphingomonas sp. | reverse complement strand
CGAATGCGATCCCGGCGCGCGCACGATCGTCGACCATGAGGCGCATCTGCTCGCCGAGGCGCAATGCGAATGGCTCGTCTCATTGGGGCGGCGCAGCGCGGTCGAGCGGCTCGCGCATCTGTTCTGCGAACTGGTCGAGCGGATCGGCGCGGTCAATGCCGGGGGCATCGGGCGGTGCGAGATGCCGCTCACCCAGACCGACATGGCCGATATCACCGGGCTCACCCCGGTCCATGTCAACCGCACCCTCCAGCAGATGCGCCGCTCCGGGCTGATCGAGCTCAAGTCACGCCAGCTCAAGCTGCGCGATTTCGCCAGGATCAAGAAGATCGCCTTCTTCCGGTCCAGTGCCGACAACCCGCCGCTCAAGAATAATCTTCCGGAGGCGCTCAAGGTCTTCCAGAACATCCCCGGCGCCGGTGCGGTGCCGACGCACGGCAGGCTGGCGCACGCCTGAGCCCAGCTATCCCTCCGCCTCGACCGGACGGCGCTGGATCAGCGCGTCCTGGCGTCGTTCGGGGCGGATATAGATCGAGGTCAGTTCGGGAAGCGCGGCCTTCATCTTCGTCTCGAGCGCCTCGATCAGCAATTCCGCTTTGCCCATCGGCAGATCGTCGGCGAAATCGGCGCTGATCGCGACGAACACCGCGTCGGGCGACGTGTGCACCGTTCGCACATGATTGACCGCGGTGATCCCGGGCTGCGCGTCGAGCAGGCGCCACACCGTAGCGATGATCGTCGCGTCGGCGCTTTCGCCGATCAGCAGCCCCTTCGCCTCGCGCGCGAGCAGCATCGCTACCCCCGCCAGCACCAGCCCGATCGCGATCGAGGCGATGCCGTCGAGCCGCGGATCGCCATAATGGTGGCTCGCCCAGATCCCCGCGCCCGCCAGTGCCAGCCCGATCAGCGCGGCGCTGTCTTCGAACAGCACGATGAAATTCGCCGGATCCTTCGACTGGCGGATCGATTCCCACCAGCGCCGGCCGCGGCGAGCGCTGTCGAATGCGCGCACCGCAATCGCCCAGGAGGCGCCCTCCAACGCCGCGCCGACCACCAGCACGACATAAGCGACGGTCGGATCGCGCAGCGGCTCCGGGTGCCTCACATGATCCAGCCCTTCGTAGACCGACAGCCCCGCGCCCCCGGCGAAGATCAGGATCGCGACGATGAACGCCCAGAAATAGAGCTCGCGGCCATAGCCGAAGGGATGCGCCGCATCGGGCGGCCGCCGCGCGCGCTTTTGGCCGTAGAGCAGCAGCATCTGATTGGCGCTGTCGACCAGCGAATGCACCCCCTCGGTCAGCATCGACGACGAGCCGGTGATCGCCGACGCGACGAACTTGGCGACCGCGATCCCGGCATTGGCGCCGAGCGCGCCGTAGAGAACCAGATTTCCGCTGCGTTCGTGCGGCATCGGCGGGGCACCTTGTCTGACCGTCGGACGAACGGGTTCAACGCACGGCGCGGCGGGCGGGTTCGCCGCTAATCTATGTTACCATCAAATCCTTGCGCGCGATGCAGCGCATCCCCGTGCCGCGGGTTTTTCGAGAACCCTATATTTCGAGCCCGAGGAGAAAGAACGTGGGACTGTTCAGCAAGGACATCGAGACGTTGCATGATCTTTTCATCCACACGCTGCAGGACATCTATTACGCCGAGAACCAGATCACCAAGGCATTGCCCAAGATGATCGACAAGGCGACCGATGATTCGCTGCGTGCCGGGTTCGAGCAGCATCTCGAGGAAACCCGCGGGCAGATCGCAAGGCTGGAGCGCGCGTTCGAGCTACTCGATCAAAAGGCCAAGGCGGTCGATTGCCCCGCGATCGACGGCATCATCAAAGAGGCCAATGAGGTCGCCGGGGATATCGAGGACAAGAGCGTGCTCGATGCCGCGCTGATCGCATCGGCGCAGGCGGTCGAACATTATGAGATCACGCGCTACGGCACGCTGATCGCCTGGGCGCGCGAGCTCGGGCGCGACGAGGTGGTCCCGCTGCTCGAGGCGACGCTCGAGGAAGAGCGCTCGACCGACGAGAAATTGTCCGATCTCGCCGAGACCTTCGCCAACGCGCGCGCCGATCGCGTCGCGGCGATTTGAGGCCCGCCGGCGCAGCAAAGGAGGTCGCCGCCGTGAGCGAGAAACTCATCGATCCGATCGGGCGCTACCGCAGCGGCGACTTCGCCGAGCAGCGGCAGGAATGGCCCGGGCTCCAGCGCGAGATGGAGCCCGTCCCGGATTGCGGCGAGGCGAGCTATGTCGGCACCGGCCGGCTCGCCGGCCGCCACGCGCTGGTGACCGGGGGCGATTCCGGGATCGGCCGCGCGGCGGCGATCGCCTTTGCGCGCGAGGGTGCGAAGGTCGCGATCAACTTCCACCCGCGCGAACAACCCGATGCCGACGATCTCCACGCGCTTTTCGCGCGCGAGGGACGCGATCTGACGCTGCTGCCCGGCGATCTCACCGACCCCGATTTCTGCGCGCAACTGGTCGACGATGCGCGCGAGCGGCTCGGCGGGCTCGATCTGCTCGTCCTCAACGCGGGCTATCAGCAGGCGCAGAAGACGATCGAGGACATCTCGCACGAGCAATTCGATCGCACGATGAAGACCAACCTCTATGCGATGTTCTGGATCGCCAAACGCGCGGTTGGATCGATGCCGCGGGGATCGGCGATCATCAATACCGCCAGCGTCAACAGCTTCAACCCGAGCGGGGAGATGCTCGATTACGCCGCGTCCAAGGGCGCGATCGAGATCTTCACCAAGGGGCTCGCGAAGCAGCTCGCGCAGCGCGGAATCCGCGTCAACGCGGTCGCGCCGGGGCCGGTGTGGACCGCGCTGCAGATTTCGGGCGGCCAGCTCGAAGGCGGGGTGCGCAAGTTCGGGCAGAACACCCCGCTCGGCCGCGCCGGCCAGCCCGCCGAACTCGCCGGGCTCTATGTGGCGCTGGCCGAGCCGGGCAACAGCTTCACCACCGGCAGCATCTTCGGCGCCGACGGCGGCACCGGGGTGGCATAGCATTTCAGCAGAGGAGAGGGTCGATGCCCCGCGGCGACAAATCCAGCTATACCGGCAAGCAGAAGCGCCAGGCCGAGCATATCGAGGAAGGCTATGAGGATCGCGGCGTCGGCCACGAAGAAGCCGAGCGGCGCGCCTGGGCGACGGTCAACAAACAGACCGGCGGCGGCAAGAAATCGGGCTCGGGGCGCGGCAAGAAGGAGAATCACGAAAGCGCGCGGCGCGGCGGGCATATCGGCGGAAGCAGCCAGTCGCACGCCACGCGTTCCGCCGCCGCGAAGAAGGGGTGGGAGACCCGCCGGCGGCGCGGGAACGGTTAGCAGGCCTTTTCGCGTCGGTTATTGATTCACTGCGCCGTTAGTTGGGCTCGAAAGGCGCGGCCTGTTCGCGAATCCATGTGACAAAATCATCCACCGCCTTGTTTCGACTGCGCTTGGTCGGGAACGAAAGATCGTAGGTGAAGCCCGTCAGAAACGGCTCGGGATCGAGTTGCTGCAGCGTTCGATCCTCCAGCTCGGTCCGGACCATGAAATCGGGCACGAGCGCTATCCCCGATCCCATCACGACCGCGTGGATGATCGCACTGAAACGATCGAGCGCCAGGCTGCCGAACAACGGGGCTTTGCCGCCGTGCCGTGCCGCGAGATATCGCGGCCAATCGCCTTTGCGAAGCGCGTGCTGCACGATCGGCGTATGCTCGTCGAGCACGGAGAACCGCCCGGGCAGCCCGACAAGGACGAGCCGCTCGGTGATCAACGGCTCGTTTCTGGTCTCGATGCCGGATTCGAGGCGGGTGCCGATCAGGATGTCGACCCGCTCCATCTCCAGATCACTCAAGGTCCGCGCGATCGACATGCTGATGTCGATGTCCGGGTGGAGCGCGCCGAATCCCGGCAAGCGTTGGATCAGCCAGCGGTCGCTGAAGCTCGCCCCGACGCTGAGGCAGAGCGAGCGCCTCGTCTTCCGCTGCGGTGACAGCGAGACGGTGCATTCGTAAAGATCCTCCAGGATCCGGCAGACATCGCGGTGATAGCGCGCGCCCTGGTCGGTCAGCAGCAACTGCTGCTTGACGCGGTTGAAGAGCCGGACACCGAGCTGTTCCTCGAGCGTCGATATCTGGCGGCTGATCGCGCTCTGCGTCCGGCAGAGTTCGCGCGCGGCGGCCGTTACACTCTTGAGACGCGCGACCGATTCGAACGCGAGAAGCGCCGTGATCGACGGGAGATGCACCCCCATTCTTTGAAACATGATCCTATGCCCCCCGGCGATCAGGCCCGGCCCGGCGCGGCGGCAAGCGGTCGGCTGCATCCGATCGTTCAGTGCAGCAGTGCGCAAGTGCTTCCGATCGCTGCTCGGTCCCTCATCGATAATTCTCAAGAGGTGATGCGCTTAAATCAGTTTCTTCCGCGCTGCCACGGCCTATTGTCGGCGGAGTACGCCGATGTCCCCACGCGATTACCGATATTCCTTCGCGCTCGCGCCGCTGCCGGCAACGGCCGAGCCACAGGATATCGCACGCGCGATCCGAAACCGATAACGCAATCCCTCACTGGAAAGCTCGACCCATGTCCATATCCGACCCGCTGCACCCTCAAGCGTCGACGTTGACGGCGGAGATCGATCTGCCGCCGAATGAGAGGGATCGGAGATTTGCGGGGATTCTCGCGGCATGCGATCTCTCCGAACACGCGAATGTTCCCGGCGGCATGCCGGTTTTCACGCCGATCACCGGGGACCGCATCGCCTCGGTCGAAGCGCATACGGGCGCGCAGGCGGCGGCCGCGGTCGACGGCGCGCACCGCGCTTTTCTGGCCTGGCGCAATGTGCCGGCACCACGCCGCGGCGAGCTCGTGCGTCTGCTCGGCGAGGAGCTGCGCGCCGCGAAGGCCGATCTCGCCGCGCTCGTCTCGCTCGAAATGGGCAAGATCCGCCAGGAGGCGCTCGGCGAAGTCCAGGAGATGATCGAGATATGCGACTTTGCGGTCGGGCTTTCGCGCCAGCTCTACGGCCTGACTATCGCATCGGAGCGGCCGGGCCATGCGATGCGCGAGACATGGCATCCGATGGGCGTCTGCGCCGTCATCAGCGCGTTCAATTTTCCCGTTGCCGTCTGGGCGTGGAACGCGGCGCTGGCGCTCGTTTGCGGGAATTCGGTGGTCTGGAAGCCTTCGGAGAAGACGCCGCTGACCGCATTGGCGGTGCAGCGCCTGTGCGACCGGGCGCTCGCGCGCTTCGGTGACGCGCCCGATGACCTGCTCCAGGTGGTGATCGGCGGCGCGGCGATCGGCGAGGTGCTGAGCGACCACGAACGCGTCGCGATCATGTCCGCGACAGGATCCACGCGCATGGGACGCGCGGTCAGCGAGCGTTTGGCGCGCCGTTTTGCCCGGCCGATCCTGGAGCTCGGCGGCAATGCCGCGATGATCGTCGCGCCGAGCGCGGATCTGGAACTCGCGGTTCGCGCGATTGCCTTCTCGGCGATCGGTACGTCGGGTCAGCGCTGCACCACCTTGCGCCGGCTGATCGCCCACCGCGAGGTTTACGATCGTCTCGTCACGCGGCTGAAGGCGGTGATCGACGCGGTCGCGATCGGCGATCCGCTCGACGAGGCGACTTATATGGGGCCGCTCTTCGAAAAAGCGCCGTTCGACGCCATGCAGGGCGCGCTGGCGCAGGCGGTTGCGGAAGGCGGAACCGTCTACGGCGGCGAGCGCGTGGAGGGCGATCGCTATCCCGATGCTTTCTACGTCCGCCCGGCGCTGGTCGAAATGCCCGGCCAGACCGCGATCGTGTGCCGCGAGACCTTTGCGCCGATCCTTTACGCGATGCGTTACGACCGGTTCGAAGAGGCGATCGCGCTGCAGAACGATGTTCCCCAGGGGCTTTCGTCCTGCATCTTCACCAATGACGTCCGCGAGGCGGAGGAATTCCTCTCTGCGGCGGGATCGGATTGCGGAATCGCCAATGTGAACATCGGCCCGTCGGGTGCCGAGATCGGCGGGGCGTTCGGCGGCGAGAAGGAAACCGGGGGTGGCCGCGAATCCGGTTCGGATGCGTGGAAGGGCTATATGCGGCGCCAGACCTCGACGATCAATTATTCGCGCAGCCTGCCGCTCGCGCAGGGGATACGTTTCGACCTATAGCCCGGGCACCTACCTCTCTTCACAGCGCCGGAAGCTGCTGCCGGGCGATACCCCAGTCGCTCAGGTCGCGGCTGCCGGCGCGGTCGATCAGCCGCGCCGCATCGGCGATCGTAAACGGTCGCGCGTCGCTCAGCACGTCGAGCTCGGCCCAGGTGATCGGCGCGGCGACCGTCGCGGCATCGCGCGCGCGCGCCGAATAAGGCAGCACCGCGGTCGCGCCGCGCTCGTTGCGCAGCCAATCGAGGAAGATGCGGTTGCGCCGCTCGATCTTGCGCATATTGGCGGTGAAGCGCTTGGGATGCGCCTCGGCGACCGCACGGGCGAACCGGCTCGCGAAATCCTTCACCGCCGGCCAGTCGGCGGTCGCGTCGAGCGGGACGACGACATGCACCCCCTTGCCGCCGCTCGCCATCGCAAAGCTCGCCAGCCCCATTTCGCCAAGCAGGTCGCGCAATTGCACCGCGGCGCGGCGCACCTCGGCGAAATCGAGCCCTTCCTCGGGATCGAGATCGAAGATCATCCGATCGGGGTGTTCGACATCGCTGGCGCGCGCCCCCCAGCCGTGGAATTCGATCGTGTTCATCTGGACGCAGGTGAGCAGCCCGACCTCGTCGTTGACGACCAGATAATCCTCGACCCCGCCCTTCTTCTCGCGGATCGCGACATGATCGACCTTGTCGCCGAACGCGCCTGAATCGTGCTTCTGGAAAAAGCATTGCTTGCCGCGCCCTTGCGGGCAGCGCACCAGGCTGACCGGGCGGTCCGCGAGCCATTGCAGCATCGGCTCGGCGAGCTGCGCATAATAAGCCGCGAGCTCGCCCTTGGTGGTGCCACTCTTGGGATAGATCACGCGATCGGGGTGGGTGATCGTGATGCCGAACGGCGCGGCGTCGGGGACCGTATCGGTGGGGGCGCTGGCGGGGGTTTCGGGCACGATCTCCTGCGCTTCCTTGTCTTCACGCAGTCCGATGAAGCTTGCGTGGCGGATGACCTGATCGGCGGTGAATTCGGCGAACGCCACTTCGGCGACGAGCTTCGGCTCGACCCAGCGCACCCCGCGCGATGCGGCGCGCGGCACCTCGGTCGGGGCGGTCTTGCGCGCAAGCGGCTTGAGCTTGGCGAGCAGCAAGTCGCGCGTATCGGCGTCGAAGCCGGTGCCGACCCGGCCTGCATAACGCAGCGTGCCGCCCTCGTAGAGCCCGAGCGCAAGGCTGCGCAGGTCGCGCCCCGGCCGGTCGCTCTCGAGATGGCCGATGATGACGAATTCCTGCCGCCGGGTGCATTTGGTCTTGAGCCAATCGTGCGTGCGGGTGCCGCGATAGCGCGCGTCGGCGCGTTTCGAGACGACGCCTTCATATCCCTCGCGACATAATTGCGCGAACAGCTTCTCCCCGCCCGCGGCGAGATGCTCGGCATAATGGATCGGCGCTTCGGCGCCCGCGAGCAGCGCGGCGAGCCGTTCCTTGCGCGCGGCATTGCCGAGCGGCGTCAGATCCTCGCCCGCTTCTTCGAGCAGGTCGAAGGCGAAATAATGCAGCGCGCCGCCGTCCTTGAGCGCGGCCTGCAGCGCGGAGAAGCTCGGCCGCCCGTCTTGATCGAACGCCACCACCTCGCCGTCGATCAGCGCCGATGCGAGGCCGAGATCGGCGAAGGCCGTCACGATCGGCGCGAAGCGATCCGACCAGTCGAGCCCGTGGCGGGTAAAGGCGCGCGCCTCTTTCCCGGCGACTGCGATCAGTGCGCGATAGCCGTCATATTTGACCTCGTGGAGCCACCCCGCCCCGGTCGGGACATGATCGACCAGGGTGGCGAGCTGGACATCGCGAAACGCGGGGAGCGCGGCTTTCTTGCGCGACTTGCCGCTTGTCTTGCGCGGCGCCGCGCCGTCGGCGATCTGCAGCATCGTCCGCCCGCTCGATACGCTGGTCAGCGCGCGGTCGACCAGCTCTCCCGACGCGCCGGCATATTGATCCTCGACCTTGCGCAGCAGCCAGTTCTCGCCCTTCTCGCCGGGCCGCGGCTTCATCCGCACCAGCAGCCACTCGCCCTTCATCCGCGCGCCGTGGAGGGTGAAGTGGAGATGGCCTTGCTCGATCGTCTTCGACGGATCCTTGCCGCCGACCGGCTCCCATGTCCCTTCGTCCCACTGCATCACGGTGCCGCCGCCATATTGGCCCTTGGGGATCGTCCCCTCGAACCGCGCATAGGACATCGGGTGATCCTCGGTGCGCACCGCGAGGCGCTTGTCCTCGGGATCGAGGCTCGGCCCGCGCGTTACCGCCCAGCTTTTGAGCACGCCGTCCATTTCGAGCCGGAAATCCCAGTGCAGCCGGGTCGCGTCATGCTTCTGGACGACGAACAGATTGCCGCTTTCGGCGCCGCGCGTCCCCTTGGGTTCGCGTGTCTTCGAGAAATCGCGTTTGCGGTTATAGGTTTCGAGCGGATCGGCCTTGGCCATGTCAGGCTCGCTTGCGGCGCGGTGCGGCCGGCTTCTTCGTCTTGGCGGCCGAGGTCGCGGATTTGGCGGCGGGCGCGGCGGGGCGGTCGAGCGACTTCTTGAGCGCCGCCATCAGATCGATCACGTTCGATCCACGCGCCGGGGCGCGTTCCTCCTCCAGATCGAGGCTGACCTTGCCGGTCTTCGACTTGAGCTTGCGGTCGATCAGCTCGCGCAGCGCGTCGACATAGCGATCGTGGAATTCGGACGCATCGAACTTGCCCGATTTCTTCTCGATCAACGTGGTGGCGAGATCGAGCAGATCCTCGTCGGGCTTGGCATCGGGAATGTCGCGGAAATAGCCCGCGGCCTTGTTGACCTCGTCGGCATAGCGCAGCGTTTCCAGCACCATCCCGCGCCCGCACGGCTTCAGCGCGACGACATATTCGCGCCCGCGCAGCGCGAGCTGGCCGAGCCCGACCTTCTTCGCGCGGCGCAACGCCTCGCGCAGCACGATGAACGCCTCGTCGGCCAGATCGTCGGCGGGGACGACATAATAAGGCCGGTCGTAATAGATCGCGTCGACATCGGCGAGATCGACGAACTGGGTCAGCTCGAGCGTGCGCTTGCTCTCCAGCTTGACCCCGGCGATTTCCTCCTCGTCGAGCAGGACATAATCGCCCTTGGCGATCTCGAACCCCTTCATGATCTCGTCGGGGTCGACCGGGCCGATGCCGTCGACCACTTTCTCATAATGGATGCGCTTGCCCGAGGGCTCGTGGATCTGGCGGAACGAGATCGCCGCGCCGCTCTTGGTGGCGGAATAGATTTCCACCGGGATCGAAACGAGCGCCAGACGGATCTGGCCCTGCCAATAAGCGCGCGCGGGCATCGGCTTGCCTCCGCTTGGTGAAGGATCGATGATCAATCCCGCGCGGGGCCGAACGGTTCCCTCAGCGATCGATCTCGCCGAACACGATATCGAGCGAGCCGAGGATCGCGGTGATGTCGGCCAGCATATGCCCGCGTGACATGAAATCCACCGCCTGCAGATGGCTGAACCCGGTCGGGCGGATCTTGCAGCGATACGGCTGGTTCGAGCCGTCGGCGATCAGATAAACGCCGAACTCGCCCTTCGGGCTCTCGGTCGCGACATAGACCTCGCCGGCGGGGACGTGAAATCCCTCGGTATAGAGTTTGAAATGATGGATCAGCGCCTCCATCGAGCTTTTCATCGTGAGGCGCCGCGGCGGGACGACCTTGCGGTCGTCGCTCGCGATCGGGCCGCCGGGCAGCGCGTCGAGGCATTGCCGCACGATCCGCGCCGATTGGCGGATTTCCTCGGCGCGCACCATCATCCGGTCATAGCAATCGCCCCGGCTCCCCACCGGCACGTCGAATTCCATCGCGGCATAGACGTCATAGGGCTGCGCCTTGCGCAAATCCCACGGCACGCCGGAGGCACGCAGCATCGGCCCCGAAAAGCCCCAGGCGATCGCATCGTCGCGCCCGACCACGCCGATATCGACATTGCGTTCCTTGAAGATGCGATTGTCCGCGACCAGCGCCAACGCATCCTCGAACAAGCGCGGCAGCCGCGTGTCGAGCCAGACGCCGATATCGTCGAGCAATTTCGGCGGCGCGTCATAACGCACCCCGCCGGGGCGGAACCAATTGGCATGCATCCGCGCACCCGACACGCGCTCCTGGAAATTGACGCAATCCTCGCGCAGGTCGAACATCCACAGATTGGGGGTCATCGCGCCGACGTCGAAGATATGGCTGCCCACCGCGAGCAGGTGATTGGAAATTCGCGCCAGTTCGGCGAAAAGCACGCGCAGATATTGCCCGCGCGGCGGCACCGCCAAGTCGAGCAGTTTCTCGATCGCGAGGACGAAGCTGTGCTCCTGGTTGAGCGGGGAGACGTAATCGAGCCGGTCGAGATAGGGCAGCGCCTGAAGATAGGTCTTGTACTCGATCAGTTTCTCGGTGCCGCGGTGGAGCAGCCCGATATGCGGATCGATCCGCTCGATCACCTCGCCGTCGAGCTCCATCACCAGCCGCAGCACGCCGTGCGCCGAAGGGTGTTGCGGCCCGAAATTGAGCGTGTAATTGTGGATCGCGATATCGCCCGGCGTCTCGGCGGCGTGAATCGCATCGATCGTGATGTCGTCGGCCATCGCATCCTCGCTCCGCGGCCCGATCGACAACCAACCCGTGGCGCGCGGGTTGGTTCGGTGGCGAGATGCGTCCGGTCGGGCGGAGGGCTCGGCTCGTCACATCGCCCCGCGGGGCGTTGAAACCGCCGTCGGCGGTCGTTCGTAGCGTTGCTGCAGGCCAATGCGTCACGGGGAGACAGGTGACCCATGACTATCGATCGCAATCGCGAAGGCGAGCACGCCTATCTGCAGCGGCGCGAGGCGGACGAGCGCGCGGCCGCGGCGCATGCCGACGGCGACGAGGCGCATGCCGCGCACCGCGATCTGGCGCGGCGCTACGCCGCGCGCGCGCACGAGACCGAGGGCGAACCGGCGAGGAGTATCGAGATGCAGGTGCGCGATTGCATGACCCGCGAGGTTCGGCTGATCGATCCCGACGAAACGATCGAGGAAGCCGCGGTGCTGATGGCGACGATCGATGCCGGGGTTCTGCCGGTGGCGCTCGACGACCGGCTGGTCGGGATGGTCACCGATCGCGACATCGCGATCCGCGGCGTGGGCATGAGCCTTCAGCCCAATGCCAAGGTCCGCGCGGTGATGAGCAGCGAAGTGCTCTATTGCTTCGAGGATGACGATATCGGCGACGTGCTCGCCAATATGGCCGATATGCAGATCCGCCGTCTGCCAGTGGTCGATCGTGACAAAAGGCTGGTCGGCATCCTTTCGCTCAGTGACGTTGCCGGCAACGGCGATATGGCGCGCGCCGGCAAGGTATTGTGCGAGATCGCGCGGCCGAGCGCGCTTCATTCGCAGGCCGTATAGCATGCGGGCGGCGCTTTTGCCGGTCGCGCTGCTCGCGCTCGTCGGTTGCCACCAGCGCGTCGCGGAAAATACCGACGACACCAGCAACGCCACCGCGGCGGTGCTCGCCAGCATCGGCAACAGCGCGGTCAATGCGGCGGATTCGATGAAGGACGCGCTGGCGCGTACCCCCAACGGGCAGGATTTCGCCGATACCGCCGCGCGCAGCGACGCCTTCGAGATCGCCGCGGCGAAGCTGGCCGGGGCCAATGCCGCGTCGGCCAGGCTCAAGGCGTTCGCGCGCGAGATGATCGCGGCGCACACCCGCTCGGCCGCGACGATCAAGGCGGCCGCGGCGCGCGCGACCCCAGCGATTAGCCCCGATCCGAAACTGACCAACGAGCAGATGGAAAAGCTCGCCGAGCTCGGGCGGCGCAGGGGCGCGGACTTCGATCGCGATTATCTGACGGGGCAAATCGATGCGCATGAGCGCGCGCTGTCGCTGATGAAGGATTATGCGCGGCACGGCGATGTCGCGCCGCTCAAGGCCGCGGCGGCGGCGATCGCGCCGGTGGTCCGCCGACATCTCCAGCACGCCAAGGCGCTCGACGCGGCGCGCCGCGCGGCGATCCGTTAGGTCGGATCGACGCTCGGCTATTTGCCATAACGTGGGCGACGGTGGAGCCCTTTGTGTCCCCGCGAAGGCGGGAGCACAAGGAGGGGGGATGCCAGCGCCAGCGATGTCCTAACCTAAATTAAAACCGCCAGAATCCCGCAAACCCTGCGGATCGGGCGCCAGCGACAAAGCGTTGGTGGGGGCTGACAGGAGAGCCCCTATGGTGATGACCATCGATACGCTTTCGCTCGGCGACGCGCGCCGGCTGGTGATGGCCGCGGAGGCCAAGGCAGCGCAGATTCAGGTGCCGTCGGCCATCGCGGTGGTCGACGCCGGCGGCAATCTGCTCGTTTTTGCGCGGATGGACGGGGCGTGGATCGGCGCGATCGATATCGCGATCCACAAGGCATTCGCCGCGCGCGCCTTCGACATGCCGACGCAGGATCTCGCGCGGCTCGCCGCGCCGGGCAAGCCGCTGTTCGGGGTGCAGAACACCCATGACGGCCGCATCGTCATCCTCGGCGGCGGCGCGCCGGTGAAGCTCGGCGACGCGGTGGTCGGGGCGATCGGATCGAGTGGCGGCACGGCCGATCAGGATCAGGCGGTGGTCGATGCCGCGCTCGCGGCGTTCGAGGAGGAGCGGTCGCGCCACGCCGATTACGTGCCGGCCTGAGCGCGGGCCGCGCCGTGCCACCGGGCCTGTCCTATTGCGGCGCCCCGCCGCTCCCCGGCGCGCTGATCGGGCGGTTCAACCTCGATCCGGTCCTGATCGCTGCGCTGTTCGCGCTGGCCGCGTTCCATATCGTCGCTAACCGCCGCGCCGCGCGCCCGGTCGCGCCGGCCGCTGCTGGCTGGGCGATCGCCGCCGCCGCTTTGGTCTCGCCACTGTGCGCGCTCTCGGTGGCGCTGTTCTCGGCGCGGGTCGCACAGCATATGATCCTGCTGCTCGCAGCCGCGCCGCTGATCGCCGGCGCCTTGCCCGACCGGCCGGCGTTGCGGCGCCCGGCGAGCTTGTGGGGCGCGAGCGTCACATTCTTCCTCACCTTGTGGTTCTGGCACATGCCCGCGCCTTATGCGGCGACCTTTGCCTCGCCGGTGACTTATTGGCTGATGCATCTCTCGCTGTTCGGCACCGGAATCTGGTTATGGGCCGCGCTGCTGCGCCAGCACGGCCCGCGGGCGCTGGCCGCCGGGGTCGTGGCGTCGATGCAGATGGGGCTGCTCGGCGCGGTGATCGCGCTCGCATCATGGCCGATGTACCGCCCGCATTATCTCACCACCACGGCTTGGGGGCTGACCCCGCTCGCCGACCAGCAGCTTGGCGGGGTGGTGATGTGGGTGCCGGGGTGCCTGTTGTTCCTGTGGGTGGCGCTGCGCTCGCTCGCCGCGACGTGGCGCGCGATGGACCGCGCCGCGGCATGAGCGCGCCGCCGCTCGGCTATCTCACCAGCGCGGGCGAGCGCGCGGCGGCGATCGTCCCGCTCACCTGGTTCGTGCTCGCGGTGTCGGTGATCGTCTGCATGGTGGTCGCGGTGTTGCTGCTCGCGGCGATCGTGCACCCGCGTGGCCGCGCGCTTCCGACGGCGATCGTCGCGGGCGACGATCACGGACTGGCGTGGATCAAATGGGGGCTCGTGCTGAGCGCGCTGCCGCTTATCGTCACCTTGGTGTGGACGATGGCCGCGCTCGGCCGCGTCGCGGGGCCACCGCGATCGCCGGCGCTGGTGCTCGACGTGACCCCGCGGCAATATTGGTGGGAAGTGCGCTATGACGCGCGCGATCCTGCCGACCGCTTCGTCACCGCCAACGAAATCCATATCGCCACCGGCGCGCGGGTGCTGGTGCGGCTCCACGGCGGCGACGTGATCCACAGTTTCTGGGTGCCGCAGCTCTCGGGTAAGACCGATGCGATCCCCGGCCAGACCAACCTCACCTGGCTCGCGGCCGACGTGCCCGGCCGCTATCGCGGGCAATGCGCCGAATTCTGCGGGCTCGAACATGCCAAGATGGCGTTCGAGGTGGTCGCCGAGCCACCCGCGGCGTTCGAACGATGGCGCCGCGCGCAGCTGCAGACCGCGCCGCCCCCGTCGAGCGACGCCGCGCAGCGCGGTGCGCGCATTTTCCAATCCCACTGCGCCTCGTGCCACGCGGTGCGCGGCGCCAGGGCGGCGGGGTCGACCGCCCCCGATCTCACGCATCTGATGAGCCGCCGGCTGATCGCCGCTGGCACGCTGCCCAATACGCGCGGCAGCCTCGCCGGCTGGGTGCGGGCGCCGCAGGCGAGCAAGCCCGGCGCGCTGATGCCCGATCAGCAGCTCACCGGGCAGCAGCTCGGCGATATGCTCACCTATCTGGTCACACTCAAATGACCCCCGCGGCGCTGCGTGTCCCCGCGATCGGCGACGACACCCCCGAATTGCGCGCGCGGCTTCACGCGATCTGGGCGACCGCGCCAGGGTGGAAGGGCTGGTTCACCACCGTCGACCACAAGGAGATTGGCATCCGCTACATCGTTACCGCCTTCGTCCTGCTCGCGCTGGGCGGGGTCGAGGCGCTGGCGATCCGGCTCCAGCTCGCCGGCCCCGACCTCAGGCTGATGACCCCCGAGCAGTTCAACATCTTCTTCTCGATGCACGGGATGACGATGATCTTCCTTTATTCGTCCCCCGTCCTGTCGGGCTTCTCCAATTATCTCTGGCCGCTGCTGCTCGGCGCGCGCGACATGGCTTTTCCGCGGCTCAACGCGTTCAGTTACTGGGTCTATCTCGCCGCCGCTCTGTTCCTCTACACCGGCTTTCTCACCGGCAACGGCCCCAATGACGGCTGGTTCAACTACGTCCCTTATGCCGAGCGCCAGTATAATCCCGGGCTCAACCAGGATTTCTATGCTTTGGGGATGGTGCTGCTCGGCATCTCCACTGCGGTCGGCGCCGCCAATTTCGTCGTCACCGCATTCAAGATGCGCGCGCCCGGCATGTCGATCGACCGGTTGCCGATCCTGATCTGGGGGACGCTGACCGCAAGCGTCGCCAATCTGGTCGTGGTGCCCGCGGTGAGCCTCGCTTTCTTCCTGTTGTGGCTCGATCGGCAATTCGGCACCAGCTTCTTCCGGCCGGCGGGGGGCGGGCAGCCGTTGCTGTGGCAGCATCTGTTCTGGCTGTTCGGTCACCCTTGGGTCTATGCGATCGTCCTTCCGGCGATGGGGATGGTATCGGACGGGCTGCCGGTATTCTGCCGCCGCCCGCTGGTCGGCTATTCGCTGGTCGCGCTTTCCACCGTCGCGACGATGATCCTCGGCTTCGGGGTGTGGGTGCATCATATGTTCGCGACCGGGCTGCCGGGGCTGTCGCTGAGCTTCTTTTCGGGCGCGTCGATCGTCATCACGGTGCCCAGCGCGGTCGCGGTCTTCGCCTGGCTGGCGACGATCTGGACCGGGCGGCCGGTGAGATCGACCGCCTTCCTGTTCTTCGCCGCGATGATCCTGCTGTTCGTGATCGGTGGGGTTTCGGGGTTCATGACCGCGAGCGTCCCGGTCGACTGGCAGCTCACCGACACGTATTTCGTCGTCGCGCATCTCCATTATGTGCTGATCGGGATCAACGTCTTCCCCGTCGTCGGCGCGACCTATTTCTGGTTTCCCAAATTGACCGGCCGGATGATGGACGAGCGGCTCGGGCGCTGGAACTTCTGGACGATGTTCCTCGGCTTCAACCTCGGTTTCCTGCCGATGCATCTGATCGGGCTGTTCGGGATGCCGCGCCGGGTGTGGACCTATCCCGCGGAGATGGGCTGGTCGGCGCTCAACATGATCACGACGATCGGCAGCTTCGCCTTCGCGATCGGGGTGCTTTTGTTCTTCGTCAATGTCGCCAAAAGCTGGCGCGCGGGGGCGCTCGCGCCGGCCGATCCGTGGGGTGGGTCGACGCTCGAATGGGCGCTGCCGTCGCCGCCGGCGCCGTATAATTTCGCGGTGATCCCGACGATCGCGTCGCGTCATCCCTTGTGGGAGGAGGCGCTCGACGAAAACACCCCGCGGAGCACGATCACGCGCGGCATGATGCTCGATACCGGGAAGGAGACGGTCACCACCACCCCGCTCGACGCGATCCCCGATCGGATCGTCGAGATGCCGTGCGACAGCTGGGCGCCGCTGCTGCTCGCGGTGGCGCTGGGGATATTGTTCGTCGCGCTGCTGCTCAAGCTGTGGCTCGCGATCGCGCTGGGGGCGCTGCTCGTGCTCGGCGCGCTGATCCTGTGGCTATGGCCGCAACGCCGATTGCTCGAACGCGAGCCGGCGCATGGCTGACGCGATGCCCGCCGCGCCCGGTCCGCTGCCGGTCGGTCCGGTCGGGCGCCGCGGGCTCGGGCAATGGGGGGTCGGCGCGCTGATCGCGAGCGAAGCGGCGCTGTTTGTCTATCTGCTGTTTGCCTATTTCTATGCCGCAGCGAGCGCTCGCCCCGGTTGGCTGCTCGAACCGGCGCCGAAGCTGTGGCCCGCGCTTCCCAACACCTTGCTGTTGCTGAGTTCCAGCCTCGTGGCGTGGATCGGCGAGAAGGGCGTCGAGCGCGGCCGTCGCGCGGAGGCGCTGACCGGGCTGATCGGCGCGTTCGTGATGGGCGCGGGATTTGCGGCGGTGCAGGTCTATGAATGGTCGATCAAACCCTACCGCCTCGGCACGTCGAGCTATGCCGCGCTCTATTTCACCACCACCGGATTCCATATGGCGCATGTCGTCGCGGGGCTGGTGATCCTTGCGATGCTCGCCTTGTGGGTCGCACTCGATTTCTTCTCGCCGCGGCGACGGATCGTTGTGTCGGCGGGGGTGCTCTACTGGCATTTCGTCGACGCGGTGTGGCTGTTGGTCTTCGCGACTTATTACCTCACCCCCTATCTCGGCTTCGCGCGATGAGCGGGCTGCGCGCGTCGCTATTGCTCTGTACGGGGCCGATCGCCTGGCTGGTGCAATTGTGCGTCGGCGCGATGATGACGAGCTGGCCGTGCTTTCCCGAGACCGAACGGCGCCTCGCGCCGCTCCCCGGCTATCGCTGGACCTACGCCGCGGCGATCGCGCTGCTGGTGACGTGTGCGCTCGCCGCCGCGCTCGCCGGCGTCATGTCGTGGCGCCGATTTGCCGCGGCGCGTGGCGATGCGACGGAGGAACGCACCCGCTTCATCGGCCTTTGGGGAATGTGCCTCGGCGCCGGCTTCGCGCTGGCGACATTGATCACGCTGGTCGCCTTTCTGCTGGTGCCACAATGCCTCGGCTGATCCTGCTGGCGCTGACGCTGCTTGCAGCCTGCGACCGCCACGCGGACCGCCATGCCGCGTCCAGGGCGCTGATCGCCGCGCAATGCGCCGCTTGCCACACCGTTCCCGGCGTCGCGATCGCACGCGGGCAGGTCGGGCCGCCGCTCGCCGGGATCGCGCGGCGCACGACGCTGGCCGGGCGATTGCCCAACACCCCGGCCAATATGCGGCATTTCCTGCTTCACCCGCAGGCGGTCCAACCGGGCGGCGCGATGCCCGATATGGGGCTCACCCCGGCGCAGGCCGATGCGATCGCCGATTATCTCGCGACGCTGGACGAGCCTTGATCGGACGGAGATTGCGGCGTCGCGGCGCTCTTATTGTCGCCGATCGACTCCATTCCCGCCTGATTGCCCGGCCCCGCGATTTCCGCGGCGCGATCCGCCCGGTTGCAGGCCGATAGTAATGCGGCAATGCCGACAAGGCCGAGCAGATACCCGCGCATGATCTGCGAACTCCGATCGCGACGATTTCCCGGCAACTGCCGCCGCGCGCGCTCCGTTCCGCGCGGCGATCCAAAGTAAATATATGTTTATGAAATATATTGGCTGGAGAAGTTCGGCGATCGACGCGTTATTCCGCGATTGAGGTGCAACGATGATTCAGCATGACAATCGCAGAAGGCGTCGAATGAGGCGAGGCTTTACCGCCGCCTTCGTCATCATTGCGATGATCGCCTTGATGATCTTCGTTGGATTCAATCTATATTATTTAAAGCAAGGGGTGTGATCGGCTAAGGTAACGCCCGAAAGGGGGACGTGCTCGAAGGAGACGTTTTGATGACGATTGCACCCAAGCTCCGCCAATATCTCGATATATTCGACGTCGATTATACGCTGGTGGAACATCCCCCGAGCGTTTCGGCGATGCAGAGCGCCACGCTGTGCCGGATCCCGCCGCAGCAGGTCGCCAAGGCGGTATTGCTCGATACGCCCGACGAATATCTGCTCGCGGTCCTCCCGTCCGACCGCCGCGTGGACTTGGAAGAATTTCGCCACGAGCCGGGCGGCAAGCCGCGGCTGGCGGACGAGCAGGAACTGGCGGAGGTATTCTATGATTGCGCGGTCGGCGCGGTGCCGCCGCTGGGGGTCGGTTACGGCATCCCGATGATCATCGACGACAGCTTGTGGGACCAGCCCGACGTCTATTTCGAGGCCGGCGATCATCGGTCGCTGATCCATGTCGACCGCGGCGAATTCGCCCGGCTGACCCGATCGGCGCTGCACGGCCGGTTCAGCGAACGCTGGGCGGATATGGAATGACCCCCGATCAGGCGCGACGGAAGATCGTCTCGCGAAACCGCCGCCAGCGCCTCACGCTCGCGGCGGAACTGATCGCGTTCATGCTGCTCGCGGTCGTCATCGGTTTCGCGCGCTCGCGCTGACCACCTATCCGGTGATTTCCATCACCAATTGGCGGGCGGTATCGGCAAGGATCTGCCCCGTGCTGCGATCGCCCTTGGCGAGCGAGCTCATGAACGCCTTGGCCTGCGCCAGCGTCAGATGGGGCGGGAAGGGCGCGACATTGGGATCGGTCATCACCTCGATCACTGTCGGCCGCTCCGCCTCGAGCGCGGTACGCCATGCGGTGTCGAGCGCCGCGGGGCGATCGACGTGGATCCCGGCCAGCCCGATCAGCTCGGCGAATTCGGCATAGGGCACGTTGGGCAGCGCCTGGCTGGCGGCAAAGCGCGGATTTCCCTCCATCACGCGCTGTTCCCACGTCACTTCGTTGAGATCGCCGTTGTTGAACACGCAGACGATGAAGCGCGGGTCGCGCCACTGGCGCCAATATTTCTGCACCGTAATCAGCTCGGCCATATTGTTCATCTGCATCGCGCCATCGCCGACCAGCGCCACCACCGGGCGATCGGGGAAAGCGAATTTCGCCGCGATCGCATAGGGCACCGCCGCCCCCATCGAGGCCAGCCCGCCCGACAGCGACGCGCGTTGCCCCGCCTTCACGCGATAGTCGCGCGCATACCAATTGGCGCATGAACCCGAATCCGAGGTGACGATCGCATCGGCGGGCAGATGCGGCGACATTTCCCACACCACGCGTTGCGGGTTGACCGGATGCGCCTCGGCCATCGCGCGCTCCCTGAGCGTTTCCCACCATTTGCCGACGCCCTGCTCGATCGTCTCGCGCCACGCGGTGTCCGCCTTGCGCTCGATCAGCGGCAGCAAGGCGCGCAGCGTCTCGGCCGCGTCGCCATGAAGATTGACCTCGACCGGATAGCGCAATCCGAGCATCGCCGGGTCGATATCGATCTGCACCGCGCGCGCCTGCCCGTCCTTGGGCAGAAACTCCGCCCAGGGAAAACCGGTGCCGATCAGCAGCAATGTATCGCAATCGCGCATCATGTCGGACGAGGGCTTGGTGCCGAGCAGCCCGATCGCGCCGGTGACGAACGGCAGATCGTCGGGCAGCACGTCCTTGCCGAGCAAGGCCTTGGCGACCCCGGCGCCGACGCGGTCGGCGATCTCGATCACCTCGCCGGCGGCGCCGCGCGCGCCGGCGCCGATCAGGATCGCGACCTTTTCGCCGGCGTTGAGGATGTCGGCGGCGCGCTGCAGGTCGGCCGGCTGCGGCACGACCGAAGGTCTGGCATAGCCCGGCCCGGAGCGGGTGAAGCCATGTTGTTGCCGCGGTTCCTCATAGGGCGAATCCTGCACGTCCTTCGGCAGGATGATCGCGCACACCTGGTTGCGCGCGATCGCGATGCGGATCGCGCGATCGGTCACGTGGCGCGCCTGCGCCGGGGCGGCGACTTCCTGGACATAGCCCGCGACGTCGGCGAACAGCCGGTCGAGGTTGAGTTCCTGCTGATAGCTCGCACCGCGCACGGTCGTCTCCGCCTGTCCGGCGATCGCGAGCACCGGCACGTGATCGAGCCTCGCGTCGTAGAGCCCGGTGACGAGATGCGTCGCGCCCGGCCCGCCGGTCGAAAGGCAGACGCCGAGTTCGCCGGTGAATTTGGCATGCGCCGCGGCCATGAATGCGGCCATCTCTTCGTGCCGCACCTGGATGAATTCGATTCCGGCGCCGTCCTTCTCCGCCCGCTGGAGCGCGCCGAGCACGCCGTTGATGCCGTCGCCGGGATAGCCGTAGATTCGGCGGACGCCCCAGCTTTTGAGCCGCTCGACGAAAAAGTCGCTGGTCATCCGCGCCATATTCGTTCCTCCGCGTTTCGGGTAGCGCGGCGCGCGCGTCGCGCCGCCTTGTCATCGGTCAGAACGAACCGGCGCGCGCGGCTATCCCCGCCACGTGGCGATTTGCGGCGGGCGTCGGCATCGCGCGGACGAAGCGACGGTGCCGAGAAACCCGCGCCCTCGCTCCTGCGTTGACCGATGCAGGAGGCAGATATGCGTGCGCGCCAAGACGCCCCGGCGGCCGCCGCACCGTCAGGACGATGACGGAAAGACCGGCCCTTGGGACCGCGCATCGCCGCGGCGGCGCGGCGTGGCTCGTCGCGCTGGCGATTCCGGTCGCTGCCTGCCATCCGTCGCGCGAACAGGATCGCGCGGTCTCCTTCACGCGTCTCGGGCAGATCGCGCTGACCCAGCATGCGTGCGGATCGTGTCACCGGATTTCGGGGATCCAGGGCGCCGACGGCAGGGTCGGGCCGCCGTTGGTCGATTATGCGCGCCGGCGGATGATCGCAGGGGTGCTGCCAAATACTCCTGCAAATCTTGCGCGCTATCTCAAGGCACCACGCACGGTGGTGCCGGGCAATATGATGCCGCAGGAGGCGCTCGGCGATCGCGAGATCCAGGGCATCGTCGCCTATCTCGGGCGGCATTGAGCCTGTGATGCGGCCGCCTCTCCGACCGATCGTGTCCGGGTGGTTTCTGGGGGTGATGACCTGTGGCGTGGTCGCGCTGCTGGTCGCCGCCTTGTTCCTTTCGGGCATCGCCTTTCGCGTCGGCGCCGATCAGCCGCATTCCAAGCTGCTCGCCTGGGCGATCCACCGCACGATGCTGAGCTCGGTGCGCCGCCATGCGCGCCGCGAGGTGCCGCGCTTGCCGCTCGATCGCGCGACATTGCTCGCGGGCGCGGCGCTTTACGAGCAACGGTGTATCGCCTGCCACGGCGGCCCGGGGATCGCGCGGGCATATTGGGTGAGCGCGATGCTGCCGACCCCGCCCTATCTGGTCGACGCCTCGGCGCGCTGGTCGCACGCCGAGCTCTATGCGCTGATCCACGACGGGGTGAAGATGACCGGCATGCCTGCCTGGGGCGAGATATCGTCCGATCGCGAGATCGCGCAGATCGTCGCGCTGATCGAGGCGATGCCGATGATGACCCCCGATCAATTCGCGCAACTCCGCCGCGCCGCGGCTGCTCGCCGGCGCTAGCCCGACATCACCTGGGCGAGCCGCGATTGCGCCGCGGGGAATCCCTGGAACAACCGCAGCGCGCCGGAGAGATTGTTCTTGAGCGGCGGGTTGTCGACACTGGACCGGAAGAAGGCGATCTTCTTGATCCTGGCGAAATCGCGCAGCTTGAGCTGGCGTGACTTGAGCTCGATCAGTCCGGAGCGGCGCATCTGCTGGAGGGTGCGGTTGACATGGACCGGGGTGAGCCCGGTGATATCGGCCATGTCGGTCTGGGTGAGCGGCATCTCGCAGCGCCCGATGCCCCCGGCATTGACCGCGCCGATGCGCTCGACCAGTTCGCAGAACAGATGCGCGAGCCGCTCGACCGCGCTGCGCCGCCCCAATGAGACGAGCCATTCGCATTGCGCCTCGGCGAGCAGATGCGCCTCATGGTCGACGATCGTGCGCGCGCCGGGATCGCATTCG
>JAFIGU010000089.1 GCA_017849555.1 Sphingomonas sp. | reverse complement strand
TCCCGGCAAACGACGTCCCTTCGCGCGAAGGCGGCAGCTGAAAATAAACCGTGAGAACGCGATCGTGCCGGTCACCATGCTGGCGCTGCCCTCGATTTATACGCCGACGCGCTTGACCAAGGATATGCGATTAGACAACCTTCCCTGAAGGGCAGGGGCTCAAGTTGTTCGTATCGCAAGGAGTATCGCGTGTCTGATCGTCGTCCGCTTCACATCGTCGTGCTGATGGGCGGCTGGTCGGCGGAGCGCGAGGTGTCGCTGTCGTCGGGCAAGGGCATCGCCGAGGCGCTGGAGTCGCTTGGGCATCGCGTCACGCGGATCGATATGGGGCGCGACGTCGCCGCGCGGCTCGCCGAGGCGAAGCCGGACGTGGTGTTCAACGCGCTCCACGGCACCCCCGGCGAGGACGGGTCGGTGCAGGGGATGATGGACCTGCTCGGGCTTACCTATACCCACTCCGGGCTCGCCACCTCGGTGATCGCGATCGACAAGATCCTGACCAAGAACCAGCTCGTCCCCCACGGCATCCCGATGCCGGGCGGTCGCGTGGTCAAATCGGCCGAATTGTTCGCCGGCGACCCGCTGGCGCGGCCCTATGTGCTCAAGCCGGTCAACGAAGGCTCGTCGGTCGGCATCGCGAGCGTCACCGCCGACGGCAATTACGGCACGCCGATCGGGCGCGATGTCGAGGGGCCGTGGCAGCATTTCGAGGAATTGCTCGCCGAACCCTATGTCCGCGGGCGCGAGCTGACCACCGCGGTGCTCGGCGATCGCGCGCTCGGCGTGACCGAATTGCGCCCCAAGAGCGGCTTCTACGACTATGACGCCAAATATACCGAGGGGCTGACCGAGCATATCTTCCCGGCGCAGATCCCCGACGAGATCACCGAGGCGTGCAAGTCGATCGCGCTCGAGGCGCATCGCCTGCTCGGCTGCAAGGGGTGCAGCCGCGCCGATTTCCGCTGGGACGACGAGCGCGGGATCGACGGATTGTTCCTGCTCGAGGTCAACACCCAGCCGGGGATGACCCCGCTGAGCCTCGTCCCCGAACAGGCGCGGCATACCGGGATGAGCTATCCCGAGCTGGTGCAGGCGATCGTCGACGCGGCGTTGCAGGATCGGGCGTTGCAGGAGGAAGCGGTATGAGCCGACAGCCCGTCCGCCGCTCGCCGCCGCGCCGCCCGGGGGCGCCGCGCCGCAAGACCTCGTTCGGCGACCGGCTGATCGCCAAGCTGCCGATCAGCCACGATACCTTGCGCCGGATGGTCACCTGGACCTTCCTCGGCGTCGGCGGCGCGGCGGTGCTCGCCGGCGCGACCTGGTTCGGCGTGCCCGGGATGATCGGCGGCGCGATCGCCGAGAGCACCGGGCGTGCCGGGATGCGGGTCGAGCAGGTCGATATCACCGGCCTCAAGAAGATGGATCGCGAGACGGTCTATGCCGTCGCGCTGGAGAATCAGGCGGCGGAGCGGCCGTTGCTCGCGGTCGATCTCGATGCGGTGCGCAAGCGGCTCCTGGCCTATGGCTGGATCGCCGACGCTTATGTCTCGCGGCGCTTCCCCGATCGGCTGCTGATCCATATCGTCGAGCGGGAGCCGGCGGCGATCTGGCAGAACGAAGGACAATTGACGCTGATCGACGCCAATGGCGTGCTGCTCGCGCCGATCGACGCCGATCACATGCCCGCCGGGCTGCCTTTGGTGATCGGGCCGGGGGCGGCGCAGCAGGAGGCGGCGTATCAGCAATTGCTCGCCGCCGCGCCGGCGCTTCGCCCGCGCGTCAAGGCGGCGACCTGGGTCGGCAACCGGCGCTGGGATATCACCTTCGACAGCGGCGAGACCTTGCTGCTGCCGCAGGACAATGCGGCGCAGGCGTTGGTCAAATTCGCCGAGATGGAGGGCGCCAAGCCATTGCTGGGCAAGGGCTGGGTACGTTTCGATATGCGCGATCCGAACAAATTGGTCGCGCGCAAGCCGGGGCCGGACAGTAACCGCGCCGATGCCGACCAGGGGGAAAATGGCGGCAATGGCACGGGGAACGGCACCACCACCGAGACGCGCGTTGCGCGGACCGGCGATGTCTGAAGAAGGGGCGACGGGGACATGGCGAAGGCAGCACCGGAAGGACTGATCACCGCGCTGGACATCGGATCGTCGAAGATTTCGGCGATGATCGCCCAGAAGGGCGATGGCGGCGAGCTGATCGTGCTCGGCACCGGGCAGCGCGAGTCGCGCGGGGTGAAGCGCGGCTATATCGCCGACATGGCCGCGACCGAGGTGGCGGTGCGCGAGGCGGTCGAGCAGGCGGAGCGGATCGCGGGGATCAATATCGAGAATGTCTGGGCGGGCTTCTCCGCCGGCGGGCTGGTGTCCGACGAGGCGTTCATCGAGTCGGAGCTCAACGGCCACCGTATCGAACAGGCCGATATCGACGCCTTGCTGCAGGAAGGGCGCCAGTCGATCGACCCGCAGGGCCGGATGGTGCTCCACGCGCAGCCCGCGCTTTACACGCTCGACGGGCTCGATGGCGTCAAGAAGCCGATCGGCCTCCACGCCGACCGGCTCGGGGTGCACATCCACGTCATCGCCGCCGACGGCTCGCCGGTGCGCAACCTCGACCTGTGCGTCCGCTCGGCGCATCTGGAGGTCAAGTCGATCATCGCCGCGCCCGTCGCGACCGGGCTCGCGTGCCTCAGCGATGAGGAGCGCGATCTGGGGGTGGCGTTGGTCGAGATCGGCGCGGGGATCACCAATGTCTCGTTGTTCGCGGGCGAGATGCTCGTCGGATTGAAGTCGATCGCGATCGGCTCGTCCGACATCACCGACGATATCGCCTCCGCCTTCGGCACGACGCGCGGGCAGGCGGAGCGGATGAAATGTTTCCACGGCTCTGCCAATGCCTCCCCGCGCGACAATCATGAGATGATCACGATCCGCTTCCCCGAGAATGAGGAGGACGGCGACGCGCTGCAGATCACCAAGGCGGCGTTGATCGCGGTGATCCGCACCCGGCTGGAGCAATTGATGGGCGAGGTGCAGACCGCGCTCAAGGAATTGAAGTTCGAAGGCCCGATCAACCGCCAGGTGGTGTTGACCGGGGGCGGCGCGGAGCTAAAGGGCATCGCCGATTATGCGCAGCAGGTGCTCGGCCGCTCGGTGCGCGTCGGGCGGCCGCGCGGGCTGACCGGATTGCCCGAGGCACATGCCGGGCCGGGCTTTGCGACGCTCGCCGGGCTGGCATTTTTCGCGGCCAATGATCCGATCGATTTGCGCGGGCTGGTGCCGCAGCAGGCGCAGCAGGTTTATCGGCCGAAGGGGTTGAGGGCGCTCAAACGCCTCTTTCAGACGGTGAAGGCCAATTATTGAGGCTGCACAGTGGTTTTCGGCTGGCACGGTCGGACGCTATGTTGCAGGAAGGTTAATCGAGACGCTCGGCGCTGGGGTGGAGCCGGGGCAGGCGGAGTAAGTACGCGATGGGAATCGAATTCATCACGCCGGATGCGGACGAGCTGACGCCGCGCATCGCGGTGATCGGTGTCGGTGGGGCGGGCGGCAACGCGATCGCCAACATGATGCGGGCCGAGGTGCAGGGCGTGGATTTCCTCGTCGCCAACACCGACGCGCAGGCGCTCAAACAATCCAACGCGCCGCAGAAGATCCAGCTCGGGGCGAAGATCACCCAGGGGCTCGGCGCGGGTAGCCGGCCGGAGATCGGCCGCGCCGCCGCCGAGGAAACGATCGAGGAAATGTCGCGCCGACTCGAAGGCGCGCATATGTGCTTCATCGCCGCCGGGATGGGCGGCGGGACGGGCACCGGCGCCGCGCCGGTGATCGCCAAGGCGGCCCGCGACATGGGCATCCTGACGGTCGGCGTCGTCACCAAGCCGTTCGCGTTCGAGGGCAACCGCCGCGCCAAATCCGCCGACAGCGGGATCGAGGAGCTGCAGAAGTATGTCGATACGCTGATCGTCATCCCCAACCAGAATCTGTTCCTGATCGCCAACGCCAACACCACCTTCAAACAGGCCTTCGAAATGGCCGATGAGGTGCTCCAGCAGGGCGTGCGCGGGATCACCGACCTGATGGTCATGCCGGGCCTCATCAACCTCGACTTCGCCGACGTCCGCTCGGTGATGCAGGAGATGGGCAAGGCGATGATGGGCACCGGCGAGGCCGAGGGCGACGACCGCGCTTTGGTCGCCGCGCAGAAGGCGATCGCCAACCCGCTGCTCGACGGCGTGTCGATGCAGGGCGCCAAGGGCGTGATCATCTCGATCACCGGCGGCGAGGACATGCGCCTGCTCGAGGTCGACGAGGCCGCGAACCACATCCGCGAGCTGGTCGATCCCGAAGCCAACATCATCTGGGGAGCGGCGTTCAACCCCGAGCTCGAAGGCAAGATCCGCGTCTCGGTCGTCGCGACCGGGATCGAGGCCGAAGCGCGCACCGAGGCCCCCGCGGCCGAGCCGGCGCGCGCCTTCACCTTCTCCGCGCCGCGTCGCAGCGAGCCGGCCGCCCCGGCTGCCGCGCCGAAGGAGGAGGCCGCCGCGGCCGAGCCTGCTGCGGTCGAGACCCCGGCGCCTGAGGCGAAGCCTGCGCCGACCGAGGCCGCCGCGCCGCCGGCCGAGCCCGCCGACGACGAACTGCTGCTCGGCGCCGAGACGATCGTGCCCGAGCCGGCGCCCGCCGCGACCCCGCCGGCCGCCGCTGAGCAGCCCAAGGTGTTCGACGACGAAGCGCCCGCGCAGGCGCCACGCCGCCGCTGGCTGTCGTCGGGCGCCGATGCCGAAGAGGAGGCCGCGCCGGCACCACGCGTCAAGCTCGGCGGCACCCTGTTCGAGCGGATGCAGAACGCCTCGCGCGGGGCGCAGCGCCCCGAGGACGGCGAGGGCAAGGATTCGCTCGATATCCCGCGGTTCCTGCATCGTCAGAACAACCAGTAAGCGCGCATTCGGGGAGCGCCGCCGGCGTTGGCCGCGCCGCTCCCCCGGATCGCCGTGTGTCGCTTCCGGTCGGTCGCGACCGGTGCTGGCGGGGCGTGGCTGCACTCGTTAAGGAGGGTGGCATTCCGCCTTTCGACAAGAGAATTTTCCTGACGCGATGAGTCGCCCGATTTCCTTCGCATTCCTGCTGCTGACATCGGTCGCCGCGACCGCGCCGGCGGCGGTTGCCGCCCAGCTCCAGATGGTCCAGCCGCTGCCGCCGCGCGGGGTGCTCTCCGACGCCGACAAACTGGCCGAGGCGATGCGCACTCTGGGTGCAAACCCGCGCGATCTCAATGCGTTGATCGAGGCTGGCGAACTCTCGCTGACGCTCGGCGATCCCACCGCCGCCGCCACGTTGTTCAAGCGCGCCGACCAGATCGATCCGATGAACGGCCGGGTGAAGGCCGGGATGGCGCGCATCCTTGTCCAGCAGGAGCGGCCGGGCGAGGCGCTGCGCTATTTCGACCAGGCGGCGGGCTATGGGCTCGATCCGCGCACCTTCGCGGGGGATCGCGGGCTCGCCTATGATCTGATCGGCGAGCAGCAGCGCGCGCAGCGCGACTATCGCCTTGCGCTTCAGGCCGGGCCGCAGGACGAGGTGCAGCGCCGCTACGCGCTGTCGCTGGCGATTTCCGGGCGACAGGACGAAGCGCTCAAGCAGATCGAGCCCCTGGTGCGCAAAAGCGATCGCGGCGCGTGGCGCGCGCGCGCCTTCATCCTCGCGATGGGCGGAGACGTGGCGGGCGCGGAGAAGATCGCGAGCACGATGATGCCGCCGAGCATGGCGAGCGGGCTCGCCGGCTTCTTCCAGCAACTGCCGAAGCTTGCGCCGGTCGACAAGGCATTTGCGGTGCATTTCGGCGAAGTCCGCGCGAGCGCGGCGCGGCTCGCCGATGCGCGGATGACGCCGCCGCTACCGCCGCTGCCGCCGGAAACCACCAGCGCGCCGGTGCGTGTCGCCGCCGCCCCGCCGCCCCCGCAGCCCTCCGCCGCCGAGCGCGAGCGCGACCGCGACCGCCGCCAGCGTGAACGCGATCGTCGCCGCGGCAAGGTCGCGCCGGTCGTGCCGGTCGCCGCGCCGCCTGCGCAGGTGGCGAGCCAGCCCAATCTGCCCGAGCCGCCGCGCTATCCCGGCAGCGGTGTGGTGTTCGGCGCGCCGCAGGAAGTGTCGCAGAAGCTGCCGCCGCGCACCTATCCGCCGCAGCTTGCGCAGCGCGATGCCACGCCGCCGTCGCCGCGACAGGTCGCCAGCGCCGCGCCTCGCCCGGTCGAATCGTCGTCGCCGGCGATCCCGAGCGTGCCGCGCGCCGAGTCGATCGCACCGCCGCCCGCAGCCCCGGCGCCCGCGCCGGTGGAAACCGCCGCCGCGGCTGCGCCCGTGCCGCAGATCGTGACCCCGACCACCCCCGTTTCGCCCAAGGCGAGCGAGGATACGATCCTCGCGCGGATCATCGCGGGGATTTCGGTGCCGCAATCCGAGCTGCACGAGCGCCCGGCGCCCGTCACCGCGCCGCCGCCGCCCGCCGAATCGCCCGCGGTGCGCGTCGCGCCGCACCGTGAGGTGGCGCAGACGCTGCCGCCGCGCGCTGTCGTCCGCACCCCGCCCAAACCGGCGCGCGAGGAGAGCGAGGCGACGCCGCCGGTCAAATCATCGTCGCGCGCCGCGCGCGGCAAGGCGGTGGACGAGGCCGCCGCGGAGGAGACCCGGGCCACGTCCGCAACTGGCCGCGCCCGGACCGCGGCCAAGAATCTCGCAATGGTCGATCTCGCGGAGGTCCGCGACAAGCCCGCAGGCGGCCGCAAGGCATCGGCCAAGGCCGACGAAGAGGCGGATCAGGCTGCCGGTGCCGAGGCCAAGCCCGCGAAGAAGCAGACCGCCGCCGAGCGCAAGGCGGAAGCGGCCAAGAAGCTCGCCGCCGCCAAGAAGGCCGAGGAAGCCAAGCAGGCCGCCGAGGAGCGCAAGGCCGCCAAGGCGCAGCCGTCGCGGATCTGGGTGCAGGTCGCGGGCGGGGCTAATGAGAGCGATCTGCCCAAGGCCTGGGCCAAGGCGCAGGCCAAGAGCAGCACGCTCAACGGCAAGCACGCCTATACGACGCCGCTGCGCGCCACCAACCGCGTCGTCACCGGCCCGTTCAAGAGCGAGGCCGAAGCGCGCGCGATGGTCAACAAGCTGCGCAAGGAGGGGATCGAGGCGTTCACCTTCACCAGCACCGCCGGCCAGAAGATGACCAAGATCGAGGGCAAATGAGCCGCGCGCTCGCGCCCTGCGCGTCCGATCCGGCGCGCGGGCGCGGGCGGCTCCACGCGGAGGAGGGCGGCGCGACGCGCGGCCCGCGCGACGATTATCAGCGCGATCGCGATCGCATCATCCACTCGATCGCGTTCCGCCGGCTGCGCCACAAGACTCAGGTGTTCCTCGCCCCCGACGGCGATCACTTCCGCGTCCGGCTGACCCACAGCCTGGAAGTGGCGCAGATCGGGCGGACGATCGCGCGGTCGCTTGGCGTTAACGAGGATCTGACCGAGGCGATCTGTCTCGCGCACGATATCGGCCACCCGCCGTTCGGCCATGCCGGCGAGGATGCGCTCAAGGCGGCGACGCTCGCCGAGGGGGGATTCGATCATAACGGCCATACGCTGCGCACGCTGATGCGGATCGAGCGCTCCTATCCGCGGTTCGACGGGCTCAACCTGACGTGGGAGACGCTGGAGGGGCTCGCCAAGCACAATGGCCCGGTGCGGCATCCCGGCTGGGCGCTGGCCGAGGCGGATGCGGCGGCGGGGCTGGAACTCGGCACCTGGCCCAGCCTCGAGGCGCAGATCGCGGCGATCGCCGACGACATCGCCTATGACAATCACGATATCGACGACGGGCTGCGCGCCGGCCTCCTGAGCCCCGAGCAATTGCACGCGGTGCCGCTGGTCGCACGCGGCTGGGCGGCGGCGAAGACGCGCTTTCCCGATATCTCCGACCGGCGGCTGTCGCGCGAGCTGGTGCGGCAGCAGATTGGCGCGATGGTGCTCGATCTGATCGGCGAGACGCGGCGGCGGATCGCCGAATCGGGGGTGCGCGACGCGGCCGACGTGCGCGCCGCGGCGCGCGCGCTCGTCGCCTTCTCCGATGCGATGCGCGAGGAGGAGCGCGATCTGAAGCGCTTCATGTACGCCAATCTCTATCACCACCCGCGCCAGCTCGAGGCCGCGGCGGCGGCGCATCGCGTGGTGGCGGGGCTGTTCGCCGCGCTGCGCGCCGATCCGCTGCTGATGCCCGAAGAATGGCGCGCGGCGCTACCGGCCGAGGAGCCAGCGCTCAGCCGCCATATCGCCGATTATATCGCGGGGATGACCGATCGTTACGCGATCCGCGAATATGAACGCGTGGTCGGCCCGGCCGAGATGCCCGAGGGGTTTTAGAAATCTCCGTCATTCCCGCGAAGGCGGGAATCCATAAGCACAACCGTCTGCGATTCTATCGCCGGAGCCAGCCAGAATGGATTCCCGCCTTCGCGGGAATGACGGGGAAGGGGCTCAGTTCTTCAGCTTCCACCCGCGCCGCAGCGCGACGTAGCACAGCAGCCCGAGCGCGATATCGAGCGCGAGGATCACCACGCTGCCCACCAGCACCGGCGAATCGGCGGTGCCGAGGAAACCGTAGCGGAAGCCCGAGATGATGTAGAAGAACGGGTTCACATGGCTGAACGCGCGGAAGGCGGGCGCGAGATGGTCGACCGAATAGAAGGTGCCCGAGAGGAGCGAAAGCGGCGCGATGACGAAATTGGTCACCGCCGCGGCATGATCGAATTTCTCCGCCCAGATCGAGGTCAGCACCCCGAGGAAGGCGAGGAACGCCGCGCCGAGGAAGCCGAACCAGATCACCGCGACCGGATGCACCGGGGTGACATGGACGCCCGGATAGAGCGCCATCGCCGCCCAGCAGATCAGCCCGACGAGGAAGGCGCGGGTCATCGCCCCGCCGACCAGCGCCGTCAGCAGCTCCAGATTGGAGAGCGGCGGCTGGAGATAATCGACGATCGTCCCCTGGATCTTGCCGACCAGCAGCGAGAAGCTGGCATTGGCGAAGGCAGGGTTCATCATCCCCTGGCTGATGATCAGCCCGGGGGCGATGAAATCGGCGAAGGGGATGTCGATTCCGCCGACATGCACCGGGCGTTTCGCCCCTGTCGCGATCGTGAAAACGATCAGGAACAGCAAGGTGGTGGCGGCCGGCGCCCATACAGTCTGGAGGTGCACCTTGAAGAACCGGCGCACCTCCTTCACATAGAGGGTCTTCAGGCCGCCCCAATTGACGTTTCGGATCACCGGAACGCCCGGTGCGTTTCTGATCGCCGACGGATTATGGCCGATTGGGGGATGGCTGCTCATCACGCATGCGGGTAGACGCTGCGGCGAGCGGCTGCAACCCGGCCGCCAACGAGGGAAGATTATGTCGTGGACCGAGGAGCGTATCCAGACGCTCAAGACCATGTGGGAAGGCGGGCAGACCGCGAGCCAGATCGCCGAGGCGCTGGGCGGGGT
>JAFIGU010000088.1 GCA_017849555.1 Sphingomonas sp. | reverse complement strand
GCTCACGGCGGTAGGGCGACAGGCGCTCAGGGACTGGGCGTGCGATCCGGTGCTGGCGACGAGCATCGGCGTCGATCCCTTCCGGTTGCGGGCCGGCATCTGGGCGATCCTGACGCCCGAGGATCGTAAAGGGCTCTTCCTGGAACTGGAGGCGGCGATCGAGGCGAATGTCGGCGCGCTGGAGGATTATCTCGGCAAGACCGATCCGGTGGAACGCGTGCGGATTGAGATGGCGATGACGGTTCAAAAGGCTCGCCTCGAAAAGCTTCGGACTTTTGGCGACTGAGCGGTGAAAGGCGCGTTCGTTCCCAGCGTGCGGCACGCTGATTGAGCGGCTTTCTATGAGTCGAAAACGGCCGCTGCGGCTAGCTGAGGCGGCGTTGCCGCTATGCGCCTCAAAGCAGTCGTTCGATCACCCTCACCCGATTTCCAGAAGCGGCCGGGCCAACGGGCGCTTCGTCGACACTCGTGGCTATGCCACGATCTCCAGCAAGCGCGCGAATTGCTGTCCGCCATGCATATCGCGTTCGATCATGCCGCCCTGAGGCGCGGTTCGCGGGTAAGAGAATTTGACGACATTGAGATCGGGGACAGCGAACCATTTCACCGAATCTTCCGGTACCCCGAAAATCCCGGCTAACCGCCCGGCAGAAAGAGCCTCGGACCGCGCATAAAGATCGAACGAGCTCCGATCCTTGAAGAACAGATCCACCGTAATCCAGAACGGGCCGGCGTTCTTCGAGCGTATGTATCGGCAGATCTCATTAACCCTGGGCATCGGCGAACTCCGCGCTTTCGATCATGACGGTGCGTACCAGCGCCATCGGATCATCGACCCGGATGACGTGGTTCAGCTTGAACTCGAACACGCGCCCGCGCCCGATCTCGGCGGGGGAGAAGGGGAAGCCGTAGCTCGGCAATTCCATCTCGCGATCGAGCGGCATGTGGAAGAACAGCGGATTGCAGGTCTTGGCGATCAGCGTGGCCAAGTCCTGCGTCCGCGCGGTGGCGACGAACAGCAGCCCGACCTCGCGCGGTGGCGTGGCGGGCGGGGCCACCGTCGTGCCGGATACCGCATTCCAGCCATAGGCGCGCAGCGAGATGTTGAAATCGCCGATCGCCTTGCCGAGCACGGCGTAGATGCGGGCCGTCATCATTTCCTGCATCTGTGCGAGAAAGCGGTCGATTTCGCCCAGGACCTTCGGGTCCTGGATACCGACCAGCATGATCGTCTGGAACGGGCCGCCCGCAGCGCCCTCCAGCTTCATCGTATAAGGACGCGGATCGAAGCGCGAGCCCCGCACCTGCACCACGCGATCGTCGACGGCGCGATAGCGTGCTTCCGTCACGTCGAGGATTCCGCCGGGCTCGACCAGATGGAAGGGGTCGCTGTTCTCGTAGAGCATGTGCGACGACGCCGAATAGGGATCGCAGACGTTGGCGGCGTCGAGCGGCTCGATCTCGAACGCTTCCGTGCCGATGCGGATCAGCACGCCGCCCTCGCGCGGGTTGCGAGTGCACAAGCCGCCGCACTCGGCGATCTTCGCTGCATGCCAGGCCGAGCCCACATCCGCACCCTTCATCAATGGGATCGCGGCGAGCACAGCAGTGTCGGTGGTGCGTCCGCCGAGCACGATGTCCGCACCCGCCTCGATCGCGGCGACATATGGCTCCGGTCCCATCAGCGCGACGATATGGTCGCACGCCGCGAACATCGCCGGATCGACCGTCGTCATTGGCGCGAGCGGCGTGATCGCACCGGCGGCGGCAGCAGCCGCCATGTCGGCGGGCCGCTGCTCCGAATAGAGCAGGGCGATCCGTGGCGAGAGACCCTCCTCCCGGGCGATCTCGATCGCGATGTCGCGGGTCCAGTCGAGCGCGGCGTCGGCACCGCTCGTCCCGCACGATCCGATCAGCAACGGTATCCGGGCTTTTGCCTGCGCGAGCATAAGCAGGCGCAGATCAGCCTTCACCGCGTCGCGCGAATATTTGGATTGTGCGGTGGCGAGATATGCGGGGCCGCTATCGGTCGAACCCGCGTCACATGCGATCGCGTCTGCGCCAAGCGCCAGCCCCTCCTCCAGGTTCGATGCGCGTACGCCGGTGCCCAGCGCCCCCACGGGCACGATCACGTTCACTGTGTTGGTCAGTCGGGTCATGCTGGTGCCTGCAGGTTCACAAGATTTTCGAGGAAGCGTTCGACCGCAGGGGTTGCGCTCAGGCCGGCGTGGGCGATGCCGGGGACGATTGTCTGCGCCGCGGGCATGCTGTGCTCAAGCCAGTTGCGGAGCAGGGTGGCGTTACGCTCCAACCGGTTGCGCCCGAGCGATGCCATGTCGGCCGAATGGGCGGCGAAGCCCGACGGATAGACGAACTCCTCGGTATCGAGTTCGCCGATAATTAGTTGCGAGGGCACCTTGCGCATCGCCTCCAGATCGAGCGGCGCGCCAAAGCGCTGCGCGAAATCGCGCGTGCCGATCCAAAAGTCCCGGCTGTCGTCGATCAGCGTGACTCCTCCCGGCGCACCGACCGATACGGATGCGAGCCGATCGGGATGCAGATAGTAGAAGCGGTGCGCAAAATGCCCGCCGCCGGAGAAGCCGAACAGGTCGAAACGAGGGAAGGCAATGCCGAGCAACGCTTCCACCTCCGCAATCATGCCGAGCAGGATGCGATCATAGCGGATGCTGCCCTCCGCGATATATTTATACCCGTCAGGATTGCCGTCCCCCAGCGCGCCGACCGGGAACAGGGGCGCAAGCACGACATAACGGTTGCGATCGGCGAATGGCGCGAGCGCGTCGCGATAGGCCATGCAGCCGCGCGCGGAGCCGTGGACGGCGATCAGCAGGCGGAACCCCTTGGGATCTTCCAGCAGCGCTGTCGGTAGATGGAGGCAATAAGAGAAGCGCGGGTCTGCCGCGTAGGCGATCTGCGCTTTCGGGAATCTAAGGCGGGGGTCGGAAGAGGCGGGCATGGCATGTCAGTCCTCAGGTAAGCGCGGAGGGAGCGGGCTCGGCGGTCCGTTTCGCAGCATCCTCGGCCAGGGTGCGGAGGTTTTCCTCGTGCCGGTGGCGATCGATGCGGAACATCCAGACCATCGCGATGGCGGCGGCGTTCACCAATATCACGATCGGTAGATAGAGAGCGCCGAGCCACCAAAGGGTTGCAGCCGGGACCGTCGCTGCGTGCGCGTGCGCCGGGAAAGCGATGAACGCCAGCAGGCCGCCCGAGATCATCACACCGAAACCCGATACTGCCTTGGTGAAGAAGCCATCCGCGGCGAACAGCAAGCCTTCGGAACGACGGCCGGTGGCGACCGCCAGTTCATCGGTTACATCCGCCAACATCGAGTTCAGCAGCACGGCGGTCATCACGTAGAGCACGCTCGAGACGAAGATATCGGCCATCAGAATGGCGTAGAGCGCCATCGTTCCGTTGGCGGGCATCAGGCCGATCAGCCGCAGCAAGATCGGCAGGCCCGCGAAGAGCACCGCGAGCGTAAAAGCCGCGAGCGCCGCCTCGCGCTTGCCCATGTTTCGCGCCACCACCGGCACCAGCGCCGCGCCGGCAAAGGTGGCGATCGCAGTCATCGTCGCGATCCCAGAAAGCTGATGTTGGCTCAGACCCCAGAAATAGAGGCCGAAATAAAGTTCCAGCCCATTGCGCACGCCGCTCGATATCGACACCAGCATCCCGACCGAAAGAATCGCGAGGGCGGAACGGTTACGTAACATGCCGAACATCTCGCCGAAGGCGCGCCACGGCCCGCCACCGTCACGGGCGGGCTTCGACAACCAGGGGACGATCCACTGCGTTGCCCGTGCGGAAATCAGGATCACCACCAGGATCACCACCGAGCAGAACAGGGCGAAGGCGAAATAGCCGTTTCGATCCGTTACGCCGCCGGTACCATCCGGCGCCACCTTCAGGAAATATTGATAGGCGAGCACGGTGGCCCCAAGTCCCGCCAGCGTGCGGAAGAAGATGCGCAGCGACACCAGCGTGGTGCGACGGTCATAATCGGTCACAAGCTCGGGGGCGAGCGCCTTGGAACTGTTCTCATAGAGCGAATAGCCGAAACGGACGACCAGATAGCTGGCGATCATCCACACGTAAGTGGCGGTGTGCCCGAACGATGTCGGCGGGTTCCACAGCAGGAAGAACGCGATCGCCAGCGGCAGCGCCGCACCATACATCAGCGGATGGCGCCGCCCCAGCGGGGTGCGCAGGCGATCCGAGTACCAGCCGACTACCGGATCGGTGACGGTATCGAACACCGTGGCGATCAGGATTACCGAGGACACCGCAGCCGGCGGCAGCCCGATCGCC
Organism: Sphingomonas sp.; assembly: GCA_017849555.1. Classification (GTDB taxonomy): domain Bacteria; phylum Pseudomonadota; class Alphaproteobacteria; order Sphingomonadales; family Sphingomonadaceae; genus Sphingomonas; species Sphingomonas lycopersici. The sequence continues at coordinate 99,267 of JAFIGU010000088.1, read as the reverse complement.
TGATTGTAGAAGATCAGCAGGAAGGTCTCGAGGATCTTGAGCTTGATCCCCGACGACACCGCGCCCAGCGAATAGAGCGTCAGTGTGCCGTTGCCGACGCGCGGCATGGTGGTGGAGGGGGCGGCGTCGGCCATCAGAACTTCGCCTTGAACCCGATGAACATCCGCCGTCCCACGATGTCATAGGTGTTGAGATCGATCGTATAGGCGCCGACCGGCGACAGCACCGAAATCGGTGGCGTGCGATCGAACAGGTTGGTTACGCCACCGCGCAGCTCGAAATTGCCGGCTACCTTTACGCCGAAGTCGAGGTCGAAATAGCTAACCGAGGCTGTGTGGGGCAGCGCCGGCTTGGCCACGCCGACATTGCCCGAATTGTTCATCGGCCCGATGTAGCGCCAGCGTAAGCCGAGATCGAAAGCCTCGCCCGAATAACGCAACGAGGATGTGGCTTTCCAGCGTGGCCGGGCGGAAGAGAACAGGTCGATCTGCGTGTTCTGGATCGTGCCCGCATAATCGAGGAACGCTGCGCCCGGCAGCGTCTGGATCTCGAATTTGTCGAGATAGCTTAGGTCCGTGCCCAGCGTGACGGTACCGCTCTTCAGCCCCAATTCCGACAGCGGGATCGGCCAGCTCGCGGCAATATCGATCCCCGCTGTCCTGTAGCCGCCGAGATTGAGGCGCGGGTTCGAAATGCCGCCGATCTGCCCGGTCGCGGATTCGCGGCTGATGAGCTGGCAGAACTGGTTGTTCGGGTCATAGGTCGGATTGCTGCCGTCGGCGTTGAAGCACCTCTGGACAGCGAGCGGGCCGCTGATGTTGCCGAGCGCGTCCTTGATCTTGATGTTGTAATAATCGACCGACAGTGTGAATCGTCGGAACAGCCCGCTCGCATGGACGGGCGCGAACACCATGCCGATCGAGAAGGTGTCCGCCGTCTCCGGTTTCAACGCCAGATTGCCCGCTGTGATCGTCCGCGCGCGGGTCGCGCCGTTGATATAGCTGTCGATCAGATTGGCGGGCACGCCCTGCGCGAGGCACAGGCTGCGCACCTGCGTTGCGCCGGCATAGCCCCCCGCGCGATAGCCGCTGCGGATATCGCACGGGTCGCCGCCGGGGATCGGCCCGAGCGTACCGAGCGACGCTGAGTCCAGCGTCGTCGCGCTGAACATGTCGCCGACGCTCGGTGCGCGGATCGCGCGAGCATAGCCGCCGCGGACCATTACCGCGTCGATCGGTTTCCAGTCCAGATCGGCCTTGTAGGTGCTCGCGCCGCCCGAAATCCGATAGTCGGAATAACGATATCCGAGGTCTACGTTGAGCGATCGGAACATCGGTACATCGGCCAGCACCGGAATCAGCAACTCGCCATAGATCTCCTTCACGGCGTCATGCCCGCCCGATGACGAGGTCGGCAGGAAATTGGCGAGGTCGCCCGAGGCGATCACGGCGTCCGGCGTGAAGGCATAGGAGGTGCGCCGATAATCTGCGCCGGCGGCGAAGCGTACCTTCCCCGCGGGCAGGGCGAACAGGCTACCGGTCAACGTACCCTCCACGACGAACTGGCGCAGGCTGGTCGTGCTCTCGGCGTTGCGCGCGATATAGGCGCGGCACGCGTCAGAGATCGGCTGTGGGCCAAACGGGTTGAAGCCCCCCGAGCACAATTCATTGCCGCCGTCCGCCGCGTTCAGCAGATTCTGTACTGCGCTTATGCTGGGATAATTGATCTCGTGCGCGGTGTAGAGCGTGCGGCCGAGCGTCGCATAGGCGCTCCACGCGACATCGCCGAGACCGAGCTTCCCATCGGCACCGGCGGTGATCTGATAGACGTCGTAGCGGTCATGCTCGGTTCGCGCGCCCAGCACGTCGAACCTCTTCTGGATCGTGAAGGGTGCCGTCGGATTTGCGCGGGAGGCGAGCAATGCCTGAAGATCCGCCGGAATGAAGGGGTTGGTGACGGGAACCGTCAGGATGGAGGAAGTGGAGCTTGAATTGGGCGGTGGCCCGGCAGTCGTGGCGTCGTAGCGGGTGTAGAGCCCCTGCACGAACATCTTGGTCGACGAGCCCAACTCATATTCCGCGCGGCCGTAGCCGGTGTAGCGTTCAAGGGGCACCTGCGCGTAATTGAAATAACCCGTGTCGGCATAAAGGCTGTTGTTGTAGGTGGTGTAGATACCCGTCGTCGGGCCATTATAGCCAAGCAGGCTGTTCTGCGCGCGGAAGATCGTGCCGTCCGCGTTGAAGCTAAGGGCAGTCGATCGGGAGACGCTGCCCGTCGCTGCGCCGTAGCGTGCGAAGATTGCGTTGACTGCTGCCTGGCTCGGCAGGTTCGCGGCGTTGACCAGCAGGATGCCGTTGGGCGTGTTGGTCGAAAGCGCCTGATCGTCGAGATAGGGACGTGCGCGGAAGCCCAGGCTGTCGCGCGCCGAATAGACGGCCGCCAGCGTGACGTTGCCGCGCCCACCGGCGAAACTCGTACCCGCCGTGATCGAAAGCTCACGCGTCGCCGCATCGCCCTTGTCGGTGATCGACGTCTGGCCGCCCAGTTCGACACCCTCGAAACGTCGACGGAGCTTGATATTGACGACGCCGGAGATCGCGTCCGAACCATAGACTGCGGAAGCGCCGCCGGTGATCGTCTCCACGCTCTCGATCAGCGCGGAGGGTAGGACGTTGAGGTCGGCCGAGCCGTCCGGATTGGCCGGCTGGAGCCTGCGGCCATCGACTAGCACGAGCGTCCGCTGGCTTCCCAGTGCACGCAGGTTGAGATTAGCCTGCCCGCCGCGCGCGTTGAAGCTCGATGCCGATCCCGCGGACGGCGCGAACTGCGGAAGCTGGTTGAGCGTCGTCTCCAGTGTTGGTGACCCGCGAGAGGCGATCGCCTCCTGCCCGATGGTGACGATCGGAGTCTGCGATGTCGTATCGCGCCGAGCAATGCGGGAGCCGGTGACGACGATATCGGGCTGCGTATCGGCTCGCGCGGTTGCCGCAGGAGCCGGTGCGGTGTCCTGAGCGCGCGCAACGCCGCTCCACGTCCCCGAAACAATGGCGATCGCCAACGCACTCCGGCTGACCAGCATTTACTCCTCCCCTCACATGTTGACGATTTCCGTCAATTCGTCTGCTATCGTCGATATTGTCGATAGGATGGGTAAGGAATCAATCTTGATGATTTCCGTACATGATGAGGACGGCCAGATGTACCTTTCGGCGCAGGAAGCGGCAGACGCCCTAGGCGTCTCGCGTACGACCCTCTATGCCTATGTCAGCCGGCGCGGTATTCGGTCGGTTGCGGTTCCCGGCAGCCGGGAGCGGCTATATTGGCGCACCGACATCGAGCGTGCGAAGACGGCGCGAGGAAGACCGCCCGTGCGCCGCGAGAATGCGCCGCCGCCGGAATCGGCGATTTCGCTGATTGGGCCGGATGCGCTTTATTATCGCGGCATGGACGCAGTCGCACTGGCCGAGCACCACAGCCTCGAACAGGTCGCGGCTCTATTGTGGGACCAGCCGGAGGCGGCGGTTTTCACCGATCGTCTGCCCATATTTCCAGAGACGATGCGGCAGGTCGCGGCGACGTTGCGCACGTCAAGCGGCACCGCGCGCGCTGCCGCTGCATTGCCGTTGATCGAGGACGCGAACCCTCGGTCGTTCGATTTCTCGCCCGCCGGCATGGCCTCGAGCGGCGCCGATGTGTTGCGGAGCCTCACCGCGCTCAAGCTCGGCGTCCCCGCGCCATCTGCCGCACCGATCCATGAGCAGGTCGGCGCTCACCTCGGCCTGTCGTCCGCCTGGCAGGATTTCGTGCGGCGGATGCTCGTTCTGTCAGCGGATCACGGTTTCGAGCCCAGCACCTACGCCGTCCGCAGCGTTGCAGGCATTGGCGTGTCACCCTACAGGTCGGTTGCCGCCGGCCTGTTGCTGGTCGGGGGGCGGCGCACGCAACTTGGCCGGTTCGATGTCATCACGCGGTTGCTGACCGATATCTGTGAAGGCGATCCTGACGAAGTGATGCTCGCCCGGCTAAAGGGGGATGATCAGGTACCCGGCTTCGGCTACGACGCCTACCGCCACCGTGACCCGCGTGCCCGGGCGTTGCTCGATCAGCTCGATGTCGTGATGGGGGACGCGATCGGCCTGAAACGTCTCAAGCGCGCTATCGCCATCGTCGAGGATGCGCGGGGCCTTTATCCGGATTATGCGCTGGTGTCGGAGTTTGCCGGACGTCAGTTCATGGAAGATAAGCGGGATTCGATGTTTGTGCTGGGGCGGTGCGTCGGCTGGATTGCTCATTCGATCGAACAATATCGCACCGGTGAGGCGATCCGGCCGGCGTCAATCTACACCGGGCGACTTCCGGATCAGGTTACTTGAGACCGCGACGCGCTCAACCTCGGTCGTTCAACCCTGTTCGACGCGATCCCGAAACCGCCCTCGCTCACCTCGCTCTAGGCTAGGGTCCAGACGGCGGACATTGCTCGCCTTCAATGGTGGCTAAGCTGCTATTTGCGACGCCTAATCCTGGAGCTACTTCCGCACGTTCGCCACGAAGGGCGAACGTCGGGGCAGGGCTTCAGACGGTCGGAACAGTGCCACCGTCAATAACGAACTCGGAGCCGTGGATGGCTGCAGCACGATCCGAGGCCCTGGCAATTCGAGAAGGATGGTCAGCCCGTCCAAATCGACGTTCAAGGCCCGATCACGCTGGACGAAGCCAGCCTCTCCCGCATCGCGGTGCTCGATCACATCGGCATCGGCTCCTTCATGGAGTCCGATGTGCGCGAAGCCATCGAGGCAGGCCGTCTCGTTCGGGTTCTGGAAGAATGGACGCCGCCACTGGCACCTCTATGTCTCTATTATCCGAACAGACGGAATTCCTCGGCCGCATTCAGGGCTCTGATCGACATGGCGCGTGGTCATAGCCAGAGCTGAGGTCAGCTAGGCGGCCTCGAAAAATACTGGTCTCGCGGGTCGCGAAGCCTCAGTTGTTGTGGTTAGCGTGCGGCGGTTCTAGGCGACTTGGGCCCTGAATTCACTACCCCCGACTTTCGCAACAGCTGTTGAAAACCAGAATCGGCGCCTATCGCTCCATGGCTTCGACATTCGCCGTCACCCGCTGCAAGAGATTGATCAGCATGGCGACTTCCGCCTTGGTGAAGCCCGACATCATCTCGCTGTTAGCCTGTTGAAGAATTGCCCGCCCTTTCGGCAACTTGGCCTGTGCCGTTTCTGCCAGTGATACCAGACTGCTCCGCCGATCGGCCGGATCCGGCTTGCGCTGGACGAGGCTGTCGCGTTCCACGCGAGCTAGCAGCTGCGCCATTTCGGTTGCTGGCAGCTATCAGCGACTCGCATCTTGATCCGGTCCGACGGCAGTGTGCCAGGGCTCCGTTCACAAAGTCGCCTCGAGACGGAGACGAGTGCATTCTCCGACGGATGCAGAGATAAGATGTGGACACCAACCCGCCGAGCGGCGTTATGCTGTCGCGGACGGAGGGCGCGATGCACTTTACGATCAACGGGATGCAATATGATGCGGATATCGACGTCCGCACATCGTTGCTCGATCTGCTGCGCGAGCATCTCGGCCTCGCCGGAAGCAAGAAGGGGTGCGATCACGGCCAGTGCGGGGCGTGCACCATTCTCGTCAACGGGCGGCGGATCAATGCCTGTCTCACGCTGGCGGTGATGCACCAGGACGATGAGATCGTGACGATCGAGGGCCTCGGGACGATCGACGATCTCCATCCGATGCAGGCGGCGTTCGTCCGGCACGACGGCTATCAATGCGGCTATTGCACACCGGGCCAGATATGCTCCGCGGTCGGGATGCTGGACGAGGTGGCGCGCGGCTGGCCGAGCCACGCATCCGCCGATCTTGCGCGCCCGATATTCGATGACGACGAGATTTCCGAGCGGATGAGCGGCAATCTCTGCCGCTGTTCGGCCTATCCCAATATCGTCGACGCGATCCGCGAGGCTCACGCTGCGTCGATCGAGTCGGAGCAGGCGGCGTGAGAGCGTTCGACTTCACGCGTGCGGATAGCCCGCAAGCAGCGGTCGCGGCTGGCGGGCGCTTCATCGCCGGTGGCACCAATCTCATCGATCTGATGCGGTTGGAGGTGGAGACCCCCGAGCGGCTGATCGACATCAGCCGGCTCGATCTCGCGCGGATCGAGGACCGCGCCGATGGCGGGCTGACGATCGGCGCATTGGTGCCGAACAGCGATCTCGCCGCCGACCGCCGCGTGATCGAGCGTTACGAGGTGCTGAGCCGCGCGCTGCTCGCTGGTGCTTCCGGGCAGCTCCGCAACAAGGCGACGACCGGCGGCAATCTGCTCCAGCGCACCCGCTGCTATTATTTCTATGACACCGCCGCGTGCTGCAACAAGCGTTCGCCGGGCGCTGGGTGCGACGCGCGCGGCGGCTTCAACCGTATCCACGCCGTGCTGGGGACCAGCGACGATTGTATCGCCACGCATCCCGGCGACATGCCGGTCGCGATGCAGGCGCTGAATGCGGTTATCGTCACGCTCATGCCCGGCGGAGTGTGCCGGCGGTTGCCGATCGCGGATTTCTACCGCCTGCCGGGAAGCACGCCGCAAATCGAAACCGTCCTCGAGCCCGGCGAACTCATTACCCATGTCGAATTGCCGCCACCGGTCGCCGGTGCGCGACACCTCTATCGCAAGGTACGCGACCGCGCCTCTTATGCCTTTGCGCTGGTCTCGCTCGCGGCGCTGGTGAAGGTGACCGACGGGCGGATCGCTCATGCGGCGCTGGCCTTCGGCGGCCTCGCGCCGCGACCGTGGCGCGATCCGGCAGTGGAAGCCGCGCTGATCGGCCGGGAACCGAGCGTCGAAGTCTTTGCCGCTGCGGCGGACATATTGCTCGGCGAGGCGCGAGGATCCGGCCACAACGATTTCAAGATGCCGCTCGCGCGCCGTCTGCTGATCGCCGCGCTTCGGGATTTGACACAATGACCGAATATCGCATGGACGAGGCGCACGCCGGCCTCGCGCTCGATCGCGGGGTGCAGGGCATCCTCGGTCGTCCGCTCGACCGGATCGACGGCCCCGCCAAGGTGACGGGCGCTGCCCGCTATGCGCTGGAGCATCGGCTCGAGCATCTGGTGTGGGGCGTGGCGATCACCGCACCGGTCGGCAAGGGGCGTGTCGTGGCGTTCGATACCGCCAATGCCGAGGCCATGCCCGGCGTGCTCGCAATCTATGCCGGGGATGAGGCGCTTCCCCGCCAGACGCCGGTATTCGGGCAGGATCGCGTGCAGCCCTATGACGGGACGATCGACAGCTGGGGCGAGATTGTCGGCGTCGCGATCGCGGAAAGCTTCGAGGCGGCGCGTGCCGCGGCGCGCGCGGTGATCGTCACCTGTACGACGGAGGACGGCGTGTTCGCGACCCGCGACGGCGAAGGCGATGCCTTCGGGCCGCCGGAAGGCGCGCTGCTCCCCAATATCGTCAAGGGCGATCTCGATCGCGCGATGGCCGAGGCGGCGGTGGCGCTGGACGTCGATTATTCCACCCCGCGTCAGGTTCATGCCGCGATGGAACCGCATGGCACGATCGCCGAATGGCATGGCGACAAGCTGACGTTGCGCTGTTCGATGCAGATATTCCGTCAGGCGCGGCCGGTGCTTGCCAATTCGCTGGGTATCGCGCCGGAGGATATCAGGCTGATCTCGCCGTTCATCGGCGGGGGTTTCGGCGGCAAGAATGTCAGCGCGGATGCGCTGCTGGCGGCGGTGGCGGCCAAACGACTGGGGCGGCCGGTGAAGGTCGCGCTTGCGCGGGCGCAGATCTTCCACGCCTGTTATGGCCGGTCGGACACCTATCAGCGCATCCGGCTGGCGGCGGACGCGCAAGGGCGGCTGATTGGCTATGGGCAGGATAGCCTTGTCAGCCAGAAGGTCGGCGCCAATTCGTTCGAGCCGGTGCCGCTCGGCGCGATCGCGCTCTATCGCGGCGAGCATCGCAGTTTCACGACGCGCGTGGCCCCGGTGAATCTCGTCGCGCATGGCCCGGTCCGTGCGCCGGGCGAGGCCGTCGGCATGATCGCGCTGGAATGCGCGATGGACGAGCTGGCGCGCGAACTGGGGCTCGATCCGATCGAATTGCGCCGGCGCAACGAGCCGGAGCGCGATCCGACGACCGGCCGCCCTTTCTCGTCGCGCCGGCTGATCGAATGTTTCGACGAGGGCGCGCGCCGGTTCGGCTGGGACAGGCGCGAGCGGCGCCGCGAAGGCGAGTGGCTCGTCGGCCACGGTGTCGCCACCGCCGCGCGCGTCAATTTTCTGGCGGATTCGAGCGCGCGCGTGACGCTGACCGGCGAGGGCCGCGCGATAGTCGAAAGCGACATGACCGATCTCGGCACCGGAACTTATACGATCCTTGCGCAAGTTGCGGGCGAGGCGCTGGGGCTGCCGGTCGAATCGGTCGACGTGCGGCTGGGCGACAGCGATTTCCCGACCGGCGCCGGATCGGGCGGCTCGTTTGGCGCAGCCTCGTCCGCCTCGTCGGTGGCGCTCGCCTGCGACGATATCGTGCGCTCGCTCGCCGCCGCGATGGGCGCGACGCCGGAGGAAATGACGCTCAAGGACGGCCACGTCATCGCGGGCAATCGCCGCGTGCCGCTGGGCGACTTGGTCGGCGATACGCCAATTGTCGCGATCGGCACGATCCATCCCGGCGCGAACAACCGCCGCTTCAGCCAGGCTGCGCATGGCGCGCAATTCTGCGAGGCATGGGTCAATGCGGTGACGGGCGAGGTGCGCGTGAAGCGGATGCTCGGCGTGTTCGATTGCGGGCGTATCCTCAATCACAAGACGGCGCGCAGCCAGGCGATCGGCGGGATGATCTGGGGCCTCGGCTACGCCTTGCATGAGGAGCTCCATATCGACCCGCGCACCGGCGCGATCGCCAACCGCGATTTCGGCGAATATCACATCCCCACCAATGCCGACGTGCCGCAGATCGAGGCGTGGTTCGTCGAGGAGGTCGACCGGCACGCCAATCCGGTCGGCGCGAAAGGGATCGGGGAGCTCGGCATTTCCGGTGCGGGCGCCGCGGTCGCCAATGCCGTCTTCGATGCGTGCGGCGTGCGCGTGCGCGACATGCCGATCACGCCGGACAAACTTCTCAAGGGGCTACCGCCGATCTGATGGCCGACAATGATGCTGTTCTTGCCGCCGCCCGGGCATGGAAGGACGCGCCGATGGCGCTGGCGACGGTTATCTCCACCTGGGGCTCCGCCCCGCGCCCGCGCGGCAGCCATATGCTCGTCCATGCCGATGGCCGGTTCGAGGGATCGGTTTCCGGCGGATGCGTGGAGGGCGATATCCTCGATACCGCCGCACGGGTGATCGCGGGCGCCCCGTTCCAACTAAAACATTATGGGGTGGCGGACGCGAATGCGTGGGAGGTCGGTCTGCCGTGCGGCGGCCAGATCTCGGTTCTGGTGCAGCCGGTAACGGCGCAAGGCTTTCCGCCCGACCTGTTCGAGCAGATCGGCGCGGCGCGCGCCGAAGGGCGTCCGCTGGACATATTTACCGACCTTGCGAGCGGAACAAGCAGCGTCGAGCCTGTGGCCGGCGAAGCGTTCGTCAATCGTTATGACGCACCCCGTCGGCTGCTGATCGTCGGCGCGGTGCAGATTGCGCAATCGCTGGTCGCGCTGGCGCGGTCGCTCGGCATCGCGACGGTGGTGATCGATCCGCGCGGCAGGTTTCTCACCGAGGAACGTTTTCCCGAGACGACGCTCGACGATCGCTGGCCGGATGATGCCGTCGCCGCTTATCACCCGGGCCCGGCGACGGCCGTCGTCGCGCTGAGCCACGATCCCAAGATCGACGATCCGGCACTGATCGCGGCGCTCGCTGCCGGCGCGGGTTATGTCGGCGCGCTCGGCAGCCGCCGCAGCCACGTGGCGCGGCGCGAGCGACTGGCGGCAACGGGGGTATCTTCGCTTATGCTTGACCGTATCGATGCACCGGTGGGGTTGGATATCGGTGCGATCGGGCCGGCAGAGATCGCGCTTTCCATCGCAGCCGCGATCGTCGCGCGATTCAATGGACAGAGTTGATAGAAACGATGGCCCTGCGGCGAAGGGGCTAATCTTGATGCCGAAGGCATTGCGCTATCAGTGATGCTCATGTTTCATTGCCACGGTTCCCGACCAGGGTCAGTCAATCAGCGGCGGACTAGGGGACGGCACGTTCCGGATAGGGGCGAGCGTTCGTTTCTGGCGTTACAGTTCTGCGCGGGCGGCTGGTTCTGCGCCGAAATACGGCTTGTACGTGGACTACGACCAGGCCGCTTTCAGACGGGAATCAGGGTAGAGTTGTCTGACGGCCGCGAGCCGTGCGGCCGATCAGCTATGTCGGTCGGTCGCCGGCCTGGACCACCCCCCGCCGGTGGCGCGGATCAACCCGACCGCGGCCTGCACCCGCCGCGTTTCGAGTGACAAAGCGGTTTCGCGCATCCTGAGCGCGGCCGTCTGCGCCGTCACCACGTCGAGATAGGTCGCCGCGCCCTTCACATAGCGGTTGAGCGCGATCGCCTGCGCCTGTTCGGCGTCGGCCGCTGCCCTTTCCTCCGCCGCCTGCTCGGTGCCGAGGTGGTTGAGCAAGGCGAGCTGATCCTCGACATCCTGGAACGCACCCAGCGATATCGCGCGATAGCGCGCGGTCGTCTCGGCCCATTCCGCACGTGCCGCCGCAAGCTGGGCATGGCGTTTCCCGCCGTCGAACAGGCTGAGCGCGATGCTGGGCCCGATCGACCAGAAGAGATTGGGCGCGGCGATCAGCCCGGCGAGCGCGGTATTCTGGAAGCCTCCCGATCCACCCAGGGTGATCGCGGGGAAGAAGGCCGCCTTCGCCACCCCGATCCGCGCATTGGCCGCCGCCATCTCGCGCTCGGCGGCGGCGACATCCGGGCGGCGCTGGAGCAGGGTGGAGGGCAGGCCGATCGGCACCGCGGGCAGGGCGAATATCGTCGCCGCTTCGGGCAGCGAGAAAGCCGAGGCGGGATTGCCGGTCAGGCTGGCGATGGCATGTTCGGTGAGCGCGCGAGCGGCGCGGACGTCTTCGGTCTGCGCGCGCGCCTCTTCCAGCAATGATCCGGCGCGCGCGGTATCGACCCCGGAGGCGATCCCGCCGGTGAAGCGGCGCTGCACCAGCTGATCCGCCTGGTTATAGGCCGCGACCGTCTGGCGGAGCAGCGCCAGCTCGCGATCCTGCCCGCGCAGCCGGATATAGGTCAGCGCGAGCTGGGTCTGCAGGCTGAGCCGGACATCGGCCATCAGATCGCGGCTCGCCTCCGCCTCGGCCTTGCCTGCGGCGACCGAATTGCGCACCCGGCCCCACAGATCGGGGTCGAAGTCGATCGATCCGCCGATCGTCTCAGCACCATAGAGATCGGGCTGATGCGCACCCCGCAACGGGCGGTTGTCCGACTGGCGGTTGCTGGTCAGATTGGCGCCGACGCCGATATGCGGTAGCCCGGCGGCGCGCGCCTCGCGCAGATCGGCGCGTGCGCGATCGTAACGCGCCAGCGCGATCGCCAGCGTGGGGTTGGCGGTGTCGATGCGTTGTTCGAGCATATTGAGCTCGGCGTCGCCGAGCAGGCGCCACCATTGCGTCGGGAGCGCCGCGGCCTGATCGGCCGGCTTCCACGTCGCATCTTCCTTGAAATGCGCCGGCGCCGCGATGACGGGCGGGTGGTAGGCGGGCGCCATCGAGCACCCGCCGATCGCGCAGGCGGCGACGATCGCGGTCAACCTGCGTTTAGCCACGCGCACCTCCGACGCGGACCAATTCGCCTTCGGCGAGCGAGTCCGGCGGATTATCGACGATCCTCTCTCCGGCGGAGAGCCCGGCGCGGATCTGTACCGTCTGCCCGCGATCGAGCCCGATCTGGACATGCCGCAGCCGGATATGCCCGCCCGCATCGACCGTCGCGACCTCGCTGCCCCCGGCGCGGAACAGGAGCACGCCCGACGGCACCTCGACCCCGCCGGCCTGTCCCGGCAGGTCGAATACCACGCGCGCAAAGCCGCCAGGCTTGAGGAGATTGCCGGGATTGTCGGCCTGCAGCTCGACCTGGAAGGCGCCGCTCTGTGCATCGACCGCGCCCGATGCGCCGGTGACATGCGCGGGGAAATTGCGGCCGGGGAAGGCGGGGACGGTCAGCGTCGCTGCCATGCCGGGGTGGATCGCGGCGGAATCGGCCTGCGGCACGCTGACATAGACGCGGATCCGCCGTGTATCGGCGACTGCGAACATCGGCTGTTGGGTGCCGCCGCTGCCGGGGCCGACGAGATCGCCGATATCGGCGTTGCGCGCTGTCACCACCCCGGCGAAGGGCGCGCGGACCACCGCGAAGGACTTCATCGCCTGCAACCGGCCGAGCGCGGCCTCCGCCTCCTTTACCGCGGCGAGGCGGACCGCAAGATCGCCGTTCTTTTCGTCGGCCTCCTGCTTGGAGACCGATGCGGTGGTGAGCAGGTCGTTCCAGCGCAATGCGGTGCTCCGCGCCAGCCCGGCATGCGCCCGCGCGCTGGCAACGGCGGCGCGCGCCTCGTTGATCTGCTGATCGAGCTCGGGGGTGTCGATCGTGCCGAGCGGGGTGCCCGCCGCTACTTCGGCGCCGATATCCTTCGCCCAGCCACGGACATAGCCCGAAACCCGCGCATAGAGCTTGGCCGCATTCCACGCCTGCATCGTGCCGGGAAGGTCGAGCGTATCGGCGGCGGTGTCGCCCTTCACCGTGATCAGATGGACGGTGGGGATCGACTGCACATCGGAGACATGCGTCGCGGTGTCGACATCGTGGCCGCGCGCCACCACCCCCGCAGCGACCACCCCGGCCGCGATCAGTGCAGCGACGATCCCCGCCCGCTTCAGCCCGCGCGGGGCCGCCGCCGGAATGGTCACATCATGCATGGATCGGTTCTCCGACAGGTTCGGGCGTGGCGGCCGCGTGCTCCTTGCGGCCGTGGACCATCGCAAAGACGACGGGGACGAAGACGAGCGTTGCGATCGTCGCGCAGATCAGCCCACCGATCACCGCGCGGCCGAGCGGGGCATTCTGCTCCCCGCCCTCGCCGAGGCCGAGTGCCATCGGCGCCATCCCGATGATCATCGCGAGTGCGGTCATCAGCACCGGGCGGAAGCGGGTCGCGCCGGCCTCGGCGGCGGCGCGCGAGGCATTGCCGCTGGCGGCGAGCCGTTCACGGGCGAAACTCACCACCAGCACCGAATTGGCGGTGGCGACGCCCATGCACATGATCGCGCCGGTCAGCGCCGGTACCGATAGCGGGGTATGGGTGGCGAACAGCATCCATACGATCCCGGCGAGCGCGGCGGGCAGCGCGGTCACGATCACGAACGGATCGAGCCAGCTCTGGAAATTGACGACGATGAGCAGGTAGATCAGCACGATCGCCCCGGCGAGCCCGATGAACAGCCCGGTGAAGGCGGTGTTCATCGTCTCGACCTGCCCGCGCAGTGCGACCTTCGCGCCCTTGGGCAGGGCGCCGTGGGTGGCATCGAGCACCTTCTGGATGTCCCCCGCCACCGCGCCGAGATCGCGACCCTGCGTCGTCGCATAGATGTCGAACACCGGCTGCACCGCATAATGCGACACCACCGCCGGGCTGATCTCGCGATGCAGCGTGCCGAGTGCGCCGAGCACCTGGAACGTCCCCGGCTTGGCGCCCGAGACCGGCAGGTTGGTGAGCTGCGCCATGCTCTCGGTGCGATATTGCGGCGCCTGCACCACGATCGGATAGGAAACGCCGTTCTTGGGGTTGAGCCAGAAGGTCGGCGCGATCTGGAAGCTGCCGGCGAGATCGACCGACAGGTTGCGCGTCACGTCATTCTCGGTGATCCCCAGCCGATCGGCCTGCGCGCGATCGACGTCGAAGCCGAGCTCGGGATAATTGTCCGCCTGTTGCACGCGGACGTCGGCGATGCCGGGGACGCGCGCGAGCCGCGCGGCGAGCATCCGCGCATAGGCCGCGCCACCCTTCACGTCCGGCCCGGCGATCTGCACGTCGATCGGGGCGGGGGCGCCGAAATTGAGAATCTGGCTGACGATATCGGCGGGCAGGAAGGAGAAGGTCGAGCCGGGGAAGGCGGCGGGCAGCGCGCGGCGCAAGGTGCGGGTGAAGCCGGCGGTCGGCGCATGGCCTTCCTTCAGCGTGATCATGATGTCGCCGTCCTGCGGGCCGACCCCGCCGGTGTTCGAATAAGCGCGGTTGATGCCGCTGACCGGCAGGCCGATATTGTCGACGATCGCGTCGAGTTGATCGGGAGGGACGATCTGGCGGATGCGATCCTCGATATGATCGAACAGCGCCGCGGTCTCCTCCAGCCGGGTGCCGACCGGCGCGCGGACGTGGAGGTTGATCTGGCCCGAATCGACCGTCGGGAAGAAGGTCCGCCCGAGCATCGGCGCGAGCGCGAACGACAGCAACACCACCGCCATGAAGCCGATCACGAACGGCTTGCGGCGCGCCAGTGCGAAGGCCAGCACCTCGACATAATAGCCGCGCACATGCTCGAAGCGGGTCTCGAAAGCGTGCTGGAAACGACGGAACGGATTGCGGGTTTGCGGGCGCCCGGCCTGCGCGTCGTGGCTCAGCATCACCTCGGCGGTGTGGGCGGTGGCGTGATCGCGCAGCAGGTAATTGCCCATCGTCGGGACGAGCGTGCGCGACAGGACGAACGAGGCGATCATCGCGAACACCACCGCCATCGCCATCGGCGCGAACAGGAAACCCGCGACCCCCGGCAGGAAGAACATCGGCAGGAAGGCGATGCAGATGCACAGCAAGGAGACGAACGCCGGGCCGACGATCTGCTCGGCGCCGTCGAGGATCGCCTGGCGCACGGATTTGCCTCGTTCGAGATGCCAGTTGATATTCTCGATCGTCACCGTCGCATCGTCGACGAGGATGCCGACCGCGAGTGCGAGCCCGCCCAAGGTCATGATGTTGAGCGTCTGCCCCGCCGCGGCGAGCCCGGCGACCGCGGCGAGCACGGCGAGCGGGATCGACGCGGCGATGATCACCGTCGAGCGCCACGAACCAAGGAACATCAGGATCATCAGGCTGGTCAGCGCGGCGGCGATCGCGCCCTCGCGCACCACCCCGGAGACCGCCGCCTTCACGAACAGCGACTGATCGGCGAGCAGGTCGATCTTGAGCGTCGGCGGCAGGGTTTCGCGCAATTTGGGCAGCACCGCCTTCACCTGATCGACGATCGCGATCGTCGAGGCCGAGCCGCTCTTGAGCACCGTCATCAGCACCGCGCGGCCCCCGTCGACGCGCACCGCATTGCGCTGCGGCGGCGATCCGTCTCGAACGTGCGCGACATCGCCGATCGTCACCGTCGCGCCGTCGACTGTTCTGATCGGCAGCCGGTTGAGATCGTCGATCGCCGAGGGGCTATTGTTGAGCTTGAGGTTATATTCATATTGCCCGATCTTGGCGGTGCCGGCGGGGACGATCTGGTTCTGCGCGGCGAGCGCGGCCGCAACGTCGGTCGCCGACAGGCGATGCGCGGCGAGCTGCGCCGGATCGAGATCGACCTGGATTTGCCGCTCCTTGCCGCCATAAGGCGAAGGGATCGCGGCGCCCTGCACCGAGGCCAGAGCGGGACGGATGAAATTCTGCCCAAGATCGAAAATCTTTTGCTCGGACAATCCCTTGCCGGATAATGCGAGCTGCAGGATCGGCACTGTCGAGGCATTGTAATTGAGGATCGTCGGCGGGGTGATGCCCGGCGGCATCTGCTTGAGCACGGTCTGCGACAAGGCGGTGACCTGCGCGGTCGCGGTGCGGATATCGACCCCCGGGCGGAAAAAGATCTTCACCACCGCGATCCCGGCGAGCGACTGGCTCTCGATATGATCGATGTCGTTGACCGAAGAAGAAAGCGAACGTTCGTAATAATATACGACCCGCCCGGCCATGTCCTCGGGCGGGAGGCCGCGATAGGTCCACACCGCGGCGATCACCGGGATCTTGATGTCGGGAAAGATGTCGGTCGGGGTACGGAACGCCGCCGCGCCGCCGAACAGGACGATCAGGATCGCCAGCACGACGAAGGTATAGGGCTTGCTGAGCGCGATCTTGACGAGCCGGAGCATGAAACGTCCCGTTCACCTGAAAAGGTTGCCGGTGACGCCATGACGAGGGGGGTGCCAGCGGGCGTCACCGACGGGGCGGCCTAATCCTCCTCAATCGGCGGTTTGGCGAGTGAAATGAATTTCACTCGGCCGGGGTGATGCGCGCGATCAGCCCCGGTTGCGCGTCGCGCAGATCGAGCCGCAGCCCGTGCGCACCGAGGATCGCGGACACCACGCTGAGCCCCAGCCCGGAGCCCGGCGCGCTGGCGGCGTTGCTGCCGCGGTGGAAGCGGCGCAACACCGCCTCGCGCTCGTCGGCGGCGATGCCCGGTCCGTCGTCCGCCACGTCGAGGTGCCAGCGCGCCGCATCGCCGCCGGTGGTGATGCGGACATGCCCGCCCGCGCGGCCGAATTTGATCGCATTGTCGACGAGGTTGCTGACCGCTTCGAACAGCAATTTCTCGTCGCCGTGAAGCGGCAGCGGATCGCAATCGAGCGACAGCGTGATGCCGCTGTCCTCGGCGAGCGGCTCGTACAAGTCGGCGACGCTCGCCGCGATCGCGCCGAGATCGACCGCCGCGAACCCCGCACGCCGGCTTCCCGCCTCGAGTTCGGAAATGCGCAGCAATGCGGCGAAGCGCTCGAGCACGGTATCGAGATCGTCGACCGCCTGGGTCAGCCGCGCGCGGTGATCGGGCGCCAGCGCATCGTCCTGCGCAATCCGGTGGAGATTGGCGCGCACGCGGGTAAGCGGGGTGCGCAGATCGTGTGCGATCGCATCGGTCACGCCCTTCACCTGCGCGATCGTGCGCCCGACATCCTCGACCATCGCGTTGACGGTATCGGCGAACTGATCGAGTTCGTCGTTCCGCCCGGCGAGCGGCATGCGGCGTTCGAGATGCCCTTCGGCAATCGCGCGGCTCGCCGCCTGCAGATCGCGCACGCGGCGCAGCGGCCCGAGGCTGAGCCCGATCGCGGTGGCCCCGACCCCGATCGCTATTGCCACGCCGCTCCACACCAATATCCCGAGCATCCGCACGCGCAGATCGCGGATCTGGGTGATGTCGCGCCCGACGAGCAGGGTTTCGCCGCGGTCGGTGCGTTTGGCGAGCAGCCGGATCGGGCCGATGCCGTGGCCCGCGTCCTCGATATCCGCCGGCTGGTCGTAACGCAGCGAGGACGGCATCCTGAGCATGCCCGCGACCGGTTCGCCGTCGCTGCCGAGCAGACCGTAATAATTGAGCCCCGACCCTGCGCGTTCGGTTTCGAGCTGGACGCGCGCGGGGAGTGCCTGCGGCGCGACCGCGAGCATCCGCCCCGCAAGATCGGCGAGGATACGGTCGCTGCGGTCGGTCAGTTCGCGGGCGGTGAGGAGGTAGATCGTGCCGGTGAGCAGCACGATGCCCGCGGCGAAGGTCGCGCCGAGCATAGCGGTGAGGCGAAAGGCGCTGGTGCGGCGGATATCCGCGAAGCGCAGCGGCTCAGCCAGCATCGAGCCGATAGCCTTCGCCTTTGATCGTCTGGATCGCCGAAGGCGCGCCGGGGCGATCGAGCTTCTTGCGCAGCCGCGCGATATGGACGTTGATCAGATTGGCGCCGGGATCGAAATAATAGCCCCACACCTGCTCGAAGATGATCCGCCGGCTGACCACCTCGCCCCGGTTGCGCATCAGGAATTCGAGCAGGCGAAATTCCATATGGAGCAGCCGGACGGCCTCGCCCGCGACATGCACGGTGCGCCGCACCAGATCGAGCTCGATATCGCCGGCGCGCAGCAGCATCGTATCCGCGCGATCGTGATGACGCCGGATCAGCACCTCGACACGCATCGCCATCTCATTGGGGGCGAAGGGTTTGATGAGATAATCGTCGCCCCCGGCGCGAAGCCCGGCGATCCGCTCGTCGACGTCGCTCAGCGCGCTGATCATCAGGACGGGGGTGGTGATGCGGCGCTCGCGCAGGATGCGCACCACCTCGAGCCCGTCGACCGCGGGGAGCATGCGGTCGAGCGTGATCGCGTCGAACCCTTCGCGGGTCGCGCGGTCGAGTCCGGTCGCCCCGTCGCGAGCGATCGTCACGTCATGGCCATGCCCGGCCAGTTCCGCGGCGATCTCGCGCGCGGTGCCTATGTCGTCCTCGATCACCAGGATGCGGGGCATGACGCGGGCATAAGCGTCGGAAACGCTCACGACAACGCTCTTGCGAGCACAGCGAATGCCGCACGCCCTCCATCGCGCGCGAGTGCGAGTGCAGATCGTATCGACACGGCAGCGATAATTGCCTTCATCCGCGAGCGACGATCGGCTGCGAGGGCGACAGCGAAACCGGTAAATCGCCGGAGGCTATAATTCGGCGTCGCGCGAAGCTTGCCGGAACGGGCTGCAAAGAACGGGGAAGAGCGACCACCATTAATCGTGACAGTATCCAGGCGGTGCGACCGATTGTGGGTGGGAAGAAGAATGGAAATTTAAGTTTCGAATGCCGTGATAGCAGCCGTTCTCTAACGGACAGAATAGAAAGCGTGAACCGCCCCGTGCACTTCCTCGTCGTAGTCGTAACTCATTCCGGATCGTTCTAATATGCGGCGAGATGCCGCGTTGCTTAGGAGCGCAAAACCGATTAGTCGTTCGGCTCTATTTTGATTCGCCCAACCGATCAGGGTTCTCGACGCCTCCAGAGCGTAGCCGCGCCCTTGGAAGTCGGGCTTTATCGCATATCCGATTTCTAATTCTTCATTGCTCCAACGGGACCAGCCAGCGCGACCAACGAAGGTGCCGTCTTCTAACGACAGCTTCCACTTACAAAAGCCCGACGCTTCCTGCTCAAAGATGAACGCCTCAAGCTTCTCTTGTACTTTCTCGACCGTCCACGCATCAGGTCCCCAAGGGTAGCCGCGCTGGATACGCTGATCGGCATGCAACTCATATAAAAGTGCGAAGTCGTTACGGTTCCATCGATCAAATCGGAGGCGGCTCGAGACGAGTTCGGGTCGATCGCAATGCGTTGCCGGCATAGCTTGCCGCTCCCTCCGGTTCTGAAAACTCTAGCAACTGGCTGAACGGCAGTAAATGGGGCGGCAGCGGCCGGCGGTGCCGGCTGACGTATTTACCCGGCCGAAGAGCTTGAGGTGGGTGGATACCTGCATAGCGGTTTTAGTGTAGATCGAACGCTATGCCTGCGGGTGATCGCATTCGATGGAAGTGGCAACGTCCGACCCGGTTCAAGTCGCTGTGCGTTCGGTGTTCAGCCGGCTCTCGGCAAAACGGCCGTTCGTAAGGAGAACGGTGTCGATCGGGGCTCCGAACGTCGCCGCACCAGCGCTCGGTCGGCCGCATTTCTTCAACCTCCGGAGCATCAGTTATGCCGCCACGGATCGCCGGCGGATCAACACTGTCGCCACGGCGAGCGCCGCGATCGGGGCAAGCAATGTGTAAAAAGCGAGCGTGCCGTGGAAAGCGGCGAACACATGGCCGACGATGAACGAGCCGGTCGTGCCGCCCAACGCCGAGAAGACCACGATCAGCCCGACCATCGCGGGCTGCTTCTCGGGCGGCATCGCCGAAAGGATCGCCGAATTGAGTGCGGGATAGATCGGCGCCATCGCCAGCCCGATCAGCGGAAAGAGGAAGGCAGCGAGTGGCGCGCCGGCCCATGACGTCACCTCGCCGCGATGCGCTTCGGCGAGCGGCAACACCGCGACGATCAGGATTGCCATCATCACAAGGCAGCCGCAGACCAGCGGAAACCACCCGGTGCGGCGAACGATCACCCCGGCGCCGAGCCGTCCGACGGCAAGACTGACCGCGAAAATCGATGCCGCCTGCACGCTCATCGGCGCGGACAGCCCGAGCAATTCGCGGTTGAAGGTCGGCAACCACGAGCCGATGCCCTGTTCGACCAGCACATAGCAGAAGATCGCCGCAATGAACGCGAGCGTCAGCGGGCGCCACGCCAGCCGGATCATATCGGCAAAGCGTCTCTCGGGCGCGCCCGACGCGGCAGCCCTGCCGATCGCGCCCTCGTCGAACGGCGTCACGACGAACAGCGCTGCCACCCCGAGACATAGTGCCGCCAGCACATAATAGACGTCGAGCCACTGGAGGTTCCCTGGTGCGACCGGATCGATGAAGGCGGCGAAGATCCAATAGCCGCTGAGCACGCCGAGCATGAACACGCCCTCGATCAGGTTGAGCAGCGAGGCATGCCGCGCGCTACCCTGCGTCAGCAGCCCGACGAAGCTGTAGACCGACACCTTGGCGACGCCGAAACCGATGCCGACCGCGAGGAACATCAGCCGCGTCGTCCAGAAGCCGGGCACGAGCGGCATCGCAAGGCAGGCGAAACCGACCCCGCTCAGCGCGACGATCAGCGCACGGCGCAACCCGAAGCGCGGCAATTGCGCCGCCAAAAGGAAGCTGGTCGCCGCGATCGACAGGTCCTTGAACCCCTCGAGCGAGCTCGCCGCCCCCTTGGTGACACGGAACGATTCGATCGACTGGAGGATCACCGTCCCCACGCTGTTCAGCAGCACCGCGAATATGGCGTAGCTAAGCGCCAACGCGATCGTGATCCGGGTCTTGTTCATCATCCTCCCCCCAACCTCACTCGCAATCCGGTTTATGGTCTTGACCGCTTCCTATTATGAAATGCATATCATAAGCAAATCGGGCGAGCGATCGTCATCCTCGGAGAGCAATGCAGTGGGGCGATCATTACCGGAAGCAAGCTTTTCGTCGCTCCGGTTCGCGCGCGACGGCTGGCACCTCTCGGCGGCGGGAACGGATGCGCAATCCGGCCATGTCGCGGCGCTGTTTTCGATCGGCAATGGCTTCGTCGGCACGCGCGGGCCGGGCGACCCCGTCGGCGCCCCGCGGGTCTATCTCAACGGAGTCTATGAGCGCGTGCCGATCGCCTATCACGAGGCGGCACACGGCTTCGCGCGGGAAAGCGACTTGCGGCTGGCGGTGGCCGATGCGACGCGCCCCGCGATCATGGTCGCGGGGCGGCTGCCCGGCGCGACGGCGGCGGTCGAGCTCGATCTCGCTCGTGGCGTGCGCACCGAAACGCTCGCGATCGACGAGGTGGCAGTGACGGTCGAGCAGTTCGTCCCGATGACGCGTCAGGGGCTGGTGCTGACCCGCGTCCGCTTTCCGGCGGGGCAGGACGTGACCGTTCTGCCTTATGTCACCGCGCCGCCGGGCGCGGGCGAGCCGGCGGCGGCGGCGGATGCGGATGCGGTCTATGATCCGCGGATCGCGCCGACGATGGCCGACAGCCCGTGGATCGAACAAGCGGTGCGCGCCGAGCCGAACCACGCGCTGCGCATCGACCGGCTGGCGCGCAGCGGCTTTGCGGTCGCGGCGGGGATGCAGCTCATCGGTCGGCGGTCGGTCGACGGCACGGCCGAGATCGACCTTGTCTCCGTTTATCGCGCGACGCGTGACGGCGATCCCAGCCATGAAGCGATGGAGGCGATGCGGCACGCCGGCAGCCATGGCTATGACGCGCTGCTCGCTGAACAGACCGGCTGGTTCGCGGATTTCTGGGCCGCTAGCAACGTCGACGTCCCCGCCGATCCCCGCGCCGCGCTCGCGATCCGCTTCGCGCTCGCCGAACTGGCGATGGCAGTGGGGCGCGACGGCAAGACCTCGATCGGCGCCAAGGGGCAGACCGGCGAAGGCTATGAAGGCCACGTCTTTTGGGACGCGGATCTCTATGTGCTGCCGGTGTTCGCCTTCACCCGACCCGAGATCGCTCGGGCGATGCTGATGTGGCGGATTTCGGGGCTCGATGCCGCGCGCGACAATGCGCGCGCGATGGGACAGCAGGCGGGCGCGCTCTATCCGTGGCGCACCATCGGCGGGCACGAATGCTCGGCCTATTTTCCGGCGGGATCGGCGCAATATCATATCAACGCCGATATTGCCTTCGCGCTGGAAACCTATCTCGCGGCGACCGGGGATCGCGCGATCCTCGCCGAAGGCGGTGCGGCGCTGCTGGTCGAGACCGCACGCATCTGGCTCCAGATCGGCTACCATGACGCGGCGCGCGGCGACGCCTTCGTCATCAATCGCGTGACCGGGCCCGACGAATATTCGGCGATCGTCAACAATAACCTCTATACCAACATGATGGCGGCGCGGCATTTGCGCTTCGCGGCGCGCGAGGGCGTCGCCGCCGGGCTGATCGACGCGGTCGAAGCAGCGCGGATGACGCGCGCGGCCGAGATGATGTTCCTGCCGTTCGACGCCGAGCGGCAGATCCCCGCGCAGGACGAGGCGTTCTTCGCGCTCGAGCCCTGGCCGTTCGGGCAGACACCGGCCGACGCCTATCCGTTGCTGCTTCATTTCCACCCGCTGACCATCTATCGCCACCGCGTGTCGAAACAGGCCGATGCGGTGCTCGCGCTGGCGCTGATGCCGGAAGCGTTCGGCGACGCCGGGCGGCGGATGCTCGATACCTATGAAGCGACGACAGTGCATGATTCGACGCTGTCGGCCAGCGCCTTCGCTACCGCCGCCGCGCGGGTCGGCGACGGCGCGCGCGCGGCGCATTACTGGCGCGTCGCGGCCCTGACCGACCTCGCCGACCTGTTCGGCAATGCCGACCACGGGCTCCACATGGCGGCGCTGGCGGGGAGCTGGACCGCACTCGTGATGGGCTTTGCCGGGATGCGGGTGGAGGGTGACATATTGTCGTTCGATCCGGTCGAGATTCCGGGGCTCGCGAACTACACTTTCACCGTCACGTTTCGCGGCGCGCGGGTCGAGGTAGCGGTGTCGGGCCGGGAGGCGCGCGCCACGGTTGACGGCGGCGATAATGTCGTCGTGCGATGCGGCGGGGCGGAGGCGAAGTGACGATGGCGTTCCGCGCGGCGATCTTCGATCTTGACGGCGTGCTCGTCGACAGCGCCCGGCTGCATTTCGTGGCGTGGAAAAAGATCGCCGAGGAACTCGGCGTGCATTTCACCGAAAAGGACAATGAAGCGCTGAAGGGCGTCGATCGCTTGGGCTCGCTCGAGCATATCCTGGCGCTCGGTGCGCTGGCGCGGACGCCGACCGAAAAGGACGAACTCGCCACGCGCAAGAACGGCTATTATCTCGAGGCGCTGGAAACGATGGACGCCAGCGCAGTGCTGCCCGGCGCGACCGCGTTGCTGGGCGCCGCGCGGGATGCGGGGCTGGCGCTGGCGGTTGCCTCTGCCAGTCGCAATGCAACGACGGTCCTCGCGCGCGCGCAGCTGCTCGATGCTTTCGATTTCGTTGCCGACGCCGGAAAGATCGCGCGGTCGAAGCCTGCGCCGGATATTTTCCTTGCCTGCGCCGAGGCGCTGGGGATCGCACCCGAAGCCTGCGTTGGTTTCGAGGACGCTGCCGCCGGCATCGCTGCGATCAAGGCGGCGGGGATGACCGCGATCGGGATCGGCGACCCGCTGGTGTTGGGCGCGGCGGACCGGGTGTTCGCCACGACTGCCGCGGTCGAGCTGGCGTCGGTGCTGCGGCTGGCGCGCTAAGCGGGAATGTCCCCGTTCGCGCTGCTCGCCGCTCAGGTCTGACGGACGATCAGCCGCGTCGGCAAGATGCTCGATTTGGGTTTCCCGCCCTCCAGCATCTGCATCAGCTTCTCCACCAGCAGCGCGCCAGCGAGATGTGTCTCCTGCTCGATCGTCGTGATCGCCGGGGTGAAATGCGCGGCGGGCGGGATGTTGTTGTAGCCACACAACGAATAATCGCGCGGCGCCTCCAGCCCCGCCTCGCGGAAGGCGGCGATGATCGCCATTGCGGCGGTATCCGAAAAGGCGAACACCGCGTCGGGCGGCTGATGGTTGCCACGCAGCCACTGCGCCGCGCTTTGGAAGATCGGCGCATAGGCCATTTGCTCCGCCGCGAGATGCTCGACGCTCACCTCGCGGTGTTTTGCGGCGATCTCGCGCAGTCCCTCGAAGCGCATGTTGATCTCGCTATGCGCGATATTGCCGACGAACAGCCAGCGTTTCGCGCCGCGCCGGACGAACAGCTCCCCCGCGAGCCGCCCGCCGAGGTGGTTGTCGCTGCCGACGGCGCAATAAGGATCGGCCGGGTCGACCCCGCCCCACACCACGAACGGCGCGCCGGCGCGGGCAAGGTCGCGCAGCATCCGGCCGCGCACGCCCTGGCCGAGGAAGATGAACCCGTCGGCCACGCGCGAGCTGATGAGATCGACATGGCTTTGCGCGTCGGACAGGTTTGGCGGGGAAAGCAGCAGATCCTGATTGCGCACCGACAGCGCTTCGGACACCCCCGCGAGCAATTCGAAGATGAACGGGTCGGCGACGCGCCCGGCGCGATGCGAGGCGAGATCGAGCACCACCGCGATCGTATCGTTGCGCGTCTGCCTGAGCTTTTGCGCATTGCGATTGATCGCATAGCCATTTTCCCGCGCGACCCGCAGCACGCGCTCGCGCGTCTCGTCATTGACCAGCGGGCTGTTGTTGAGGACGCGCGACACCGTCGGCTTCGAGACGTTCGCCAGCCGGGCGATATCCCCCATATTCACATCCATGCCGCGGCGACGCGCCAATATCCTCACTCCCCAACATTGAAACGGTTGCAATCGCTGCGGCGATCGCCGCCATCATGGCCGTCTGTGATCTTCCGGCAAGAGATAAGCGCGGGCAAAGCGCCGGCGCAACAACCAGCTTGTGTACCAGGGTGGGGATCCGTGCCCGGATGGGGAGGAGGGCACTCATGATCTCTTTTGCACCAACTGTTGCATTACTGCCACGCGATCGCATCGATGTGCCGATCTAAACCACTGATAAATATAACTTTTATTCGAAGGTGCTGGATGTAACATTTTATTGAAATGCAATTCAGGGCGGTATAACGTTCGTCGCGAAGACGCGCTTGAGAGCATGCGTCGATCGCAGGAGAGGAATATGATGTTGTCCCGCAATCGCACTTTCATCGCCGTTTCTGGCCTGGCAATGTCGGTTGCTCTGGCCAATCCGGCCTTGGCGCAGGATACATCGGCGCAGCCGGCCGCGGCGGCGCAACCCGCCGATACCGCCCCCGAAATGTCCGATATCGTCGTCACCGGCCGCCCGGCGGGCAGCGGGATCAACAAGCTCGAAGCGGGCTATTCGATCACCACCATGTCCGCCGAAGACATCAAGCTGCAGGCGCCGAAGAGCGCGGGCGACGTGCTCAAATCGATCCCCGGCGTGTGGGTGGAAAGCTCGGGCGGCGTCGGCACCTCGAACGTGTTCGTGCGCGGCATTCCCAGCACCGGCGACGCGCCGTTCGTGACGATGCAGTTCAACGGCATCCCGGTCTATGGCGCCAGCAGCCTCTCGTTCATGGATCAGACCGGCATGACCCGCATCGACGATACGGTGATGGGGATCGAGGGCGTCAACGGCGGCCCTGCATCGCTGTTTTCGGACGGTCAGCCGGGTCTGACCACCAACCTGCGGCTCCGCGAGGGCGGCGAAGAAATGCACGGCAGCCTGACCGCCTCGGTCACCGACTATAGCGCGTGGCGCGTCGACGGCTATTTGAGCGGCAAGCTTGCGCCCGATACTTATTATATGGTCGGCGGCTATATCTCGCGCGGCGATACGGTGCGCCGCGCCGGGTTCGACACCGAAAAGGGCGGTCAGATCACCGCCAATCTCACCCACAAGTTCACCAACGGCAGCATCAACGTGTTCGCGCGCTACACCGACGATCACGGCGAATGGTTCCTGCCGTTCGCGACCGCCGTGCCGGGGCTCGATCTCGGCACCTACAACCAGCTCAGCAAATATTCGCGCTACGCCACGATCATCACACCCGGCAGCGCGGGCAGCGGCGCGACCGAGACGGTCGACCTCAACAAGGGCCGCGGCTGGAAGGGCATCGTCACCGGCGCGAACCTCAATTATGATTTCGGCGGCGGCATCTCCTTCGCCGATCGCTTCGGGTACACGAGCGGCACGCTGCGGACGACCGGGCTCGTGCCGGCCGGCGCAGGGGCGATCACCGTGGCTGATGCGCTCGCCGCCGGGAACGGTACGCCGGGCCAGATCGCGGTCCACGGGATCAACACCGGCGCGACGCTGGCGCCGACCGATTACGTCCAGCAATTCGGCGCATGGGTGGTAGAAAAGGAACTCCGCAGCATCTCGAACGAGGCGGTACTGACCTTCAAGACCGGCGCCAACACGCTCAACCTCGGCTATTATTTCTCGCACTTCTCGTCGCGCGACGCATGGAGCCTTGGCGCCAACCGCTGGATGCAGGTGGGCGGGTCGCGCGATCTCGTCGATCTGGACAACGGCACGCTCGGCGCGTTCGCGATCGCCGATTACGGGCGCGCCGACGTCCATGCCATCTACGCGTCGGACTCGTTCAACATCACCGACGCGCTGCGCCTCGATGCGGGGGTGCGGCACCAGTGGACCAACATCAAGTTCAACATCCAGGGCAATGGCCTGCCCGATTATGCGCATATCACCCGCGAGGCGACGCCGTGGACGGTCGGCCTCAATTATCGCGCGACCCGGACGTTCGACGTCTACGCGCGCGTGTCGCAGGGCTATCATTCCCCGTCGTTCGACGATGTACGCTCGCAGCTCGGCAACACCGGCCCGCGGCTCGACCTCAACTGGAGCGTGCGCTCCTACGAAGGCGGCGTGAAATATCACGACCGCGGGCTCCAGCTCGCGCTGACCGGCTTCTACGATGAGGTCGAAGGTGCGGTGTACAATGACATCGGCGTCCCGCCGCAGATCGCCGGTTCACGGACCAAAGGCATCGAGTTCGATGCCTCGTGGCAGCATGCCAGCGGCTTCGGCATCACCGGCAACGCGGTGCTGGAGGATGCCAAGACCCACACTCCGAACATTCCCGATTTCGACGGCAAGCGCGCGCAGCGCATTCCCTCCTATCAGGTGCGCGTCACGCCGACCTTCACCGTCACCGCCTCGGATACGTCGGACGTGACGCTTTACGGCACGTTCGAGGCGATCGGGAAGCGCTACAGCGACCTCAAGAACCTGCAGGAGCTGCCGGCCTACCAGACGCTCAGCGCGGGCATCAAGGCGAAGGTCGACGGCTTCACGCTGCAGATTTCGGGCGACAATCTCGCCAACTCGCATGGCCTGACCGAAGGCAATCCGCGCTTCCTCGCCGGGCCCGGCGTGGCGATCCCCGATGTGCGGCCGATCTTCGGCCGGTCATATCGCTTCTCGGTCGGTTACGCTTTCTGATCGACCGCGAGGCAGCCCTCATCTGTCCGACCGGTCCAAAAAAACGCCTTGCCCGGTCGACGGGGTTCCGGACGCGGATTGAACCGCATCCGGAACTCCGCGTTACCGCATCGCATGCATTGTCCCCGGAGCCAAGGCGGTGCAGGCATGGCTCGCGCAGATCGGCGTGACCACGCTCTATATCGCGCCGGGCAGCCCGTGGGAAAATGGATACAACGAGAGCTTCAACGGATCGCTGCTTGACGAGCTGCTCAATGGCGAGATCTTCTACACCCGCGCCGAAGCGCGGGTGCTGATCGAAGCCTGGCGGCGACATTACAGCACGGTCCGCCCGCATAGCTCGTTGGCTATCGCCCGCCCGCGCCGGAGCCGTTCCGTCGCCAGTGCCGCCCTCCGGTTCCGCTTCGCTCCACCTGCGGCCAGCACTGGCGACGGAGGTTACGATGCACTACAATCAACCCGGACCACTCGGTGGGAGCCGATCACAATTGGCAACTCCCGAAATGCGGGTGCGACGATCATCGCCCCTATCGGAAAGCAAAACCAATCAGCAAACCTCGTGACTCGCTGTGCCGCTACGGATAGGGTCGTCCCATAAGGCGGAACGACGGAGGATGTGTGAGACCGGTCGAATTGGCGTTCCAGTTGATCGAGCTGCTGAGTTTGCACCAGCCAGTCGGCGTGAGCGAGCTCGCGAGACTGGCGGGCATTCCCAAATCGACGGTCCAGCGATCGCTGATGGCGCTCCACAAGACTGGTTGGATTGAACTCGCCGACGCGGACCGTCCGGTCTGGAGCCTTTCAATGCGCGCACTCGTTGCCAGCGGTCGCGCTAACTACGAGCATTCTGTCCTGCGCGGGATTGCCATTCCCGTCATGGAAGAGCTGCGTCGCGAAAGCGAGGAAACTGTCCATCTTACCTATCGATTCGAGCGGTCGCTCGTGCTGCTTGAGCGGCTCGACGGGATCAAGCCGGTGCGCTACTTCTTTCCCTATGGGGCAGTCTCACCCTTGCACGCGACATCGTCGGGGCGTGCGATCCTGTCGATGATGCCGCAGGACGAACTCGACGCCTATCTTTCCCAACCTTTGGACGCCGTCACGTCGCTCACGGTCGTCGATCCTGAAATCGTCCGCAGCGAATTGGCGGAGGCGCGCGAGCGTGGATATGCCGTGACATTCGGGGGCAATCGCTCCGACGTCCATGCCGTGGGCGCTGCGATCGTCGATCGTCACGCTCAGCCCTTTGCCGCCATTTCGATTTCGGCGCCGGCAGAACGCCTCGATGCAAGTCTAGCTGAACGTTATGGTCCGCTGGTAGCCGATGCCGCTCGCCGCGTTACGCTCGGTGTAACAAGTCAGCCGCACTTTCACTGATCGGGCGACGCGGCTGACCTTATGCTTGCGAGGTTTCGACCGCGATAGCGCCAGCCTGATTCATCTCGGCAATTTCCGACGGGCTGTATCCGGCTTCGCGAAGCACCTCGGCCGTATGTTCCCCGATGCGGGCTGGGCCGCGACGGACGACGACCGGAGTCTCCGACATGCTGACGGGCGCTCGAATGAAACGCCGACCGCCGACTTCGGCAATGAGGCCGCGCGCCCTGACCTGCGGGTCCTCGACGGCCTGGCCGATATTGTTGATCGGACCGCAAGGCACTCCCTGCGCAAGCAGCTTGTCTATCCACACGCCGGTCGCATTGGTCGCCAGTTTCGCTTCGATCGCTTGCTGGAGCGCGTCACGGTGGGTCACACGATCAGCCGGAAGCGCAAAACGTGGATCGTCGTGCAGTTCAGGCGCATCGATTGCCTTGCAGAACTTGTCCCACAGGTTTGCGTTGGTAACGCCAACGACGAGATAGCCGTCAGCGGTCTTGAGCGCCTCATAAGGTGCTGCCAGCCGGTGGCGCGATCCGCGCGGCACCGCAATTTCTCCCGTCGTCGTGTAGAGTCCGGTTTCCCAGACGGCATAGCCTAGGGCTGATTCCAGAAGCGTCGCTTCGACTTTCTGGCCGATGCCTGTCTGGTGGCGATGATTAAGCGCCGCCAATATTCCGAGCGCACCGAATGCGCCGGCATTGAGATCGGACAGCGGAACGCCGGCTGCCACCGGGCGGGTGTCGCGATCCGGAGCGACCGCTTCACCCGTAAAACTCATGATCCCGCTCATCGCCTGCGCAATGAGGTCGAAGCCACCTCGCTCACGGTAAGGACCGCTGTGACCAAACCCCGATATCGAGCAATAAATAAGCTGGGGATTGATCGCCTTGAGGTCATCGTAGCCGAGCCCAAGCCGGTCGAACGCGCCAGGACGGAAATTTTCGACAAAGACATCGGCAGTCGCTGTAAGCTTGCGGATCACTTCGACCGCCGCGGGTTGATGGAGATCAAGGCTGATGGCGCGCTTGTTCCGGTTCATGAAGTCGAACGGTTTGAAGGGAAGCGTGCTGGCGCCGCGATTGGCTTCGCCACCGATTGGCTCGATCTTGATGACGTCGGCGCCGAGATCGGCAAGGAGCATCGAGCAATAAGCTCCCGCGATGACATGGGTGCAGTCGATGACGCGAAGATTTCCAAGTGAGGTGTCGGTCATGATATTTCCTGCTGGGAAAACGAATGGTGCGTGCCTGGTCAGCGCCGTTCGAATTTAGGTTCGCGCTTTTCAACGAAGGCGGTGATGGCCTCGCGATGATCTGTGCTTGCTTGCAGGATCGCGAGTTCGGCCGCAGCGGCAGCGCGAGCTTCCTCCGGTGACATGTCGAAAGAGAGGTCGGTCGTTCGCTTCGTCGCTTCGATCGAGAGCGGCGCGCGCGTGGCGATCCGTCGGGCTATCCGCAGCGCCCCGTCTAACAGATCACTCGCGGCGTGAAGCTCGGTAACCAGCCCCCATTGTTCGACCTTCGCAGCCGTAAAGGGGAGGCCGGACAACAGCATGGCCTTGGCTCGCGACAGGCCGATCAGGCGCGGCAAGCGATAGGTTGACGCCATCAATCCAACATTGACGCCGGCACATATGAAGGTCGCGTCGTCCGACGCCAGGCGTATATCGCAGCATAGCGCCAGCTCGAAGCCGCCTCCGACGCAGGCGCCGTTGATCGCTGCGATGGTGGGCACACGCGATGTGGCGACTAATTCAAGCATTCTGGCGAACGCCGAGAGATCCTCGCCACTGCCTTTTGTGGCTTCGCGCGCTGCTTCTTTGAGATCTGCGCCGCTACAGAAGGCTTTCCCGCGTCCGGTCAGCACGACCGCGCGAACCGAATCGTCGCTTTGAACACCGGCGAGCGCTTCGGTCATGCGCGCCAGCATCGCCGCATTCATCGCGTTTGCCGGCGGATTCTCGATCTCCAGCAGCGCGATTCCGCTGCCCCGCCTACTCATGTGAACCGTGCCCGCCATGGTGCCTCCCAAATAGTCCATTGTTCCGTATCACGGCATGATAGTTCGTGTCACGGTCTATTTTTATTGACCGCAGTGCCGATAGGCGTCACAAAAGTTCACGAATCGGAATGATGTGCCGCGATACGGCACACGACGAGGGGAGAGATGAGATGAAGATCAGCATGTCGGGCGTATCGACAATCGCCGTCGTTTGCGGACTGGCCGCCTTTGCCCCGCCTGCCTTTGCGCAAACCGATACGGAAAAGGCGAATGTGCCCGCCCACGGCGGAGATGCGGAAACGCAGGGAACCGAGGTTGTCGTGACAGGTTCACGCATTGCGCGACGCGATTTCGGGTCGACCAGCCCAATCGTGACGATGGGGGAAGGTGCTATCGGTCAGACCGGCGCGATCTCAGTTGACGCTGCTCTCAATCAACTGCCGCAGGTCGCCGCTGGTGCCACCTCCACGACCAACCTGCCCTCCAATCAGGGTCGCTCGACGGTAGACCTGCGCGGCCTTGGGCCAACGCGAACGCTTGTGCTGCTCGATGGACGGCGCCTCGTGCCTTCGAACTTCGATGGCACAGTTGACGTGAATATCGTCCCGCCGTCGCTCATCGAGAATGTCGAAGTGATCACTGGCGGTGCGTCTGCGGTTTACGGTTCGGATGCGATCGCCGGCGTGGTGAACTTCCGCCTCAAGCGAAATTTCAGCGGCGTCGAGGTCGATGGCCAATACGGTATTTCGGGCGAGGGCGATCTTCAGACAAAGTCGCTGAACGCAACCTTCGGCGGTAATTTTGCGGACCGGCGAGGGAATGCCGTGTTATCGCTCGGATATGCGGATCGTGCGGGACTCTTCGGCGATGCGCGTGAATATTCGCTGATCAGCCCCCGTTTGCAGCCACAGGTTCCTCAAGGATCTTATGGCATTCAATTCGGGTCGGCCGCGAACGCACCGAGCCAGGCAGCGCTGAATGCGCTGTTTGGTCGTTACGGCGTTTCACCTGGAACCGTGACGTTGCAAAATCTCGCGACCACCACTTTCGGTGGTCTTGGTTTCAACGCCGACGGAAGCTTGTTTGCGGTCGCGGACCAGAGCGGCGCGGTCAATTATCGCGGGAACGCGGGGCCGACGACCGGATACAGCCTGGTCAACGCCACGGTCGGTGGATTGCCCGGCGTCTATTTCAACGGGGCGCCGCAGGAATATATTTCGATTCCACTAACCCGCTACTCGGCTTTCGGCGCTGCGAACTACGACGTCTCCGATACGTTGACCTTCTATGGGCAGGCCAGCTTTTCCCGGCTTGAGAGCAAAACGCAACTTGGCCCTATTCCCGCCGGCGGATCGACAGCGGCACTGGT
Source organism: Sphingomonas sp. (assembly GCA_017849555.1). Lineage (GTDB taxonomy): Bacteria > Pseudomonadota > Alphaproteobacteria > Sphingomonadales > Sphingomonadaceae > Sphingomonas > Sphingomonas lycopersici. Next base: position 67,140 of record JAFIGU010000088.1, on the reverse strand, counting down.
CGTGCCAGTCACTAACCCCTTCATCCCCACCGATCTCGCTACGCTGCTCGCTTCGCGGCCCGATCCGACCGCGGATTTCGAGATCGCGAAGCGCCTGTTCGATTTTCCGCGCACCGAAAGAAATCGTATCGATACCTTTCAGGTGACGCTCGGCGCGAAGGGCAAGCTCGGTGTCCGGGGCTGGACTTGGGAAGTCTACGGCAGTTATGGAAAGAGCGACCAGACGACGACGGGAACGGGCTATTCCAGCCGTCGTGCGCTCGATACCTTGTTGCGGGCGCCCGATGGCGGGGTAAGCCTGTGCGCGGGCGGCTATAATCCGTTCGGGATCAATCCGCTCTCCGAAGCTTGCCGGGCTTATGTCAATCGCACCGGCGGCTACACGCTGACCAACGATCTCGGCGTCGTTGAAGGCACTATTCAGGGCGGACTATTCGAACTTCCATATGGTGAGGTGCGTTTCGCGGCGGGCGCCGATTATCGCGACATGTCGTTCGAACGCGTGGCATCGTCGATCTACAATGTCGAGCCAGCGCCGGCCCCCAACGGGGCTGGCCTACCGGACGCATTGGTTCCCGCGGTCGTGACCTCGGCAAAAGGCTCTTACAATGCAAAGGAGATATTCGGCGAACTTCTGGTACCGATTCTGAAAGACATACCGGGTTTTCGGCGGCTCGATCTCGGGCTTGGCTACCGCTATTCGGATTATAGCTCGATCGGCGGCGTCCACTCCTACAAGGTCGAAGGCGATTGGGAGCCGTTCGACGGCTTGCGCTTCCGGGCCGGATATCAGCGCGCCAACCGCGCGCCCTCGCTCGACGTTCTCTTCGCGAGTACCCAGCAACTGGTGAGCCTTGGGTCGGGCGCCAATCGCGACCCGTGCAACGCGGCAGCTACCGGTGCGACCAGCGCGGCGGGCAATGCGCAAATCCGTTCGCTCTGCGCGGCCCAGGGTGTGCCGGCCGCCGGCGCGTCGACCCCGCAGTTCGTCCAGACCGTCGGGGTCGGCAACCCCGACCTAAAGGAAGAGACCGCCGACACCTTCACTGTGGGCGGCGTTGTCCAACCCAAGTTCGCGAGCCCGGTCTTTTCGCGGTTGTCGCTATCGGTCGACTATTATCAAATCAAGATTCGGGACGCGATCGGAACGCTGGCTCCGACCGACCTGGTACGGGCCTGCTATAACCTTGACGGATCGAACCCGACCTACGCCGCAACCAGCCCATTCTGCCAGAATTTCCGGCGGGCACCCAATGGTTCGATCACCCAGATCGTGACCCGCGCTGAAAATCTCTCGAGATTCTCAACGAGGGGTATCGATGCGCAGTTCGACTGGACCGTCAATCTCGCCGACGCCGGACTTGGGGGCGATACTGGTAGCCTCGGCCTCAATGTCGTCGCCAACCGGCTCATCGATTTTCAGATAACCGGGCGCGAGGGCCAAGCTACCTTCGACTACGCCGGAACGGTCGGCAACAGCAGCATCGGTGCATCTTCGCATCCAAAATGGAAAGTTGCGACTGCGCTATCCTATACCAATGGGGCGGTATCGACGACGCTACGCTGGCGCTATATCGGCCGGCAGACAGACTCTGATAGAGTCGTCAATCCAGCGAATACCGATCCGTCCGCGCCCGCCATTAGCTATTTCGATCTCGAATTGCGCTTGCGTCCCGAGGAGCGCTTCGAATTTCGCTTGGGCGTCAACAATCTGACGGACAAGGCGCCGCCGCTTCTTGCACTGCCCACCGGCTTCACGGACCCCTCAACCTACGATGTTCTCGGTCGCCGCTTCTACGTCGGCGTCCGGACAAAATTCTGATTTGACGAGGTAAACCCATGCTGAGCGACATGACGGACGGGGTGCATAGGGTCGAGATTGAGCCGGTTTCGCCGGCCTATCGCCGCTATGCGGTCTCATTCTTGATGCTGACCATGTTGCTCAGCTTCCTCGATCGCCAGATAATCAACATCCTTGCCGAACCGATCAAACAGGAATTGGGGCTGGCCGATTGGCAGATCGGTCTGATGACCGGCTTTGCCTTCGCCATTTTCTACACGACCTTTGGCATTCCGATCGCCCGACTGGCCGAGCGGAAAAGCCGACCCTTGATCATTACCTGCGCGCTCGGGGCTTGGAGCTTTTTCACAATTCTATGCGGATTCGCGGGAAATTTCGTGCACCTTCTTCTCGCACGCATCGGCGTTGGCGCTGGCGAGGCCGGAGGCATCCCGCCCGCCCATTCCCTGATAAGTGACTATACGCCGCGCGAAAAGCGCGCTTCGGCGCTCGCCTTTTTCCATCTCGGCGTACCGCTCGGTACGTTGCTCGGGCTGGGCATGGGCGGTGTGATCGTCGATCTCTATGGATGGCGACACGCTTTTCTCATTGCCGGAATTCCAGGTGTGGCCATCGCCCTGTTGGCTTTGCTCACGCTGAAGGAACCGCGCCATGCAATTCCGCCGGCGGAGCGGCCGGCGATTGAACATCCAAGCTTTCCGGACACGCTTCGCTATCTCGCGAGCAAGAGAAGCTATTGGTTCATTTCCTTCGGCGCCGCGCTGAAAGCTTTTGTCAGTTACGCGCAAGTTCCCTTTACCGCCGCCTTCTTTTTTCGCGTCCACGGCGAACAGCTTGAAGCACTCGCCTCTCGGTTTGGGCTCGGTGCACACGGATTCCTAGGGATCTCACTCGGAATTATCAGTGGGTTTGGGGGGATGGTCGGCATATGGCTCGGCGGCCAGCTTGGCGACCGGTTCGGCCGCACCGACGCACGCGCCTATTGCGCGATTCCTGCTATTGCGAGTCTGGCGGCGCTTCCCTTCACGATCGCTGTCTATCTGGTACCGAGCGCGCCGGTGGCAATGGCATTGATGATCATACCGATCATCCTGGGTTCTTTCTGGTTCGGGCCGGTCTACACGGTCGGTCAGAGCGTTGTCCCGCCGACGATGCGGGCGACCTCGTCAGCCATCCTGCTGTTCATCCTCAATGCGATTGGCTTGGGCCTTGGGCCGCTAAGCGTGGGCCTTCTCAGCGATCTCCTGGCAACATCGTTCGGTCTGGGTGACGCCGAAGGCGTGCGGTGGGCATTGATCGCGTCGAGCCTGTTAGCGCTCGGAACATTCGCGCTGTTCTGGACCGCGAAACGCACTGTGCGGGTGGATATGGTCCCGTGAGGTTGCTGGATGAGATAATCGGCAAGGGGAGTAGTTTCGCTCCAAATAGCTTCGCCGCTCCGGTCCTTCGCTCGCGCTGTCGCCCGAACGGTTCGAGCGCGCATCAAAGGAGACGAGCAATGCCTGTCATCGGTTATGTCACCCGCAACAACGGCGACTTCAAGGGCCAGATCCGGACGCTCTCGATCCGCACCGACGTCGAGATCGTACCCAATCGTTCGAAGGCGCACGAAAGCCAGCTCTGCGTCACGAGACAAGTCGCAAGATAGGATGCCAGCGGAAACCCGATCGAAGCGGCCCGCGGCTCCGACCGCAGTTTCAGGCGTGAGCGAATCGTACCGCTGGATGCAGCAGCCGGGCGATACCCCGATCCAATGACCAGGCGCCGCCACCCCGGAAGATTAATGGCAGGAGGACTGCGGCCCAGCTGAGATGAGTCGGCCATGCATCGGGATAGACGAAGATCTCGATCGTCAGCGTCATCATGAACAGCGCCAGCGCCGAAAGGCGAGTGGCGACGCCGAGTACGAGCAGGATCGAAAAGACATGTTCGGACCAGGTCGCGGCGACTGCCGCAATGGTCGGCGGCACCAGCGGCAGCGCATATTCGGTGCGGAACAGCTCGTAGGTGCTGTCGGTGATATGGATGATACCGTCGACCTTGGTGCGACCCGACATGAAGAAAACGCCCGCGATGCCGAGCCGCGCAACGAGCAATAGAAGGGCATCGGGCACCAACGCCGACGCGCGGCTGATCACGCGGTCGTAAAGGGCGATGAGCTGTTCCATCGGAAGTCTCCGTGAACGGCCAGCCGGCGCCTTGACAGCCCCGGCTGCGCGCGATTGTCAGGCCTTGGGGCTCAGCGAGCCGGGGCCTTTGGGGGTCTTGATCGTGGTGCAGGTGCCGGCCTTGACCAGCTTCCAGGCATTGCCCTGATAGTCGACCTTCGAGGTGCCGGCGCAGCTCGTCCCCGCGCCCGCCTTGCAGTCGTTCTTGCCCGCTTTGGCGACGCCGTAGCATTTTTCCATGGCGGGCTTGGTCTGCGCGGAGGCGGAAGCCGCAGCGGCAAGCGCGGTGCCGGCAACCGCCATCGCGAGGGTGGCCGCGATCGTCGCGTGAGTCTTGTGCATCGGAGTGGTCCTTCGTGTCTGGGCCTCTGGCGCGCGGCCCGGATCCGTGGGATGCCAGGGCCGCGCGGTGACCCGGGTAGGAGGCGGTTGCACCGGATCACGACGGCAATTCGGCCGGCGCCGAGCAACGGTTACACATCGACCTCAAATAAATTTCGTCACCGGCTGTAACCTTTCGGCCGGCTACGCCGAACTCTCCCGTGAGGAGCGCGAATGAAGGCGAACGAGGACGAGTTGCGCCAACTGATGATCAGTGGCCTCGACGGCAATGCTGCCGACCATGCAGCGCTGTTGCGCCACCTGGTCCCCTTGCTGCGCGGCTTTTATCGACGCCGGGCGAACGGTTCGGAGGACGACATCGAAGATCTGGTGCAGGAAACGCTCATCGCCGTGCATACCCGCCGGGCGAGCTATGACCGCGATCGGCTATTCACCGCCTGGCTGTTTGCGGTCGCACGTTACAAGATGATCGACCATCTCCGCCGTAATCGCCGCCTCCAGCCGATCGAGGGACTGGAGGAAATCCTGATCGTCGAAGGGTTCGAGGACGCATCCGGCGCCCGGCTCGATGTTGATGATCTGCTCGAGACCCTGCCGGTCAAACAGGCGCGGATGATCCGCGCGACGCGGATCGAGGGAATGAGCGTCGCCGAAGCCGCCACCGCTGACGGGATTGGCGAATCCGATGTGAAGATCTCGGTCCATCGCGGCCTCAAGACCTTGATGGCGCGCTTTCAGGGAGGCGGTCGATGAACACCGAGGACCTGATCACCAAACTCTCCGCCGACGTGCCGAAAGTGCGTCGTCATGCCGTCGGCTGGCGGCTCGCAATCGGCCTGTTGCTGGGTGCATTGGTCGCAAGCGCAGCGGTCGTATCGATGCTCGGCATCCGGCCCGACCTTCATGTCGCGATGCGCGGCTTCGCCTTCTGGATAAAATGGACCTACACGATCTCGCTGTCGGCCGTGGCGCTGGCCGTAACCGCGCAACTTGCACGGCCCGACAGCGGCAGCGTGCGCTGGGTCTGGCTGCTTGCCGTTCCGGTTACGCTCCTTGCCGGTGCCGGCGTCATCGAGCTGGTTCGAACGCCCCCTGCTAAGTGGCTCGCCATGTGGCTCGGGCATAGCTGGATGGTCTGCCCGTGGATCGTGCTCGGCCTCGCCATGCCGATCTTCATCGGCCTGCTCTGGTCGTTCCGACGATTGGCGCCGACAAGGCTGCGCGCCGCCGGTGCTGCAGCGGGCCTCTCGGCCGGCGCCTTTGCCGCCACGGTGTATTGCGTGCATTGCCCGGAGGTCTCGGCGATCTTCGTGCTGACCTGGTATTCGCTCGGCATCCTGCTCGCCGCTTCGCTCGGGGCCTTGCTCGGACCCCGGCTGCTGCGCTGGTAATTTTTCGTGGCGTACGCGCTTTTTTCTCGAGCGATGTAACCGGGCGGGCGACGGCAGCGAACTAGGGTGGCCAACCAGGCAGAACCCTTCTCACGGAGCTATTTATGACCGTTATCCGCACTACCGCCAGCATCGCCGCCGCCGCCGCAGTCGTCGCCATTTCCGCTGCCGCGCCGACCGCCGCGATCGCCAAAGGGGCGGCGGCAAAGGTCCATTGCTACGGCGTCAATACCTGCAAGGGCCAGTCGGACTGCAAGACCGCGAAGAACGACTGCAAGGGCCAGAATTCGTGCAAGGGCCAGGGCTTCAAGGAACTGACCGCCAAGGCCTGTGCGGCGGCGGGCGGCAGCGAGACCGCGCCGAACTGATCCTCCTACCGGCCCGGCGCGCTCGTGTCGGGCCGGCTCCCCTGCAGGAGCGAAGCAATGACCATTGCTCCCTTTTCCGGCTTCGGGCTCGGGCTACGCAAGCCGCATTATGCCGAGTTTCTGGACACCCCCATCGCGGTCGATTTCGTCGAGGTAATCTCGGAGAATTTCATGGTTGACGGTGGCCGGCCGCGCCACATCCTGCGCGATGTCAGGGCGCGCTATCCGGTCGCCTTGCATGGCGTGTCGATGTCGGTCGGATCGGCCGACGGCGTCGATGGCGCCTATCTCGCGCGCCTGCGCGCGCTGGTCGACGAGATCGACCCGCTGTTCGTCTCCGATCATCTGAGCTGGTCGCGGATCGAAGGCTTCAACTCGCACGATCTGCTGCCTCTCCCCTATACGGAGGAAGCGCTCGACCTCGTCTGCGCGAACATTGCGCGGGCGCAGGACGCGCTGGGCCGCGAAATGCTGATCGAGAACCCGTCAACCTATATCGATTTCGCCTCCGCCGACATGACCGAATGGCAGTTTCTCGATGCCATGTGTGCCCGCACGGGCTGCGGACTGCTGCTTGACGTCAACAATGTGTTCGTCAGCGCGACCAACCACGGCTTCGATCCGATCGCCTATCTCGATGGCGTGCCGCATGATCGCGTGCGGCAGATCCACCTTGCCGGGCACAGCCGGGGAGCCGAGATGCTGATCGATACGCATGATCGGCCGGTGCCCGCTTCGGTCTGGAACCTCTATGCTTACGTCATGCCGAAGCTCGGGCCGGTCGCGGTGATGATCGAACGCGACGACGATATTCCTCCGCTCGCCGAGTTGCTCGCCGAACTCGGCACCGCGCGGACGATCGCGCGTGGCGCGCTGCGAGAAGCGGCATGAGCCTGATCGAGCTTCAGCGCGATATGCGCGCGTGGCTGACCTCAGAGGACGCAGTCGCCGCTGCGCGTTTCGGCGAAGCGGCCGCGCCGGGCCTGCGCGTCTATCAGAACAATTATCGGGCACAGCTCGCGGCTTGCCTGGAAGAGAGCTTCGAGCACACGCGCGACTGGATCGGCGGCGAGGCTTTTCATCGGGCGGTGGTCGCGCATGTCGATCGCCTGGCGCCAAGCAGTTGGACCCTCGACGCTTATGCGCGCGATTTTCCCGCGACGCTGGAAATCCTTTATCTCGCCGACCCCGAGGTAGCCGAGCTTGGCTGGCTCGAAATGGCGCTCGGGGAGGCATTCGTCGCGGCGGATGCCGACGCGGTTTCAGCCGGCGAACTCGGTGACGTCGATTGGGACCGTGCCACGCTGCGGATCACGCCGACGCTCGATCTCGGCAGCCTGACGACGAACGCTCCCGCGATCTGGTCGGCGCTCGCGACCGGCGAGGTGCCGCCCGCGGTCGAGTTCTTGCCCGAGCCCGGTGCTATCCTCGTCTGGCGACATGGCGATGTCGCGCAATTTCGCGCCATCGATCAATATGAGCATCAGGCGCTGCTCTCGGTGCGCGCCGGCATGTCCTTCGCGAAATTGTGCGACCTGATGGTCGAGGCGTTTGGCCAGGAGATTGGGATCGCGCGCGCTGGCGGGATGCTGGGCCAATGGCTTGCCGATGGTCTGGTCGTCGGGATTGCGACATAAGACAGGGGCCGGTCTTGGAAAGGCGCTGCTGGCCGCTCAACGGCAGGAATTGGGGCGCATCGGTCCGTCCGGTGCCAGCGGCAGACTCCCTGCCAACGAAAGGGCATGAGGTGGGTGGGAAGCGATCATTGACCAGGGGCCTTTTCTGCCGACGATTCCGACATGCGGACGCTCTCACCGAGCAAACGCAGCATCTGATGGAATGGCTTCCCCGGCGTACACCACGGAAACACATAACCATCGGGCCGGGGCTTCGTCATGGCTGCCTGTTCCCGGAGGATTTCCATGCAGCTATCGGTAAGGGGAATGCGATGTTCCCCGGCCAGATTTGATGCGATTGCCCGGGATCGTCCAGACCCGATCGATGAGGTTGAACTTACGCCAGGTGGCAAGCCGCGTCTCCGCCGTCCTGGTCGCGCATAGGATGATCATCTGCAGCGCCCGCGCCGAGATAGCGGAGCGTGCCGCCAGACGCTCATAGAACTTCGGCAGATCCTGGTAGGGGACGGCAGGATGATGCCTGACCGCATATTTACGCTTCTGCCTTGGCAGCAGGTGGAGGAAGTCGCCTCGCCATCGGGCCGGGCTCTCCCACGGGCCGACGATGAGCTTTGTCGCCCAGGCCGCATCGAGGATGGTTTTCGATGCGCCCGCGCAAAATCCCGGCGGTCGGCGATATGGTCAGCCAGATCGGCTGCACCGCGGCCAGCACGTCATCGGTTGTGATCGCATCGATGGGCATGTCCAGCAGATTGGTCGCGTGGTTTTCGACCGACGCCCACCAATGCTTATGATGCTTGATGGCTCGCCACCCGTCTCTGTGGCTCTCGATATAAGCGTTCGCAGACTCCCCAAAAGTTGGAATCGCACTTTTGGCGATCTCGGCGGCCCTTGTAGCAGATTATTGCGTGTTTTCAAAGGGATGGAAGACGGGTTGCCGTAACCAGTTCCGGCCCCTAAGCTCCTGATCTTGCAGCCGCTCGACCGCCGATCCCTCGCCCTGGCGACCATTTCGACCGTCGTCGAATGGTACGACTTCACCCTCTTCCTCTATCTCACGACCGTCCTCTCACGGTTGTTCTTCGTCGGCGAGAATGCGGTGCTGACGACATTGGCGGGGTTTGCGGTCGCTTATCTGTTGCGCCCGATCGGCGCGATCGTCTTCGGGCATTTCGGCGACCGTCACGGCCGCCGCGCGACGCTGCTCGCCTCGATGACGCTGATGACCGTGGCGATGGGGCTCACCGCGCTCTTGCCGACGGTGGCGCAGATCGGCCCTGCCGCGGGGATGTTGTTGCTGCTGCTGCGTTGCGTGATGGGGTTCGCGGTCGGCGGCGAATATACCGGGGTGGTCGCCTATCTGCTCGAGGGAGCGCTGCCGCACCGGCGCGGGCTCGTCACCTCGCTTGCGGCAGCGACGAGCGAGATCGGCGGATTGCTCGCGGCGGGGGTGGCGGCGCTGACGGTGAATTTGCTGCCGACCCCGGCGCTCGACGCCTGGGGATGGCGCGTGCCGTTCCTGATCGGCGCAGCCCTCGCCGGCGCGATCCTTGTCGCGCGGGCGGCGATGCGCGAATCCCCCGAGTTCGAAATCCAGCGCGCCGCCGGGACGCTGGTGCGCCACCCGCTCGGCCATGCGCTCGCCCGACACCGCCCCGGCGTGCTGCGCGGTTTCGCGATCTCCGCGTTGGGATCGATCACTTATTATGTCGGCATCACCTATGTGCCGATCTATCTGGTGTCGACCGGTGGGTTGACCGAGGCCAAGGCGTTGCAGCTTGCGACGATCGCCGGGGTTGCGGTGATCGTGGTGACCCCGCTGGTCGGCGTGCTGGCCGATCGGTTCGGGCGGCGGCCGGTCCTGGTCGGGCTCGCCTTGCTGTCGGCTTTGCTGCCTTACCCGCTGTTCCGGCTGCTTGCCGGCGCCGAGACCGGGCCGGCGATCGCGGGGGCGGTGCTGCTCGCGATCCTGGCAGGCGGAGTCAGCGCTGTCGGCGCGGTGGCGACCGCCGAGCAGGTGCCGGTCGAGGGCCGGCTGAGCGGGCTTGCGCTCGGCGCGACCAGTGCGACCGCGCTGTTCGGCGGATTGACCCCGTGGCTGGCGCAGATTCTCACCCAGCGAAGCGGCGCGCCCGCCGCACCGGGGATGATGATCGCGCTGGTCGCGCTGGGGGTGCTCCCGGTGTTGCTTGCGCTTCCCGAGACGCGGCCGCGCGGCGCGGACTGACGGTCAGCCCACGCCGCGCGGCCGTGCCGTCAGAGTGCCATCCGCGCGCCGAGCGACAAGACGAAGGCGTGGGCCTTCTGCAGCTCGCCGTTGGTCAGGATCGGCGTCTGCGCCGGGGTCCCGACATAGGCCGCGGTGATGCGGTCGATCGAGGAATCGGTGAAATCGACATAATTCGCCGCCGCATCGACGGTGAAATGACGGTTGACCGCATAGCTCGCGCCGACGCCGTAATTCCAGCGATTGGCATCGGGGACGCGCGCGTCGCGTTCGCCGTCCTGCGTCGGGGTGAGCGCGCGCTGGACGCCGGCGCGCAGCGTGAGCGCGGGGGAGACCGCATAATCGATGCCACCGGCGAGGCTCCAGCTATCGCGGTAATTTTCCGGGATCGCGGTGTTGAGCGGCGCGCCGAGCCCGATCGCGTCGAACTTGCTCCAGGTATAGCGCACCGCCTGCGCGTTGAGCGTCAGCGCCTTGGTCGCGCGGAAACGCCCGCCGACGATGATCTGCGCCGGGGTGTAGAAGCTCGCGCGGACGCCCGAGAGCGACATGTTCGATCCCGCCAGCGGCCCGAGCAGCCCCGAGACAGTGAGATCGCCCTTCAGATTGTGCTTGATCGCTGACTTATAGGCGATGCCGACGGTCGCGAAATCATTGTGCATCTGCAGCCCGGCGGTCCAGCCGACATCCCAGCCGTCGCCCGACAGCTTCTGCTCGCCGTCGGGCAGCGCGGCGGACAGGTTGGGCAACTTATTGCTGAGCGAGGCGTCGGTATATTCGACGTTGACCGCGCCGCCGACGCGCAGCCAGTCGGTCAGCGCGACCGCCAGCGACGGCTGGATATCGACCGTGCGCAGCCGGGTGCGATCGGCGGAATAGCGCGCCCAGCTCGAGCTGCTGTAATCGGTGGTGAAGCTGTACGGCGAGGTCACCGCGAGGCCGAAGACCACGCCGCGCGCGAGCGGCGCGACGAACGCGCCCGACGGCAGCACCCCGTTGTTGATCGGGTTGCGCGACACCGCGTCGCCGCCGACTGGCGCTGGGCCTTGCGCGGGGCGCACGATCACCGTTCCGCGATCGACCACCTGGCCGCGCGGCAGGATCGCGGAGGCGCTCAACGTCCCCTCGATCCCCTCGGCGTCGGCGATCGCCGCCGGGTTCCACCACAAGGACGCCGCGCCGGTATCGGCGACCTCGCCCGAAAAGGCGCGGCCGGCGCCGCGCGCGGATTGCTCCTGCAGATAGAAGGCCTGGGCATTGGCCTGCCCGACCAAGGCGAACATTGAGGCGAACGCGCCGGCGGCAATGGAAACTTTGAGGGAGGGGGACATGCTTACTCCTTTACGCTTACGCTTCACTCGAACTTTTGGGAGAGATTGGCTCAATTGACACGGACCCAAGTCTGCGTCTTGCACAAGGGCACGAAGACGCAGCCGCGCACGCTGAGCCTGTCGGCGCCGAGCGGCGTGACCTTGGCGCTATAGGTGCGCCCGTCGTCGGCGTTGTAGATCTTGCCGCCGCTCCAGCCGTCGGCGGATTGGGTAAAGCCGCTGAGGATCATCAGCCCCTTGAGCGGCCGGTTGCGCAGGCTTTCGTCGCGGTTGTTGAGATCCTTGAGCGCGGGATCGGTGCGCAATTTGTCCGAGGTGACCAGCCGGCCGCAAATCGATGCGCCGCAGCGCTGGATTTCGACGATGCCGTTCTTGGTTTCGGTGCGCCAGCGGCCGATCACCGCATCGGGGGTGGCGCTGCCCGCCGCCGCCAGTGCCAGCAGAGTCGTCGCGATCATTTTCCTCTCCCTTCCTCGAACGACGTGATTGCGGGTGACCTATTGGTATTCTATCTTCCCTATAGGTCAGGTCGCATAGGCAAGAGCCGATCGGTCGACAACCGATTTGTGACGAGCTGCGGCAAACGGTGGCGAATTGCGTCGAGCACGGGAGAGAAAATGGTGACGAAACAGGCAATTGCGACAGGTGCCCGACTCGATTCGACGCCGCGCCCGCTTACCGACCTGTTCGACGCCACCGTGCTGAAACACCCTGAATGGGCCGCGATCGACTTCATGGGGCGGGTGACGAGCTATGCCGAGCTTGCCGAAGCCGTCCGGCACGCGGCGGCGGGATTGCAGGACCTCGGCGTCGGAGCGGGCACGCGGGTCGCGCTGTGCATGCCCAACATGCCGCATTATCCGATCCTGTTCCTCGCGACGCTGCGGCTCGGCGGGGTCGTCGTCAATGTGAACCCGCTCTATGTCGAGCGTGAGCTTCACCATCTGCTCGAGGATTCGGGGGCGCAGGTGATCGCGACCTGCGATCTTACCGATGTCCACGCGCGCGTCTCGGCGGTCGCGGCCGAGCTCGGCGTCCAGCACGTCATTACCTGCGCGATCGCGGAGGGGCTGCCGACGCTCCAGCGCATCGCCTATCGCCTGTTCCGGCGGAAGGACATCGCGCCCGCCCGGCACGGGCCGCAGCATATCACCTATCACGATATGGTGGCGAGGCGCGGGGAGCCGACGCCCGTGGCGGTGTCGCCCGATGGGGTGGCGGTGCTGCAATATACCGGCGGGACCACCGGGCTGCCCAAGGCGGCGATGCTGACCCACGCCAATCTCGTCGCCAATGCCGATGCGATGGTCGTCCATGTCGGCGGCGAAAGCGCGACGCAGGATCGCGTGCTCGGCGTGCTGCCGCTGTTCCACGTCTTTGCGCTGACAACGGTGCTCAGCTTCTCGATCCGGGTCGGCGCGCAGATGATCCTGATGCCGCGGTTCCGGCTGGAGGATGCGCTCAAGACGATCGCGCGGACGCGCCCCACCTTCTTCCCCGCGGTGCCGACGATCTTTGGCGCGATCGCCGGCGTCGCGGCGACGCGGTCGATCGACCTCTCAAATATCCGCGCGTGTATTTCGGGTGGCGCGCCGCTGCCGGCCGAGGTGCATGACGCCTTCACCCGCACCACCGGCGCGCGGCTGGTCGAGGGCTACGGCCTGTCCGAAGCCTCGCCGATCATCACCTGCAACCCGATCGACGGCCCGGCGCGCGCGGGATCGGCCGGGGTGCCGTTTCCCGGCACGACGATCGAAATCCGCGATCTTGCCGATCCCGCCCGGCTCTGCCCCGAGGGCGAGCGCGGCGAGATCTGCGCGCGCGGGCCGCAGGTGATGAAGGGCTATTGGGGGCGCGACGACGAAACCCGCAAGGTGTTCGTCGACGGCGCGCTGCGCACCGGGGACGTGGGCTATCTCGATCCCGACGGCTATCTGTTCATCGTCGATCGCATCAAGGATGTGATCATCAGCAGCGGCTATAACGTCTATCCGCGGGTGATCGAGGATGCGCTGTACGAGCATCCCGCGGTGGCCGAGGCGGTGGTGATCGGGGTCGACGATCAATATCGCGGCCAATCGCCCAAGGGCTTCGTCACGCTCAAGCCCGGGGCGAGCGCGACGCCGGGGGAATTGCGTGCCTTCCTTGCCGACAAGGTGAGCAAGATCGAGCTTCCCCATGACATCGAAATTCGCGATGCTCTGCCCAAGACACTGATCGGCAAGCTTTCGAAGAAGGAGCTGGTCGAAGAAAGCAAAGGCCGCGGGGCGGCGCTCGGGGGAGGGGGCGGACAATAGTGGAACAGCAAGACGATCTGCGCGGGATACAGGATGTCGCGACCAGCCTCGGCATCACGCCGCGCGCGCTGAGGCTGTACGAGGATCGCGGGCTGATCGCGCCGTGCCGCGTCGGCAATGCGCGTATCTATACCCGGCGCGAGACCGCGCGGATGAAGCTGATCCTGCGCGGCAAAAGGCTCGGCTTCACGTTGCGCGACATCAAGGAATTCCTCGATCTATACGACGCCGATCCGCAGCATATCGAGCAATTGGCGACGCTTGCCGAACGGTGCCGCGGGCGGATCGACGAGCTGGTCGCGCAGCGCGAGGCGCTGACGATGACATTGGTCGAGCTCGAGGCGATCGAGCGGCAGGCGCTCGCCGCGATCGCCGAGCGGCAGGCGGCACAACCGGTCAGCTGAGCTTGTCGTTGCGCGCGGCGACACCGACATTGCCCGGCATGTCCGATCCCTTCGTCCAGCTTCTGGCGGATATCCGCGCGTGCCGGCGGTGCGCGGACGATCTCCCGCTCGGCCCGCGTCCGGTGGTGCAGGCCGATCCTGCCGCGCGGCTCAGGATCGTCGGGCAGGCGCCGGGGCGCAAGGTGCATCAAAGCGGGGTGCCGTGGGACGATGCCTCCGGGGTTCGCCTGCGCGACTGGCTGGGGCTGGCGCCGGCGCAATTCTACGATCCCGCGAAGGTCGCGATCATCCCGATGGGCTTCTGCTATCCCGGCAAGGCGGCGTCGGGCGATATGCCGCCGCGTCGCGAATGCGCGCCGCGCTGGCATGATCGGCTCAATGCCGCGCTGCCGCATATCGAGCTCACGATATTGGTCGGGCATTATGCGCAGGCGCATTATCTGGGCGGTATGCGCAAGGCGACGCTCGGCGAGACGGTGCGCAGCTGGCGCGATTATCTGGCGTCGGGCTGGCTGCCCTTGCCGCATCCGTCGCCGCGCAACCAGCCGTGGCTGGTCAAGAATCCGTGGTTCGAGGCGGAACTGATCCCGGCGATCCGCGCGACGGTTGGGGCTATGGCGCAGATAAAGTCCGACTCATCTCTCCGCCATTCGCCCTGAGCTTGTCGAAGGGCGTCCGGGGCGAACGGCTCGTCTGCGAAATACGGCATAAGCTATTATTTTGCATATATTTATCTAAAATCGGCCACCCTCGCGGCACGCGCTACTCGTGTGAACTTCGTGAACTTTGCGCGTGCCCCGTCCTAGACGGTCAGCTCAACCCCGATCTTCAGCGAGCGCCGATCGCGCCCCACCGTGGCGAGCGCGAGCAGCCGGCCGCCGCTGGCGAACGCGACCTCGGCGTCGTGATGCGCGAGCGACCCGCCGACGTGCGGCGGATCGAACGCCTCGGCGTGCCCGATATAGCGGATCTCCGCACCGGGATGGACGCTCCAGAAATAGGGCGGATCGGTGAACGGCGCCGCGTCGCCAAGGATCGCCCGCGCGACATGCTGCCCCTGGCGCTCGGCGTGGACCCAATGTTCGATGCGGATCGGCTGGCCGTTATGCGGATCGGGAAAGCGCGCGACATCGCCGGCGGCATAGATGCCCGGCGCGCTGGCGCGTAGCTGCGCGTCGACCATGATGCCGCGATCGACCGCCAGCCCGGCCGCCTCGGCCAGCGCGACGCGCGGGCGCACCCCCATGCCGAGCACCAGGAAATCAGCGTCGATCGCCGTCCCGTCGTCCAGCGCCAGCCGCCCGTCGCTCCACCCGGTGACGCCGTGCCCGAGATGGAAGACGACGCCCGCCTGCTCATGTAGTCCACGCACCCAACGGCCGATGTCGTCGCCCATCACCCGCGCCAGCGGGATCGCCTCGGGCGCGGCGACATGCACCTCGAGGCCCCGCGCACGGAGCGCCGCGGCGGTTTCGAGTGCGATGAAGCTCGCGCCGACCACCGCGACGCATTTGGCCTGCCCGGCGGCGGCGATGATCGCATCGGCGTCGCGCAGGCTGCGCAGGACGTAGGCGTCCGGCCGGTCGAACCCCGCGATCGGGGGGCGGATCGGCTCCGCGCCGGTTGCGATCAGCAGTGCGTCGTAGTCGAGGCTCTCCCCGTTCCCAAGCGTGACGCTCTTTGCAACGGGATCGAGCGCCGCCGCGTCGGTGCCGAGCCGCAGGTCGATGTTATGATCGGCGTACCAGCTCGCGTCGCGCATCGGCATCCATTCGGGTTGCGCGTCGCCGGCGAGATAGTCCTTCGAGCAATTCGGCCGGTCATAAGGCGCATCGGCATCGGCGCTGAGCATCGTCACCGATCCGTCGAACCCCTTGCGGCGGAGCATCTCGACCGCGGCGAACCCGGCCGCGCCGCCGCCGATCACCACCACCCGGCGCGGCTCGCCTGCCGACGCGCGGCGCGGCGGGGTGGGGGTCTCGTCGAGCGCTTCGCCGACGCGGATCACGCCACCGGCTTCGGAGATCGCCCAGCGCTTGAGCGGATCGATCGCCGGCGCGGCGAGCGCCTCGCCGGTGCGCAGGCAGAAATGCGCATGATGCCACGGGCACCGCACCGTTTCGCCGACCAGCAGCCCGTCGACGAGCGGGCCGTGATAATGCGTGCAGAGCGCGGCGACGGCGAACAACCTGCCGTCTACCCGCGCGATCAGCACCTCCTCGTCACCGACGGTGCCGGCGATCATCGCGCCCTCGGGAAGATCGGTCGAGGGGATGCCTCCGGCAAGATCGGGAACCCGCGTTTCCTCGCTCATCGGCAGACCCTCCTTGCCTGCTTCGCGCGCAGTCGGCGGCCGCAGGGCAGGCGCAGGTCCAATCGATCGAGCGTTGTTATTGTTCCGTAATCAACCCGCCAGCGCCTGGCCTGCCGCTTGTGCGCTCGCCCAGGCCCATTGGAAATTATAGCCGCCGAGCCAGCCGGTGACGTCGACCGCCTCGCCGATGAAATACAGGCCGGGCACTTCGCGCGCCTCCAGCGTCTGCGACGAGAGGCCGGCGGTGCTCACCCCGCCGGCGGTGACTTCGGCCTTGGCGAAGCCCTCGGTGCCATTGGGGGTGAAATGCCACGCGGCGAGCGTCTGTTCGGCGGCGGCGAGCTTCGCGTCGGGAATGTTGGCGAGTTCGCCGCTCAGCCCGATGCGCTCGACCAGCGCGGTAACCAGCCGCTCGGGCAATGCACCGGTGAGCGCGCGCGCCATCGTCGCGCGCGGCGTCGCGCGTTTGGCCTGTTTGAGCCACCCCGGCGCGCGATCGGGCAGGAAGTCGATCGTCACCGCCTCGCCGTGGCGCCAGTAGGATGAGATTTGCAGGATCGCCGGCCCGGAAAGCCCGCGGTGCGTGAACAGAGCCGCCTCGCGGAACGCGGCTTTGCCCGCGGTCGCGGCGACATTGGCCGAGACGCCCGAGAGGGTGCGGAACAATTGCTCGTCGTTGCCGAGCGTCAGCGGCACTAGCGCGGGACGCGGCTCGACCACCTTGAGCCGGAATTGTCGGGCGAGGTCATAAGCGAAGCCCGTCGCCCCCATCTTGGGGATCGACGGACCGCCGGTCGCGACGACCAGCGCGGGCGCCTCGGCCGAGCGGTTGCCCCAGCGCACCCGGAACCGCGCATCGGCATGATCGATGGCCGCGATCGGGTGACCAAGCGCCAGTTCGACCCCGCCGCGCGCGCCCTCGTCGAGCAGCATGTCGACGATCTGCCGCGCCGAGCCGTCGCAGAACAATTGGCCGAGCGTCTTCTCATGCCAGGCGATGCGATGGTGCGCGACCAGATCGAGAAAATCGGCCGGCGTATAGCGCGCCAGCGCCGATCGCGCGAAATGCGGGTTGGCGGAAAGGAAGCGATCGTGTGCGGTGCCGATATTGGTGAAATTGCACCGGCCGCCACCCGAGATGAGGATCTTCTTGCCCGGCCGGTCGGCGTGGTCGATCAGCAGGACGCGCTTGCCGCGTTGCCCCGCGACCGCGGCGCACATCAGCCCGGCCGCGCCGGCGCCGAGCACGATCGCGTCATAATCCTTGGCCGACACGGCTCAGTGCAATTTGGCGATCGACAGGCCGTCGAGCTTGGCGCGTTCCTTGACCGATTCCTCGCTGCGCGTCAGCGCCTTGGCGATCGCTTTCAGCGCCATTCCCTTCTTGGCGAGGGTATGGAGCTTCTGGATCTCGTCGGGGCGCCACGGCTGGCGATGTCGTTCAAAGCGTTCGGCCATGCCGCTTCTTAGCGGTTCGGCGCGGGAAGGGCCATGTTGTTCCGAGCACCTTCCCTCCCTTGCCCAAGAGAGGGGAGAAAGCGCAGGCTTACAGCGTCTTCACGCCCAGGCTGACGAAGAAGGTCCGCCCCGGCCCCGGGATCGCGCCGCTGCCGACGCCGGCGGCATAATCATAATTGCGCGCGTCGCCGATGTTGCGCACCCCGCCGCGGATCGTCCACGGGCCGTTGAGCAAAGCGGCGGTCACGTCGACCATCGTCGCGCCGGGCAGAAGCCGCGTCTGCGCGGTGTCGCCGAAATAGTCGCTGCGATAGCGCAGGCCCGCGGCGAGCTGGAGCGTGCCGATCTTCTCGGGCAGCGCGATGTCGTAGCTGGTCCAGACATTGCCGATCCGCTTCGGCACGCTCGGCACGCGCTTGCCGATCTGGGTCGGGTTCTGCGGATAATCGGTCAGCACCGCATCCTGCAGCGTGAAATTGGCGTTGATGTTCCACGCCGGCACCGGGCGCAGGCTGAGATCGGTCTCCCAGCCCTTCACGCGATAGGAATAGACCTCGGACTCGTTGAGCACGATGACATAGACGTTCTTGCGCGTCGTGTGGAACAGCGAGGAGGAAAGCGAGAGCCAATTCCCCTGGCGGAAACGCAGCCCCGCCTCGACCTGCGTCCCCGTTTCGGGCACTTGGCCGATGCTCTGCGGCTCCTCGGTATTGAAGATCGGATAGCTGTTGCTCGCATAGCCGCTGAACAGAGCGAAGGAATCGGCGATCTGATAGACCGCGCCGATATCCCATTCGAAGCGTTCGTCGTTGCGCACCACCGGCTGGCCGGGGATGAACGCGCAGGTCGTCGTCGGCTGCGGCGGATTGCACGGATGCTCCGATCCGGGATTGGCCGGAATGACCGAGCGGCCCTCGGCCGCGGTCCCGAACCAGTCCTCGCGCCCCGCGAGACGTAGTTTCAGCCGCGGGGTGATATCGATCTGCGCGGTCGCATAGAGGCCGTAGAACCGTCCGTCGACCTTGGCGTCGTTGCAGCTATGCGCCCGGTCGCACTGGAAGTTGAGCGCGGCGAGGTTCGTTTCCGGTGTCACCGGATGATAGATGTCGGGGATATTGGGCAGATCGGCGGTGCTGCGCCGCGTGGTCGCGCTGACGTTGCGATATTCGAACCCGGTGAGCAGGGTGACCGGCATCGCGCCGGCGGTGAACTTCCACGTTGGCTCGGCCTGAACGACGAAATCGTGGATATTGTCCTGCTGCTGGCGAAGCTGCCGGCCGGTGAGCGCGATGCCGGCGAGGCGGCCGCCTGCGTTGCGAGCGAGACCGATGTTGCGATCGGTGTAAGCGGCGCGCAGATTGACGACGAGGCTGTCGCTCACCGTCCACGCGTCGCTGAGGAACGCGCGCTTGATCGACTGATCGGCGAAGGCGAACGGCGTGTAATAACGGCTGTCGAGATCGACCTTGATCGGGTCGACTCGCGTGCTCCCCGCGGCCGGCAGGGCGAACGGGATACCGATCGCATCGGGGCGCATTTCGATCCGGCGATATTCGAACCGCGCGAGGATATCGTGGTCGGCGGGGTGGAAGGCGAGCGCGCCAGAGACCTCGCCGCTGCGGTTGCGCGTGCCGCGATAGCCGTCCGAGCGCTGGAACTGGCCGTCGACGCGCGCATTGATCCCGCCGCCGATCGCCCCGCCCAGCGATCCGTTGGCGGTGACCGTGTCGAACGAGCCATATTGCAGGCTGGCGCTCGCCGCGGCGCGGTCGGTCGGGCGGTAATGGGCGAGATTGATCGTGCCGCCGGGCGCGCTGGTGCCGAACAGCGCCGATCCCGGCCCCTTGAGCACCTCGACCCGCTCGACGCCGGTCAGCGAATGGACATAGCCACCAAGATCGGAGGTCGTGTCGGGCAGGCCATCGTTGAGGAAGGTGACGTTGAGCCCGCGCGAGACGAAGCGGTCGTAGAAACCGAACGAATATTGCCCGCCCTGGACGAGCCCGCTGACGTTGCGCAGCGTATCCTTGAGCTGGGTGCCGCCTTGCTCGTCGATCAGTTCGCGCGGGACGATCTGGATGCTGCGCGGAAGATCGAACAATGCAGTGCCGGTCTTGCCAAGCGCTGCGGCCTCGTCGAACGGGGTGGTCGACTGCGCGGTGACGACGACGGTCTGATCGGCGGGCTCGTCCGCAGCGAGCGCCGGCGTGCTGCCGATCGTGGCCGCGAGTACCAGCAGCGAGGCGCTACGGATAAGAGGCATTTTCATTCGATACTCCCGATGGACCTGCTGGCGGCCTGCGCGCCGCCGCAACCTATTGTTTCTTTTATCTATAAGTGGAAACGCAGGACGCGCTTGCCGGCGTGGTCGTTATGACCGGTGGCTGACACGTCGAACACCTGCCGGATGAGATTGGGGGATATGTCGACCGAATCGTCGGCGATCGCCTGCACCTGGCCGTCGCGCAGGAAGACGAACCTGTCGCCATAATCGAATGCGAGGTTGAGATCGTGCAGGGTGACGACAATCGAGCAGCGCCGTGCGGGCAGGGTGCGGATAAGATCGAGGATCTGCAATTGGTGGTGGATGTCGAGGCTGGCGACCGGCTCGTCGAGGAAGATCGTGCGCGGGGCGGGGGTCGCCGTATCGTCCCACACCTGCGCCAGCACGCGGGCCAGCTGGACGCGCTGCTGTTCGCCGCCGGAGAGCGTGGGATAGATCTGGCGGCGGCGGGCGCTCATCCCGACCAGTTCGAGTGCGGCGTCGACGATGCGGCGGTCTTCGTGGCCGGGCGCGCGCGCGAAATGCGGATAGCGGCCCATCAGCACGACTTCCTCGACGGTGATCGCGAAATCGATCTCGACATGCTGCGACAGAAAGGCGCGCCGGAGCGCCAGTTCCTTCGCGCCGATCGCGAAGATGTCCCGGTCGTCGAGCAGCACGCGGCCGCCGGTCGGCCTGAGCCGGCCCGCCGCGATCTTCATCAGCGTCGATTTGCCCGCGCCATTGGGGCCGAGGATCACGTTCACCTTGTCGGGGGCGAAAGCGAGGCTGGTCGGCGCGACGATCGGGGTGCCGCCGGCCGACCAGCTCGCCTGATCGAGGACGATCCCCGTCATCACGTCGCGATCCGCCGCCGATAGGCGAGCAATATCCACAGGAAGATCGGCGCGCCGATCAGCGCGGTGATGATGCCGACGGGCAATTCGGCGGGGCGGATGACGATGCGCGCGACGACGTCGATCGCCTCCATCAGCAATGCGCCGAACAAGGCCGAGGCGGGGAGGAGGAAGCGATAGTCGGAGGAGCGCAGCAGCCGCATCATATGCGGCACGATCAGCCCGACGAAGGCGATCACCCCGACCATCGCGGTCGCCACCGAGACGATCAACGTGTTGAGGATCAGCAGGCGGAAGACGAGCTTGTCGGGATCGAAGCCGATGAACGCGGCATCGTCCTCCCCGAGCATCAATGCGTTGAGATCCTTGCCGCGCCTCAGGATGAACCACAGGCAGGGCAGGAAAATCGCGGTGACGAGCAAGGTGCCGCGCCAGTCGGCGGTGGTGAAGGTGCCGAGGTTCCAGAAGGTGATGTTGCGCGCCTGCGGGTCGCGCGCGATGTACGACAGGAAACCCGTTCCGGCATTGCACATCGCATTGACCGCGATCCCGGCGAGCAGCAGCGCGAGCACGTCGGTATGCCCGAACAGCGTCGCGATGCGATAGACGAGCAACGTCGCGAGGAACCCGCCGACAAAGGCCATCACCGGCACCGCGGCGGTCCCGAGCGGCGAAGTGAAGGCGAGTGCGGTGTTGCCGAACACGAACACCGTCGATGCGCCGAGCGCCGCGCCCGAAGAGGTGCCGGCAAGGCCGGGCTCGACGATCGGGTTGCGGAACAATCCCTGCATCAGCGCCCCCGACACGCCGAGCGTCGCGCCGGTCACCCCGCACAGCAGTACGCGCGGCACGCGCAGCGTCGCGAAGACATTGAGATCGAGCGCTTCTTCCGGCGCGATCGGCGCGAGGCCGAGCCAATGCCCGACGAAGCGGAAGATCTGCGCCGGCGAGAAATAGAAGGACCCGATCGACAGCGACAGCAGCACCGCCGCAACGAGCGCGCAGGCCAGCAGCAGATGGATCTGTCCCCAGGATCGGTGGCGTGCCGCCATGTCAGCGCCCGGGATGCAGCCAGCCGGCGATCTTGCGCAGCGCCGCCGGGGTGCGCGGGCCGAAATACATGATTTCGGTTTCGAAGATGCGGTGGATACGCAGCGCCTTCGCCGCCGGGGTCAGCCCGACGCCGGGCAGGTCGCGAAATTTCGCCGGAGAGCCATAGCGATCGAAGCCGACATCGGTGGCGATGATGATGTCGGGCGCGGCGCGCGCGATGATCTCCGGGGTCAGCCGCGCCATCCCGCCCATCTGGTCGAGCGCGTTGACCCCGCCCGCCCAATTGATGATCTGATCGGCGGCGCTGCCGCGCGTGAGGCCGAGATAGGTGTTCCCGATCTGGCCGAAATGGATCATCAGCACGCGCGGCTTGGGCGCCTTGGCATAGGGCGCCACGGCGGCGAGCGCGGTCTTCATTTCCGCCTGCCAGCGCGCGACGATCGCCTTCGCCGCCGCCTCGCGCCCGAAATAGCGGCCGAGCCTGAGCATCAGCTGCTGCGCGGTCTGCAAGGTCTCGCCCGGCGCCATCGTCTCGATCGGAATGCCGACCGAGCGGACCTGCGCGAGCACCGGATCGGGGCCGACATTGCCGTCAGTGAGCAATACGCTCGGGCGCATCGAGATGATGCCCTCCGCGCTCAGCGCGCGATGATAGCCGACCGAGGTCAATCTGGTGATCTGCGGCGGATAGATCGAGGTGAGATCGCGCGCGACGAGATGCGATTGCGCGCCGATATCGAAGATGAACTCGTTGATCTGCTTGGAAACGCACACCACCCGATTTCCTGGCCCGGCGGCAAGGCCGCGCGCTGGCAGCGCCGCGGCGGCGCCGGCCGCGAGCAGGAGCCGGCCGGCGTCTCGGCGGGAAAGCGAGGGGTGGTTTGCGGACATGTTACTGGATCCTCCCCGGATCGTTCGAACCCATCCCCCGTTCGCCCTGAGCTTGTCGAAGGGCTGTCCTTCTTCATCGGAAGAAAGTGCAGGGCTTCGGCAGGCTCAGCCCGAACGGGGATAGGACGTCGAGAACCGACTTCTGAATGATTGAGGAAAGGCGCCGCCGGTGCAAGCGACGCCCCTCCCCATAACGATCAAATCCCCGTCGAAACGTGCGGCGTGATCGTGATCGGCTTGAGCCTGGCCTGCCCGATCTGGGTGTTGAAGCTGGCGAGATCGCCCGACTTCAGCTGGTTCCATTCGGCGAGATAGGCGGTCGCCTGCTGCTTGAGATCGTCGAACTCCTGCCGCGCCTGCTGGGTCGGCGGGTTGTCCCCGGTGCCGACGGTCAGCGCGAGCGAGGCGAGCTGGTTGTTGAGCCGGATCGGGAAGTTGAGCGGATCCTCATTCGCGACCGACAATTTCTGCGTCAATTTGTCTTCGATGGCATTGACCTTGCCGTCGAGCGCGTCGGCCGCAGCGACGAGTTCGGCCTTGCCGCCCGCTTCCTTGCGGACTTCGGCGAGCTTCTCGTGGAGCTGGCGGATTTCCAGCACCGCATTCTGCACCTCGCTCAATTCGCGGTTGACCGCCATCGCGAGGTCGAACTGCTCCTTGAGCTGGGCCTGGGTCAGCTTGACGTTGGGATTGGCGACGATCTCGATCGGCTGGGTCTGCGCCTTGCCGTTGACGGTGAGCCGCGCCTTATACTGCCCCGGAATGGCGACCGGCCCGAGCGTCGAGGCGTGCCACATCGCCAGTTTGGGCACATGCACCGGCCCCTGGACGCGCATATCCCAGGCGAAGCGATGCAGCCCCGCCGTGGTGCTGAGCGGGATCGGCGGCGGCGGGCCCCAGCCTTCCTCGTCGTCGTCCTCATCCTTGTCCTTATGCGCCGGCTTGCTGGTCGGCTTGAAGGTGCGGATCACCTTGTCCGAGGCGTCGAGGATCTCGAGCTTGATCGCCTCGGGCGAAACATCCTGCTTGAGGTTGTAATAGAGGATCGTCCCCTGCGGCGGATTGGCGCCGGTGAATTTGGTGTTCGAATCCCCGCGCCCGGTGAAGACCATGCGGATCGTCTGGCGCGGCTTGAACAGATGCACCGGCGCCTGCTCGACCGCCGCCGACCATTGCCGTAGCGGGCTCACGTCATCGAGCACCCAGAAGGCGCGGCCGTGCGTCGCCACCGCAATGTCGCCGGCGTGGACGACGAGATCGTGGATCGGCACCCGCGGCAGGTTAAGCTGGAGCGGCTTCCAATGCGCGCCGTCGTCGAACGAGAAGAAAATCCCGTTCTCGGTGCCGGCGTAAAGCAGCCCCTCGCGCTCCGGATCGGCGCGGACGACATGGACATAGGCGTCCGCCGGCAACCCGTCGGTGATCGAGGTCCAGGATTTGCCGAAATCGTCGGTGCGGAAGGCATAGGGCTTGTAATCGCCCAGCTTGTGCCGCTCGACCGCGATATAGGCCGTACCCGGCTTGTGCGGATGCGGCTCGACCATGTCGACCGTGCCCCATTCGGGCATGTCCTTCGGGGTGACGTTGGACCACGCCTTGCCGCCGTCGCTGGTCATCTGAATGAGGCCGTCGTCGGTGCCGGCCCACAGCAGATCCTTCTGCGCCGGGGATTCGGCGAGCGAGAAGACCGTGCCGTACAGCTCGACGCTGGTATTGTCCTTGGTCAGCGGGCCGCCCGAGGAAAGCTGCTTCGACTTGTCGTTGCGCGTCAGATCGGGCGAGATGATCTCCCACGACTGGCCGTCGTTGGTCGTCTTATACACCACTTCATTGGCGTTATAGAGCACCTTGGGATCGTGCGGCGAGAAGAGGAGCGGTTCGGTCCACTGGCCGCGATGCTTCACGTCCTTCGGCGCCCAGCCCATCGTCTCGTGCGGCCACGGCTTGATCGGGATCGCCTGCCCGGTGCGGTCGTCGAAGCGCGATACCTCGCCCCAATAGCTCCCGCCGATGACGATATGTGGGTCCTTCGGATCGGGGATGATATAGCCGCTCTCGCCGCCGCCCACCGGGCGCCAGTCGCGCATCGTGATCCCGCCGGTCACGCTCGCCGAGGCGATGCGGACGCTCGTATTGTCCTGCTGCGCGCCGTAGATATTGTACGGCACCTGATTGTCGACCGCGATGTGATAGATCTGCCCGGTCGGCTGGTTGTCCCCCTGCGTCCAGCTTTCGCCGCCGTTGACCGAGACGTTGACCGCGCCGTCGTTGCTGTTGACCATATACCGCGTGTCGAGCGGGTTGATCCACAATTGGTGGTTGTCGCCGTGGAAGGTCGGCATCGACTTGAAGGTCTTGCCGCCGTCGGTCGACTTATACGCGCCGGTGTTCATCACGAACACCTTGTTGGGGTCTTTCGGGTCGGCGAAGACGTTGGTGTAATACCAGGCGCGCTGGCGATATTCATTGTCGCTGTTGATGAGCTGCCACGATGCGCCGCCGTCGTCGGTGCGATAGAGCCCGCCCTTTTCGGCCTCGATCAGCGCATAGACGCGCTTCGGGTCGGCGGTCGGCGCGACCCCGATCTTGCCGAGGATGCCCTCGGGCAGCCCGTTGCCGGTCATCTTCTGCCAGGTGGTGCCGCCGTCGGTCGAGCGATAGAGCCCGCTGCCGGGGCCGCCGCTTTCCATGATCCACGGCTTGCGATGCACCTGCCACATCGCCGCCCAGACGATATTGGGATTGCCCGGATCGATCTGCACATCGACCGCGCCGGTCTTGTCGTCGACGAACAGCACGCGTTCCCACGTCTTGCCGCCGTCGCGGGTGCGATAGAGGCCGCGCTCGCCGCCGTCGCGGAACAAGGGGCCGCCCGCCGCGACGAAGACGAGGTTGGGATCGGTGTTGCTGATCGCCATCCGGCCGATAAATTCGGAGCCGCGCAGCCCGGCGAACGCCCAGGTCTTGCCCGCGTCGGTCGACTTGTAGACGCCGTTGCCCCCGATCACATTGCCGCGCGGCGCGCCGCCCTCGCCGGTGCCGACATAGATGACATTGGGGTTGGAGGGCGAGACGACCAGCGCGCCGACCGCGGGCGCGGCCTCGGGGAATTTATCCCATAACGGCACCCAGGTGCGCCCGGCGTCGGTCGTCTTCCACACCCCGCCAGAGGCCATGCCGCCGTAATAAGTGGTGGGATCGCCGGGTACCCCCGAAACGCCGGTGGCGCGCCCGCCGCGGAACGGGCCGAGCTGGCGATATTCCATGCCGCCGAACGGGGAGGCGGCGGTCTTTTCGGCCGCGGGTTTGGCGGGCTTGGTCTTGGCAACGAGCGGAGCCGATAGAAGGAGAGACGTACCGGCTAGCAGATATGCCGCAAAAACTACCTTCTTCTTCATCATCGGCTCCCCGTTTGATATTCATCCGTCTCTCAGGAGACGGGCGCTATATTGCTGTATTGTCGTGGTATTTAATGGCGTGGGCAAAGCCGTGACCGGCACCCCGATGCGGCCACAGGCCACATCGGGATGCCGACCGCCGGCCTCACTTGAACTTGGCCATGACCTGCAGGCCTACCACGCGCGGCGCGGTGGTGACCGCGAAGTTCGGCTTGACGACATTGCCGTTGTAACGCCAGCCAAGCTGGGTCGCGCTGGCCTGGCCGTTGGTCAGGTTGACGAGGCCGATCGTGTTGAACAGGTTGTTGGCGAACAGATAGACGCCCCAGCGGCCCTGATCCTTCTCCAGCCCGACGCGCAACCCGACCGTGGCGAAACCCGGCAGGGTATAGAGCGCCGCGCCGCCCGGCGTGCCGCCCGGGCCATTCGGATAATTGCGGGCATATCGCGGCAAATCGTAGGTGGTCAGCGCGCTGCTGCGATAGCTGAGATCGCCGTGATAGATGATCTCCAGATCGTCGCCGACCGGCGTACTATAGTCGGCGCTGGCCTGGAGCGTCCACTTCGGCGAATAGGGGATCGGATCCCCCGACTTGCCCGCGGCGATCGCCGCGCAGCCGAGCGAGCCGTCATAGGGAATCGGGCATTGCGCGATACCGCTCGGCAGCGACTGGTCGCCCTTCAGCTTGGCGTCGATATAGCTGCCCGACACCTTCAGCGACAGCCGGTCGACCGGGTAGAAGGCGGTGTCGAATTCGATGCCCTGGATCCGCGCCGGGCTCGAGCTGTTGGTGATGAACCCGAACGCATTGTTGAACGACGCCGAGACCTGCATGTTGGTCCAGTCCATGCGGAACGCATCAACGTTCAACACCACCTTGCGATCGAACCAAGAGGTCTTGAGACCGGCTTCGTAGTTCCACACCGAGTCCGAGCTATAGACGGCGGCATAGCTCGGCAGGCCCAATGTCTGGTTCACGCCGCCCGGGCGATAGCCCTGCGTCGCCGAGACGTAGAACATCACGTCACGGTTGAACTTATAATTGGCGCTGAACTTCAGCAGCTTGCCGTTCTCATCGCCCCCGGTGGTCAGCGGTGCCTGACGCGTGTTGCCCGCGATATAGCTGGGGATGAGGACGGTCGAGGTCGTCCGCTTCTTGTAGTTGAAATAGCGGATGCCGGCGGTCAGGCTGAGTTTGTCGGTAGCGTCCCAGGTGCCTTCCGCAAAGCCCGCATATTGTTCGAGCCGGTCGTCGATCGTGCGATCCAGCCCGACACTGTCGACCCCGACCGTATAGACATTGCCCGCCGGGAAGCCGACCGGGTAAAGCTGGATACCGGTGACAGGATCGGCCGGGCTCAGGATCGATTCGGTATAGTTCTTGCGATAGCTGTGATAGAAGCCGACCGTCCATTTGAAGTCGTGGCGATCGTCCGCGAGGCGGATTTCTTCGGTCGAAGTCTTGTTCGACTGCGGCTGATAGGTCGTGCTGTTGCCATAGCCGTTGACCAATGCCTGATAGCCGGCGCCGTTACAGGTGGTGCCCGCGATGAAGCCCGCGTTGCAATCGCTCACGAAGGCGGCATAGCCCGGGATCGCCGTGCCCGCGCCGGTATAAGCGGGGACCAGGCCGCGGGTATGGTTCACCGACTGCCATTTCGAGAAATAGGGCGTATAGTCGAACTTATATTGCAGCTTGCGATCGGAATAGGAGGCGGCGACCGTCAGCGTCGCGAAGTCCATGTCCCAGTTGAGCGTGCCGGAGAACAGTTTCATCCGGTCTTCCTGCGGCTGCTGCATCAGCAGCGTCTGATCGAATTTCTTTCCGGTCAGCTGATATTCGGTATAGTTCCAGCTCGTCCCTGCGCCCTTGCGGTCCTGATAGACTGCCATCAGGTCGAGCGTGATATTGTCGGCCGGCTTGATCCGCGCGGTGACGCGTCCGCCGTAGCTCTTGTTAGTGTTGATGTTCTTCAGGCCGAGCAGCGTGTTGTCGATATAGCCCGCGGTGCGGTCATAATAGCCGACCGCGCGGACGCCGATCAGGTCCTTGATCACCGGGATATTGACCATCCCGTTGACCTGCCGCCCGATCGCGCCGTCGCTGCCGGTGGCGGTGTTGATCTGCGCGTCGATTGCGCCTTCGTAGCGGTCGAGCTTGGGCTTGGCGAAGATGATGCGCATCGTGCCACCCATCGAGCCCGCGCCATAGAGCGTGCCCTGCGGGCCGCGCAGCACTTCGGCGCGCTCGACGTCGAACAGGCGCAGGCTCGGCTGGGTGCCGCCGGCATCGTTCGAGACGCCGCCGGTGCCGCTCAGCGGGACGTCGTCATAATAGATCCCGACCAGCGCCTCGCCGGTGGCATAGAGGTTGCGGATGATGACGCGGCTGCCGCCGTTGGCGTTTTCGTTGATCTGCAGGCCAGGGGCGATGCGGCTCAGCGCCGCCGAGTCGGTGATATTCTGCTTGGTCAGCGTTTCGGCGGTCACCGCCGAAATGGCGAGCGGGGTCTGCTGGATATTGGTCGCGCGCTTCAGCGCGGTGACGACGATTTCATTGGGATCGGCCGCGGCGGTCGGCGGCGCGCTCGCCTCGGGCGCGGCGGCAGGCGCGGTCTGCGCGGCGGCGATCGCCGGATAGCAAAGCGACGACGTCAGCAGCAGCATGGCCGCGGTCGTACGCCGAGCAGTGGTACAGGACATATTGTAAAAACGTTCCGACATGGCACCCCCTCCCTAGTGAACCGAACCCCGTTCCCCTCCCGTCGCGCGGCCTTTGACCGCGCCTTATCCGGGCATCATGACCCGCGGCCTTGGTTGGTGATTTTATTACTCGCTCCCCCGAGCCGCCAAGGGAGCACGGTACATAAATGACTCGCGGGGCTATTAAAATTACTTAGCCTGTAAACGTCAAGGCGCAAACTTCGGGTGACGTAGCGGAATTTCGAGTCGGGTCGGGAGCGCGCGCTTTCGGAAACCTCATTGCCGGCTCCGGCGGACGGCGTAGCGGTTGTACAGGATGGGCGCGAGGGATGCTGCGATTGGCCCGGCGCGGGGCGCGGGAATCAAAAAAAAAAGGCCCCGTCGCGCGGGGCGACGGGGCCTTTTCGTTGTCGGTCTGTCGACGATCAGGAATAAGCGACCGAGGTCTTGACCTTGCGCTTGCGCATCACCCCGCCGACCGCGCCGAAGCCGATGATCATCATCGTCCAGGTCGCCGGCTCGGGCACGCCGGGCGTGACGGAGGCGTTGGAAAGGTCGATCGAGACCTGCTTCAGGCTGTCGAACTTCTGCGACACCACGCTGTTCTTCTTGCCGTAGCTCCACAGATTTTCGAACTCGATCGAGGAGAAAATCCGGTTGTCGTCGGAAGAAATCCCGAAATGCTGGTTGCCGTTGGTCTGGATCGCCACGTTCTGGAAGGTGATCGATCCGCCCGCGAGCAGGTTGAGCACGATATCGCCGTAATAGGTGTTGTTGCCCTTGCCGAGCGCGTCGAGCCCGAAGTTGATCGCGGTGAAGCCGTCGAAACCGGTGTAGCCGGCGCTCGACCCGCGCGGATCGATCGTCAGCGACGAGAAGCCCGCGCTGTTGGCGCCGTTGCCGATGCCCGAGACGCTCGCGAAGCCCGCGCCGCCCGACTGCTTCAGCTTATCCGGCGACGAGAAATCGACGAGATAGCCGCTGTCGGTGATGAGCGGCAGGTTGTTGGCGCTCGTCGCGCCATTGCCCTTGATCTTGTCGGTCAGGTTGACCGGGCTCGGCGAGAAATTGAGCGTCACGCCGTTGATCGTGGTCGTGCCGGTGATGAAGGTGGCGGCCATCGCCGACGAACTGGCGGTGATGGAGAAGGCCAACGCCAAGCCTAGAGACAATGCTTTCATCTGATCGAACCCCCGTCGCTATGTGCGCCTTGGTCCCGATGTGGAAAGGGTGGGCCGAAACCGGAGCGCTGACGGGAGTGTCTTTGTAATCTTTCGTAAATTGATTCAAGGTTAACAAAAGGAGCCGTGTCCCATTTTGGGAGATGAGGTTCGGAGGTGCGTTGAGTGAATTATAGTTAACGAGCATTGGCTGCGAGGGTAAGGCCGTTAATATTGTTTCTGTGCGCGATGTCTCTTGTTTCGCATCCCGTCAGAGAGCGCCCGACGGCACCAGTTCCGGTGAGCCGGACGAATATTCGCCGCGCTTCGTCGCATCCAATCGGATCGGGTGAAACCGGGCATCGACGAACCGACCGTGGGCGAAACGCGCGTCGACGATCACCGATTGCCACGCCGATGCGCCATAGGCGCCGTCGGCCTTGCGCGTCTGGAAGATGAAATTGCCGAGCCCGTGAAACAGCGGCGCGCCGCGATAGAATTCGTCGCGCTGCATCGCGGGCGTGCCATGCCCGACGAACGCCGCCGCCCCGGCGTCGACGCAGGCGCGCGCGAATGCTTTCTGCCACACCGGCGTATCGCTCTGCACCGGTTCCCAATAATGGTTGTGGAGACACATCAACACGGTCGCGCCTGAAGCGCGCACGGTGCGGATCGCGGCGAGCACCCGCGCGACATCTTCGGGTTCGAGCGAGCCGTCATCGCGGCGACGCAGTTCGTTCACCCCGGGATGATCGGCTGCGGCGGCCGCGCCGGGGCGAATCGCGCCAGCCGCCGCCGCGACCAGCGCAAAGCCGCCGTGGGGTGTCTGCTGAATGGCGGGCGCCGCCGCGGCGTCCAGATCGCGCCCCGATCCCGCATGGACGATCCCGTGCCGATCGAGCGCGTCGATCGTCGAGAGGATTCCGCCGGTGCCGAGATCCCAGGCGTGGTTGTTGGCGGTCGTCACCAGCGTGACGCCGAGCGCCCTGAGGCAATCGAGCACCGCGGGCGGGGCGCGGTGGAGCGTTGCATCGCTGCGGGTCGGTTCGCCCGCGCCCTCGCCCTCGATCGGGGTTTCCAGATCGGTGAAGACCACATCGGCGCGGCGCAGCAGCGCGGCGATTGCGGCCATTCCCGGCCAGCCGTCGTCACAGATCGCGCGCTGGATCAGCGATTGGCCGAGCAGCATGACGCGTAGCGGGCGCTGGTCGCGCGCCTGTGCGATGCGCGGCAGCAGCATCGCGCCGCTGATTGTCGCTAAAATCGTTCGCCGATCAGGATTCATCGCCTGCTTTTCGCTTTTATTCCCGGGTCATAATCGGAAAGCCCGCGACGCCGGCAACCCTATACCTGTTTTGGTATGGGCTGATGAAGTTCCGCCATCAGCTTTCGCCCCCCGTGCGATCGGCTAGCTGTGCGGCGAATCGAAAAATAATCTGGGGGGCTGTGCCATGATCGATCGGGGTATTTATCGGCGCGCCAGCGCTATGATGCTGGGCGCGAGCCTGTTGACGATTGCGCTGATCGCGCCGGCGGGGGCGCAGGAACTGGCGGCGACCCCGGCGGCCGGCGCGCCGGAAGCGGGGGAGGTCGTCGTCACCGGCTCGCGTATCCAGCGGCGTGACGCGGCG
Organism: Sphingomonas sp.; assembly: GCA_017849555.1. Taxonomy (GTDB): domain Bacteria; phylum Pseudomonadota; class Alphaproteobacteria; order Sphingomonadales; family Sphingomonadaceae; genus Sphingomonas; species Sphingomonas lycopersici. The sequence goes on along the minus strand of JAFIGU010000088.1, from coordinate 35,445 downwards.
ACGGTCGGCCCGCTGCTGACGATCACCGCCGACGATATCGCCAAATCGGGCAGCGTCTCGCCCGGCGATCTGCTCCAGAAATTGCCCTCGGCGGGGGTCAGCCTCAATTCGAACGGGACGCAAGGCACCTCCTACGGCGCTTCATCGATCAACCTGCGCTACCTCGGCGGTAGCGAGGGCAGCGGCAACCGCGTGCTGGTGCTGGTCGACGGGCATCGCTGGGTCGACGCGGTCGGGCAGCGCGGCTTCCGCGATTTCGTCGATCTCAACACGATCCCGATGGGGATGATCGAGGGGATGGAGGTGCTGAAAGACGGCGCCTCGGCGATCTACGGCGCCGATGCGATCGCGGGCGTGGTCAATATCAAGACGATCCGCCCGTTCGACGGCATTCGCGGCTCGACCCGCATGGGCATCACCGACAAGGGCGACGGATCGGAATATTCGGCGACGCTCAACGTCGGCAAGCGCTTCGGGCGCGCCTCGATCATCCTGTCGGGCAGCTATTATGAATCGAAGGCGATCCGCACCGACGCGCGGCCGCTGACCACCACCTCGCTCGTCCCGGTGACCGCACCGGGCACAAGCCCGAGCGGGCTCTACATCCTGCCGGGCCTCTCCTCGAACGGCTATTTCGGGACGCGTCCGGGGTTCGCGGGTTCGAGCGCGCCGATCGCGCTCAACACGCCGGGGACGCTTTATGGCTCGGGCGCGAGCGCGGACAATGCCTTCCACACCGCCGCGCTGCCGGGCGATTATTACAACACCCAGGCGCAAGGCATTTACTCGGCCGGCCCGTCGCAGCGCTACGGCTTCTACGGACGGTTCGATTACGAGCTCGCCGACAACCTCAATTTCAAATTCGAAGGGCTGTATAACGAGCGCAAGTCGGATCAGCTCTTCTCGCCGGTGCTGCTCGATATCGGCGGCACCGCGGGAACGGTGCGCGGCTTCTACATCCCCAATAATCAGGCGTTCAATCCGTTCGGCACCGCGAACGGGGTGCCGACCGCCAATGCGCTGGCGTTCGGCGCCAATTCGGCGTTCCGCGTCCGCAAGGTGATGACCGACGTCGGCAATCGCGACAATATCCAGGACGTGCAGACCTGGCGCATCGCCGCCGGGCTCGACGGCAGTTTCAAGCTGTTCGGCAACAATTGGCGTTGGGACGCCTTCGGCAGCTACGCCAAGAACAGCATCCAATCGACCGCGCTCAACGGCATCAATTACGACAATCTCTATCTCGCGCTCGGCAATCCGGCGACCTGCGCCGCAACGGCCGGCTGCGTGCCGGTCAATCTGTTCGGCCCGATGACGCCGGCGCAGGCGGATTATATCCGCTTCACCACGCGCGAGAGCAATTATACCGAGCTGTGGAACGGCACGATCAACGCCACCGGCACCTTGTTCAACCTGCCGGCGGGGGAGGTCGCGCTCGCGGTGGGTTATGAATATCGCCGCAATCGCGGGGTGGATAATCCCGACGCGATCGCCAATGCGCCGTCGCTCTATCTGAACAATGCGCTCTATACCAAGACCACCGCGCAGACCCGCACCGCGACCCGCGGCAGCTATGATCTGCACGAAGTCTATGGCGAATTGTCGGTGCCGGTGCTCAAGGATTCGCCGGTCGGCAAGAGCCTCGATCTCAGCCTGGCCGGGCGTTACTCGCGCTATTCGACCGTCGGCGGCAAGGCGACCTTCAAGGGCGGCCTCGGCTATCGCCCGGTCGAGGGCGTGCTGCTGCGCGGCACCTATGCGCAGGGCTTCCGCGCGCCGTCGATCCTCGAACTCTATCAGGGCGCACGCCAGACGAGCTTCCAGGGCAGCGATCCGTGCAACGGCGGCGCGGCGGCCAATGCCGGCAAGCCGGGCTGCGTCGGGGTGCCGGCGGGCTACAATCAGGCCAATTACAATCTCAACGGCCTGATCCCCGGCGTCATCAGCGGCAATCGCAATCTGCGCCCGGAAACCTCGGACAGCATCAGCGCCGGCGTCGCGCTAACCCCGTTCCACGGGCTGTCGATCACGGTCGATTATTATAATATCGAGATCAAGAACGCGATCGCCTCGCAATCGCCGACCCAGATCATGCAGCTTTGCGCGCAGCGCGCCGGGGTGTTCTGCGAACTCGTCCAGCGCGACGCGAGCACCGGGGCGATCATCAACCTGCTGCAGGGCGCGCAGAACCTCAATTCGATCAAGACCGACGGCGTGGACGCGACGGTGCGCTACGATTTCACCACCGGCGTCGGGCGGTTCGGGGCGGTGGTAGATGCGTCGTGGCTCGGCTCGTTCCGCACCGTTTCGCCCGATCCCTCGACCGGCGGGACGATCGTCGACGACCGCGCCGGCAAGGGCGACCAGCCGCGCGCGACCTATCCGCGCTGGAAGGGGCAGGCTTCGCTCAACTGGGACGGCGAGGGCGCCAATGCCACCCTGCGCGCGCGCTATATCGGCAGCACCACCGATGTGGTGAACCCGGTGAAGGACGCGCGCACCAAGGCGGTGACCTATATCGATGCCGAGGTCGGTTTCGACGTCGGCGAGGGGCGCACGCGCTTCGGCATCGGCGTCAACAATCTGTTCGATACCCAGCCGCCGGCTTCCTATGCCAATGCGCCGATCAATTACGACATCTACACCTATGACGCGCGCGGGCGCTTCCTCTACGCGCGTTTCTCGGTGAAGCTGTAAGTGACGCGGGCGGCAGCGGGGCGCTGACACGATGAACGGGCAGGCGAGGCATCACGGGTCGCTCGATCCGGTGCTGATGATGCTGGCGGCGATGATCCTCGCGATCGCGCTGACCTGGATCATCCCCTCGGGCGAGCACCAGCGCACCTCCGACAAGGAGAATGCGCCGGTGATCGCCGGCACCTACCAGCCCCTCGCCAAGCCGCTCGGCGCGGCGGCGCTGCTGCCGGGCAAGGCGAAGGAAGGGGAGGCGCGGCCGGTGAGCCCGGTCGCCCTCGCCACTTCCATCCCGGCCGGACTCAAGAAATCGGCGCCGCTCATTTTCATGATCCTGTCGCTCGGCGGGATGTTCGGGGTGATGCGTGCGACGGGGGCGCTCGATGCCGGAATCCAGCGGCTGATCGGGGTCAGCGGCGGGCGGATGGCGATCCTCGTGCCCATATTGATGCTCGCCTTCTCGGCGGGCAGCACCTTCCTCGGCATGATTTCCGAATATCTGCTGCTGATCCCGGTGATGGTCGCGCTGGCCGAGCGGCTCGGGCGGAGCCGGATGTTCGGCTTCGCGATCGTCACCCTCGCGGCGAAGGTCGGGTATCTCGCCTCGGTCACCAGCCCGGTCGCGCTGCTCATCGCACAGCCGATCGTCAATGTGCCGGTGTTCAGCGGGCTCGGTTTCCGCCTCGCGATCTGGATCGTCTTCCTCGCGATCGCGATGCTTTATGTGCTGCGCGAGGCGCGGATCGTTTCGTCCCCCGCGCCGATCGAGCATGAGCGCCTCTCGTCACGCCACCTCGCGATCCTGCTGATCGCGGCGGCGACGCTGGTGCTGCTGGTCGTCGGGTCGCTTGAATTCGGCTGGCACGACGGCGAATTCACCGCCTTGTTCATCGCCGCCGCCGCGGTGATGACGCTCGTCGCGCGGGTGCCGGCGCGCAAGGGCGTCGCCTTGTTCGTCGACGGGATGAAGTCGATGATGCTCGCCGCCTTGCTGGTCGGCATGGGCCGCGCGGTGGAGGTGATCCTGCGCGACGGGCAGATCCTCGATACGATCATCGAGGCGGTGTCCTCCGGCATCCACGGCATGTCGCCGGTGATCGTCGCGCCGATCGTGATGGGGGTGGAGATGATCCTCACCCTGCTCATCCCCTCGACCTCGGCCAAGGCGGCGCTGAGCATCCCGGTGCTCGGGCCGATCGCCGCCTCGGCGGGGGTGTCGGGGCAGGTGACGGTGCTCGCCTTCCTGTTCGGCAACGGCCTCGTCAACATGCTCGCGCCGACCTCGGGGATGCTGCTCGCCTATCTCGCCGCGGCGGGGATTCCCTATAACCAATGGTTCCGCTTCGCCGCGCCGCTGTTCGCATTGCTCGCGCTCCTCTCGGCGGCGGCGCTGATGATCGCCGTATTGATCGGTTACTGACGATGACGACGATCCTCAGTGACCAGATGGTCGCGATGCGCGACGGCGTGCGGCTGGCGACCGACATCTATCTGCCCGACGGGCCGGGGCCGTTCCCGGTGCTGCTCGAACGCACGCCCTATGACAAGACCGGCACCAACCACGGTGACTTCACCGCGCGGGACCCTGAGCCGCGTTCCAAGCCGGAGATCGCGCGCTGGTTCGTCGAAGCGGGCTATGCCTATGTTCTGCAGGATTGCCGCGGCCGGTTCGCGTCCGAGGGGGTGTTCACCAAATATCTGCGCGAGGCGGAGGACGGGGCGGATACGCTGGCGTGGCTGATCGACCAGCCATGGTGCGACGGAAGGGTGGGGACGCTGGGCCTTTCCTACGGCGCGCATGTCCAGAATGCGCTCGCCTGCCTCAACCCGCCGGGGCTGGCGGCGATGTTCCTCGATTCAGGCGGTTTCTCCAGCGCCTATCACGGTGGCGCGCGGCAGGGCGGGGCGTTCGAGCTCAAGCAGCTCACCTGGGCGCGCAAACATGCGTTGCAATCGCCTGAAACCGCGGCCGACCCTGCGCGGCGCGCGGCGCTGGAAAGCGAGAAGATCGAGGATTGGATCGGCCGCCGCTGGCGTATCGGCCATTCCCCGCTCTCCGCCGCGCCCGAATATGAAGCCTATGTCGTCGAGCAATGGGACAATGACCGGCTGACCGATTTCTGGAAGCAGCGCGGCATCTACGCCTTCGACAGCTATGGCGATTATGCCGATGTGCCGGCGGTGCACATGTCGAGCTGGTACGATCCCTATTCACAGACCGCGATCGACAATTTCACCGCGCTGGCGCCGATCAAGCGCGGGCCGATCAAATTGGTGCTCGGGCCGTGGACCCACGGGCAACGTTCGGTCACTTCTTCAGGTGACGTGGATTTCGGCGCGGATGCGGTGCTCGACGGGCAGGTCGGGCCGGATTATTTCACGCTGCGGCGTGACTGGTTCGACCGGCATATGCTGGGGCGCGACGCGGCGCCGGAGCACCTCCCGGCGCCGGTGCGCATCTTCGTGATGGGCGGGGGCAGCGGGCGGCGGACCGCCGAGGGTCGGCTCGATCACGGCGGCCGCTGGCGCGACGAAGCGGCATGGCCGCTGCCCCATGCGCGCGATGTCGCGATGTACCTCCACGGCGACGGCGGTTTGCGCAGCGCGCTTCCGGCGGCGGATGTGGCGCCCTTGTCCTATGATTTCGACCCGGCCGATCCGGTGCCGACGATCGGCGGCGCGATCACTTCGGGGGCGCCGCTGATGTTCGCCGGTGGTTACGACCAGCGCGAGACCGAAGATCTGTTCGGCGCGCGCCACCCGGGCCGCGCGCTCGCCGAGCGGCCCGACGTGCTGGTGTTCGAAACCGAGCCGCTCGCGCATGATACCGAGGTGACCGGGAGTGTCGTCGCCGCGCTGCATATCAGCTCGTCGGCGATCGACACCGATTTCACGATCAAGCTGGTCGACGTCTATCCTCCGAACGAAGACTATCCCCAGGGCTATGCGCTGAACCTCGCGCATGGCATCCTGCGCGCGCGTTTCCGCAATTCGTTCGAACATCCCGAGCCGCTGGAGCCCGATACGGTTCATGTCATTACGATCCGGGCATTTCCCACCAGCAACCTGTTCCGCGCCGGGCATCGCATCCGCATCGAGGTGTCGAGCAGCAACTTCCCGCATTTCGACGTCAACCCGAACAGCGACTGGCGGGACGCGGATGCTGCGCCGGTGGTGGCGCGCAACAGCATCTTCGTCGATCGCGATCACCCCTCGCATATCCTCCTGCCGATCGTTCCCCACGCGAAAGGCTGAGCGATGAAGCGCGAGCCCAACCGGCCGCTCGCGACGCTCGGGGTCCGTGCGCTCGAAACCTTGTCGGAGGTGATGCGCACCGGCTCCGCGACCGCCGCCGCGGCCAATCTCGGGATGACCCAGCCGGGGGTCAGCCGCACACTGGCACAGCTCGAACGCACGATCGGTTTCGAACTATTCTACCGCGATCGCGGCAAGCTCGTGCCGACCAAGGACGGGCGGCTACTCGCCGAGGAGGTCGAGTTCGCGCTTGCCGGGTTGCAGCGGGTTGCGAACCTCGCCGACGATATCGCCAATTCGGCGGCGGGCGAACTCAGCGTCGTCGCGCCGCCGAGCTTCGCCGAGGGCGTGCTCCCTGCGATCGTCGCCAGCTTTCTCCAGAAACATCCCGGGGTGCGCTTCAACCTCGATTCGCGCAGCCTCGAAACCAGCCGGATGATGATCGCGACCCGCGTGGTTGATTGCGGCTTCATGAAGATGCCGATCGCGGGCGACGATCTGCGTTGCGAGCCTTTGGTGTCGAGCGGATCGGCGTGCGTGCTCCCCGCGCGGCACCCGCTCGCCGCGCATGAGGTGCTGACCCCCGATCTGTTACGCGACGCGCCGCTGATCCTGCTCGGTTCGGGGCGGCAATGGCGCATCCAGGTCGATCAGGCGTTTGCGGGCTATCGCCTGCGCCCGACGGTGGCGATCGAGACGCACACCCACGGCTCGGCCTGCGCGCTCGCCGCGCGAGGGGTGGGGATTGCGATCGTCAACCGGTTGCTCGCGCGCGCCTATCTGCGCGACGATCTGGTCATGCGCAGCTTCGCGCCGCCGATCGTCCACCAATATGCCTCGGTCACTTCGATCAACCTGCATGGATCGCGGCTCGTTTCGGCGTTTCTCGACGAGGCGCGCGCCGAACTCGCCAAGATCGCACCGGACGATTGATCGCGCGGTTCGTCGCACGCGAAACGATCGCACGGAACGCTTCGGGCGATCCCTTCGTTTTCGCGCGGGTTTCACACGGAGAACATGGAGAGAAACGCGATGCTCTGGACGATTGTCGTAATCCTGCTGATCCTGTGGATCCTCGGTTTCAGCCTTCATGTCGCCGGCGGGTTGATCCACATCCTGTTGATCATCGCGCTGATCGTCGGGCTCGTTCAGCTGTTCACCGGCCGCAGGGTATAGGCCGGGTCAGTTCCGCGCCGCGGCGGGCTTGAGCGCGATCGAGCAACGCGCGCCGTCCGGTGGGAATTCGAGCGAAACCGCGCGAAACGCGGGATGTCGATCGATCAGGCGTGAGCCGAGCCCGCGGCGCAGCGGTGGCTCGACGCGCGGGCCGTTGCTTTCCTGCCAGACGATCGTCACCCCGTCGCGGCCGGCGCCGTCCCAGCTCACCGCAACCCGCCCCTCGGGCACGCTGAGCGCGCCATATTTCGATGCATTGGTCGCCAGCTCGTGAACTGCCATGACCAGCGGGGTGCATTCGGCCGCAGAAATCGGCGTCTCCGGTCCCTCGACCGAAATGCCGCCGTGATCGGCGAACGGCTTCAACGCATCCTCGACGAGCGTGCGCAATTCGCACGGCTCGCAGTCGCGCCGGGTCAGCAGATCCTGCGCCTGAGCAAGCGCCTGGATGCGCGGCAATAATCGTTCGAGGAAATCCTCGGCCGATTCATCGGGCCGAAGGCAGCGGCGCGCGATCGCGCCGATCAGCGCGAGATTGTTCTTGGACCGGTGGCCCAGCTCGGCCGCGAGAAACGCCTCGCGCCGCGCGGCGGCATCGAGTTCGGTGACGGTGCGCCGCAACGTCTGCCCCAAAAAGATCAGCGTCGCGCTGACCAGCAGGAACAGCAGCTCGCGCGCAAGCGCCTCGTTGGCGGTGAAGCTCGCCGCCGGCCTGAACAGCAGGTCGTTGGTGATCAGCGAGCCCAGGGCGACGATCGCCGCCGCCGGCCAGTCGACTAAAATGCCCGCCAGCATCACCGCGGGGAAATAGGTGAGATAGGGAATCCGCCCCTGGAGCAATGGCTCGAAACCGAAGCGGACGAGGGTGGGAACGGCGATCGACAGCACGACGAACAACGCCAGCCCGGCCCTGGATCGCGTGCCGGTGAGAATGGCGTGTTTGACGAATCCAATGCGTGTCATGCGTCACATCGCTTTCGATATGGCCGTATGAACTGCAGCCCACCCCTTGCTCCCGGCTTCGCTGCGGAAGGGGAGCTTGCCCAATAGGATCGCGAATCTCTCGCGAGTCAAGCATTTGAGGTTATCGACGCACGGTTTCGCCTGCCTCAGGGAAGCGCATAGCCGACCGTCGACTGGGCGATCAGCCGATCCTCGGTCCGCTGCCAGATCCGCACGTCGACCGTGGCGAGTCGGCGACCGAGCTTCAAAAGCCGCGCATCGGCGAAGATCGGCTCGAAGCGGCAGGCGCGCAGAAAGGAAATCGACAGCGCGTTGGTCACCGCCATCGCGACCGGGCCGATATGCGCGAGGATGATGCCGTAAGCCGCGACGTCGACCAGCGCCATCAGCGTCGGCCCCGAGACGATATCGCCGGGGCGCTTCATCGCTGGCACCGGATCGAGCCGCATCCGCAGGTGATTGGGGGCGAGGCGCTCCACTTCCCCGAGCGTCGGCCGCACCGAGGCGGGGAACGCACCATCGAGAAATGTCGACAGCTCTTCGGCGGTCAGGCGGAGTGTTTGCGGGGAGGGGGCGGTAAAGCTTGTCATTCGATCGCCTTAGCCGAACTTTTTGGTCAGGACTCCTGCGATCTTGATCACGAATAGAGCCGGGCGTCGGCGCGCCTGCGTTGCTCGTCGCACTGGTTGGCGAGGTAATCGAGCAACGCGCGCACCGACGGCAGCAGGCCGCGCCGCGACGGGAAAACGGCGTGGATGATGCCGGCGCGCGGTCGCCATTGTGGCAGCGCGTGGATCAACCGCCCCTCCGCGATGTCGCGCCAGATCATCATCGTCGGCAATTGCACGACGCCGACCCCGGCCAATGCAGCCTCGCGCAGCGCCGCCATATCGTCGGTTACCAGCCGCGGGCGATGCGGCAGCGTCGCGGTCTCGCCCGCGGGGCCTTCGAGCTGCCAGTGATGATCGCGCCGCGGCGGGCCGAGATCGAGGCTCGGCAGTGCGGCAAGATCGGCGGGCGAAGCGAGCGCGGCCGGGACGAGCGCTGGGCTGGCGACCAGGCATTGCGTGCTGGTGTCGAGCTTGCGCATCACCAGGTCGCTCGGCTCGAGCGGCGGGAAGCGGACGCGGATCGCGATATCGAAGCCCTCGGCCATCACGTCGACCCGGCGATTGGTCGCCTCGAGGTGGATGTCGACCGCCGGGTTCTCGATCATGAAGCGGGCGAACAGCGCGCCGAACTGGAAGCCGATCAGTGCGATCGGGCAGCTCACGCGGATCACCCCGCGCGGTTCGGCGCGCAGCTCGGCGATGACCTGATCCGCGGCCTCCGCCTCGACCAGCATGGCGACGCAGCGATCGTAATATTCGCGGCCGACCTCGGTGATCGAGAAGCGCCGTGATGAGCGATTGAGCAGCCGCACGCCGAGCCGGTCCTCGAGCAGCTGGATGCGCCGCCCCAATTTCGATTTCGGGATATCCAGCGCGCGGCCGCCGGCGGCGAAGCCGCCGTGGTCGACGATCTGGACGAAATAATAGAGATCGTTCAGGTCCTGCATCGTTCTGTTGATAGAACGATGCGTCGGAAAATGACAATCTTTCGCGCTGGTCGTTCCTGCATATCTTGCTCTCGACGCGGTATCGCCAAAGCGATCGCCGCCCGGAGACAGAAGATGACCAAGGCAATTCTCGGCCGCTACGGCAACAATCGCGGCCATTGGGTGGGCGACGGTTTCCCGGTCCGCTCGCTCTTTTCGTATAACAATCTCGGCCAGCATATCAGCCCGTTCCTGCTGCTCGATTATGCTGGACCGCACGATTTCGCGCCCACCACCGATCGGCGCGGGGTCGGCCAGCATCCGCATCGCGGGTTCGAAACGGTGACGATCGTCTATGACGGCGAGGTCGAGCATCGCGATTCGGCCGGCAATGGCGGGATCATCGGGCCGGGCGACGTGCAGTGGATGACCGCGGCTGGCGGAATCCTCCACGAGGAATATCATTCGCCCGCTTTCGCCAAAACCGGTGGCCGATTCCGCATGGTGCAATTGTGGGTCAATCTGCCCGCGAAGGACAAAATGGCGCCCGGCGGCTATCAAGGCATCGTCGCGGCGGACATTCCCGCCGTCGATCTGCCCGACAATGCCGGCACGGCGCGGGTGATCGCGGGCGAGCTGCTCGGCGCCAAGGGGCCGGCGCGGACCTTCACCGCGATCAACGTGTGGGACGTCAAGCTCAGCCGCGACGCGGACCTGACGCTCGATCTGCCCGAAGGCCATACCGCGATGATCGTCGGGCTCGGCGGGCATGTCACCGTCGAGGGCAATCAGGCGCTCGGCGAGGCGGAGATGCTGCTGCTCGGCCGTGAGGGTGACAGCGTACGGATCCACGCCGATGGCGACGCGACCTTGCTGGTGCTGACCGGCGAACCGGTCGACGAGCCGATCGTCGGTTACGGCCCGTTCGTGATGAACAGCGAGGACGAAATCCGCCAGGCGGTCGACGATTTCAACAACGGTCGCTTCGCCCAGGCGGCGTGACCGACGGCCCCGGCGCTTCACCGCGCCGGGGCTTTTTTTCATCCCGTGCGGCGGCCCGCGCCGCCCGGATGTTCCCACCGCGGGCATGGAAGGAAAGCAATATGGCGAGTGACCCGATCCGCGATCCCAAGGCCGATCGCCTGCTGACGCCGCAGAATGCCGCGTTCATCATCATCGATTACCAGCCGGTGCAGGTGAATTCGATCGCCTCGATCGACCGGCAATTGCTGCTCAACAACATCGTCGGCTGCGCCAAGGCGGCGGTCGCTTACGGCCTGCCGGTGGTGCATTCGACCGTCAACGTGAAGACCGGGCTCAACAAGCCGCCCGTGCCGCATATCCGCAAGGTGCTCGGCGACTATCCGACCTATGACCGGACCAGCATCAACAGCTGGGAAGACACCGAATTCCGCAAGGCGGTGGAGGAGACCGGCCGCAAGAAGCTGATCATGACCGCGCTGTGGACCGAGGCGTGCTTGACCTTCCCCGCAATCGACGCGCTGGCGGAAGGGTATGAGGTCTATGTGCCGGTCGATGCGGTCGGCGGCACCTCGTCGACGGCGCACGAGGCGGCATTGCGCCGGATCGAACAGGCGGGCGGCAAGCTGATCTCCACGGTCCAGCTGTTCTGCGAATTGCAGCGCGACTGGAATCGGCTGGTCACGGTGCCGGCGTTCATCAACCTGTTCATCGAAACCGGCGGCACCGCCGGCATCCAGTTCAGCTACGACAAGGCGGAATAAACCGGCCGCCATCCAATCAAGCGCGCGATCTGCAATATGGCCGACACGGCTCGATTGCAGATCGGCCGCTTGATGAAGTAAGAATGAGCACAGCGGAACATCGACGGAGGACCGCCGTGAGATTGTCGTTACTTTCTGCGCTGTTGCTGGCGGTAGCCGGATGCGCGCAGCAAGAGAAACCGGTCGGCATGGCCAACCCAGCGTCGAAGAATTGCATCAGGCTCGGCGGCCAGTTGGAAATTCGCCGGGAGACCGCGGGCGAGACGGGGTATTGCCATCTGCCCGACGGGCGCGTGGTCGAGGAATGGGCGCTTTTCCGCGAAAGCGAAGGCAAGAAGCCGGCGAACTAAGGGATGCCGGCGCGGGATTCTTGGGCGACGGTCGGTCTTTCCACCTAGTTTATCTTCTTGCTGGGATAAATTATATTAATGAGGACGTGAACCAAATAACGCTCACCATTAGCGTTATTTAGTCGAAGCACCGCTGTCCGGTCATCATTCTGTCGTCTTGCTGAAACAAAAGCGACGCCGCATTGCAAAGATCGACGGTTAGGCCCCGCCGCAGACGGGGCCATTCGCGACCCCGCGCAAGGGGAAAATCATGACGCGCAAGCCGATGTTCGCAATGATGCTGCTCGCCACCACGGCGTGGCCGTCGCTGGCGATTGCCGAGGCCCCCGCCGATGCCGCGCCCGCCGTGGCCGATGCGCCGGCGGCGGCGGACGATATCGTCGTCATCGGTCGCGGCGAAACGCGACAAGTGCAGGAAATCAGCACGCGCGATTTCGATCTCGTGGTGCCCGCGACCAGCCCGCTGAAGGCGATTGCCAAATTGCCCGGCGTCAATTTCCAGTCGGCCGATGCCTTCGGCAATTACGAATGGTCCGAGCGCGTCTCGATCCGCGGCTTCAACCAGAACCAGCTCGGCTTCACGCTCGACGGCATTCCGCTCGGCGACGGCAGCTACGGCAATACCAACGGTCTGCACATCAGCCGCGCGATCAGCTCGGAGAATATCGCGCAGGTCCGCGTCGCGCAGGGTTCGGGCGCGATCGGGACGCAGGCGACCAACAATCTCGGCGGGACGATCGAATTCATCTCCTCCGATCCGAAGCGAGAGGCGGGGCTGACGCTCAACGGCACTTATGGCAGCGACAATACGTGGCGCGCCTTCGTCCGGCTCGATACCGGCACGCTCGGCGACAACGGGCCGAGCGCCTATGTCTCCTACGGGCATTTCACCACCGACAAATGGAAGGGCTGGGGCGTCCAGCGGCAGAATCAGGTCAATGCCAAGGCGGTCGCGCCGCTCGGCGACAGCGGGCTGCGGCTGGTCGCCACGTTCGACTTCTCCGACCGGCGCGAGAACGACTATCAGGACATGTCGCTCGATATGATCCACCGGCTCGGCTATCGCTGGGACAATATCTCGAACAATTATCCGCTCGCAATCCTGGTATCGGATGTCGGTGCGAACACCGGCTATACCGGGGTGACCCCGACCAATCCGGCGGCGGGCAAGACCTATCCGGCGCCCTTCGCCAACCCCGACGACGCTTATTACGACGCGGCCGGGTTGCGGCAGGACTATCTCGCCTCGGTCGGCATCGAGACCGCGAAGGACGCCAAGATCCACGGCGAGCTGCGCGGCTATTATCACGACAATCACGGCCGCGGCATCTGGTTCACCCCCTATGTCGCCTCGCCCTCCGGCGTGCCGATGTCGGTGCGCACAACCGAATATGACATCCGCCGCAAGGGCGTGTTCGGATCGGTCGGCACGTCGCTGGGCGGGTTCGGCGATCTCACCGTCGGCGCCTGGTACGAGCGCAACGATTTCCGCCAGGCGCGGCGCTTCTACGGGCTCGACAGCCGCACCGTGCCGACGCGCGACAGCCTCGATTTCCCGCTGCTGCCCTTCTTCACGCAATGGGATTATCGCTATCAGACCGATACCTTCCAATATTATGTCAGCGACAGGATCGCGCTCGGCAATCTGACGGTCGACCTCGGCTGGAAGGGCTATGACGTGCGTGTCACCGCGACGCCGCTGACCGCCGGCAGTCTCGCCTCGGGCAAGATCAAGACGACCGACTGGTTCCAGCCGCGCGCCGGGCTCACCTATCGCCTCGGCGCCAATGCCGAATTGTTCGGCGGGTTCAGCCAGGTGACGCGCGCCTTTACCGGCTCGGCGACCAGTGGCCCGTTCGCGACGACGCAGGCCGGGTTCAACGCACTCGGCAATCTGAAGCCCGAGCAATCCGATACCTATGAAGCCGGCACGCGTTTCCGCAGCGGCATCTTCACCGGCTCGATCGCGGCTTATTATGTCGATTTCCGCAACCGGTTGCTGGCCTATTCGGTCGGGTCGGGGATTCAGGGCAATCCGCCGATCCTGCAGAATGTCGGCGGGGTCCGCTCCTATGGCGTCGAGGCGACCGGGCAGATCAAGCTGCCCAACGGGTTCGGCGCGTTCGGCTCCTATGCCTACAATGACTCGCGCTATCGGGATAACGTCTTTGTCGTCGATCCGCTGACCCAGCAGAAGGTGCTGCTCGGCGGGGTGCCGATCAAGGACAAGACGGTGGTCGATGCGCCGCGGCATATCGCCTCGGGCGAAGTGACCTATGACAGCGATCTGTTCTTCGGCCGCATCGGCGCGAATTACATGAGCAAGCGCTATTTCACCTATAGCAACGATCAGTCGGTGCCCGGGCGCGTGCTGTTCGATGCCTCGATCGGGGTGCGCTTCGCGGTGGCGGGGGATCGTAAGGTGGAGCTGCAGCTTTCCGGCACCAACCTGCTCGACAAGCAATATATCGCGACGATCGGCTCGAACGGCTTCACCCAGAAGGGCGACAACCAGACCTTGCTGGTCGGGGCGCCGCGGCAAGTGTTCGTCTCGCTCAAGACGGGTTTCTGACCGGTCTGCAGCGTTCGAAGGATGCGGAGCCGGATACGCCCCGGTTCCGCGTCTTTCCGCATGCCTGCCGCAACCTCGGCCTTGGAAAGGAAGGAGGTGGCGGGGCGGTTCGAGATAGCGTAACCACGCGCAATTCCCGCCGCTTGATGGAGCGAATATTCGTGCCGACCCCCGAAAGCCAATCCGTCACAGCAAGGCTCTCTCGATCGGCGATCTTCCTGGTAGCGACGATCAATCCCGAGCCGGCGGCACTCGGCACGGTCAAAGCTTTTCTCGCCGATTTGTCCGGGATCGTCCGCGCGATCAGGTTCCGCGATGTCGATGCGGATCTGTCGTGCGTGACGGGCATCGGATCGGACGCGTGGGACCGATTGTTCGGCGCGCCGCGGCCGAAGGAGCTCCATCCCTTTCGCGAGATCAGCGGCGTCCATCACGCGCCGTCGACCCCGGGCGACCTGCTGTTCCATATCCGCGCCTCGCGGATGGACATGTGCTTCGAACTCGCCGCGCAGATCATGGTGCGGATCGGATCGGTCGCGACGATCGTCGACGAGACGCACGGCTTCAAATATTTCGACGATCGCGATCTGCTCGGCTTCGTCGACGGGACCGAGAACCCCGTGGGGCAGGAGAGCGTGGATGCGACGATCATCGGCGACGAGGACCCGGCATTCGCCGGCGGCAGCTATGTGATCGTCCAGAAATATCTGCACGATCTGCCGAAATGGGAAAAGGTGCCGGTCGAGCAGCAAGAGGGCTTCGTCGGCCGCAAGAAGCTGTCCGACATCGAATTGCTCGACGACGTCAAACCCTCTTTCGCGCACAATGCGCTGACCGTGATCCACGACGAGGACGGCAACCAGCTCGATATCCTGCGCGACAACATGCCGTTCGGCGCGATCGGCAAGGGCGAATACGGCACCTATTTCATCGGCTATGCGCGGTCGCCGAGCCGCACCGAGCGGATGCTCGACAATATGTTCGTCGGCAATCCGCCCGGGAATTACGATCGACTGCTCGATTTCAGCCGCGCCGTGACCGGCACATTGTTCTTTGTGCCGACATCGGCGTTTCTGGATGAGGTGACGCCGGACGGCCCGGCGCCGGCGGAGGCGCCTGCCGCGTCGCCGGACGTCGCGCCGGCATCGCACGGCTCGCTCGCTATTGGATCGCTGAAGGACGAGGACTGACATGAACAATCTTCATCGCGAATTGGCGCCGATCTCGGCGGCGGCGTGGGACCAGATCGAGGAAGAGGCCAAGCGCACGCTCAAGCGCTACCTTGCGGCCCGCAAGGTGGTCGACGTGATCGGTCCCAAGGGGTTCGATCTCTCCGCGGTCGGCACCGGCCATACCAAGGAGGTCGCGCCGCTTCGCGAGGGGCTGCAGGTCGTCCAGCGCGAGGTGACCCCGGTGATCGAATTGTGCGTGCCGTTCAAGCTGACGCGCAAGGCGATCGACGATGTCGAGCGCGGCTCCAACGATTCCGACTGGCAGCCGCTCAAGGATGCGGCATGCACGATCGCCTTCGCCGAGGATCATGTCGTCTTCGAAGGCTATGCGCAGGCCGGCATCGACGGCATCCGGCAGGTCACGAGCAATCCCAAAGTGAGCTTGCCGGCCGATGTTCGCGGCTATCCCGAGGCGGTCGAGAAGGCGATCAATGCGCTGCGCCTCGCCGGGGTCAATGGCCCCTATGCGCTGGTGCTCGGTGCCGATCCCTATAGCAAGCTCACCGGCGAGAGCGATGACGGCTATCCCGTGCTCAAGCATATTGAGAAGCTGGTCGACCGCGAGGTAATCTGGTGCCCGGCGATCAAGGGCGGGGTGGTGGTCACCACGCGCGGCGGCGATTTCGATCTGACGATCGGGCAGGATCTGTCGATCGGCTATCGCCACCACACCGCCGATGCGGTTGAGCTCTATATCCTCGAGACGCTGACCTATCGCACGCAGACCTCGGAAGCGTCGGTGATCCTCGACCTTCCGGCGGCGGGATAAGGCGCGGCGCGGCGGCTCCAGCGGGGCGCCGCCTTCCGCGCTCGATTTCAGGGACTTGCTGCGCACACTTACGATCGGTACGCTCCGTGACGCATAATAGGAGAGTGCCGATGAAGTGGCTTCCCCTCGCGTCCGCCGGCCTGTTGCTGGTTCCCGACATCGCCATTGCACAGGCCGCCGCGCCGCAAGTGCAGCCCGTTCCGGGGCAGCCCGGCCGTCCGGGTGGTCCCGGCCAGGGGCAGCGCCCGCCCGGCGTGCGCCCGCCCAATCCCGGACCGGGCAACGGTCAGCGCCCGCCGATCACGCGCCCGCCCAATCCGGGGCCGGGCAATGGCCAGCGTCCGCCGATCACCCGTCCGCCGAACCCCGGCCCGGGCAACGGCCACCGGCCGCCGGTGACGCGGCCGCCGGTCGTGCGCCCGCCGCACGGCATTGGCCACCGCCCGCCCAACTTCCGGCCGATCCCGGCCAAGCCGTTCCGCTATCCGCGCGGCTATCATTATCGCCGCTGGACGATCGGGCTGATCCTGCCGCATCTGTTCCTGTCGTCGGCTTATTATTTCGACAATTATGCGACTTATGGCTTCGGACCGCCGCCGCGCGGCCATCGCTGGGTGCGCTATGGGCCGGATCTGCTGCTGGTCAACACGCGGACCGGGCGGATCGCCGACGTCATCTACGGCGCGTTCCGCTGATCTTGTGGGGCGGGAGCGGGCGCGTGCGGCCGCTCCCTGCGCGCCCGTGCAAAAAATCGGTGCACAATCGGGACGGCGCCGCCCTTTCCTGGCGCTTGTCATCGCGACGGCAGCGTGCGACCCTCGCTCAATAGTCGATCCCGCATCGCCGATATCATTTGATTTAGAGATAACGCTTTGAGGGCATTGAGAATGTTGCCGCGCGCCGATTCTCTGCTTTCCCAATCGTCCGGGGTGATGACGCCGCGTCGCGATGCGTGGCCTTAAAGTGGGGGAGGGCGGCCTTTGTACAAACATCTTTTGCTCGCGAGCGACGGGACAAGGGAAAGTCTGGTCACCCTCCGCGAAGGAGCGCTCATCGCCAAGCGGTTCGAGGCGACCGCGCATCTGCTGATCATCGATCCCGAAACCGCGTCCACGCGCATCGCCGAAAGCCATTGCGCGGTGGAGCGCTCCGCACACAGCCGGGAATTGCTCGATCTCGGGCTTTCGCGGCTTCGGCAGCTCGGCGTGAAATCGACCGGTGAATTGTTGCGCGGCGAGCCCGTCCGGCTGATTTCGGAGCGGGTCGGGCCGCTGGGGATCGATCTCGTCGTGCTGGGGCACCGGCGGCAATCGTTTCTCGATCGTTGGTGGTCGGGCGCAAACGGCGGGTATATCGTCGACAATGTCGCGTGCAGCGTGCTGGTGGTGCGCGACACGATCAGCGACGAGGAATTCAACTGCCACCTGGCAGCCGCGTCGGCCGGGTAATACCAAGGCTTCGTTATCGCGCGTGGAGCCGGGCCAGCGCGATGCCCGCGAGGTTCTGCGCGCGTTTCACATGCCGGATATGCAGCGGGCCTGACGCAGCGCGCAGCGCTTGCAACGCCTCGAAGTGCTTGGCGGCCGCGCCGCGGCATTTCGCCGTGCCGTTCGCCTGACTGACGACCGCGAGCGAGTCGCCGACAAACAGCGGGTTCGCCAGCCCCAGGTTGCGCGCAATCTGCACCGCGTGGCGCAACGCCAGCCATTCGGCGTCCATGCTCGTGCCGGGGCCGAGATCGCGCTGCAGATAGCTGCGCCCGCCCACCACCACCGCGGTTTCCATCCCGATCGGGGCAGGGCGGTAGCCGCCGTCGAAATAGACCTTTACGCGGGGTGGCATTGCCACTCCCCGGGCGACAGACCGTCGAGCGTCCAGTCGCCGACGCGCCAGCGCACCAGCCGCAAAGTCGGGAAGCCTACCGCGGCGGTCATGCGGCGCACCTGACGGTTGCGGCCTTCGCGGATCGTCAGGCTGATCCAGCGATCGGGGATGCTCTTGCGCACGCGGATCGGCGGGTCGCGCGGCCACAATTGCGGGTCCGCGATCGCCTCCGCCTCCGCCGGGCGGGTCGGCCCGTCCTTGAGCCGGACGCCGCGGCGCAGCGCCGCGAGCGCGGTCTCGCTGATCTCGCCCTCGACCTGGACCAGATAGGTCTTGGGCAATTTGAACGCCGGATCGGCGATCCGCGCCTGCAGCCGGCCGTCGTCGGTCAGCAAGAGCAGCCCCTCGCTGTCGAGATCGAGCCGCCCCGCCGGGTACACGCCCGGCACATCGATGAAGTCGGACAAGGTGCGCCGCGCCGATCCTTCAGTGCCGCGGTCGGTGAACTGGCTCAGGACATCATAGGGCTTGTTGAACAGGATCAGCGTCACGCGGCGATGCTCCGCGCGACCGCCTCGGCGACCTTGATGCCATCGACCGACGCCGAGAGGATGCCCCCCGCATAGCCCGCGCCCTCGCCGGCGGGGAACAGCCCGCGGGTGTTGAGGCTCTGGAAATCGTCGCCACGGGTGAAGCGCACCGGCGACGAGGTGCGCGTCTCGACCCCGGTCATCACCACATCGGGGTGGTCGTAGCCCGCGATCTGGCGGCCGAACACCGGGATCGCCTCGCGCATCGCCTCGACCGCGAAGGCGGGGAGGCATTGCGAAAGGTCGGTCGGGGTGACGCCGGGGCGATAGGAGGGGATCACGCTGCCCAGCGATTCCGACGGGCGGCCGGCGAGGAAATCGCCGACGCGCTGCGCGGGGGCGCGATAGTTGGAGCCGCCGGCGACGAAGGCCAGCGACTCCCAATGCCGCTGGAAGGCGATCCCGGCGAGCGGGTCGCCGGGATAGTCGCGCGCCGGGTCGATCGCGACGACGAACCCCGAATTGGCGTTGCGCTCGTTGCGCGAATATTGGCTCATCCCGTTGGTCGCGACGCGCCCCACTTCGGATGTCGCGGCGACCACGGTGCCGCCGGGGCACATGCAGAAGCTGTAGACCGTGCGGCCGTTCCCGCAGTGATGCGAGATATGATATTCGGCGGCGCCGAGGATCGGATGGCCCGCGTCGGCGCCGAAGCGCGAACGATCGATCCACGATTGCGGATGCTCGATCCTGACCCCGATCGAGAACGGCTTGGCCTCGACATGCACCCCCGCCGCCTGGAGCATCGCGAAGGTATCGCGCGCGCTATGCCCGATCGCCATCACCACGCGATCGGCCTCGAGATAGTCGCCGGTGTGAAGGTGCAGCCCGCGGATATGGCGCTCACCGTTCGCGCCGGTCTCGATATCGAGGCCGTCGACACGCGTCTGGAAGCGATATTCGCCGCCGAGCCCCTCGATCGTCTCGCGCAGACTCTCGACCATCGTGACCAGCCGGAAGGTGCCGATATGTGGATGCGCCTCGGTGAGGATCTCGGGCGGCGCGCCGGCCTTGACGAATTCGCTCAGCACCTTGCGGTCGAGGTGCCGCGGATCCTTGATCCGGCTGTAGAGCTTGCCGTCCGAAAAGGTGCCGGCGCCGCCCTCGCCGAACTGGACGTTGGATTCGGGGTTGAGCACGCTGCGCCGCCACAGCCCCCAGGTGTCCTTGGTCCGCTCGCGCACGACCTTGCCGCGATCGAGGATGATCGGGCGGAACCCCATTTGCGCAAGGATCAGCCCGGCGAACAGCCCGCACGGCCCCGCGCCGATCACCACCGGCCGCTTCGCGCCCGCGGGGGGCGCTTGCGTGACGAATTTGTAGCTGGTGTCCGGCGTCGGCTGGACGTTGCGGTCCTTGCGGAAGCGCGCGAGTACCGCGGCCTCGTTCTTCACATTGACGTCGACCGAATAGACGAGCTGGATCCGGGTCTTATCCCGCGCATCGTTCGCCCGACGCGCGACGACATAGCGGATCAACTCGCGCGGGGTGATCCGCAGCCTTTTGCAGATCGCCGCCGGCAGGGCTTCGTCGGCGTGGTGCAGCGGCAGCGTCAATTCGGTCAGGCGAAGCATCGGCCGCGCTGTAGCCTGCACGCCGGCCGCGCGATAGCGCCTCAGTTCTGGCGGCGCAGCGCGGCGACCTCCTTCGGCGTGATGCTCGATCCCGCGGCGCCGAACCGCGCGGTGACATAATTGGCGACCGCGGCGACCTCGCTGTCCGAATAGGCATCGGCGAAGCTCGGCATATAAGGCCGCCCGGTGCCGGGCCTGCCCGCGCCGTTGAGGATCATCTGCGCGACATTGGTGGCGGTCGGATCGTTGACCGATCGGACGCCGGTGAGCCGCGCTTCCTCGATGATCGCCCCCGCGCCGGTCCAGGCGTGGCAGGCGACGCAATTGCCCTCGAACATGCGCTTGCCGACCGGATTGTCGATCGACGCGAGCTTGGGCGAGGCGGGCGCGGGGCCGGCGGGCTGGGGCAGGCGATCGCTGCGGATCGCGGGGACGGTCCTGAGATAGGTGACCATCGCGGCGATATCCGATTTGGTCAGCTTGGAGATACTGAGCGCGACCGCCTCGTGCATCGGCCCGGAGGCGACCCCGCGGCCCTTCGCGTGACCGGTGGTAAGATAAGCGGCGAGCTCGTCGTTGCTCCACGCGCCGATGCCGCTGATCCGGTCGCTGGTGATATTATAGGCGTTCCAGCCCTCGGCCTGTCCGCCGGCGAATTTCTGGCGCTGGTCGAGCGCCTGCAGGAGATTGCGGGGCGTGTGGCATTCGCCACAATGGCCCGCGGCCTCGACGAGATAGGCGCCGCGGTTCCACGCCGGGCTCTGCTCCTGGACGGGCTGGAAGCGTTTGTCGTCGTTGAAGAAGGCGGACCAGATTCCCATCAGCCAGCGCTGGTTGAACGGGAAGCCGAAGGTGTTGGGCTTGTTCGCCTGACGCACCGGCTTGAGCGAGAACAGATAGCTCTTGATCGCCAGCACATCGGCATCGGTCAGCCGGGTGTAGGAGGCGTAGGGGAAAGCGGGATAGAGCCGCGACCCGTCCGGCGCGATGCCCTTGTGGACCGCGGTGAGAAATTGCGCGTCGGTCCATTTGCCGATCCCGGTTTCGGGATCGGGGGTGATGTTCGGGGTGTAGATCGTCCCGAACGGCAGGACGAACGGGCGACCGCCAGCAAAGGGCGTGCCGCCCTTGGCAGTGTGGCACGCCTCGCAATCGGCCATGCGGGTGACATATTCGCCGCGGGTACGCGGATCGGCGGCGGCAAGCTCGGCCGGGACGCCGGTGGGCGAGGCGCCCTTGTAGCTGGCGAGATCGACCCGATTGCCGCCGGCGAAGCCATAAGGCCCGGGCTGGAGGATCATGCGGCCGAAGATCGCGCCGAGCACGACGATGATCGCGCCGGCGATGAGCGTGAGGATTCGCCGCATGCTCAGGCTCCCTTCGCGATCAGCGCGCGATCGATCGGCATGCGCGTCAGCTGCACCCCGGTCGCGGCATAGACGGCATTGGCGACGGCCGGCTGCGTGACCACCGTGCCCGGCTCGCCGATCCCGCCCATATTTTCCTTGCTCGGCACGACATGCGCCTCGATCACCGGCATCTCGTCGATGCGCAGGATGCGGTAGTCGTTGAAATTGCCCTGTTCGACCTTGCCGCCGGCGAAGGTGATCTTGTCGAACAGCACCGTCGATAGCCCGAAGGTCGCGCCGCCCTGGATCTGCGCCTCGAGCGTATCGGGGTTGACGACCTGCCCGACATCGGCGGCGATCACCAGCCGGGTGACGCGGACGTCGCCGGTATCGTTGACCGCCACATCGGCGATCGCCGCGAGGAAGCTGCCGAAGGCGTTCATCAGCGCGATCCCGCGCCCGCGCCGCGCGCCGTGGGGCGAAGGCGGGGCCGGGGTTCCCCAGCCGGCCTTTTCCGCCACGAGATTGAGGACACCCAGCGCGCGCGGGTTCTTCTCAAGATGCGCGCGGCGGAAGTCGAGCGGATCGCTCCCCGTCTTGCGCGCGATCAGATCGATGAAACACTCGACCGAGAAGATGCTGCCGTTCGGCCCGACACCGCGCCAGAAGGCGACCGGCACCGCGCTTTCGTGACGGATATATTCGACCAGCCGGTTGCCGATCGCATAGGGCACGTCCACCGCGCCCTCGACCGCATCGCTGTCGACCCCGTTGGTGAACGCCACGGGCAGCCAGCGCGCCATCACCGATCCGCCGGTGACGCGATGATGCAAGGCGGTGATCCGGCCGTTCTCCACCCGCGCTTTGAGATGCTCGTTATAGAGCGGGCGATAGAGTTGCTGGCGGATATCCTCCTCGCGCGACCAGATCACCTTCAGCGGCCCGTCGACATGCGCGGCGATGCGCGTCGCCTTGACCACCCCGTCGACCTCGAGCCGTCGCCCGAAGCCGCCGCCGATCATGTGGTTATGGATCGTCACCTTCTCGGGCGGGATGCCGAGCGCCTTGGCCGCGCCGGCCTGCGCGAAGCCGGGGACCTGGGTGCCGGTCCAGACTTCGCAGCCGCCGTCATGAACGTGGACAACGCAATTGGTCATCTCCATCGGGGCATGCGCGAGATAGGGCAGCTCGTAGCTCTGCTCGAACAACGTGCCGTCCTTGAGCTTCGCCGGCGCGTCGCCTTCCTTCTTGGCGGTGACGCCGGGGCCTTGTGCGGCCTTTTCGAGCCCGGCCCAGAGCTGCGCCTGATCGAGCCCGGCATTGCTGCCCGGCGCCCATTCGATCGCGAGCGCGTTGAGCCCCTGCATCGCGGCCCAGGTATTGTCGGCGACCACCGCGACGAGATCGTCGAGCACCACCACCTGCCTGACCCCGGGGACGGTCATCGCCTGCGCCTGATCGACCGATCCTACCTTCCCGCCGAGCACCGGCGAGGCCATCAGCGTCGCGAACTTCATCCCCGGCAGCATCACGTCGATGCCGTAGACGGTCTTGCCGGTCACCTTGTCGGGCGTGTCGATGCGATGCACCGGCTTGCCGATCAGGCGGAAATGCGCGGGGTCCTTGAGCGGGACGTCTTTGGGCGGGGTGAGCCGCGAGGCGGCATCGGCGACCGCGCCATAAGCGATCGTCCGGCCGCTCGGCGCGTGGGTGATCACGCCGTTCTCCGTCGTCAGGCTGGCGGGATCGACCTGCCAGCGTGCCGCGGCGGCGGCGACGAGCATCGCGCGCGCGGTGGCGCCGGCCTTCCGCAACGGGCCGCTCCACGCCATCGTCGTGGTCGATCCGCCGGTCGCCTGCACAACCAGCGCCGGGCTGCCATAATTGGCCTGATCGGGCGGGGCAGGGACGGTCATCACCTTGTCGAGGGCGACGTCCAATTCCTCGGCAAGGCATTGGGTCTGCGAAGTGAAGGCGCCCTGACCCATTTCCACCGCGGGGAGCGTGAAGGTCACCGTGTTGTCGGGGGCGACATGGATGAAGGCGTTGAAACGCTTGCCGGTCGGCTCCGGCTCGTCGGCGCGCGCGGCGGCCCAGGGCAGTTCGATCGCGACCAGCAGCCCGGCGACGAGCGCGCCGCCGCCCTGCAGGATGGCGCGGCGCGAGAGATCAGGCGCGAGCGGCATGCTTGATCCCCTCGCGGATGCGCACATAGGTGCCGCAGCGGCAGAGATTGCCCGCCATCGCCGCGTCGATCGCCTCGTCGTCGGGCTGCGGATTGGCGGCGAGCAATGCCGCGGCCGACATCACCTGCCCCGGCTGGCAATAGCCGCACTGGATCACTTCGAGATCGAGCCACGCCTTCTGGATCTTCGCGCCCGCCGGAGTCGCGCCGACGCCCTCGATCGTGGTGATCGCGCGTCCCCCGACCGCGCCGACCGGCAACTGACACGAGCGCACCGCGACGCCGTCGAGATGGACGGTGCATGCCCCGCATTGCGCGATGCCGCAGCCGAATTTGGTGCCGGTCAGCCCGATCACGTCGCGCACGACCCATAATAGCGGCATATTGTCGGGGACGTCGACCTGGTGATCCGCGCCGTTGATCTTAAGATCCATCGCACCCCTCGCTTTGCCGCCAGCCCCTTGGGACGGCGACGAATAGGCGCTTTTTCGGTCAGAAGGTCAAATGGATCGTCAACGCAGCCGGTCGAGCGGCACGAGCATCGGGGTGGCGCCCTCCCCGAAATAGGCGGTAATGCCATAAACGCGCGCCAGCAACTCGGCGGTCAGCACATGGCGCGGCGCGCCGTCCGCGACCAGCGCGCCCTCCGCCATCACCAGCACGCGATCACAGAAACGCGCGGCGAGCGTCAGGTCGTGGAGCACCGCGACGACCAGCCGGCCGGCGTCGGCTTCGGCGCGGAGCAATTCCATCCCCTCGATCTGATGCGCCGGATCGAGGCTGGCGAGCGGCTCGTCGGCGATCAGCGCGGGCGCCTCGACCGCGAGCGCCCGCGCGAGCAATACGCGCGCGCGCTCGCCGCCCGACAATTCGGTCGCGAGCCGGTCGGCGAGCGACGTGACCCCGGCGCGCGCCATCGCATGATCGATCGCGGCGTGATCCGAATCGGCGAGCCGCGAAAAGGGCGCGAGGTGCGGCAGCCGCCCGAGCGCGACCAGCCGCGCGACCGTCAGCGGCCAGTGCAGCACCTGCCCCTGCGGCAGATAGGCGACCGCCTGCGCGATCGCGGCGCGCGACATCGCGGTGCGCGCGATGCCGTCGATCGTCACATTGCCGTGATGCGGGACCAGCCCGAGCAATGCGCGGACCAGCGTCGATTTGCCCGCGCCATTGGGACCGAGCACGCCGACCAGCCGGCCCGGCGTCAGCGCGGCCGATACCTCGCGCACCACATGCCGCCCGCCGAGGGAGACGCTCACCCGATCCGCGGCGATGCTCACCACAGTCGCCGCTCCCGCATCAGATGGACGAGGAAGACCGGCACGCCGAGAAAGGCGGTGACCACGCCGAGCTTCAATTCGTTGGTCGCGGGGATCACCCGCACCGCGACATCGGCCAGCGCGAGCAACGCCGCCCCGGCGAGCGCGCTCGGCCACAGCACCGCCGACGGACTGCGATCGGTGAGCGGGCGGACGAGATGCGGAACGATCAACCCGACGAACCCGATCGCCCCCGAAACCGCGACCGCCCCGCCGACCCCGATCGCCACTCCGAGCATCAGCCGCATCCGCGTCGCGCGGAGATCGATCCCCAACGCGGCCGCGCCGTCTTCGCCGAGCGTCAGCGCATCGAGTGCGCGGCCTTGCCCGGCGAGCAGCACGATGCCGATCGCGATGCACGGCAGCGCGAGCAGGACGTGGCGGAACGAGCGATCCTCGAGGCTGCCGAGCAGCCAGGTCATGATCTCCATCGCCGCGAAGGGGTTGGGCGACAGATTGAGCGCGAGGCTGATCCCGGCGCCGGTCAATGTCGCCACCGCGATCCCGGCGAGGATCAGGGTCAGCGGGCTTTCCGATCGCCCGGCGAGCGCGAACAGCGCCGCGAGCGTCACCAGCGCGCCGGCGATCGCGAGCACCGGCAGCGCGACCGCATTCCACTCGGCGATCCCGAAATAGAGCGCGACCACTGCGCCGAGCGCCGCGCCGTTCGACGCACCGAGCACCGAAGGTTCGGCGAGCGGATTGCGCAGATAGCCTTGCAGCGCAGCGCCGGCGAGCCCGAGCATCGCGCCGACCGCGAGCCCGAGGATCGCGCGTGGCAGCCTGAGCTCGATCAGGATCGCGCGCTCGATCGGATCGCCATGCCCGGCAAGCGCGGCAAGCGCGCGGCCCGGCGCGATCGAGGTGCTGCCGATGCCCACGCCGAGCACGCCCGCGACCAGCATTGCGAGGATCAGGGCGGGCCAGAGCCAGCGGCGGGTCACGATCGGGCAGCCTCGTCGGGCAAGGGGGTAGGCCCGACGCGGGCGCGGGGACCGGCGGGTGCCTAGCGCGGATCGGAACGGAGGAGAACTCGTTTTTCCGTCGTGCAAACCCTCCTTTGTGCTGCCGCGCAGGCGGGAGCCCAGACTAGTGGGTAGATACAGACGGATGGTTCCCGCATCTCTCACCCGGCATGACGGGAAAGGATTCCGGGACTCATCCGTTGTGTTCTCACCATTAGGTCCCCGCCTTCGCGAGGACACGGGGGAGCCGAGTGGAGCGTTAACGGACCTAAGATCACCTCTCGCCTGGACGCCGGCAATCGGGCAAAGGCGCGGATGCGATGCGCCGCTTGCTCCTTCTGCCTTTGCTGACGATCCTGCTCGGCGCCGCCCCGCCTCCGCCCGCTGCACCTCGCCGGATCGTGTCGCTCACCCTGGGCGCCGACCAATATCTGCTCGCGCTCGCCGATCGCGGGCAGATCGCGGCATTGACCAATTTCGCGCGCGATCCGCAAATGTCCGCCGTCGCTGCCGCGGCCCGGTCGGTGCCGATCACCCGCGGTGGGGCGGAGGAGGTGCTGGCGCTGCGCCCCGATCTGGTCATCGCCACGCCCGGCCGTCGCCGCGAGACGATGGCGCAGTTACGCGGCCGTTCGATCGCGACGCTCGATCTCGTGCCCGCCGAAAGTTATGCCGAGATCCGTGCGCAGGTGCGGATGGTTGCAGCGGCGGTCGGGCATCCCGAACGTGGCACCGCGCTGATCGCGCGGATGGATGCCGCGCTGGCGCGAATCCCGCGCGACGCCGGGCACCGCGCCACCGCGGCTTATTATCAGCGGCGCGGCTATCTCACCGGCACCGGTACGTTGGTCGACGATCTGATGCATCGGGTCGGGCTGACGAATCTTGCCGCACGGTTGGGCAAGCCGGCGCTGGCCCGCGTCGGGCTGGAGGAAATGGCGCGGGCGCGGCCGGACTATCTGATCGTCGAAACCGCGACCGATCAGGTGACCGATCAGGGCATCGAATTGCTCCATCATCCGCTGCTCGGCACGATCCCGCGGTTGAAGCTGCCCGAAGCCTGGACGGTGTGCGGCGGCCCTGCCTATGTGCTGGCGGCGGACTCGCTCGCGCGGCAATTGCGCCGGCGGGGGCGATAACGCGCTTTCGCCGGAACCGCGCCCGATCCGGCGCGTTGAAACCACGCCGATCGATCGAAAGACGATCCGGTATCGAAGGCTTTGGTCACACCGAGCGTGTTGAGTAAACCTTCAGGGAGCCCCGCCGCTGAAAAGCGACGGGGCTTACTTGTATCGCCGATAGTGAGGTCCTCGGTGGGCGCGGTTAACCCGGAGAACCGGGTTGCCGCGGCGCGGTTTCCTCGCCGCCTTCGGCCGGTTCTTCGCTCGACTCGCCCTCGTTGGTCTGGTCGCGGTTGCGTTTGGTGTCCGGCGGGCCCTCGACCTCGCCGCCGGATTGCCGAGGTTCGTTGCTGCGGTTGTTCATCGCGCTGCTCCTGGCATTTCCAAATGTCGTGGCGCGCCGACGTTCCGTGCGCTTTGCCTAACCTGGATCAGTTCGGGGGAGCGGCCGCGTGCAATGGCACGTTGATCGGGCATTCAGGAGAAGCGGCATGAACCAACCAGCCAAACGGCAGCGTCCCGATCTGCCCCCGGACAACGGCAAGCGCGCCCGCGTCGATCCAGAGACCGGCGAGGTGCGCGGCGCCGGATCGGGGGCGGGGGGCGGGAACGCCGGCGAGGATTTCGACAGCGACTCCGCGACCGGCTCGGGCTATCCGCAGACTGGCGCCGATCGGCAAAAGCGCGACCACAAGCAGTAATGGCCGAAACGGCGCTCAGCCGCGCGGCTTGAGCCGTTCGGGCGACATCGCCTGCGGGGTGACGCCCCACTCGGTCAGCATCTCGGGCCAGGCGGTGCCGGCGATCAGCGCCTCGGTGATCGCGCTCATCGCGGGAGCGGTCTGCAGCCCGTATCCGCCCTGACCGGCAAGCCAGAAGAACCCCGATGCGTCGGGCGCGAACCCGGCGACGGGGACGCGATCGTGGGTGAAGGTGCGCAGCCCCGCCCAGCTATGGCTGATCCGGCGGATCGGCACCGAGGTATATTCCTCGACCTTCGACGCGGCGAGCGCGATGTCATATTCCTCGGGCTGCGCGTCGCCGGGATCGCTCGGGACCTCGTCGACCGGGCAGGCGAGCAGTCGGCCGGATTCGGGGAGCATGTAGAAATCGTCGACCGCGGTCTTGGTGAACGGCCAGTCGCGCACGTCGAGCTCGGCCGGCGCGTCGAACACGATGATCGTCCGCCGCAGCGGTTGCAGCCCAAGCGGCGCGACTCCGGCGAGGCGCGCGATCTCGTCGCACCACGCGCCGGCGGCATTGATCAGGACCGGCGCGGCGTAACTGTCGCCGGCGGCGGTGGTGACCGTCCACGCACCGCCTTCGCGTGCGACCGCAACGACCCGCGCGTCGGGGATCGCCTCGCCGCCCGCTTTCTTGAGCGTCGCGCGATAATCCTGCTGCAGCGCCTCGCTATCGAGCCGGCGCGCGGTGCGATCGATCACCCCGGCGACCACGCCGTCGCCGCCGGTGTTGAGGATCGGCACGATCGCCTTCACCCCCGCCGCATCGAGCCGTTCGAGCCGGTCGCTGTAGCGCGCCATCTCCGCCTCGAGCTCGTCGAGCCCGTCGACCATACCCGGCGTGGCGATGAACAAGGCGGCGGAGGGGCGCGAAAGCTCCACCCCGGCGGCGGTGGTGGTCTCAAAATGCGTGCGGCTGAACGCGGTCATCCCGCGGACCACCGATTTGCCGATCCCGAAATGATAGAAGGTCGCGCTGCGGCCGCTCGAATGATAACCGAACGCACTTTCCGCTTCGAGCAGCAGCGTTCGGCCGTGCGGGGCGAGGCGGGCAGCGGCGGAGACGCCGGCGATGCCGCCACCGATGATCAGGAAATCGGCCGTTTTCAAAAATTACACTCCCTCTTCGGCGCGCGAGGTGCGGCGAATGCGCGCGAAGGTCAATGCTCGACTTACGCGCGGCGCGGCGCGATGGTGCGCGAAACGAATCCGCTCCGGAAGGAAATGACGTGACGATCGAACGCATTATCGACAAGCGCAGCCGCGATCTCGGCGGCGGCTTCGTGGTCGGCCGGGTGTTGCCGTTCCACGCGCGGCGGATGGTCGGGCCGTATATCTTCTTCGATCACTTGGGGCCGCTAGAGCTGGCGCCGGGCATCCCGCGCGAGCTCGACGTGCGCCCGCATCCGCATATCGGGCTGGCGACGGTGACCTATCTCTATTCCGGGCAGATCACGCACCGCGACAGCCTGGGCTATGAGCAGGAAATCCGTCCCGGCGAGGTCAATTGGATGGTCGCGGGGAGCGGGATCACGCATAGCGAGCGGCTCGAATATGCGCGGTCGCACGGCGCCAACATGCACGGCATCCAGGCGTGGGTCGCGCTGCCGCTGGCGGACGAGGAGACCGACCCGAGCTTCGATCACCGCGAGGGCGACGACCTGCCGCAATGGACCGAGGACGGGGTGCGCGGCCGGCTGATCGCGGGCACCGCCGACGGGCTGACCGCCGGGGTCAAGGTCCATTCGCCCCAATTCTACCAGCATTGGGAAATGTCGCCCGGCGCGCGACGCAGCGTGACCACCGCCTACCCCGAGCGCGCGGTCTATTGCGCGAGCGGCGAGGTGACGGTCGGCGGGACGGTGCTGAACGCGGGACAGATGGCGGTGCTCGCCGGGCGCGACGCGGTGGACGTCGAGGCGCGCCAGCCTTCGACGGTGATGGTGCTGGGCGGCGAGCCGATCGGCGAGCGCTTCCTGCTGTGGAATTTCGTCTCCTCGTCGAAGGAGCGGCTCGAACAGGCGGCGGAGGATTGGCGGCAGCAGCGGATGAAGCTGCCGGTCGGCGACGATCGCGAATTCACCCCGATG
This sequence comes from Sphingomonas sp., assembly GCA_017849555.1. Taxonomy (GTDB): domain Bacteria; phylum Pseudomonadota; class Alphaproteobacteria; order Sphingomonadales; family Sphingomonadaceae; genus Sphingomonas; species Sphingomonas lycopersici. The sequence continues at coordinate 5,392 of JAFIGU010000088.1, read as the reverse complement.
CCCGAGGCGGCGCACTGATGTTGGCGGCGAGACCGGTGGCGGCTGTCATGACGAAGGAATGAAGGCGATGGCCGATATCACGATCACCAAAGAGGATGGCGCGCGTCACGGCCGCTATGTCGCGCGGGTCGCCGGGATTGACGCCGAGGCCGAACTCACCTTCACGCATCGCGGGCCGGGGCTGATCAGCGCCGACCATACCGGCGCGCCCGAGGCGCTGCGCGGCACCGGCGCCGCGGCGGCGTTGGTCGACTATCTGATCGCCGATGCGCGCAGCGGCGGGTTCAAGATCATCCCGCTCTGTCCCTATGTCCGCGCGCGATACGAAAAGCACCCGGACTGGCAGGATGTGATGACCGTCGGGCCGGGGGAGATGCCGCGGATCACGGTGTGAACTCTCTCCTCACAGGGGAGAGCGAGAAAAAAATCAGAAAAATCTTCGCCCGATGTCACGCCCGGCATCGTTGGCTCGTCATGTCACCGGAACCCACGAAAGGACCCCGACCATGACTGCCAAGCTCAACCCCTATGCCGCTGCCCCGCAACTGATGAAGACCTGGACCGGCGCGTCGATGGCGATCGCCGCCAGCCTCGAGCCGAGCCTTATCGAACTGGTCAAGATCCGCGCCTCGCAGATCAACGGCTGCGCCAATTGCATCAATATGCACACCGTCGAGGCGCGCGCGCAGGGCGAGACCGAACAGCGCATCTACCTGCTCTCCGCGTGGCGCGAGGCGCCGTGCTACACCGATCGCGAGCGCGCCGCGCTGGGGTGGACCGATGCGCTGACCCGCCTGTCCGAAGGGCATCACCACCGAGAGGCCTATGCCGCCCTCAGCGCGCATTTCTCCCAGGAGGAGCAGGTCAAGCTCACGCTGATGATCAACATCATCAACGGCTGGAACCGGCTCGCGGTCGGCTTCGGGTTGTGGATCGAGCCCGAGGCGGCCAAGGCGGTGCAGCAGCAGGTCGCGGCATGACGAGCGCCGGCGCGGCGGAAAGCTTTGATCCGCTGCGCCCGCGGCTGCTGCGCGTCGCCTATCGCATGCTCGGTTCGGTCGCCGATGCCGAGGACGTGGTGCAGGAGGCCTTCATCCGCTGGATGGGGGCCGACCGCGCCGCGGTGCGCGAGCCCGAGGCGTTCCTGCGCCGCACCGTGACGCGGCTGTGCCTCGATCAGCTCAAATCGGCGCGGCACAATCGCGAAACCTATATCGGCCCGTGGCTGCCCGATCCGATCGTCGAGGAAGAGGAAGAGGCGGAGGACGTGACCCTGCCGCTGATGCTCGCGCTCGAACGGCTCTCGCCGCTCGAACGGGCGGCGTTCCTGCTCCACGACGTCTTCGGGGTCGGCTTCGACGAGGTGGCGACGACGATCGCGCGCGATGCCGCGGCGTGCCGCCAGCTCGCCGCGCGTGCCCGGGCGCACGTCCGCGAGGCCCGGCCGCGCTTCAAGGTCGAGAAAGAGCGCGGGATGGCGATCGCCGAAGCGTTTTTCGCCGCGTCGCGCGGGGGCGACATGACCGCGCTCGGCGCGATGCTCGCCGCCGATGTCAGCATCCATTCCGACGGCGGCGGCAAGCGCCCGGCGGCGATGAAGCTGGTACTCGGGTTCAAGCAGGTCATGCAGGTCCACAAGGCGCTGGCGGTGCTGTTCCGGAAACACCGCTCGCAATTGGTGCGGACCGCGTTCGTCAACGGACTGCCCGGCTTCGTGACGCGCGAATCCGACGGCGAATTGCAGACCACCGCGCTGGAGATCGAGGACGGCAAGGTCGTCGCTATCTATGTGATGCGCAACCCGGACAAGCTGCGTCACCTCCACTGAATTGGCGTGGCCCGGCATCGGGCATGGCTCTATAGTGGAGCGATACCCGGTTTCAGGCGTATCTTGGTGCGGACGACCTTCTGCGCGCGGGTACGCCGGGTCGAAAAGCACAGGAGGGCGAGAGCATGACGCTGCTGATCAACGATATCGCGCCGGATTTCACCGCAAACACCACCGAGGGGCCGATCAACTTCCACGAATGGATCGGCGACGGCTGGGCGATCCTGTTCTCGCACCCCAAGGATTTCACCCCGGTCTGCACCACCGAGCTCGGCTATATGGCCGGGCTCAAGCCCGAGTTCGACAAGCGCAATACCAAGATCATCGGGCTCAGCATCGATCCGGTCGACAATCATGCGCGCTGGGCGGCGGATATCGAGGAAACGCAGGGGCATAAGGTCAATTACCCGATGATCGGCGATACCGATCTGAAGGTCGCCAAGGCCTATGGCATGCTGCCGCGCGACGCCGGCGAGACCTCGGAAGGGCGCACCGCGGTCGACAATGCCACTGTCCGCGCGGTGTTCGTCATCGGGCCGGACAAGCGCATAAAGGCGATGCTGATCTATCCGATGAGCAGCGGTCGCAATTTCGACGAGGTGCTGCGGCTGCTCGATTCGTGCCAGCTCACCGCCAAACACACCGTCGCGACCCCGGTGAACTGGCGCCCCGGCGACGATGTGATCATCCCGCCCTCGGTCTCGGACGAGGCGGCGGCGGCGAAATATCCTGAGGGGTGGAAGACGCTCAAGCCGTATCTTCGGGTGATCGCGCAGCCGCGCGATTGAGGTTGCGGGTGCTCGCGCGGAGGAGGGCGTGATGATCTTTCGCCAATTGTTCGATTCCGCGTCGAGCACCTATTCCTATCTGCTGGCGAGCCGCGCGGGCGGGGAGGCGCTGATCATCGATCCGGTGCTGGAGCGGACCGACCGTTACCTGCAATTGATCCGCGAGCTCGATCTCAAGCTGGTCAAGGCGGTCGATACGCATCTTCACGCTGATCATATCACCGCGCTCGGCGCGCTGCGCGACCGGACGCATTGCATCACCGTGATGGGCGAGCAGACCAAGGCCGATATCGTCTCGATGCGGCTCGCCGACGGCGACAGGCTGACGATCGAGGGCGTGTCGCTCGATGTGATCTACACGCCGGGGCATACCGACGATTCCTATAGCTTCGCATTGCCCGATCGCGTGTTCACCGGCGATACCCTGCTGATCCGCGGCACGGGGCGCACCGATTTCCAGAACGGCGACGCGCGGATGCAATATGAGTCGCTGTTCGGGCGGCTGCTCAAGCTCCCCGATGCGACATTGGTCTATCCGGCGCACGATTATAAGGGCGATACGGTATCGACGATCGGCGAGGAGCGCGCGCACAACCCGCGGCTGCAGGTTTCCAGCGCCGACAAATATGCCGAGCTGATGCACAATCTGAAGCTCGCCGATCCCAAGATGATGGATGTCGCGGTGCCCGCCAATGTCCGCGTCGGGCTCGATCAGGAGGCGATCGCGCGTGCCGGCTGGGCGGTGTGCGCCGAGGAAGCGGTAAGGCTGGTCGGCGCGCCCGACGTGATGCTGATCGATCTGCGCGAAGAGGGCGAGCGCGCGCGCAACGGCGTGATCTGCGGCTCGCTTCATCTGCCCTATCCCAATCTCCACGACAGCATCGGGGAGGGGGGGATGCTCCACGAGCTGGCGAAGCTGCCCGACCGGCGGCTGCTCTTCTATTGCGCGTTCGGCGAGCGTTCGGCGATGGCGGTGCAGGAAGCGCGCGCGGCGGGGCTCGCGGTGTTCCATATCCAGGGCGGGATCGATGCGTGGCGCAAGGCGGGCGGGCAGTTGAGTTAACGCGCCGAGCACAAACCCTCCCCGAGGAACGACGCAACCTAGAGCAAAGAGTTGAACAGTCGCGCGACATTCTCGGCCAGCCGCCGCGCCAGCGAGCGTTGCCGCCATTGCGCCAGATCGATCGTGTCGGACTGGGCGAGATATCCGCGCTGGATCGCCTCGACCGCGGCGACCGACGCGGGGTCGTAGAGCAAGAGGCTCGCCTCCTCGTTGAGCTGAAACGAGCGCAGATCGACGTTGCTCGAACTGACGATCGCCAGCCGCCCGTCGATCCCGACATTCTTGGCGTGGAGCAGGAAGCCGCGGAACAGGTGGATCCGTACCCCGACCGCCATCAGCTCGTCGTAATAGGAGCTTTGCGACAGATTGACGAGCCGCTGGTCGACCACTTCGGACAGCACGATGTCGACCGTCACCCCGCGCGCGGCGGCGGTCTGCAGCGCGGCGAGCACGCCTTCGTCGGGGATGAAATAGGGCGCGACCATCACGATCCGCTCGCACGCCTGGTGGAGCTGCCAGACGAGCAGAGATTCGAACCCTTCGAGCCGGTAATTGGCGCCGCTCGGCATCAGCTGCGCATCGGCGTCGCCGGTCGCGGCGGGCAATTCGATCCGGTGTTCGGGGAGGATGCCGGTTTCGAGGCACCAGTCGCCGCGGACGATCGCCTCCATCGCCGCGACCACCGGCCCGGTGACGCGCGCGACCAGCTCGCGATTGACCACCCCCGGGCGGAAATCCTTCGCGACGATATTCTGCGATCCGGCATAGCCGATGCACCCGTCGATCACGAACAGCTTGCGGTGGTTGCGCATGTCGCGGCGCGAGCGGTTGCGCCACAGCCGCCACGGCAGCGATTCCATCACCTCGACGCCGTGCGCGCGCAGCATCGCGAGCGTGCCCTTGCGCCAGTGATGCGAGCCGACCGGATCGAACATCACCCGCGCCTCGACCCCGCGTGCCACCGCTCGTCCCAAGGCGGCGGCGATGCGCCGGCCGACATGATCGTCGGCGAAGATATAGACGAGGATATGGACGAAGCGCTGCGCGGCATCGATATCGGCGACGAGCCGGTCGATCACCGCGTCATAATCGTCGATCAGCGTGATGTCGTTGCCCGTCGTCGCGGGCACATGCCCGAGCGTCGCGGCGAGATCGGCGGTCGGGCGATTGTCGCCCAGCCTCGGGGCGTGCGCGGCAAGGCTCGCGGCGGTCTCGCGAAAAAAGGGCTGCAGCGCCGCGAAGCGCTGTCGGCGCCACGCCGGGAAGCGCGGATTGCCGATCAGCAGATAGAGGATCAGCCCCGGGATCGGCAGGAAGAAGATCAGCAGCAGCCACGCGCGGGTGGCGTTGGGTGAGCGGCGCTGCGGGACGACGATCAGCGCGCCGATCCGCACGATCCATTCGACCGCGTAGTAAAGGACCTCAATCTGGTTCGACACCCGTTGCTCCCGGCTGCGTCAGCATCTCATGCTCAGACGCAGACCGGGAGGCAAGGGTTTCAGCCGGCCGCCTGAGGGCCCAAATCTAATCGGGACGACGTCGTGATCGCCCGGAGAAGCCCGCTGGCAAGGAGTGCAGCGCAGACGCGTAGCAGTCGCTACGCGCAAGCAAGCGACGCCGTCCAGCGGGCTTCTCCGGGCGACCGCTCTGCGGCGGGCGGCTTTTGGCGCCATGCGGCGTCGCGCGTCGATCACGATGCATCAGCATCGCTCT